>JAZULT010000045.1:0-16497 GCA_045603225.1 Clostridia bacterium | reverse complement strand
GATGAATTTCACCCGATTAAAAATCGGATTTCACTATTGTAATTTGTCCCGACAAATTATAATTTATTATCCCCCCTATTTTTTATGGTTATAAAGGGAGTATAATTTAATTGATAAAAATTCTACATAAAATGATGGCCTTTTTTGAAAAATATATCGAAATATGTTGACATATCTTAGATTATATGGTACAATTTAAGATATAATGGGTTGTCGTATAACGGTGAACAGAGGAGAAAGCTATGTATTGCGTAAAATGTAATTCTAAAATAGAATACCATATGAAAAAATGTAAGAAATGCGGGAGAAAAACGGCATTTGAGGATTTTTTGTTTATGGATAAAAAAATAAATCCTTTGCATGCTAAATCTGAGTTTTCGGAATCTGAAGAACAGATTTCTGTGAATACCTCTCAGCCTGAGGAAAATAAGAAATTGCGCAAGGGTATATATATTGTAAGTGTGTGTGTTCTTGTTGCGGTACTTGCGGTAGGTGCATTTATATTCCTGAAACCAAAACTGAACAAACCTGCTTCTCCGGAATCGGTAGCAAAACCGACAGCTGTAACGGATAATAAGACGGAAGAAAATAAAGAAAAAAAATATTTTGTTAACGGTCTTGGAGGTGATATTGTTGTTACCGATGCGGAAAGTGCACGTAATGTCGTGAAAAATATCGGCGGACTGTTCAAGTGGAAAGAGTCTGATGCGGAAAAGGCTGAAATTATTGAAAATACATATGAAAATAATAAATTTTACAGATGTCTGAATGACGGTTCGGCTATTATTATTGCCGCTGATATAAAAGGAAAGGTATTTTATATCTCAGAAGGGGAATCGGAAAAGATTAAGGCTGAGACTGAGAAAAAAGATGATAACAGCATATTGTCAATAACAGGGCTTGATAAGAATGATGCCATTTACAAGGCATATGATGTGATTCTGAACGGTGCGGAACATGAAGTAAAATCTAAACTTATTGATTTGTCAGAGCAGATGAATGAATCAGGCATTGATAAAGATAAAATACAGAATGTATGGGAAATGTCGATGTATATGATATCATCAGATTTTGATGAAGAACAGTGTATGTATGCCGTTCTTACAGCTTCGGAGAGGATACTCGGAGAACAGTATAAAGATGCTGAGATGCGCATTATGAAGATGAAGGCGGACATGCAATGCATAATAGTTAATGAAGAATGTGATTTTAAATGGCTCAGTAAATCGCAGGAACTGTTGCTTGAAAAAAATTATATAACTACAAAAACAGATATAAAAGGCGAAAAAGTTGAAAAATTTAGTAATAATGAGTTTTACACAGTAAAAATTTCCCATAAGAGTGAAAAAAGTGAAAAGGAAGTATATGTATATGTATCCGACATCGGTGTCAGTGAGGTTGTGACAAAAACTGATTTTGATGATGCGGAAGGAAACGTGTCCGACAAAGATAAAGATAAAAAGCAAATGTCTGAAAAAAAGGATGACAAATCTGAAATTAATGAGAAGCCGGATGATGAAAAACAGGAAAAACCATCAGACGTTGTTAAAGAAATTACAAATGAAATATTGTAATAAAATATGTTAATCTGTATGCTATAAAAAGAAAATTGGAGGAATTGATTATGAACAAAACAAAACTTGGTATAAGTCCTAAAGCGTATGCGGCATTAACTTTTATTGCCGGATTGGGAGGAATTCTCCCTGTACTTTTAATGGCGGGAGTAGTTCTTCTTATTGAAGATAACGACTGGTTGAAGAGAACTGTATCAAAAGCCGTAGCATTTTTACTGATTGTAAGTCTGGTTTTGGCTTTTATAGGTTGTTTTGACTATATATTCGTTATTCTTGGAGATATCTTGTCGATATTTAATGTCAACTATAACTTTAGCACACTCAATGAGATAATTTCTCTGTTTAAGGATATTATATATTTCGGAACAGATATATGTCTCATAATGTTTGCTTTTGCGGCAGGCTCAGGAAAGTACGTACAGATTCCTGTGGTAGATACATTTATTGACGGTGATATGTAAGCCGTACATAAACGGAGGAAAGATAAAATGAAAAACTTTTGCATATTTTGCGGAAATGCTATAAACGGCGGTGATTGCATCTGCGAAGCATACAGAAATTATTTTAGAACAGGCAGTGCGGTAAAACGTTGTACGAAATGCGGAAGAACCCTCCGCAGCGGTGAAATTTGCGATTGTGAAAGAAGATCGACATCCGGAGTGGCTCCAAAAGGATTAAAAATTAATATGGAGCCTTCCGGTGGAAGACCGGCGGCAAAAACCGGAGGAAGAATGACAGGCTTTGGGAAAGCCGGAGATTTATAATAAATAAGATTGGAGATTTAAAAATGGCAAGTAATTATAAACTTACATATAATGTAGATATGGTATTTTGTATTGACGCAACCGGTAGTATGGGCGGCGTAATTGATATGGTTAAAAATAATGCTATTCACTTGTATTCAGATGTTATGAATGCAATGGCGGCGAAAGGTAAAACAATTGATAACCTCAGAGTAAGAATAGTTGCATTCAGAGACTATATTGCTGACGGAAATGATGCAATGCTGGTTACAGACTTTTTCTCGTTACCGGCTCAGTCTGCTGATTTTGAAAATTGTGTTAAAAGTATAGATGCTTTTGGCGGCGGGGATGACCCGGAAGACGGACTTGAAGCACTTGGATATGCGATAAAATCAAAATGGAATCCTGAGGGGACAAAGAGAAGACAGGTAATTGTTGTCTGGACAGATGCAACAACTCATGAACTCGGATTTGGCAGAAGCGCTGCAAATTATCCCGGAAAAATGGCTGCTACATTTGATGAACTTACCAGATGGTGGGGAGATGTTCAGAATAACGGATTTATTGACCAGCGTGCGAAGAGACTTCTTCTTTTTGCACCGGAGGGGCCGTACTGGAGCACAATTTCCGACACATGGGACAATGTTATTCATTTCCCGTCAGAAGCCGGAAGAGGACTTGATGAATTTAATTATAAACAGATTATAGATTGTATAGGTAACTCAATTTGATGAATTAATGGAGTGATTTGTTTGGGTAGTAATAAAAAAACGATGGTTTCGATACTTGACGGTTTTTTCGTTATTAATCATGATATGATAGAAAACAACGGAGAAGACAGTTTTGCGTACTCGATTAATGAAAGATATGCGGTGTTTGCGGCTTTTGACGGCTGCGGCGGTATTGGTGCACGAAAATACGATACATATCAGAATAAAACGGGAGCTTATATAGCTTCTCATGTTTCTTCGGAAGTGCTGATTGAATGGTTTAAGCAGTTTTCTCATAACAATGTCAGACTTTCGGGTAACAGTATCGGTGCTATAAGTAAGGAAATGCAGGCTTATCTGACAGAAGGTCTTCAGGTCTGGGAGAGCGGAGCTACAGCCAGCGTTATAAAAGGCTCACTGACAAAAAGCTTTCCGACAACAGCTTCGGTTATTCTTATGTCGTACGAAGGTGATCTTAATACGGCTTTTATATGGGCAGGAGATTCAAGAGGTTATGTTCTTAATCATGCTGCAGGGTTGTCTCAGATAACAACTGACGACATTGAAGGTGATGATGATGCACTTTCGAATCTTACAAATGACAGCAGACTTTCAAATATGGTTAATGCAACAGGGGATTATAAGCTTAATCACAGGATGCTGAAGTTCGGTGATAAATCTCCGGCTGTGCTTATTACTGCGACAGACGGATGCTTCGGATATTATTCGACCCCGATGGAGTTTGAATATATGCTTCTTTCGACGATGCAGAATTCTACGAACATGGAAGCGTGGAAGAAAAATATCGAGAGAGAAGTAAGAGAGTACGCAGGGGATGATTACACCATGTGCGTTGCTGTGAAGGGTTATAATAATTTTAAAACACTTAAAAGACTTTTTGAAAAAAGATATGATTTCATGTATGATAAGTATATTTCAAAGCTTGAAAATATAAGCGATGAGGGAAAAGTTGAATTATGGAATGAGTATAAAGATACATATTACAGAAAGGGATAAAAATGCAAAACATTAACGGATACATTTTGAAAGATGATTTAGTAAACGATAATGCAGGTACCGCAAAATGGGGTTTTGCAAAGAAAAACGGCAGAGATTTTTTTATAAAAGAATTTTTGTCGCCTGTTTATCCTCTTGACGGAACAGTATTATCCAAGGAACTTATTCTGAAAAAAAGACAGATATGCGATCAGTTCCAAAGTGAAAAGCTGGCATTTTATAATGTACTTAACAAATGTTCAACAGGTAATGTTGTAGTTATTGCAGATTTTTTTAGATGGGAAAGCAGATTTTATATTGTTACTGAAAAAGTGGATGCGGCAAAAATGGAGCCTGACCAGATATCGCGTCTTAATTTTAAGCAAAAAGTTACTATTGCAAAGGTAATTGCACATTGTATGAAATCTCTTCATCAGCATGGAATTATTCACGGTGACTTGAAGCCTACAAACATCTTGTTCAAGGAAACAAAAAGTGGTATGTATACTGCGAAAATTATAGATTTCGACAGTAGCTTTCTTGAAAGTAATCCGCCGACCGATGAAGATCTTCAGGGCGATATGGTTTATTTTGCTCCGGAATCATTTCTGTTTATTGCAGAGGAAGAAGGAGAGTTGACCAGGAAAATTGATATATTTGCGCTTGGTATTATATTCCATCAGTATTTTTGCGGAGAACTTCCGAAATTCGATAGTTCTAAGTATGACTACATTTTTGAAGCCGTGCTTGACGGTGATGGTGTTGAACTTAATAGGTTCATTCCTGATTCGGTCAGAACGATTATAAGCAAAATGCTTAACGTGGAACCTGCGTTCAGACCTTCTATTGAAGAGGTTTTTGATATGTTCAATGCTATAGATACCTCGGACAGACATATTGGTGAAACTACCGGTGATAGAATAAATAGTGGGGGGACTGTAGTGTCCGGAGGTCCATGGCAGATTGCCGGTGATTTGGATTGATAAAATACGAAAGGTACTTTGTGAACAATGGTCAAGCTTGATTATTCTGCCATAATATTCCTGTTTATTATTGGTATTATGTTCTTATTAGTATTTGCATGGCGAAGAAATATTGCAAGAAAAAAAGAGATGGAAGCTTTTTTTGACGAAGAAAAAAAAGAACATGGGGAATTCGGGGAGCAAAAAAAAGATACAAAAGAAAAGCCTGTTCTAAAAATTAATATGGGTGGCAGTTCTAAGGTTATCGGTGAAACTGATGATACCGGGAATTTGAAGCATGTTGAGATTTCTGAAAAATGGAAATGTGTAGTTTGTGAAACAATGAACGATGGAAGTATATGTGTTGTATGTGGAAATGAAAAATCTGCATAAATGTAAGGAGTGATTTTATGTATTGTAAAGTATGCGGTGCGAACGTCACAGATGGTTCAAAATTCTGTGAAAAATGCGGAGCAAGTCTCGCAGAGGAATTTGCACCTGTTAGTAATGCAGTTCCGTCTGAACGACCTGTTGGAGCACCTGTTGGAACTCCTGTGATTAAGACTTCTGCTGTATCCGGTGCGCCTTCTCCGACGCCGGAACCCTCATCGTTTTTTAAGAGAGCTGATGAATTTGAAGAAGGAGAGACAGCATCGGCACCTGAACCGGCAACGGCACCAGTGGCAGCGCCTGTACCTGAGCCTGTCGCGGCACCAGTGGCAGCGCCTGTACCTGAACCGGTAGCGGCACCAGTGGCAGCGCCTGTACCTGAGCCTGTAGCAGCACCAGTGGCAGCACCTGTACCTAATGCTGATGGATATAATGATACAGCAGGTATTACGAACCCCGCGGGGGCGTATGCAGAAGGTGAATATACTAATCCGGGACCTGCATATAATCCGGGAGAAGAATCCTATCCTAAATATAAACATAAAAAGAAAAAGAAAAAGGGAAAAGGTAAAGTTATTATTATTCTGTTGATTGTTGCAATTTTCCTTGGGGGTGGAGTTTTTGCAGTATATAATTTCGGACTTTTTGATAAGTTAACCGAAAAAACAGAAACATCTGTAGAATCTCAGGAACAAGGTGAAGAAAATAAAGACGAAGAAACAAAAGAAGAAAAAGATAAAGAAAACGACAAAGGAGATAAAAAGCCTCCCAAGGAAGAAGAACCTTCAAAATCTGACAAAAAATCAGCCGGTGATGTAAAAGCTCCGGAAGATTGTGAAAATGTTGTTAAAGTATTCATAGGAGATGTTGAAGATCTGGAATTTGAATCAGCTATGGACAGCCTTGACGAAAATATATTCAAGAAGGTGAAGTTTGGAAGCAAGGACGAGTTTGCTGATATAATTGTTGATTCAATAGCAGAGACGAAAGATATAAGCGATAAAGATAAGCTTAAAAAGGTTGTTGAGGAGGCGGTAGACGTATATATTGATGCGTTGGAGTTTGAATATAAGATTTCCTCAGAAAAAGAAGCTAATCGGGAATATATCTATTCTATAACATATAATGAACTTAACGCTTACAAAACGGTCAAAGAACGTGTAAATACTGCATTGGAAGAAGCAGAGGATGATTTGAGTAAAGCTGTTGATGTTATAAAGGATGGCGAGAAACCTGATGGCAGTGAGAAAACAATCCGAATCACTGTGTTAAAAAAAGATGACGAATGGGTTGTATCCTCCGGAAAAAATGAAATTAAAGATATTGTAAATCTTTTTGTTGAGGAGAATTAATTTAGATATGAAATGTAAAGTGTGTGGAGCTTATATGGATGCCGGAGCACAGTTCTGTAACAGTTGTGGGGCAAAGGATGTACCCGGAGCATGGAAATGCGCCGGGTGCGAGACGTTGAATACAGGTGAAGTATGCATAGTATGCGGCTTGTCGAAACCTGTTGAAATGCCTGAGACAGAAAAGGAAGAATCTATTCATAAAACGGAAGAGTCAGTAACAGCAGTTACTGCGGATAACCCTGAAAAAAAGAAGAATAAAAAGCCATTAGTCGCAGTTGCAGCTATTGTTGTGATTGTTGCCGGATGGCTTCTTGCTGTTGAAATGGGTATTATTCCACCGATAAATATAGAATTGAACTTCTGATTTTAATTATAGAAATATTGTGTAAAGAAAGGCGAAATTAATATGAAATGCAGTAAATGCGGTGCTGAAAATGGTGACGGTGTAAAGTGTTGCAGAATCTGCGGAGTGAATATAGGATCAGAAATGTGGAATTGTCCGATTTGTGAAACTACAAATAATACTGACGTGTGTGTGATT
Source organism: Clostridia bacterium (assembly GCA_045603225.1). Classification (GTDB taxonomy): domain Bacteria; phylum Bacillota; class Clostridia; order UBA1381; family UBA1381; genus RGIG9115. The sequence goes on along the minus strand of JAZULT010000045.1, from coordinate 9,229 downwards.
TGTGGAACGCATAAATCAGAAGCGTCCTCTCCTGTGAGGATTTTTCCCGGACCGTCTGTCGAGGAGAATATATCACCCGGACCGACCCCGCCGTGGCCGGATAATTCACCAAGACCCGTATCTCCGCCAAGACCTGTACCATATCCTCCTTATCCGGAAGAAGAAAAAACGAGTAAGGCTTTGGTAGCAGTGCTTATTGCATCAATAATCCTGATGATTATTGTAGTGGCAGTTACAACATCGTATATTGTGAAGGCATCATATGAGAGTGAGGCGGAACTCAGGTGTGAGTATGAAAATTATAAAGATAGTGCTGTTGCCTTTAGCACAGACCGTTCAAAGACTTAAAAATGGATTTAGATTAGTATTTTTTGTGACTTGACAGAATAACCAAAGTAGAAGGGGTGCTGATTAATACAGCATCTCTGTTTGAATGAATTATTGTTTCGAAAACACTTGAAATGTTTGATTATTTATGGTATCATATAGTATAGTAAGAAAAATATAGATTTTTACTTGAGGTGATGTTATTTGAAAAAAAGAATATTATTTGCTTTTATCTGTCTTGCCTTTTTTGTGTTTGTGCTTTCTCAATGCGCTCACCAACATAAATGGGAGGATGCATCGTGCTTTAGTCCTAAAACTTGTATAGAATGTGGCGAAACAGAAGGAACACCACGTGGGCATAATTGGATTGAAGCGTCTTGTCAAGAACCAAAACATTGCATCGAGTGTGGTAAAACCGAAGGAGAACCTATAGAGCATACGTGGTCTGATGGAACTGAAACCGAACCGCGTGTATGCAAAATTTGTAGTACTATGGAACCACTTGCTATTCCGGAAAATGGACAGGTTTTTATCGGAAGTGATCTGTATAAATCTTCTGAACTCAGTATAATAAGTAGTACAGAACGGTCATGTTACATAAAGTTAAAAGGCTCATCGGGCATAGATGTATTTTCGTTTTTTGTAAGGGCAGGTAGTTCTGTGACTGTTCCTGTTCCTGCCGGTCATTACTATGTATATTTTTCATATGGTGATGAGTGGTATGGTACAGAGCATCTTTTTGGTCCGGAGACTACATATGCTAAGGATGACGAATTGCATGATTTTAAAAATTATAAGTGGGAATATACGCTAAAGCCTATATATGATGGAAATTTTTCTGAAACACCTATCGATGAAGAGGAATTTAAATAACTTAATGATAATAATTAATTGAATGTTTCGTATAATAAAAACAGTGGAACTGTTATTATAAGAAATGTAAGGAATTTGCCTGCGTACAGTGTGCGTGTTACAGCTTTCGATAATGGAAAAACCATGCTCCAAAATATTCTTTTTGACGGAAGATGTGAAACCGAATTTCGTTTCAGTACATTAGCCCCGGTATCAGGTGTACCTGTTGAATTTTATGACAGTCTGATAAGTAAAAAAATGCTTTCGGTTGCAGTAAATAAATAAATTTGCCGAAAAGTATTGATTAAATTTCCAATATGTGATAAAATGAAGGTATTACTTTGTGATATCTTCTTTTTTGATTTGGAGGAGTAATATGTTATTAACAGGTGCGGATATAATCGTAAAAACATTAATAGAGCAAGGCGCGAATCTTGTTTTCGGATATCCCGGAGGTCAGATTATCGATGTATATGACTCTCTTTATAAATATAGTGATGAAATAACTCACATTCTTACGGCTCATGAGCAGGGTGCTGTGCATGCGGCTGACGGGTATGCGCGTACTACGGGAAGAGTTGGTGTTGTTATGGCAACATCAGGGCCGGGAGCGACTAATCTTGTAACAGGCATTGCAACGGCTCATCTCGACTCAGTTCCGCTTGTTGCTATTTGCGGGAATGTACCGTCATATCAGCTTGGAACGGACAGTTTTCAGGAAATAGATATAACGGGAATAACCTTGCCTATAACTAAGCATAATTATATAGTCGGTTCGGTGGATAAGCTTGCTGATACAATTCGTGAAGCGTTCAGAATTGCAAAATCAGGCAGACCGGGACCGGTACTGATTGATGTGCCAAAGGATGTACAGATTGCGACTTGCGAATACGAACCGCAAGAGCCTGTGTGTGCGGATGAGAAGGTTGTCTGCGATGATGTCTCGGAAGCTGTAAAATCCATAAAACGTTCAAAACGTCCTTATATTTATTATGGCGGAGGTGCTGTGATTTCGGGCGCAGAAAAAGAGATTATTGAGCTTTCAGAGCTTATTGATGCTCCTATCGGGTGTTCGCTGATGGGTATATCGGCTATACCGTCAGAATATCCGGGATTCCTCGGAATGCAGGGCATGCATGGACATTATGCATCGTCAAAGGCCATGCACGAAGCAGATTTGATAATTGCGCTTGGTGTGCGGTTCAGTGATAGAGCTACAGGCGACACACATAAATTCGCGGAAAAAACAGAGATAATTCATATAGATGTTGATAATGCTGAGTTTTTCAAAAATATTTATGAAACTCATTGCCTGAGAGGAGATATAAAGCTTACACTCAGGAATATTATCTCAAAGCTTTCTAAAAAGGAACGCCCTGTATGGAAAAAGAAAATTGAAAGCTTTCGTGCATTCGAGGAAGCTCATGCAGATACAAGACCTGGAATGACACCGTTTAATATTTTAAACATGCTTAACGGATTCATAAACGAAAACACACCGGTAGTAACCGATGTCGGACAGCATCAGATGTGGACAGCTCAGACTGTAAAATTCTCGAAAACAAGGAGATTTGTGACAAGCGGCGGACTCGGTACAATGGGATTCGGGCTCGGAGCAGCGATAGGTGCTCAAATGGGAACAGGCGAGAAATCGGTTCTTGTAACCGGGGACGGTAGCTTTGGAATGAGTCTTAATGAGCTTGCAACAGCGGTTACAAATAAAGTCCCGATTGTAATCCTTATCATGAATAACGGAGTTCTCGGGATGGTAAGACAGTGGCAGACTATGTTTTTTGATAGGCATTACTCAAATACTGTGCTTGACAGAGAAACAGATTTTATTGCGGTTGCAAAGGCATTCGGTGCTGACGGGGTGAGAGTCCGTAGTATTGAAGAACTTGAAATTGCACTTAAAAAGGCATTTTCGGTAAACGGTACTTTTGTAATAGACTGCATTGTCGATAAAGATGAACTTGTGCTTCCGATGCTTCCGGCAGGCGGAAGTGTTGATGAAATTATAATGAAGAAGGAATGATATATATGACTAAATATACAATAGCTGTTCTTGTACGCAATCAGTCGGGTGTACTTAATCGTGTTACGAGTATGTTCAGACGCAGACAATTTAATATTAATTCTCTTACGGTTAGTGAAACTGAGTCTGAGGAATATTCACGTATTACTGTTACATATGACGGCGAGCCGGAGCTTAATCATCAGATTATAAATCAGCTTTATAAGCTTCCTGATGTATGCAATGTAAAGGAGCTTGATTCTGATGATTCCGTAAACTGCGAGCTTATGCTTATTAAAATGAAAAATGAGCCTGAAACACGTGAGGATATTCGTGCTGCTGCTGCGGCTTTCAAGGCTGATACTGTTGACTACACAAAGGATTCTCTTATTATGCGTATCGCAGGTAACAGCAAGAGAATTGACGCTTTTATAGCGCTTATGCGTGAATATTCGATTCTGGAGATATGCCGCACAGGTGTAGTATCTCTTGAAAGAGGAAAGACAACTATTTCGGAATAACAGGGTGAGAACAATGGACTACAATTATCATACACATACACCGAGATGCCAACACGCTTCGGGTACTCCGGAGGAATACATATTAAGAGCTATGGAAAACGGAATAAAATACATGGGCTTTTCAGACCATGCTCCGTTTGTGTTCCCTGACGGTTATGAGTCGGGACACAGAGTTCCTGTTTCGGAAGCGGAGGATTACATTTCTGAGCTCAGACAGCTTAAAGAAAAATATGCAGATAAGATTGATATTAAAATAGGCTTTGAAATGGAATACTATCCGGATTATTTTGATGAAATGCTTGATTTTGTGAGAAAGCTTGGTGCGGAATATCTGATTCTCGGTGAACATTATCTTTATAATGAGCATCCTGACGGATTCCCAAGTATTTGGGAAAATGATAAAACCGAAGAGCTTAAATTGTATGTATCGTATGTTGTTGATGCCATAAAAACAGGTGTTTTTACGTATGTTGCACATCCTGATATTTTTAATTACACAGGTGAAGATTTGGAAGCTTATCGTAGTGAAATGCGTAAAATTTGCGTTGCTTCAAGGGAATATGACGTTCCTCTTGAAATTAACTTTTTGGGTATACGCGGAGACCGTAATTACCCGAATGATGTGTTTCTTGAAATTGCCGGAGAGGAAAAATCACCGGTTACGTTCGGATTCGATGCACATAGTACAGAAGCGGCATATGATGGAAAATCGATTTTAAAAGCAAAAGAACTTGTAAAAAAATATAATCTTAATTACATCGGAAGACCTGAAATAAAAAGTATTTAAAATCAGCTTTATGGCGGAACGATGTAACAAAACCATTGTGACAGAGGAACGTCAGACAGTATGACGTTCTCAACTGTCACTTTTTCTGAACGTGGTGAAAAATACAGACATAGAAGGACAACGGAGGTAGTCATTATAATGATTTTGACAGTTGTATATAATAATTTACAAAAGCTGAAAATTGATGTTATATATCTGCGATACAGAAAACTGCTATATGTTAAAGCATATGAAATTCTTGAAGATGCGGGGCTTTCGGAAGATGCTGTTGCCGAAACTATATCGGTTATTGTAAAGCACAAGAATAAAATGGAAAATAAAGATGAAATACATATGCGTAATTATATGGTCAGAGTATGTCGCAATATTGCGTTGAAAATGAAGAAAAATCCTGAGATTTCATTTGAGAATATGGATGAATTATATGACTATAACGCAAGTTATGTAAATCCGGAGGATATCGTAATAGATAAAGAAGGTTATCTGAGGCTTAAGGATGCACTTGATAAGATGAAGCCGGAATATAAGGATTTGATTATGTTCCGATATACTGATAATATGTCTGCAAAGGAAATTTCTGAGTTGACGGGACTGAAAGTTGATACGGTCAGAAAAAGATTGCAGAGAGCAAAAAATATGATGTCTGAAATTCTGAAAAAGGAGGGGTTGTCAAATGAGTAAGCAGAATGATTTTATGGATGAACTTATAGATAAAATGATTTCACGTGCAGCCTCGGAGCTGGATTCAGAAGAAGGCTTAAAGTTTGAAGACCCTGATGAAGATATTGTTTTTTCAGCACGTCACGAAGCAATGGTGAAAAAAATATTCAGGAAAGAAAAACGAAGAGAGAGAATTCAAAAATTCTCTGAAATCTCAAAGGTTGCATCTTTAATCATTATAATCTCGGCAGGAGTTATTTTTACTACCGTTCCTGAAAGCAGAGGATGGATTTCGCATGTTGTAAATTTTGTGTTCGAGAAGGACAGACCTAATACAGATTATAATTTCCGGCCCGATAAAGGGATGTCTTATTCGGACGATAGTGTTATTTTGAAATATATACCTATGGGATTTAAAGCTGTTGAAGCTGTCGAATCAAGCAGGGGTGTTACTATTCATTTTGAAAATGGAGAAGAATTTTTTCAGTTTTCAAAAAAGAATTTAAATGTAACTTCCAGTGTTGATACCGAAGGCGGAACGGCAAAGGAAATTACAATTAATGGTTACAAGGCTATCTATGTAGAAGCGAAAAATGTAAATTCTTTAATCTGGTGTGATGATGAATTTGCGTATAGTGTTATAGGAAATATTTCACAAAATGAATTGATGAGAATTGGTGAAAACTTACTAAATTAAATTTTTAAAAAAATTTTTTTCATATTTTTGTCCCATTTTCCCACTTTTTTGACTAATATATGTAGAACACTACAGAAAGGGGGGATAATGATGAAGATGATTAAAAGATTGCTTACAGCGTTATAACGGTGGATGGACAACGGTTAAAACATGGAGCAGTAGAGGCAACGCGATTTCAGTGGTTGACGAAACATATAAGCCTTTGTCGGGGTATAACTATCGTTTGAAAATTTCTTATAAGGCTTATGACAGCAGCTGGAATTTGATTGAAACAATTACAAAATACAGCGGTGAATTGTATTATTAATTGTTTCATCAAAAGCACTCGTGCAAAAGGGACAAAATCAAAAACCTTGAATTCCTACATATTTCAATATAATTAACCACGATTTATGGCGGAAAAGTAAATATTTTCCGCCTTGTCCTTTTTGCAAACAGTAAAAGCGATTTGTGAAACATATTAGACGTTTCGCAAATCACTCGTATCATTTAATTGAAAGGAAGTGTTTTATATGAAAAAAATTTTATCAATATTAACAGCATTATTAATTATTGCTTCATCGAGTGTATCAGCACAGGATTCTTCAGATCCGTTTTCTAATGCCTGTAGTCAGTATGAGGAATATATTAAGATTGCGCTTGATGATGTCGGAGAAGAATTAATTGATACAGAAAATATTTTTGTTATTGATATAACAGAAGATTACCATGTCAGACAGATGGATGAATTTTCGATTAATGAAGGATACAAATACTTTGTATTGCCGGTGCTAAACTCGGAAGATAAATATTTTGCTTGTTTCACAAATAACAAACATATGGAATATATAGAGTCTATCTTAAATTTTTCATGGATAAGATTTATAAAGGATGTTACAAAAGAGTCGGCATATGCAGTTATAGCGGAAAATAATCTTCCTGTACCTGAACAAATAACAATATTGCATGATGAAAGTCGTCATGTATTTTCATATTATTGTAAATATGATACCCAAAATTATATTATACCGATTTCAATTTTAGAGGGAAAAGGGAATCCGTTTGACTTTTTGAAGGATGAAACGAAATTGAAAATTGGAAAAGCTTTTACAGAAGAGGAATACAGGGAAATATATATTGCTGAAAATGAAAAGAAAAAGGAATATTATCTCGAACAAAGAAAAAAAGAAGGTATTTATGAAACAATAGTCGATGGTTCTGAACAGTCCGTTTATGTTGATGAAAATGGTGAGGAACATATGTTGACAGATGAGGAAAGAGAAGAGATAATAAAAGAACAGGAAGAAAAAGAGAAAAATACGGATATGTCTGATAGTCGAAAAAAAGAAGAGGAAGATGATGAAGATGAAGAGCCTGACATTGAACCGAAGCCTGTAAAAAAAGAGAATGAAGAAGGCAAGGAAATTACCTTAAAAACTGATGAAATCATCTTCTTTGATGTTCCGGCAAATCATTATGCATATTCTGAAATAAATGAATTTTCAAAGCAGGGAATTATAAACGGCTACGGAAATGGATGTTTCGGAGCAGAGGATTCAATAACTTATGAGCATTTCGGACTTTTGCTGGACAGATTATTTGATTATAATCCTGATAACACAGAGGCTTCCCCTGCTGTGCGTGAAGATATTATAGTATCTGTTGTAAAGGCGATTGGAATTGATGTCTCGACTTCTGATGAAAATGTTATTTCTGAAAGCTTTACCGATTGCGATAATATTCGTGATGAAAACAAAAAATATATTGCCGGTGCAATCGAAAAAGGAATTATTGTAGGTTCTGACGGAAAACTGTTCCCTGATAAGGAGCTTACAAGAGCAGAAACTGTCGTTCTTTTGCAGAGAGCAGTAAATTACAATAGGTGACAAAACGGGGACTGACGTCCCCAACTGTCAATATACATATGATGCACTCAATCGCTTGACAAATATTACTGACGGTGATATAATTACATCGTACGGATATGATGCAACCGGAAATCTTACAAGTAAGACAAGCGGTACGTTTTCAACGTCATATTCTTATGACAAAGACGGCAATCTTACAGGACTTTCAAATAAATATGATTCAGTGCCTTATGAAAGCTATACGTATGATTACAGTTATGACGGGAACAGATATTCCGAAAACGGTAATGGGATTACAAAGGCGTATACCTATGATAAAATAGGTCAGCTTACGAATGAAACAATTACGCAGAATGATGTTACAACATCATATGATTATACATACGACAGCCGAGGAAACAGAATCTCAATGCTTACCGGAGAGGTTCAGACGAATTACGAATATGACAACAATAACAGACTGCTTGCATATTATGACGATGAAACAAATATCGGTATGCGCTACAGCTATGACAATAACGGAAATCAGACTTTGGAAATTGAATGGCAGAATACAGACGATGCTGAGTATGAACCGGGATTTGAACTGACAGACTCTGCTAATTTTAAGTCATATGCTTATGATGAGCTGAACAGACTCGTATCAGTAACCGAACCTGATAAATCGTCAGCTTATACATATTATGCTGATAATATGCGAAAGTCGAAAACTGTATATGATGCAACAACCGGATATGTGTGGAGTAATGGAAATATGGTTGCCGAAACGGACAATGACGGAATAACGTCACTGTACAGCTACGGAGTTACAGGAATTGAAACAGCAAAAACCGGAAGCAATGTACATTACTATTCCAAAAACGGTCACGGCGATGTGACAGGAGTGTATTCGCTGGACGGAACAGCAGTTTCAAATTACCTGTATGATGCATTCGGAAATCATCTGACAGCTAATGCAAATGATACCAATCCGTTCAGATATTGTGGTGAATATTTTGACAGCGAAACGCAGAATATTTATCTCAGAAATAGATACTACGATCCGTCAAATGGCAGATTTATAACCGAAGATCCTATAAAGGATGGTCTTAACTGGTATGCTTATTGTGAGAATAATCCGGTTATGTTTATTGATTATAATGGATTTAGAAATATAATAATCATGGTAGGATTAGAAACAAATAAAGGATCAGTTTTTATGGATGATGCAAACACTTTCATGTCAGACAATCATGCAGATAGTTTTGTCTTATTAGATGCACGCGATTACATTGATTACGAAAAACCATTAGATATGATTATGAATGATGTTGCATATTATTCAAATGAATTTAATGGAATAGATGCTTTTGTTTTCTTTGGACATAGTCAGCCTAATGCATTATTAGTATTTTGGGAGGAAAGAAAAGAATTATCTTTTGAAGAAAGATTTATAACCTCTGAAACGGACTGGAGCTATATAAATTTTAATGCAAATGCAAATATAAAATTTGCAGGATGTAATACAGCTGGATATGATGGAAA
>JAZULT010000044.1:0-21135 GCA_045603225.1 Clostridia bacterium | reverse complement strand
CACAAATAGCAACGTGATTTTTTTCGTTAATACCTCATTTGATGCCTCTGTAAAAGTGTCCTCTTGTAAACGTATTTTCAGTCCTTGCTGAAACACTTTTCCCTGAGAGAGCATCCATATATAATTTTATTATTTTTTCGGTTTCATCAGCATTCTCGATAGTAAAATCAAGATTAATAAATGATAAACCTATATTTCTCAAATCTTCCAGTTTATCCGCCATGAATAAAGGCTTTGAATTAAGCACTTTAAGTTGACAGGATTCTGTACAAACAAGCGGAAAGCTTTCATTCATACGGTCTTTCAATTTATAAACAGGACGATGCTTCTGGCATTTTCCCATCGCCTTTATCGGACAATTTTCACAAATCATAAGTTCGAGATATCCATATGCCGTCACACCGAGCTCCATATCAACATTCTTACATATTTCCGAAATTTCCTTAACCGTAAGCTCGTGTGACAAAATTGCGCTTTTCAAATACCTGCTGTAGAAATCACCGCTGATTGAATTTGTAATATTCAGCCTTCCGGAACCGTGAAGTTCCTTTTTCAAATGCTTATTTATTTCACCTACCGAGGATACGTACAGTCTGTCTCCCGATGATTTATCATATTTTGTCAACTCACTGCATTTTACAATCATGTCACCGGTGCATAGCTTCTCAGGTGCATATATACGTTTTATTTTAAATTTTTCAGCAACTTTTAATTGTTCCTTTGTAGAAACACTGCACGATATAAACAGCTCACGGTTATGACTTATATTATTTCTGTTAAATGTATATTCGTGAACATCTCTTTTTTGACGTTTTATTCTTTCTTCCGAAAGAAGCTTACAAACATTTCTTCTTACTGCATTGATTTCGGATACAGGTAATGAAAGTCCCTCATCCATTTCAACAAAAATTTCTGTACATTCAAAAGGTGTATTTCCCAATTTCAAAAGATTTTCTTCAATGCGTTTTCTGTCAGTTGCAACTTTCAAAGCCTTTTCCGGCTTTCGTTCGCTTTTGGTAAACACTGAATTTTCTCCGTCAGAAGCATACACAGTAAAATATTCATCCTTCATCATTGAAGCAAACAACGTGACAGGAACCTTCCTTACACATGAATTTTCATTACACATATTTCTGACGTTCTGTGAAAAAACGTTATCAGCTGCATTTGACGGATTTTTCAAGCTCATCATAACAGCACCGTCGTCACCGCCGAATTTACCGTATGTAAATCCACGCCCGAATGCACTTTTCAGCTCATCCATATCGGCTTTATTTACATTTTTGCATCGGCTGTCAATATACTTTCTGTAAATTGAAGTAACACAGGCAACATATTCAGGACGTTTCAGTCTTCCTTCTATTTTCAAAGAATCTACACCCGCGTTTTTCAGGTCGTCTACTTTTGATACAAGGCACAAATCCTTCGGACTTAATATATAACCGCTTTTTTCTTCTCCGTCTCCAACTAATGTATATGCCAATCTGCACGGCTGTGCGCATCTCCCTCGATTACCGCTTCTTCCGCCTATTATACTGCTTAAAAGACATTGACCGGAATAACACATACACAAAGCTCCGTGAACAAAAACTTCAAGCTCACAAGTTGAATTATCGGAAATATATTTAATATCTTCCTTCGAAAGTTCTCGAGCCAGAACAACACGTGAAAATCCAAGATTGTATAAAAAATCAACATCATCAATTGAAGTTGCAGTCATCTGAGTGCTCGCATGTACCTCCAGTTCCGGGACAGTTTCTTTGATAATAGAATACACAGCAAAATCCTGTACAATAACCGCATCTGCATTAACGGAAGAAATATCCTTAATATATTCTGTTAATTCGGCTATTTCGCTGTCTTTTATAAGAGTATTGACAGTTATATAAACTTTTACACCGTATAAATGACAATAATCAATCCATTTTTTCATTTCAGCAACAGAAAAATTTTTCGCACTGTTTCGTGCTCCGAATTTTTCACCGCCTAAATATACTGCATCTGCACCACCCTGTACAGCCCCGATAAGAGCTTCGTATGACCCAGCAGGAGAAAGAAGTTCCAATTATTTACTCCTCCGTATTTTTTATATTTTTTATTTTTTTTATTTCAGATTTCAAAGATTCAATTTCATTTTGTGCACATTCCAGCTGTGCTCTTAATGAGCAAATATCTATTTCATAATCAGATTGATTTATAATTTCGTTCAGCTTCTTATTCTCAGATATAATTTCCTCATATTTTTTCTCAAAATTGTCCATAAGAACTTTACCACCGGATTCCGCTTTCAAATACATATCACATATATTCAGTGCAGCAAGAACAACAGCTCTTTCTCCGTAAAAAGAACTTCTTTTCTTTTTAACTTCATCTATATGGTCGTTCACGGTGGCAATAACTTTATCCATATACTCTTTATCTTCATCAGTTATAAGTGTATACATTCTGCCATTAATAACAGCATCCATTTTATTCATATTTCGCGTCCCTTCATATATTGTCTTTTATATAGCTTTTCGCCTTAAGTATCGCAATTACTGTTTTTCCGTCGTATATTTCATTATTTAGTGCCATTTCATAAAGCTTACTGTACGGAATTTTAATAACTTCCAGAAATTCACCTTCATCAAGCTTCTGACATGACGGATTTAATCCACAGGCAAAATACATATGTATTCTTTCCTGACAGTATGCAGGTGTTGGATAAAAAAATCCAAGATATTCATAATGTTCTGCAACCATTCCTGTTTCTTCTTCAAGCTCACGTTTTCCGCACTCAAAGTGGTCTTCACCAACTTCAAGTTTTCCCGCCGGAAGCTCAAGCAAAACATCTTCTGCACCGTTTCGGTACTGTCGTACCATTAAAACATTATTTTCATCATCTACAGCCAATACACATACACCGCCGGGATGTTCAATAATTTCACGTTCTGCTTCATTCCCATCAGGCAGTTCAACAGTATCTATTTTTAATTTAACTACACGTCCGTCAAATATTTTTCTTGAGGAAAGAGTTTTTTCTGTAAAATCCATTTTTTAAACAACTCCTGATAAAACAAAATTTTCCATATTAATAGTATCAAATAACTTATTAATTGTCAATAAAGATAAAACCTTTTTAATATTTTTTTAAAATTATTATAACAATTCATGTTTTATCTCTCCGAGTACTGAGCCATTGTTTTCAAAAACTATGATAACATCTTTCTCCCGACAATCTCCCGTAACATCATACGAAAACCTTTCAAAATGAACTTTTTTCAGAATTTCATGAATATTCATCCCGGAAAATTTCACGAACAGGGAATCTCTGTAAAGTTCTATAATCTGAAGTCTCTTTTTATGTATTTGAGCATCGTATTTCTGTGCAGACCACAAAGGAGTAGAAGCATTTTTTGTGTTAAGAAAATAATCATATTTCAGTAAATCCAAAGCCCTTTTATCAACAGAAGACAGAACTCCGGCTAATATTTCATAAACGCTGTTTCTCGACAAGCTTATATCAAAAAAATTGTTTTCATCCAATATCTCCGATATATAACTGTACATTTCAAAACAGCTTCTGAATTTAGTCTCAAGAAATTCAAGCATATTCGAAAACGCTCCGCTGTTATATATTTTATCAACAGTTTCATCTATTTTCTTAAGAAATGAAATATCACTGTAGCTCATGAAATTATTAGATATTACTTCATAAGGCGGATAATCCGAAAACGAATATGAATATTTTTCTTTATCGCCTCTTATCTCTGTACCTTTAAGCATTTTCAAAAATCCAAGCTGAAGAACATCAGGTTTGAGTCCCATAGCATCATTAAATGATTTTTTAAATGATTCCATATTTTCATAAGGCAGTCCTGCAATAAGGTCAAGATGTATATGAGCCTTTTTACATTCAACGAGTTTTTTTACATTCAACGACAGTTTTTCAAAATCGGTAACTCTGTTGATAGCCTTTATGGTTTCAGGATTTGTGGACTGAAGTCCGATTTCAAGTCTGAACATACCTTCAGGAGCATTTCTTATAAGCTCAATAAATTCATCGGAAAGAGTATGTGCCGCAATTTCAAAATGAAAGACAACACCCATTCCCTGTTCTGTCATAAATCTGACAAGCTCGCATGTGCGTTTATTATCAGCATTAAATGTTCTGTCAACAAACTTTATTGTTTTCGGCTTATGCTTTATAAGCATCGCAAGCTCTTCTTTCACCTTATCAAGACTTTTAAACCTTAATGAATGTATGGTTGACGATATACAGTAACTGCAATTATACGGGCATCCGCGTGAGCTTTCGTAATATATCAGTTTACCGCCGTTTTCTTTTAAATCTTCTTCAGTATATGGAAAAACAAGCTCATCAAGATTTTCAATAAGCTTTGCCGGAGAATTTACTGTTATGTTATCACCGTCCCTGTATACAACACCGTCAATTCCTTCAAAGCAAAAATCACTTTCAACAAGCTTTTTAAAAGCAAATTCCCCTTCTCCGCATATAACAGCGTCAGCAAATCCGCATTCTGAAAGAATTTCAGACGGAGTATAGCTGACCTCCGGTCCACCGAAAACTATCTTCGAACAGGGAATTATTTTCTTAACCGACGAAGCAACCTTTTTTATAACTTCTATATTCCATATATAACATGAAAAACATATTACATCCGGGGCTTTTTTACAGACCTCGGATATAATATAATCTATCTTTTCGTTTATTGTAAATTCCGCAAAAGGAACATCATACGCATTTCTCGACAAAGTCCTTACAGACAAAGACGTATGCGTATATTTTGAATTAACTGCAACTAAAAGTACATTCATAATTTTACACCTTTACATTCCGAGTTCATCAAGAGCCGCTCTCATAATACCGGCACTTTTTCTGAGCCCCTCCATTTCAGATTCTGAAAATCTGACCTCGAATTTTCTTTCTATTCCGTATCCGCCGACAAGAGTAGGAACACTAAGCGAAATATCTCTGATTCCATGCTCCCCCTCGAAAATTGAAGATACTGTGAGAACCGAATTTTCCTCACCTGCAATACATGATACAATACGATTAACCGCAAGAGCTACCGCATAAAAAGTAGCACCTTTTTTGGCAATAATCTCATATGCCGCATTTTTGACACTCTGATACATATTTTCAAGGTCAAGCGGACGGCACTTTCCTGTTTCAGCTGCATACTCTTCCATAGACATTCCTGCAATGTTCGTAACACTCCATGCCGCAACCTCACTGTCACCATGCTCACCTATAATATACGTATGACAGTTTCGTGCGTCCACTCCCGTGTGTCGGCTTATCATATATTTAAGCCTTGATGTATCAAGAACAGTTCCGGAACCTATGACCTGATTTTTCGGAAGTCCCGAAAATTTGTACGTCACGTAATTCAATATATCAACAGGATTTGAAACCGTAAGAAGAATAACATCATCGGGGACATATCTCATTACATTTTCAATTACATTTTCAAAAACCTTCACATTACCCTTAAGCAAATCCATGCGGTTCTGCCCCGGACGCTGAGACACACCTGCAGTCAGAACTACAATATCAGCTCCGCGGCACACGCTATAATCCCCCGATACAACAGTAACAGGCTTTACAAACGACACACCGTGGTTCATATCCTCTGCATCACCCTCTGCTTTTTTACGATCAATATCAATAAGTGCTATTTCATTAAACAATCCACCAAGCATAACAGTATATGCAGTCGTTGAACCTACAAGACCGTCACCTACTATAACCAATTTACCTCTGAACATAATAAACCTCCGAATAATCTTTTTAATTTATTATGTACAGGATTTTCAGAAAAATACAAAAATCGGAGCTCACCCTTTCGGGCAAACTCCGAAAAACGCAGTTATATTATACTACAAAATTCCGATTTTGTCAAATTTATCTTACAATTCTGAGTGTAACAATTTCGAAGTTTTTAACGGGTACATTTATCAGGCGACCTTCATGCGGTATTTCGCACTCATTTTCCTCAAGCATATTACAAATATATGCCTTTTTGAAATCAAAACCGAAATCAAGCTCCGCTGTTGATTTTCTGTTGTATGAATCATAGAATCTCACTATAATATCATCATTATCTTCTGCTTTTTTAATCGTTTCAACAACAATATTTTCATTATTGCATGAAACAAGAGAATAGCTGTCAGACAGTGTTCCGTCCTGTTTTCCGATAATCGAAGCTTCAAGAGGCATATTAAGCTTATATCCTTCTTCAATTGTTTTTCCTGATTTGAAGTCTCCTGTATGAGGATATAAAGAATATGTAAAGCTGTGATGCCCTCTGTCCGCATTCGGATTCGGCCATGTAGGAGCTTTAAGAAGTGTAATTGCAAAATCATTTTCATACACGCTGTATCCGTACTTGCAGTCATTTAGAATACTTACGCCGTAATTATCTTCCGACATATCAGCCCACTTATGTCCGCAGACTTCAAACTTCGCCTGTTCCCAAGATGTATTACGGTGTGTCGGACGTTCCACATTACCGAACTGAATATCATATGTCGCCTTTGTTGTTCTTATATCAACCGGGAATACAGCCTTCAGAAGAACATGGTCTTCATACCAGTCAACATCTGTCACAAAATCAATTCTCTTTGAATTTTTATTAAGTAAAATTTCCTGAACAATCAATGAATTACAGTATTTTCTTGTAACCCTCAGTCCGTTTGCTGTCTTTTCAACATTTTCAACCTGATTGCAGCTCCACATCTTCTGCTTGTAATAATCATCGATATCCCATGCATCATGATTTTTCGGATAATCCTCATAAAGTTCAAGACGGTTTCCTGTTTTATTTTCGCAGAGAACTTCTCTTTCCGCTTCTTTATCATACACAGAAACAATCTCATAATTACCATCAAAAACAACCTTTATAAGTTCATTTTCAATCATATTATCTCCGACTATTACACCTGTATCAGCTTCTGCATCAGGAATTACTTTATATCCGTGTGCAGGAACATTTTCCGCATAATAAATTTTCCCGCCCGTTTCAACAGTATCACTGATTTCGAACGGTGCAGGGTTATATACAAATATACCGCCCTCCGTTTTTATATTCTTTTTAAGTGACGCCTGTTTTTCATTGCAGATATTTCTGCCGTCTTCAAGAATCACTTTGTATTCACCGTCGGTAACATTATAAACCTCTTCAATCGACGAACCCGGAATAATATCATGGAACTGGTTAAGAAGAATTGTATACATATTTTTTTCCATTGTTTCGCTGTCATATTCCCCATCCGTAAGAACCATATCTGCCACAGACAAGGTTTCCGCTTCCTGATAAAGGAGTTCACTCTTGCGGTTATTTTTCTTATTCTTTGCGATTGTTGTATATGTACCTCTGTGAATTTCAAGGTACATTTCACCGTCCCATTTCGGGATTTCCCTGAAAATTTTCGTCGATTCATCAAAATCAGCACGTACACTTTCGTAATACTTACCGGATGTTTCTATTACCGTCTTCGGAATACCCGGAATTCCATACTTGGTTCTGTTATGATTTTCAAGCATTTCAGCTGTAGGGCCACCGCCTCCGTCTCCGTATCCGAATGTAAATATGAACTGATTTGTATAGTCCTTACTCTTATACAAATCCCAGTTACGGCGTAAACGTTCAGGATGTAGAGCATTCACATAGCTATCGGCAAAAGCAGAAAAGACTTCAGAACCGTCTATGCCTTTCCAGATAAACATCTCATCCGGCATCTTATTCGTTTCACTCCATGTCATTTTTGTAGTGAAAAATTTATCCACACCTGTTTTCTTAAGAATCTGCGGAAGCGCACCGCTGTATCCGAACACGTCAGGAAGCCACAGTATTTTACTGTCTACACCGAATTCTTCTTTCATAAACCGTTTTCCGTAAATAATCTGTCTGATAAGACTTTCACCACTTATAAGGTTTGTATCAGCCTCGAGCCACATTGCACCTTCTACTTCCCAGCGACCTTCAGCCACACGCTGTTTTATTTCTTCATACAATTCAGGTGCTTTTTCCTTTACATACTGATAAAGCTGCGGCTGACTCGACATAAATTTGTAATCAGGGTATTTTTTCATAAGATTTAGAACAGTTGAAAAGCTTCTTACTGCTTTTTCACGTGTCTGTTCCACTGTCCACAGCCACGCAACATCAATATGAGTATGACCTATACACTTTGCAATAGTTTCGCCTTTTCCGCAAACCTTCCCATAAAATTCATTTTTCATGTACTCTGACATTTTATTTACAGACTCATAAAATTCTTCAGAATACGGATATCTTAAATCAAGAAGCTGAGTCGCCTCATCAAGGCTTTTTTCAATACTGATATAGTCAGCAGAACCCTTTTCAAGAATTTTCATTGCTTCAAAAGGAACATTTATATCATAATACAAATCATATACAGGGATATCTCTCATCTTAAGAACAGGCAACACATCAAAATATCCGCCTTCCATTCCTGTATAAAAATAAATATAAACATCGTATTCTCTTTCGAATTCAAGCTCTATCCATGTGTGATTCGTATCAAGAGCCTGAGCAATTTTGCCGTCAAGAAAAACTATACCCTGCGGATTTTTCGCATCCCACTCTCCTTCTCTGCCGGTACAAAGCTGAAAGATAAGGCTCTTATTCTCTGCAGTCGGGACAGCATCTGTTTTAAAATGGAGCCAGAAATGCTCATCCACTCCACAAAGACGGTCTCCTTTATTAAATATTTTCCATTCTTTTACATCTGTCGGAACAGTTAATTCCTTCGCATACCCATCAAGCTTAATATATTCAAATTCAATATCGGAATAATGAATTTCTTTTAATTCGCTTAATTTATCCGTCATTACACGGATTTTATCAAAAATAAACTGTCTCATAAAATGGCCTCCTTTTTTTTACAAAAATAATATCACAAAAAAATTTTTTGTACAACTATTGACATGATATAATTTTTATGGTATTGTGATATAGGGTGACTTTTATGGACATAAAAATGTTAGAATATAAATATCATATAAATACCGAAACGGGATTCAATCTCAGATATGTAAAGAGTGATACCGAATATTTCAGACCTCATTATCATAACTACTACGAAATTTTCCTTGTAGTTAAAGGCAGTGTTGAGCACTATATAAACGGTGCCACGCAAATACTTTCGCCCGGCAGTTTATTATTTATACGTGATTTTGATATACATCATCATACAGCGGTAAACGGAAATTACTTTGAACATATTAATATGGCATTCAGAAAAGAAATATTTGAAGAATTAATGAAATATCTGGGAAAAGGATTTTCGGAAGCAGAGCTTCTCAGTGCAAAATATTCCCCTTACATCCAGCTGATGCCTCGTGAATGTGAAAAAATAATGTATTCGCTTCTTGAGCTTAATACTTTTACTGACCCTCTCAAAGCATCAACTCAGATGCGCATACAGCTCATGAACATTTTGACAAAGTATTTCCAGGACTATGTTGAAGAAAAAACAGAAATTCCGCTCTGGCTTGAAATAATGTACGAAAAAATGAAAAGACCTGACAATTTTATCACCGGTGCAGGTCGAATGACAGAGATATCAGGAAAGAGTCGTGAACACGTCTCACGTATGCTGAAAAAATACTATAACATAAGCCCAAACGAATATGTAAACGAACTAAGATTAAATCATGCACTCAACCTTATGATGACAAGCAATCTGAACATTACAGAAATATGCTTTGAATGCGGATTTTCAAATCTATCATGGTTTTATTCAGTTTTTCAAAAAAAATATAAAAAAAGTCCTTCCAGATATAGAAACGATATTAAAAAGATTTTTAGTCATCACCCCTCTGCACCTCAAATATAAAAAAGAAAGCTCACTTCCATAAGATACGAAAAAATCCGCAGGATGTTTCATCCCGCGGATTTTTATAATTCAGCAATTAGTTCTGAGCCATTTTTTCAAGCTTAGCATATTTTTCAGCTGCACTCTTTGTAGCTTTTTCGAACAATTCTTTTGCTCTTTCAGGATTTGAACGAGCAAGTGAGTTATAACGAACTTCGCCCATGAGGAAGTCTTCATAGCTTTCTGTCGGAGCTTTTGAATCAAGCTGGAACGGATTCTTACCTTCAAGAGCAAGTCTTGGGTCGAATCTGAAGAGGTGCCAGTAACCTGAAGCAACTGCTTTCTTCTCTTCTGTCTGAGCAATTGTCATGCCGCCCTTGATACCGTGGTTGATACAAGGAGCGTAAGCGATGATAATTGAAGGACCGTTATAGCTTTCAGCTTCGTGGAATGCTTTCAGACACTGGTTGTAATCAGCACCCTGAGCAACCTGAGCAACATATACATAACCATAGCTCATTGCGATAGCTGCGAGGTCTTTCTTCTTAACTTCTTTACCTGCTGCAGCGAACTGAGCAATAGCACCTGTCGGTGTTGACTTAGAAGACTGACCGCCTGTATTTGAGTAAACTTCTGTATCGAATACGAGTACGTTTACATCTTCGCCTGATGCGAGAACATGGTCAAGACCACCGAAACCGATATCGTATGCCCAACCGTCACCACCAAGAATCCATACAGACTTCTTAGCAAGATAATCTTTATCAGCAAGAACGTCCTTAGCTTCCTGTGAGTTAACTGCAGCAACAGCCTTAATAAGTTCATCAGCATGAACCTTATTGCACTTACCGCATTCTTTTGTTTCAATAAACTTGTCGTATGCAACCTTAACGTCAGCATTTTCTTCAGCTACGATTGCAGCCTTTTCAATTGCTGCTTCACGAAGTGTATTCTGAGCAAGGAACATACCAAGACCGAACTCAGCGTTATCTTCAAAGAGTGAGTTAGCCCAAGCAGGACCAAAACCGTCTTTGTTAGCTGTATACGGTGTTGAAGGAGCTGAACCACCCCAGATTGAAGAACAACCTGTTGCGTTAGCGATATACATTCTGTCACCGAAGAGCTGAGTCATAAGCTTAGCATAAGGTGTTTCACCACAACCTGCACAAGCACCTGAGAATTCAAGGTACGGCTTCTTGAACTGTGAACCCTTAACTGTTGTATCTTTGAATTTTTCTGCAACTTCAGGCTTGAGGTCGATATTTACGAGATAATCGAATACCGGCTGCTGGTCAAGCTGAGTTTCAAGGCTCTGCATTGAGAGAGCTTTCTGTCCCTTAACTTCAGGACATACGTTAGCACATGAGCCACATCCTGTACAGTCAAGCACTGAAATAGCCATTGCATAGTAAAGACCATCCATCTGCTTCATGTTTGTATATTTGATGCCTTCAGGAGCATTCTTAACTTCTTCCTCTGTAAGAACTACAGGACGGATACAAGCGTGAGGACATACATATGAACAGAGTCCGCACTGGAGACATACTTCGTTATTCCATACAGGAACATCGATAGCAATTCCTCTCTTTTCAAATGCTGATGAACCGAGAGGTACCTGACCTGTTACATACGGTTCAAATGTTGAAACAGGAAGCTGCATACCCTTGAATGAGTTTACAGGCACGAGTACGTTGTTAACGTAATCGATAAGTGCGCCTTCGCCTTCATGTACTGCTCCGAGAACTTCAGGCTCAGCATTCTTCCATGATTCAGGAACTTCTACCTTAACAACCTGAGTTGCACCGGCATCAATAGCATCATGGTTCATCTTAACGATTGCATCACCCTTCTTTGAGTAAGAAGCTGTTGCAGCGTCTTTCATGTACTTGATAGCATCATCTGAAGGAATAATGTCAGCAAGTTTAAAGAATGCTGACTGGAGAACAGTATTGATTCTGTTTCCAAGACCGATTTCCTTACCAATCTTAACACCGTCTATTGTATAGAATTTAATATCATTCTCAGCAATATACTTTTTAACCTGTCCCGGAAGATGCTCTTCAAGCTCTTCAGCATTCCATCCGCAGTTAAGAAGGAATACACCACCCGGTTTAATATCACTTACCATATCATACTGCCTGATATATGATGCTTTATGACAAGCAACAAAGTCAGCTTTATTAATGAGGTATGTTGAAGTAATCTTTGAATCACCGAAACGGAGATGTGAAACTGTAAGACCGCCTGATTTCTTTGAGTCATAGTCAAAGTAAGCCTGAACATACATATCTGTATGGTCACCGATAATCTTAACTGAGTTCTTGTTAGCACCAACTGTACCGTCAGCACCAAGACCCCAGAACTTACAGCTTGTTGTTCCTGCAGGTGTAGTATCAGGATTTTCCTTAATTTCGAGTGAAAGGTTTGTTACGTCATCGTTGATACCGATTGTGAACTGCTTCTTATCTTTGTTATTGTAAACAGCGATAATCTGAGCAGGAGTTGTATCCTTTGAACCAAGACCGTAACGTCCGCCGAATACAGGAATATCTTCGAACTTAGAACCTCTGAGTGCTGCAACAACATCAAGGTAAAGCGGTTCACCAACTGAACCTGATTCTTTAGTTCTGTCGATAACGCTGATCTGCTTAACTGTAGCAGGAATTGCATTAACAAATGCTTCTGTTGAGAACGGTCTGTAAAGACGAACCTTGATTACGCCGACTTTAGCACCGTTAGCATTAAGGTAATCAACAGTTTCCTGAATTGTATCGCATACAGAACCCATAGCAACGATTACGTGTTCTGCATCAGCAGCACCGTAGTAGTTGAAGAGTTTATAATCCGTACCAATCTTAGCATTAACCTTGTCCATATATTCCTGACAAAGAGCAGGGATAGCTTCATAGTACTTGTTAACAGCTTCTTTAGCCTGGAAGAAGATATCCGGGTTCTGAGCTGTACCACGCTGTGCAGGATGCTCAGGGTTAAGACTTCCGCGTCTGAACGCATCAATTGCATCCATATCAACCATTTCTGCAAGGTCAGCATAATCCCAGCATTCTACCTTCTGATATTCATGAGAAGTTCTGAATCCGTCAAAGAAATGAAGGAACGGAACTCTGCCTTTAATTGTTGTAAGATGAGCAACAGCACCTAAATCCATAGCTTCCTGCGGATTTGAAGATGCAAGCATTGCAAAGCCTGTCTGACGGCAAGCCATAACGTCCTGATGATCACCGAAAATTGAAAGTGCATGTGAAGCAAGCGCACGAGCTGATACATTAAATACGCAAGGAAGAAGTTCACCTGCTATTTTATACATGTTAGGAATCATCAGAAGCAATCCCTGAGATGCTGTGTAAGTAGTAGTAAGAGCACCTGCTGTAAGTGAACCGTGCACTGTACCTGCAGCTCCTGCTTCTGACTGCATTTCAGAAACTTTTACTGTTCTTCCGAAAATATTTTTTGTTCCGGCAGCTGACCATTTATCAGTGATTTCTGCCATGTTTGATGATGGTGTGATGGGGTAAATTGCGGCAACATCGGTAAACGCATATGAAGCATAAGCTGCAGCTGTATTACCGTCCATTGTCTTCATTTTTCTTGCCATCGGAATCGCCTCCTAAATTTTATTTTTTAATTACATATCAATCATAATTATACATAATAAATGACTAATATGCATACAAATATATGATAACATTATTTTTAATAAAAATCAAGTGTTATTGACAAATTTTTATCGAATTTTCTGTTTTTTCGATTATATTACGAAAATATATCATGCTCATTGTATATTTTGCATATTGAAGTACGCAATACTTGATGCCGCATCAAATATATCACCTAATAAATCAGCAATTATTTTATTATTAAGCACAACTGAATCCGAAGAAACTATTGCTTTTGCAAGACCTGCAACCTTCTCAGAATTACTCCATTTCAAAATCTGCATAATATCATCTCGTTTCTTCTCGGCATAAAAATGCTTATTTACAATTTTTATGAATTCCTCAACAGAATATTTTCTGTTTTTCTCAACACCGAAAAAATCTGCGGCTTTTTCCAGACCATTCATTATACTCTCGCTGTATTTCGTTCTGAATGTATAATAATCCCATGTATCAAAAAAATATGAATCACCCGAAAGCTTTCCGAATACCTTCATTGCATCAAGATATCCTCTCATCCGTGCATTTTCTATATTTTCCCGATTAAAATCAAGCAATCCGACAAGTCTCTCACCGCAACGTATAGTAAATATATTACATCCGCCCGCACTTACTTTTTTTGAGATACCAAATCCTCCGACTTCTACTGAAATGATATTTTTTACACCTTTTTCCACAAGCATATTGACAGGAAGATTATTGACCATGCCACCATCCATATACAGCTTATTATCAACATTACGCACGCGAAATCCCGGGAAAGCACAGCTTGCAAGAATAAAGTCATGCAGCATTCCTACCGGTATATCCTTAAGAAACATGTGTTTTCCTTCATTCGATGTCAGACAATATGTTACAAGTCCAAAATCAATTTTCCCACATCTCAGCTTATCCTCATCTATTACATCCCTGAGAAGTTCCTCAAATGGAGAAATATCAAGTCCTTTTCTTTTTATTATCTCACTTGCAACCGATGATAAATTTCTTCTGTCAAACATCTGATTTTTGTCTTTTATATCTTCAGGTATTTCAAAAATTTTATCCATGGATATTTCTCTCCATATTTCGGAAAGAATATCAAAATCCCCCTGTGCAAATAATGCACCGTTAACAGCCCCTATTGATGTTCCGACAACATCTGAAATTTCTATATCAAGTTCAGAGACAGCCTTCAACACACCAAGATGATATGCTCCCTTCGTCCCTCCACCTTCAAGAACAAGTCCAAACATAATATATCACATCCTGAAAAAATAAAAAAATCATTATCGTGACTGTCGTTCGTACAGCTCACTTCCATAAGTAGAATTTTTTGTAATAAGCAAAATTACTCACGCTGCGAGTAATTTCCTATAAGATAAGATAAGATAAAATAAAACAAAAAGACTGTCGTAAAGCATATACTTGCGACAGTCTGTATATTACATCATTTAATCATTAGTTTTTTCCGGGTTTAAAGAACGACGGAACATTGATACTTTCCATTCCCGGTTTGAGCTTTCTTGAGAAAACAGCATCATCTGCATTTCCCATAGAAGGACGTGCGTAATCAGCAAAGCTGTTTCTTACAGGACCTCTTGAATCCTGAGGCTTTTTAGAAGCCATATCAAGTCCTGTAGCAATAAGTGTAACCTTAATTTCATCCTTCATATTTTCATCAACAGCAGTTCCGAGAATAATATTTGCATTTTCTGAAACCTGTTCCTGAACAATCTTTGAAACTTCACCCATATCAACAAGTGAAAATTCGGTTCCGCCCGTTACATTAAGAAGAACATTTGCTGCACCTGCGATATTTGTTTCAAGAAGCGGGCTCTCTATAGCATTTCTTACAGCATCCTGAGCAGCATTTTCGCCTTTTCCGACACCTATACCCATATGAGCAATGCCTGAATCTTTCATAATTGTACGAACATCAGCAAAGTCACAGTTCATAATACCAAGCTGTGTAATAACTTCAATAATACCCTGTACTCCCTGGCGAAGAACATCATCAGCAAGCTTAAATGAATCTTCAATTGTAGCTTTCTTATCTGCAACCTTAAAGAGAAGGTCGTTTGGTATTGTAACTATAGCATCTACCTTATCAGTAAGCTGCTTAAGTCCGTCTTCAGCATTTTTCATTCTCTGAGGACCTTCAAAGAAGAAAGGCTTTGTAACAACTGCAACTGTAAGTATTCCGAGACTTTTTGAAACCTCAGCTATAATCGGGGCAGCGCCTGTACCTGTTCCGCCTCCCATACCTGCAGTTACAAAAACCATATCTGTATCTTTAAGTAATTCTTTAATTTCTTCCTTTGTTTCCTCCGCAGCCTGACGTCCTGTTTCAGGTCTTGCGCCGGCTCCAAGTCCACCGGTAAGCTTTGAACCAATTTGCAATACAGTGGGAGCTTTCACATGACTGAGCTGATGAGCATCTGTATTAACACAGATAAATTCAGCTTTATTCACCCCGGCTTCAATCATTCGGTCAACAGCATTATTTCCACCGCCGCCTACGCCGATAACTTTAATTTTAGCACCTTCAACCATTGTATTGACATCTTCCATATCAATAGGCATTATTGTATCCTCCTTCGTATTTTTTTCCGCACTATGCAGAAGCATACTATTATAAATACTATTGTACTATTTTTTTTTAGATTATTCAATAGCTTTTGTATATTTTTTTGCAAAATAACCAAATATTTTTTTTCATTTCTACATTTCTAATATATTTTTCTGCTTAAAATCTTTTATCAAGGCTTATACATCGCAGTTCCTGTAGTAGAAAGGTCAATTGTACCGTGAGCATTTTCCGGAAGATTCGGATTTGTAACAGTCGCTTTAAAAAGCCTGAGCTTTTGTTCCATATCAAGACCCGAACCACAAATTATGCTAAGTCTTCCATCATACTCGAATATAATTTCATTATACTCACAAAGTTCAACAGCTGTAATTCCGTCGGAAATAGCAATTCTTTTTTCTATTTCAAAAAATTTTGATAACTCATCTACTGCATTTTCATCTTTCAAAGTCTCTGATACACTTTCTGTATATGTTGTAAGAACCGGAATTCCTTCAGGCGGAGTTGCTCTCTCTTCGAGTATTTTGCATTCTCTGTCAATTATATAATACGTATCTCCGGACTGATAATAAGCACATGTATCTTTTTCCTTTATTGTTACCGTTACCGTCGGAGGAAAATATTTCTTAGATATTTCTGCATAGTCAACGTATGTTATCTGCGATAATTTTTCATTTATATCGGATGAACTTACATTAAAAATATTTTCTCCTTTTATATCAGCAAGAAACTGTGTAAGACTATCCTTGCCTATTCTGTTGTTCCCTTGCACATAGACATTTTTTACATTAAAAATCGGTGTAACAAAAACAATTACAAACAAAACCACACAAGCTACAGTAAACGTTACAATGCTTTTCGCGGCAATTCTTTTAAACCGTCTGATTTTCTGACGCTGAATATGTCGTTGTCTGATTTGTCTTTCAGCAGCACCCGACACTTTACGTGTCTTGACCGGCTGTGTATTCATACATCTATCACATCCTTAACTGAATCTTTTGATATGAGCTCCGCACATCGAAAGATTTTTTTCAATTATTTCATATCCTCTGTCAATATATTCCGTATTAACAACACGAGTTTCTCCGTCTGCACCAAGCCCCGCCACTATCAGCGACGCTCCGCCACGCAGTTCACGCGCCTCAACCGTCGTTCCCTGGAGTTTTTCAACACCGACAATAACAGCGGTTTTTCCGTCTATACGTATATCTGCTCCCATTCTGATAAGCTCATCAGCATTCTGGAATCTGTTCTCAAAAATATTTTCTACAATTACACCTGTTCCTTTTGCAGTACATGCAAGTGCAAAAAAAGGCGACTGCATATCTGTAGGAAATCCCGGATAAGGCATTGTTCTGATTGTTCCGAATGATTTAAGTCTGTCAGAAACCTTAATAAGTACGGTGTCTTTTCCGCATTTTATATCTGCGCCCATTTCGGTAAGTCGTGAGACTGCCGAGGTTATATCTGACGGATTCACATTTTTTAAAAGCACCCTTCCTTTCGCACTGCCGCAGCAGGCAAGATATGTTCCTGCAACAATTCTGTCAGGCATGACACTGTACTCAGTTGCACTTAGTTTTTTTCCGCCATCAATAAAAATGGTACTGCTCCCCGCACCTGTAACACGTGCTCCCATTTTGCATAAAAATTTCTGCAAATCAACTATTTCAGGTTCTCTTGCCGCATTCGTAATAACTGTCTTCCCCTCAGCTGCAACAGCAGCAAGCATGATATTTTCCGTAGCTCCTACACTCGGAAAATCCAGGTGTATATTTTCACCATTCAACCTGTCTGCTCGGCAAACAATGTATCCATTTTGTTCCGTAATATTTATACCAAGCTTTTTTAACGCCTTAAGATGTAAATCAATCGGTCTTGTACCTATTTCACATCCTCCGGGCATACTGACAACAGCTTCGCCGCATCTGGCAATAATTGCACCAAGAAAGATTATTGAAGAACGCATCTGTCTCATGAGACATTCATCAATCCTGCATTCACTCATCGCTCCGGAATCAACATATAATGTATTTCCTTCAAAATGAACCTCGCATCCAAGCCCTTTCAGGACATCAACAGTTTTATCAACATCTCTGAGTCTCGGACAATTATGTATAACATTCTTGCCACCGTTTATGATTGCTGCAGCAAGAATCGGTAACACGGCATTTTTAGCACCCTGAACAGAAATTTCACCATCCAGCGGATATCCGCCCATAATATAAAATCCACTCACATGTAACACACTCCAATCATATATAAAGATACTTTATCATATGAAAAAGTGTTTATAAGTGTTACGATATCCTCATACTATTATACCATATACATATTTTTTTTGAAAGCCTTTTTTCGAAAATTACACAGAATGTTCATAAAATTGTAGTATAATTGAATTAATTTCATTATTATTTGTTGTTTTTTCACAATAATACAATTGATTATCATATCGAATTATGTCATTTTATGACCGATTCATTAAATAACAAAATAAATCTGCGGGGATTCATCCGCAGATTTAATCAAATTAATTATTATTTCAAAACTTCTTCAAAAAGCTCAACCTGTTTATCAGTAGGTTTAAAATCAGCTTTTGTGCATACCTGAATCGTAGGTTCTTCTCCATTCGGACCTATAAACGGAGTTATTCTGTCATTTTCATATATTTTACACCATTCTTCTTTTGTGAAATCAGGAATTTCATAAGCTTTACCGTTTTCAAGTGCAGAACGGTGCCCAAGAATAGCACCCGACGACATATTGACAGCCGAATACACATCAAAAGGATGCTCAGGCTGTTTTCCTTCTCTTATACAATCAAGGAAGTCTCTTGCTGTCAGATAATCACTTCCGCCATGACCGCTCTGCTCAATAAATTTTTCATCCTTATCATTCCATGACGGTTTATATATATTTACCTCCTCAGCGCCATCCGGTTTAGTCCAGTTATTATAGCGAAGTATTACCTTATCGTCAAGACCGCCTACATTCTGAATCTGTCCGTCAGTTCCGCATACACGATATGCATTATGATGACCTCCAAATCCTGCACAGCCTGTAAATCTGAAAACAGAACCGTCATCATTCTTTGTCATAATTATTGCCGCACGGTCTCCGCCGTATGATGCAGTGGGCACATCTCCTTCAATAGGTGCAAATACAGCATGAGCAGATACAACTTTAGGAGTAGCTCCTGTTGCGCGCATTATAGGTCCGAGAGAATGTGTTACATAATAAGTCCTCGGCAGATAATTTCTCCAGTGTCCCTGAAAATAGTTATATTGCTTCTTAAACCCTGAATCATTCGGGTTACCCGGATGATTATATTCTCCCTCTGCATACATAATCTTACCGAGTGTTTTCCCGTCACAAATTCTTTTAATCTCACGATTAAAAAGCATTTGCGGATAGTTCTCTGCAAGCATGTATATAGAATTACTCTTTTCAAATGCTTTAATAAGCTCAATGCCTTCAGCCATTGTACCGTTACTGATACATTCAGAAAATACATGGATACCTTTTTCAAAGCACTTTATTGCATACGGCGTATGTTCATGGAAGAAATTTGCAAGAACAACAGCATCCATATCGTGTTCAATAAAATCATCAAAATTATCATACACAGCTACATCTTTATCATTCATCTGCTTTAATGCTCTTTCCATTCTATCTTTACGGTTATCGCAAAGAGCAACTATATCACAGTTAAGAAGCATAAAGTTTTTTGCAATATCCATACCTCTGCCAACACCAAAGATACCTATTTTTATTCTGTCCATAATCTTACCTCCAAATTTATATTAATATCATTATATCATATATTTTCGAAAAATCTATAGAAATTTTCTACAATATCATTTAAATAAGTTATTTTTTCTTGAATTTTAATTAAAAGTAGTATATAATATCTCTAAGAGGTGAAATCAGTGAAAAATTCAAATATCTGTAAATTCATATTTAACTCAAACGAAAACGAACTTGAAATGAAAAGTTTTGTAAACGAAACAAATCCCGAAACAATCCGCACACCATACAATTTTCAGTATAACAGAATGATTCTTGTGAAAAATGGCAGCGGTGTTTTCCATTTTGATAATAAAGAATTCAAATTTTCTACAGGAAATCTCATTTTCAGCTTTGATAACGAAATTTCATATGCGGAATTTAACGACGTATGTGAATATATGTACATATCTTTTTCAGGATTGCGTTCAGACTCTTTGTTCAAACGTTTCGGAATAACAAAAAACAACAGAATATTTACGGGGTTCGACGGACTTATTCCTATCTGGAACAGCAGTCTTTCAAGAGCATCAAAAGAAAATATCGATCTTGCCACTGAAGGTATTCTTCTTTATACATTTTCACATCTCGCGGGGTTTACAGATAATACCAATAATCTTATAAATGATATTATAAAAATAACAGAGGCCCGGTTCAACGATTCCGAGCTCTCTGTCACATCACTCTCCGAAGAGCTTTCCTATAATCCAAAATACATTTCCCACTTCTTTAAAAAACAAATGGGAATCAGATATACCGAATACTTGCGTGATTTCAGAATAAATTACGCAGTATCACTTCTGGACCACGGAATTGACTCGGTTAAGAATATTGCTTTTTTATCCGGTTTTTCGGATCCGCTGTACTTTTCCACAGTATTTAAAAAAGTAACCGGTATATCTCCGAAAGAATATAAGGCAAAAAACTCAAAAAATATGTCATAACATTTTCTGAATGAGTAAATAAAGTATAAATTGTAATTTGTCGGTAAATTAATATTTTTAATTTGCGGGAAGATAATATCTTCCCCTACAAGATGATTTTCGATTTTACGTCGTAGGGGAGGATATCATCCGCCAGCATATAAATTACAATAATTAATTCAATGAAGTCGCCTGCGAATTCTACCATAACCTGTTGCAACGCAACAGATTTCACTGTCACAAGGTGACAATTTCATTCATCCTGCGGATGAATTTCACCCGATTGAAAATCGGATTTCACTATTGTAATTTGTTGGGACAAATTACAATTTATTCCTGA
>JAZULT010000043.1:0-9146 GCA_045603225.1 Clostridia bacterium | reverse complement strand
ACTAAAATATGACCGAAATTTCATCAGTTTTAGGTCATACGAGTTTAAAAATAATAAATTTTTGTTCCGACAAGGCAAAAACGCAGGGAATACTCTCGTATTCACGAGGATTTTAACGCGGTTGGGACGGAAATTTATATTTTTAAACCGTCTTTAGTGTTGGTTGCTTAGGCTAAGGTGAAAAATCAATGTTTATTGGTGAAAATTGCTATTTACTTTAAATAAACTTTATGATATAATGCAGTTTGGTAATTGAGGGATACGTTGTATTATCGAAAGGAATGTTGATTATGAAAAATTACAATGACAGCAAATATATAAACAAAGACACAGTATCTTTTTACACTAATACGAATGAAGAACATCTTGTTCAGCCGGTAAAAGGAATAATTGCAGAATTTCCCGGTCTTGACGGTGGTTCATGTATAGGCGGAACACTTGAGAGGGGAAGTTATTCCAATGAATGGACAAAACGCTTCGGTGAAAAGGGAATAATTGTTGCATATATGTTTCCCGGACCGTGGAGTTGGGGGAGTAAAGGGGTTTCACGTATAGCAGATGCGGTTGTTGCGGCTCTTGCGGATAAGTACGGTCTTGAAACCGGATTTCCTGTTGCTGCGTGCGGTGGAAGTATGGGTGGAGTCGGAACGGTGATGTATGTTGCGGAAAGCAGATACAAGCTCTGTGGTGCTGCAATTGCCTGCCCATGTGTTGATGCAGAGGACAGACTTATGTCACACCCGGATTTTCCGAGAACATATCTGTCTGCAGTTGCGAATTATGATATGGAGTTTGAAGACGGACTTAAAAGTATATCTCCGATACATCGTATACAGGATATGCAGAAAATCCCGTATTTCATATGCAGTGATGCAGAAGATGAAGTTTTTCCCGAAGAACAGTGTGATTTGTATGTGGAAAAGCTTAAAAATGCAGGACATGATGTTGTTTATTACAAACAGCCCGGAGAAAAACATGGCGGTTTTTTGCCGGAGATAAGGGAAAAACTGCATATATTTCTTGAAAACTGCATTCTTGGAAAAGAGGGTTAATGATTATGAATAAATATGATTTACCGGAATATAAACGTGCAAGATTTGCGTACTCTGCACAATGTGCATTCGAACACTTTGTAGGGCTTTTGTTCGGGGGAAGTTTTCTTGTAAAGCTCCTTAATTCGCTGGGAATGAGCGATTCGGCTATCGGAATTATTTCGTCTATAAGTACGTTTGCGGTATTGTTTCAGGTAATCGAAATCTTTCTGACAAATAAGATAAAAAATGTAAAAAGAACCGTTATGATATGGGATACCATGAGTCAGCTGTCTTTCGCCATAGTTTATTTTATACCGTTTCTTAACATAGGTGTAAATCTGAAAGTGGCAATGGTTGTAGCTGTTATAATTTTTGGATATTTTTCGAGATACATAATATTCTCATGCTACTATAAATGGGCGAATTCGTATGTAAGTCCCGATAAGCTGGCGACATACTCGGCAGTAAAGGAAATGATTTCCCTTTTTACCGGTATGATAGTATCGCTCCTTGCCGCATATGTTTTCAGTCGTTTTGAAGACAGAAATATGATACTTGCCGGTTTTGTGTTTCTCGGTGTTGTGATGATTATAATTAACTCCTGTAGTTTTATTAGTTATTGCTTTATAAAAAATGCAGAGATTAAGCCGGAAGAAAAAACGGTTAAGTATAAAATGTCGGATGTTATGAATAATACTCTGTTGAATAAGTCATTCAGAAATGCTATTATTCTTATCGGACTTATTCAGGTAAGTCTGGGTTTTGCCGGGAGCTTTATGGGAACGCTTATGCAGGTGGATTTCGGGTATACGGTACTGCATATACAGATTTTTACAATATTGGGGCATCTGGCAAGAATGGCGGTATCTTTGCCTCTCGGAAGGTATTCTGACAAAAAATCGTATGCGAAAGGAATACGTGTGGCTGTGTACATACTTATTTTATCATTCGTTGCCGGAATTTTCTCTTGTGATAAAGCTACATGGCTTGTGATTTTGTACCTTATATTTTCAAATATGGCTCAGGCAGGTATTTATGCTAATTTTTTAAATATTACATATGATTATGTAAAGCCTGAGTTTATTGTCCCTGCAATGGCAATAAAAAATTGTGTGGGCGGAATACTCGGATTTGGTGCTTCCCTTTTGGGCGGTGCGTTTCTTCAGTTTGTTCAGGACAACGGAAACGTTTTGTTCGGGATAAAGGCATACGGACAGCAGTTTATGTCCACAATTGCCGTTATTATACTTATCGGAGCTGTAGTCTTTGGTAAATTTGTTGTTGAAAAACAAAAAAGAATTTCATGATAATGTTTACTATCTACTTTCAGTGCCTGATGTGACATGGGGCAGGAATTTGTAATGGTAGTTTACGCAGAATGTTTAATGCGTTTTTTCGCATAACGTTCTGCTTTTTTTTTTTTTTTTTTTTTTTTTTTTTTTTTTTTTTTTGACAAAAAATATATAAATATCCAAAAAGTATAAATAAATTAATGCACAAAAAAACCCGAAAATGTGATAAAATAAGGATTTCTTAAAAAAACGGAAGGTTACAAAAAAATAACAACAGCCGAAAAATGTAATAAATACAGCCAAAATATTATATAAAAAAATTGATGAAATGTATAAACTGTTAAGTATAAAGTAATGGGACTCACGACTTGCTCCTGAGTGCGGTAACGATGATAAGGACAGCTCGAAGTTTGCAAGAATTGAATTTGTTAAATAATTATATTTGAAAGGAAAATACCAATGGAAAAAAATCAACTTATAAAAAATTTAGGAGTGCCTGAAGGCAGAATTGATGTTGTACTTGACAGTGATACATATAATGAAGTGGACGACCAATTTGCGCTTGCATATCTTCTGAGGTCATCGGAAAAAGCAGATGTAAAAGCAATATATGCTGCTCCGTTTTTTAATCCCAAATCAACATCACCGTCTGACGGTATGTATAAAAGCTATGACGAAATTCTGAAAATTCTTGATTTGATGGGTGAAGAAAAGTATAAGTCATGCGTTTACCACGGTTCGGAAAATTATCTTAAGGATGAAAAAACTCCTGTAGAATCGGAAGCAGCACGAGATCTTGTTGAAAGAGCGAAGCAGTATTCATCCGAAAAACCGCTTTATGTTCTGGCAATCGGTGCGATAACTAATATTGCTTCAGCACTTTTAATGTCACCTGAGATTGCGGAAAATATAGTTGTTGTATGGCTTGGCGGTCATGACCTTAACAATAATAACGGCTGTACTGAATTTAATATGGTGCAGGATATTGCAGGTGCGAGAGTTTTGTTTGAAAGCCCTGTGCCTGTGGTACAGCTTCCGTGCTTTGGTGTGGTTAGCGGATTCAACATTTCAGAACCTGAGATTAATTACTGGTTTAAAGGTAAGAACAAGCTTTGCGATTATCTTTCAGATATAGTGATAACTGACCAGAACAGTCATTCAAAAGGAAAACCGTGGTCGAGAATCATATGGGACGTAACCACAGTCGGTTGGATATTAAACGATAACGACCGTTTTATGGAATCGGTTGTAAGAGCCTGTGGAATGCCTGAGTACGACATGAAGTATGGCATGAAGCCCGATTCCAAGCTTATTCGGTACGTAAACTACATAAAGCGTGATGCGCTTTTAGAAGACTTAATAAAGAAGCTGACAAATTAATTGTGACGTGAGTGGAACTGTTTAGGAGTAATTCCGTACTTTTCCCTGAACAGCTTTGAAAACTGGGCACTTGTGGAAAAACCGCAGAAATGCGCAATATCCGTACAGTTCATATTACTGTCGGCAAGAAGCTCTACCGAGCGTTCAAGACGCATATTAATCTGAAGCTGTTTCGGAGAAATATTATATTTCTCGGTGAAAAGATGTCTGAACCTGTCTGAGCTGTAGCCTGTTGTTTTTGCAAGATGCGAAAAGTCAATCACCTGATTGAAATATTCACATATATAGTTATAAGCAAAATCAATAGTTTTAACCGATTGCGAATCATCTTTGGTGTAACGTTCCATAAGAAGAATTATTTCAGCAAGGAGATGAGAGGTTATTTCGGCATAATTTTCTTTCTGATATTTTGCCTCATTTATGATGCGGTTCAGAAGATTATATATTTCGATATGGTTAGGAAAGTTGTATACGACTTCTTTAAGGACATCTTTCGGAAAGTTGTCACATTCAAAACCTATAAATATTACATCATAATCTGAATTATGAATTTCGCTGTGTGAGGAAGTCGGATAAATGATATGAATACTTCCGGGTTTAATAACGGATTTATTTCCGTTAATGCAAAGCTGACCGTCTACTTTTGAAAAGTAAACAAGCTCATAGCAGTTATGTGTATGGTCTGTAACAGTCTGCGACTGGGGACGTTTTTCTCTGAAATAAAAAGTCAGTACAGGATTGTACATCTGATATCACCTCTTTTAAAATCATAACATAATATTTGTGTGATGTCAAGAGACGGATTCTATGTAAATCATGTGGTAAACCCACTGAATATGAAAAGAACAGGGGTGTTCATTTAGCAACACCCCTGTGTTTGTGTGGCGACTGTCGAAGCTTTTGTTTTTGTTATTTTATCAGGCATCCCTCCAATTAAAAAATGTGCAGCGCAAAGAGCTGCACATGAAAAATGTACAACTCACGTTGCGCCACACAACTTAATCAAACTAAAAAAAGTATCATAAAAAGAGCGTACATTTTTGCCTAAACCAAAAAAATACTTTTTTTAATATGATATTAAATTATGTGGCAATTATTATTTTACCATAATATTTATAAAATGTCAAGTTTTTTGTTGCAGATTCATAGAATGTCCAAAACCAACCATGAACAAGAATGCAATTTATATGCCGGCGGATAATATCCGCCCCTACGACGAAAACCGAAAATCATCTTGTAGGGGAAGATATTATCTTCCCGCAATTTAAAAAACTCACCGACAAATTACAATTTGTCGGTGAGCTTGACCGCGTCCCGCATATAAATTACAATTTTTCCGTTAAGTTAATGACATTGGTGTTGAAACGCCCATCTATAATTAATTTTTTACCATTATTCTTGAATAATGTTCTGTTTCGGTGTACTTGTCTGTATTAATTTTTGTGGTGTTTTTATTGTCGACATACTTAATTGTAAAAGTGCCTTTTCCGTCAACACCAAGAGCAAGATTTGTCATAGGATTAGCTTTATAGTAGTAGCTCCAGTCGGCATAATAAGGATTTGGACGTTCCTTGTAATAGTCGTCATAGAAATCAAGCTTTGCGGTTCCATTGCCGTCATATCTTATAACTGCCGTTTGCATATGAAATTCTCCGGTATCTATTACTGCATAAAGTTCACGGCAGTTGTCATCTTTATAAATATCACCAACACCAAGTGCCATGATATCGGGTTTTTCTGATGAACCGTATCCGAGCTCAATGGCGAGTGCTCCGTTAATATAAATATAAAGTCCGGCATATCCGTTACCACGTATTGCTTTGCCGGATTCACGCCATATTTCTATAGCTTCTTCAGTTCCGTCTCCGTCTATATCATAACTGAAATTTCCGAGTTTTCCCGGTTGTCTTGCGATTTCGGTTTCGACTTTTGTGTCCATATTGTATTCTGTTTCAAATTTATTCCAGTTTAACTCGCCTTCTCCGATGTCTGTCCATTTATCTATATTTTCTCTTTTTTCGTCGTAGTAGAAGAAGTCAATTGATTCCTTAAAAATAAATACTGTGCTCGGTGTGTTTCTTGAATGGTCGAAATCCATGACAAATGTAGCAAAGTTGAACGTGTCTGCCATGGCGTCCATAAGGCTGAAAGCATCTCCTATAACAGGAATATTTTGCTGAAGCTCCTTAGCCAGATCCTTTACTGAATCATCTGACAGGTTAACAATAAATGTTTGCCATAGGCTGTTAATGTTCATAGATGATAAATCAAGCTTTTCATAAATCGTTTTTGCGATGTTTGCCATAGATTTTTTTGCATCTTTATCATCTATGTTTTCCGAAGTTATTGTGTTATAAATAATATCGCATACTTCCATATAAAGTTCATTGTTCTGAACGAAAAGCTTTTCAAGCTCACCTTTGAATGCATCTTTAAGCGAATCTGTAGCAGGAGACTTAACGTTTTTGAATGCACCGGCTGTTGAGTATGCCGCAATTATAATTTCAGATACTGCGTGTGCAATGTTTTTTCTTTCAACACGTACAGAATCAGCAGAGTTTGCTGTGAAAAGCATATATCCGTTTCTTGGAACCTCAATATTAATGTGAGTTATTTCAGATTCGGAAACATAATCTATATAATCTTTGTTGCCGCTGAAATATTCTATCAGAAGCTTTGTGCTTGCAGGAACATCTCTTTTTGCCTGATCCCACCACTCAAAAAGGCTTGTTGTCATTGAACCACCGTACGGGGTTATGTATTCTGATTTCAGAAATTCA
Organism: Clostridia bacterium; assembly: GCA_045603225.1. Lineage (GTDB taxonomy): Bacteria > Bacillota > Clostridia > UBA1381 > UBA1381 > RGIG9115. Next base: position 2,660 of record JAZULT010000043.1, on the reverse strand, counting down.
CCTTTTTCATTATAAACTTCAATGATTCCGTAGCTCTGACGCTGATTGTATACATCGAAGTCAAGAGTGTATGTATTGAAATCCTTTTTATCGGCTTTCATGTTTACGATATTCATTTTCGCACGACTCAGATAACATTCGCCTTTTTCTGTCTCGTATGGCATCATTATGGAGTCAACAATATAACATTCAGATTTTTTTGCAAGTTCTTCTATTGAAATTGCTTTTACGGTATCTGACGGGTTTGATTTACCTTTATAGAGCTTGTAATTTAAAATGTTTTTCCTCAGAAGCTCATTCGGTGTTTCGTCGGTAATCATATGTTCTTCTGTTCCAATCAGTATTATTCCGTTATCATACTCGACACTTTTTCCGAGTGCTTCACATATTCCGCGAAGGGGAAGCATTGTTCTGTCGTTTATAAGAGTTCCTCCTACGTCAAGGTCTTTTTTCTTTCCGTCAACCGTAATGTAATCCTCGCCTATGGGAACTTTGATTTCTGTACCGTCTACGGAGAGAATTGCCGTTTTTGAGGCATCATCCCATGATGCACTTCCGCCAAGACTTTCTGAAAGAAAACGGGCAGGTACAAGTGTTCTGTCTTCGACTATAGTGGGGACTGCATCACCAACTGTTTTTTCTTCTCCGTTAACAAAACAGGTGTTTGAGTTTACCATGAGTAAAATTGAATTGTCATATCGGTCAATTTCCTCAGCATAAGACATCGGGAGAGCGGTCATACACATTGATGTGATTATTACAGCTGACAAAAGCTTTCTTTTCATTTTTATCATATCCTTTCAATAAATAATCCCCTTAGGTACATTATTATATAAGTACAGACTAAGGGGATTCATTAATTATTTAACTACAACGTTAACAAGTTTTCCGGGAACGGTAATAACTTTAACAATAGTTTTTCCTTCTATTTCAGAAGCAACCTTTTCAGCGGCAAGCGCAGCTTCCTGAGTTTCTTCTTTTGAAAGACCTGCACCCACCATTATTCTGTCACGGATTTTACCGTTAACCTGAACAACGATTTCTATTTCATCATCTTTTGTCTTATCTTCTTCATATTCAGGCCAGCGAACAAGTGAGAGAAGCTTTCCGTTTCCGTAAGGCTCGTACAGCTCTTCTGTCATATGCGGAGCAACCGGATTGAGAAGGGTAAGAAGTGTAATAAATTCGCCTTTTGTTATGCTGCCTTTTTTATAAAAGTCGTTGACTGCACTCATCATTGTTGCGATGGCTGTGTTAAACTTCATTCTTTCGAAGTCTTCGCCGACTTTCTTTATCATTTTATGCATTAATTTTTCAAGGTCAGCTGAATATTCTTCTTCATCTGTTACCATGTCATTGAGGTTCCATACACGCTCTAAGAATTTGTAACAGCCTTTAAGTCCCTGATTAGACCACGGTGTTGCCTGGTCAAATGCACCGATGAACATTTCGTATGTTCTGAATGCATCTGCACCGAACTCATCAACAACTTCATCCGGATTCACAACATTTCCCCTTGATTTGGACATCTTTTCATTGTTCTCACCGAGAATCATACCGTGTGATGTACGCTTCATATACGGTTCTTTCGTAGGAACTACACCGATATCAAAGAGGAATTTATGCCAGAAACGTGAGTAAAGGAGATGGAGAGTCGTATGCTCCATACCACCGTTATACCAGTCAACAGGTGCCCAGTAATCAAGAGCTTCTTTGCTTGCAAGAGCTTCGTTGTTGTGAGGGTCCATGTATCTGAGATAGTACCAGCTTGAACCTGCCCACTGAGGCATTGTATCTGTTTCTCTTTCTGCAGGGCCACCGCAATGAGGACAAGTTGTCTTGATCCAGTCGGTTGCTTTTCTGAGCGGTGATTCTCCGTTTTCGCCCGGTTCAAATGTTTCAAGCTCGGGGAGTGTAAGCGGAAGTTCGCTTTCGGGGATTGCCACCCAGCCGCATTTTTCACAGTATACAAGCGGAATGGGTTCGCCCCAGTAACGCTGACGTGAGAATACCCAGTCACGGAGCTTATAGTTGACTTTTCTCTTTCCGAGACCATTCTCTTCAAGCCAGCTTATCATTGCCGGAATTGCTTCCTTGACATTCATTCCCGTTAAGAATCCGCTGTTTACCATTTTTCCGGAAGATACGTCTGTGTATGCTTCTTCCTGCACATTTTCTCCACCGGCAACAACCTCTATTATAGGAAGATTGAATTTCTTTGCAAATTCAAAGTCACGTGTGTCATGTGCCGGAACTGCCATAATAGCACCTGTTCCGTATGTTACGAGTACATAGTCTGAAATCCATACAGGAAGCTTTTCACCGTTTGCGGGATTAACTGCATAAATTCCTTCAAGAGCAACACCTGTTTTGTCTTTTGCAAGCTCTGTGCGCTCGAAATCAGATTTCTGAGAAGCCTGATAGCGATAGTCCACGATCTCCTCGTAGTTTGCCAGTTTATCTTTCCACTGGTCGATATAAGGGTGTTCCGGGGAAATGACCATGTATGTTGCGCCAAACAGTGTGTCACAACGTGTTGTGAAAACCTTCAGTTTGTCGCCTGCGGTTGTGTCGAAGTTGACTTCTGCCCCGGTAGAACGGCCGATCCAGTTGACCTGAGATACTTTAACGCGGTCGATGTAATCCAGGCCCTCCAGATC
>JAZULT010000042.1:0-58889 GCA_045603225.1 Clostridia bacterium | reverse complement strand
TGCGTTGCAACAGGTTATGGTAGAAATCGCAGGCGATTTCATTGAATTAATTATTGCAATTTACTGTTTTTAATCAATACCCTCACACAAACTTCCGTTTGCATAACCTTCGTATTCATCAAGGAAAGCTTCTGCTGTTTTCGTCATAAATATTCCCACTTTATCTCCGCTGAATCCGAAATTCATATTAAGATTTCCGAAATACTTATCAATAATCTGTACCTTTATACGCAGCTTTTGTCTGTCAGGAAAATCAGCAGATGCGGCACATTTATACATATTCCCCTTTTCGGGCACGGCAGCTGTCATATCAGGATAATCCTCCTGAGGAAACATGGAAAATTCGTTATATCCTATTCCGAAAGGTATCTCTTTTTTGCCTTGTTCATTTTTATAGGACAAAATTCCCTTGTTCCCTTCAAAATCAAATTTTACGTATTCAATTCCCATTTTATTTGGCTCAAGTACGTATCTTCTGCCGTTTATTCTATCTTTTAGCTCTGTATTTCCGGTATTTTCATTAAGTGCAAAAAGCTTCAAATTTTTAATATAATTTTCAAGCTCGCCTTCCGCCTCTTTATTTTCGGGAAGAGGTTCACCGAGATTATGCACTATAATATCATAAAGCGATTCATATATTATAGTTCTTGAAAAATCTCCGAACCCCTGATTATCGGAATTAATAATAAATATAAAATCCCGTTTCGGATCGCATATTGCAAACTGGTCGCCCATCCCGACAAACGCAAAACCATCGTCCGGAGCTTTCCATATAAGAAATCCGTAACCGTATGAGCCATAAGTCGGAATGCCTGAAAGGCTGGTGGCAACTTGTTTTTTCGTTGCTTCTTCGATAAACTCTTTATTCAGGTACTGCTTCCCGTTATATTCTCCTTTATCCATTACAAATTTTGCAAAACGAAGTAAATCCATAGATGTGCAAAGTATTCCGGAATCTGCAAACGAATGACCGCCCGGTGCCTGAACGCATACGGCATCAGGGGTAAATCCGATATCAAGAAGCACTTTTTCTTTCAGATATTCAAGGAAAGGCTTCCCTGTAATTCTTTCAACAATCGTGCTGAGCATGGACGAGCCGTGGCTGTCGTATCTGAAAACAGTGCCGGGAACTCTGTCAGCAGAATTTCTGAAATAGAGCGATGCACGGTCGGACTCGCCGCCGCAAATCCATGGCGGTGTATAGTAATGACAGGTCTGCATCGTTATCATGTGACGGAGAGTCGTATTTCTCATATTATCGTTTATTGCAGGATTTCCCTGTGTATATTCAGGGAAGTAATCTATAAGCTTATCGTCAAGAGAAATAAGTCCATCCTGAATAAGAAATCCTACCGCCATTGCAATAAAGCTCTTTGATACAGAGTACATACGGTGTCTGAAATCCTTGTTAAAAGGTGCGTAATACCCTTCTGCGAAAATCTTATTTCCTCGTGCCATAATAAAGCTGTGAGTCGAAAGATTGTGACTGTCCAGCGTTTTGATAAATCTAAGAACATTTTCCGATGAAATACCTGCTTTTTCAGGCGTTGTATATTCAAACATAATTACTCCTCTACCAGATTACAGGTAACGACAAATTACTTGCAGAATCCGCATCAATGTAAAGTGTAAAGTCAGGATGAGTTTTAAGCATGGTAGCAGGAACTGTGTTGGTAAGCTCTGTTTTAAGAGTATTTAAAATTGCTTCTGCCTTAACCTTATAAGGAACACAGCTTACGATTTTTTTGCATTTCATAATCTGCTTCACAGACATGGAAACTGCCTGTTTCGGAACATCGTCCACAGTCTCAAACCAGCCTTCACCCACCTGCTGTTTTTTACAAGTATCGTTAAGATTTACAACAATGTAAGGTTCTTCCGTATCAAAATCTGCCGGGGGATCGTTAAATGCGATATGGGCATTTTCGCCGATGCCGATAAGTCCTACATCAATCGGATGCTCGTTTATTTTTTCTGAAAGATATTTAATATTTTCTTCAGTGCCGTCAACAAAGTATGCAGCTTTAAGATTTACCTTTTCAGTAAACTTTTCCTTTAAATATTTTCTGAAGCTTGCCGGATGACTTTCCGGAAGATTTACATATTCGTCAAGGTGGAACATTTCAACACAGCTCCAGTCGATATCCTGTTCTACAAGAGATGCCAGAGTATCAAACTGCGATGCACCTGTAGAAAGTACTATACGCGCAAATCCCTTTTCCGCAATAGCATTTTTTATAAGCTGTGCCGTGTATAAAGCGGCACTCTTTCCAAGTTCGTAACGGTCTTTACAAATTCTTATTTCCATTCTTCTTCACTCCTTAATTATTTTTCCTTTTGATATAACATTTTTTATATTGATATTTTCATCGAAGATAATTATATCAGCATCATAATTTTCTTTAAGCCTTCCTTTTGTGTCAAGTCCGCATATTTCAGCAGGAACTTCTGTAATCATTTTAACTGCATCGGTAAGGCTTGTTTCTGTTTCCCTGACAATTGTCCTTACAAGTCTGTCGGCTGTTGCCACACTTCCTGCAAAAGCGGAACGGTCAGTAAGCTTTGCAACACCGTCCTCAATTACACATGGCATTTCCTCGCCTTTGCGTCCGAGATAGGATTCGCCTGACTCCTGCCCCGCTCCGCGCATTGCGTCAGTGACAAGGCAAACATGAGGTGCACCTTTAAGCTTTATAATCATTTGCATCAACTCAGGCGGCAGATGCTTGCCGTCTGCGATTAATTCCGCATAAACATCATCAAAGCAATATGCGGATTCAATAATACCGAGCTTTCGGTATCCCATGTGTCGGGTGATTGTTGACATTCCTGAATAAAGATGAGTTACATGACGGCATCCCTTTTCATGAACTCTTTTCATGTCATCATACGTTCCGTCACTGTGTCCTACAGACGGAATAACTCCGTTTTCTGCTATATATTCACAGAATTCCTCACCTCCCGGAAGCTCAGGCGCAAAGCTCCATTTTTTTATAATATCTCCGTAGCTTCCGATAATCTCCTTATATTCATCAGGCTTTGGCGGTGTTATATATTCAGGATTCTGCGCACCGCTTTGTGCGTGTGAAAAATACGGACCTTCAAGATGAACACCGGGGATATTTGCGTCACTCATGTTTTCTTTAATGACCTTATTTACATCATCAAGAAAGATTTTCAATGTATCAAATGAGCAGGCAAGTGTTGTCGGTAAAACAGCAGTTGTTCCATGCTTAAGATGAAACTGTGCGGCATTTAAAATCGGCTCTGTTCCGCCGTCCATGAAATCACTTCCGCCGCCACCGTGAACGTGGGTGTCTATAAACCCGGGTGAAACATAATTTCCACAGGCATCAATCTCTGTGTCGCATGGCAGATTTTCAGAAGTGACAGCGAGTATTTTATTTCCCGAAAAGTACAGGGACTTTCCTTCTGTGATTTCATCTCCTGTTATAATCCTGCCGTTTTTTATTCTTGTAATTTTTTCATTCATAGTCCTTAAGTTCCTCGTAAAATTCCTTCAGATACACTCTGCGGTTTTCCGCCATTGAGATATTCGCCGCCATACCGATTCCGATTGACATCATTCCTGCACGCAAATCCGCCATCTGACCGAGCGGTTCAGGTTCATGTCCTATAAACAGGCTTTTCTGCAATTCGCTGTCTGCACCGCCATGGTCTCCTGCTGTGTCCGGTGCAGGAGGTATTATATTTTCATGGTTCTCTCTGTCATATAGCTTTATGTAGTTATCAATTTTCTCATCAAATCCTGCTTTCGGTCCTAAAATCTTCTGAGTTTCAAGACGTCCTTTACTTCCGTTAAGAACAAGGCGGAAAGCCTCGTACGGTGAATGAGTTGTAAGAGCGTAGTTCATAATTGTACCGCCGCTGTAGCGTACAGAGAGGTTTACAGTGTCTTCTATATCAATTTCTTCAGAAAAAATGCATCTGTCACGGAAATAACCGTCTGCATCTTCACAGTCGAGATACATTTCTTTGTATTCCGGTGCGGTTATGTCAAAGAAAAATTCGCATTTATCTTTATACGGACAGGTAAGACAGCGTTCAGAACGCTCCTCACGTACAGGTCCGTAAAACCTTCTTGTGCCTGTTGCGTTGACCTCAAGAGGGTCTTGTTCGAGAAGCCAGTTTGCTATGTCAAAATGATGAGTTGATTTATGTACCATCATAGAGCCTGAATTCTTCTTCTGTCTGTGCCATCGTCTGAAATAATCCGCACCGTGAACAGTATCAAGCATCCATTCATAATTTACGCTGTAAATATCGCCTAAAACACCTGAGCTTACAATTTCTTTAAGCTGTTTAAACATAGGGTGAAAACGAAGATTAAATGTTACGGTTATATTCTTCCCTGTTTCTTCCTGTGTCCTTTTGATTGCAAGACACTTGTCAAAATCTGTTGTAAGCGGTTTTTCTACAATTACGTCACACCCGGCTTTCATCGCCTTAATCGCATAAAAATCGTGGTCGCAATCTTTGGGTGTTATTATAACAGTATCGGGCTTTGCCTTTTCTATCATTTCGTCAAAGCTGTTAAATACAGGTATATCTTTTCCGGCAAGTTTCCCTGCGAGCCTTGCTCTTTTCGGATTAATATCATAAACTCCGCAAAGCTGTGCAGCATCTCCGAATTTTTTAATCATGGGAGTTGAGTACATGGAAGTGCCACGGCTTCCGCATCCTACAAGAACATATTTTTTCATACAATTTTCCTCCTGAACTAGTATTGACATTTCAATTATAACATGATATAATACAAATGTAAAGTACAAATTTTGACTTTTTATGGATAGAATTGCATTATATCAAATAAATTAAACTCATCTACAGTGCGGTTTTATTTAAAATATAGGACAAAATTGAAGAAGGTGTGTAAAATGTTGAAATATACGGTTATAAAAGACCTGAACATCAGACCGCTCGGAATTTTCATGTATCTTCCACAGATTACATGGAAAGGAGACCCAACGGGGCATATAGGCGAAAATGACGTTTTTTTCTGGGTGATTGAGGGAGAATGTTTTCTCCTTATTGATGACGAGGCTGCTATTATTCGTCCCGGTCAGCTTGCATATCTGCCTAAAGGAAAAAAGAGAATGTACACTCATGCTTCTGAAAGATTCGCAATGTACGAAATGGCATTCTCTGCCGAAGCCAATGGTATAAATCTTATGGAGCTTTTGGGACTTACAGAAAATAATTTTGTTGTCGATATAGAAAATCGCGAGGAAATGAGTTCATATTTTGAGAAATCCCATTATACAGAGATGTTCAGAAATCCTCTTTACGATGTTGAATGGTGTGCTAATATATTGAATATTATAAAGGAATACGCCAAGGCACATTCTGCGATTGAAGGAAAAGACAGCGAGCAGTTTGAGCCTGTTATAAAAATAATGACCGAATCTGTAGACAGAAGAATAACTATAGAGGAATTCGCGTCTGTTATGTATATGCAGCCTACTTATTTTATACGAAAATTCAAAAAAGCTTTTGGCATATCACCTCAAGGATATTTCAGCAGATTAAAACTGTTTCGTGCAATGAATCTGCTTGTTTCAACGAAGCTTTCGGTAGAAGAAATTGCAAATAAAACCGGCATGAACGATGCTTCGTATTTTTCAAGATTCTTTAAGAAGCATTGCGGTCTGACACCCGTTGAGTACAGAAATGCCTTTAAAAAAAATTAATATTGATATTTATCCGAAAGTATGTTATAATAAATTTAAAAAGAATATACTAACTGAAAGGAGATATATAAATCATGGTAAAACACATTATAATCTGGAATTTTAAGGAAGAGCTCAGCGAGAGCGAAAGAAAAGAGGCAGCTTCGAAGATAAAAGAAGGTCTTGAAGGTCTCAAAGGAAAAATTGACGGGCTTGAAGAGATAAAGGTATATGCAAATCCGTTTGAATCTTCAAACGGCGATATCATGCTCGACAGCACATTCGTCAGCGAAGATGCGCTTAAAGGTTATCAGACAAATCCGCTTCACATTGAAGTTGCAACATATGTACGCTCTAAAGTAGGCGAGCGTAAGTGCTTTGACTACAAGATTTGAAAATAAAATGCAGTCGTTTATATTTAAAATATAGCGGCTGTATTTTTTTGCATCCAAAAAAATTTTAACTTTTTTTAAAAAAACTATTGACAAATTTATAATTATAGTGTATTATATGTATTAATACAGTTAATACAGAAAGGAGGGACGAAATGCTTCAGCTTGATTTCGGAGACCACAGACCGTTGTATGAACAAATAAGAGATAAAATGAAAGACCTGATTATAAACGGTATTCTTGCAGATAATGATAAAATCCCGTCTGTTCGTGAGCTTGCATCAACCCTTGCAATAAATCCGAATACAATTCAGAAGGCTTATAAGGAGCTTGAAAATGAGGGATACATATATTCCCTGAAGGCAAGAGGAAACTTTGTTACGCCGAGAAAACAGACAGGAAGTATATCAAAAATAAGAGAACTTTCAGAATCTGTAAAACCGATTATAAGAGAAATGAAATTTCTCGGTGCAAAGGAAGAAGAACTGCATGAGATTATCAAACAAATATATGAGGAGGAACAGCGATGATTAAAGTGAATAATGTTACAAAAACCTTCAGCGGATTCAAAGCACTTGATAATGTGTCACTGCACGCTGAAAAAGGTTCGGTATATGGCTTAATAGGCCCTAACGGTGCCGGAAAGACCACTATTATAAAAAATCTTACCGGGATTTATACTCCGGATAAAGGAAGTCTTGAAATTGACGGTATGCCTGTATTTGAAAATCCCGAGCTTAAGGAAAATGTTATATACATAGGCGATGATTTGTATTTCTTTCCCAGCTATTCGATATATGACATGGCTAAGTTTTATGCCGGGATATATAAAAATTGGGACTGGGAAAGATTTGAAAATCTGAAGGATATATTCAAAATAGACATTAAAAGAAAGGTGAGACGGCTTTCAAAGGGTATGCAGAAACAGGTAGCTTTCTGGCTTGGGATATGTGCATGTCCGAAGGTTATGATACTTGACGAGCCGGTTGACGGACTTGACCCGGTAATGCGTAAAAATGTGTGGAAGATTATACTTCAGGATGTTGCAGAACGTGGAACAACAGTTCTTATTTCAAGTCATAATCTCCGCGAGCTTGAGGATGTATGTGACCATGTAGGTATAATGCATCAGGGAAAGGTTGTCCTGGAAAAAACCCTTGACGATGTAAAAGGTAATATCCATAAAATTCAGGTGGCATTTAGCGGAGAGTTCCCCGAAGAGCTTCAAAACAGCCTTGATATTCTGCATATAGAGACGGTCGGAAGAGTTCATCTTGTGATTGTAAAAGGTGACAGCAATAGAATAAAGCAGACTGTTGCGGATTTTAATCCGCTTATATGCGATATACTGCCTTTGACACTTGAAGAGGTATTTATTTATGAACTGGGAGGTATGGGATATGAATTCGAAAATATCATTCTTTAATAAAAGCTTTTTCAAATCGGATATAAAACGGTTCTGGTGGATTGGAGTTATTGAAACTTTATTGTTACTGCTGACTGTTACAATTCCGACATATGACCGATGTACTTATGCGATTAACGATTTGGGATATTCAGGATATATTTCTCCGTCATGGAACGGGAGCATAGCTGTTCTTTTCATATTCAGTATAGCGGTTGCGACATTGCTTTTCTCATATATGCATTTCAGTGCTTCTGTATCGGGAATACATAGCTTTCCTATGCGGAGAGGAACTCTTTTTTCAACAAAGGTCCTGTCAGGAATAGTTCTTACCGTTACACCGGTTGTGATAAACGGACTGCTTCTTCTGGGGATTATTATAAATCCGGAGTTCAGAGGGCTGTATTCTGCAGTCGATGTACTGGTATGGTTATATACAGGCATGATGTATACACTGGTTATTTTTTCACTTTCGGCAATAGTGAACATGATGACCGGGAACCCAATCGGAACAATAGTTTTCACATGCGGATTTACAGCACTTCCTGCTATGGTTTATTCATTTTTTACCGAATTTTTTGAAAACGAATTTCACGGATACGTAAGACCACGAATAGACAGTATTATGGACTATATTTATATATCAGAAAAAAATGTGTCGTTTTTTGTGATTTATATTATCCTTACAGCAATATTCCTATCGGGTGCATACCTGCTTTATAAAAAAAGAAAGCTTGAAAACCACGGAGAAGTTATAGCCTTCATCGGACTAAAACCGTTATTTATCGGGATAGTTGCACTGTTTTCAAGTATGTTCAGTTATGCATATATTTCCGGTATTACAGATGATATGAATATACTGAACTTTATTCCGATAGGAGTTGTCGGAACTGTAATTGCGTGGATGATATCAAGAAAAAGCATAAAGCTTAAAGGCGTCTGGAAACCGATAATTGCGTATCTTGTAATTACGGGATGCTTCTGCTCTGTAATACATTTTGACCTCACAGGATTTGAAAGCCGTATACCCGATGTTGATAAAATAAAAGAAGCGTCAATTGTTGATACGATGGAATATTCTTACTACGGCTCAGGTCATTATATGAAATATGAGCCTGCCGGCAGAATGAGCCGTGTTTTTACCGAAAAAGAGGATTTTGAAAAGGTTACTGCTTTGCATAAGCATATTGTAAGCAGAGGCGAAATAAGTAATTGCGATTTGTATCTGCCCTTTAAATATGTGCTTAAAAACGGACAGGTTATAGAACGTGAATACCGTGTAAGTTACGAAAAAGATGCTGAGTTTTTGAAGCCGTTGTTTGAAACTCCGCAGATTAAATCATATTTCTTTGAGCTTCTTGACGGCACAGAAAGGGACTTTACCTCTCTCGTAATATCAGACAGAAGAAAAGGCGAAAATACAGTAATATATCCTGATAATGAAAATCTTATGAGGCTTTATGAAGCACTTAAAAAAGACCTTGAAGAAATGCCGTATGAGGAATATATTAAAAACAGCGGGGCATCTACAAGTATACAGCTTACATATGATTATACAGATATTATAACTGATTCGAGAAATGATAAAATAGAATATTCACGTCAAAACAGAAACGAATCATATTATGTAAAATCAAGCTTTAAAAATACTATGGCTATTCTGAATGAAATCGGATATTACAACGGAGTTTCGGCTGAGAATATAACTCAGGCAGAAATTAAAACATGGAAATCAAAAGAAGGCAATCCGGAGGCTGTTTCTTATGTCAAGGAAGGAATGCCTGTTCCTGACGACGTGATGAAGGATGCTGTGACATTCACAACAACAGACCCTTCAGAAATACAGAATTTATATTCTGTTTATGATAATATGATTGAAATTAAGAATTTCTCAGACTTTAATAACCGCCTTAATATTCTTATTTCGTATACACTTGATTCGGGAATCGTTTTCCAGGTATCGTGTTCCTATGATGCCGAAAAAATACCTCAGGAGTTGACAGGATATTTTGAAGGAGTGTGAAAAGGGGATGTAAAAAAATGCACATACCGTTCAATGGCTTATTTGCGTAGTCATATTTTCAAAATTCTTTCAAAAACAATAAAATTTTGGTTGAAATCCGCAATTTGCGGATTTCTCCTGACTTTTATGCCATTGAACTACGAACGAAACGAACCACTCGACGTACCATCGTACGACTTCGGGCAGGGATTTATGTGATTTCATCACATAAACCTTCATTTCGTCCGTTCTGCACTATTTTTTTACATCCCCTACACTATTACAGTCCTTTATAAAATCAGGAAATGTCATCTTTACATTATTTTAACGTCTTTGAACAGTCTACGTTAAAGGAAACATCCCCTCTTTTTAAATGTTAATCACGCTTTTCCGTTACAACCGAAGAGCATCATCTTTTTCTTAACTTCTTCTTTTATTGCTTCAACCTTTTTATTTCTCATTTCAAGATATGACAAATCAAGATTTTCAGCACAAGCTCTCTTACCTGCTTCACAAAGGTCTGTGAAGATATTTACTTTTGCAATACCATCTCTGATAACACCTCTGAAGTCGTCATCTGTAAGACCTGAACCACCGTGAAGTACAAGAGGTACATCAGTAGCTTTTCTGATTTCCTTTAATCTTTCGAAATCAAGCTCAGGTTTCTTTATGTATGCACCGTGTGCTGTTCCGATAGCAATTGCAAGTGCATCTACACCTGTATCTTCAATATATTTTACAGCCTGTTCAGGTGTTGTATAAAGGTCACCGTCATCATTATCTGATGTATCAGCATTTCCTACATGACCGATTTCACCTTCAACAGTTGCACCGAATTCATGAGCAATTTTAACGATTTCACGTGTGTTTGCGATATTTGTTTCATAGTCGCCTGCCGAGCCGTCAAACATTACACTTGAGAATCCGAGCTTAAGCGCTTCCATACACTTTTCGAATGTAAGACCGTGGTCATAATGAACAACAACAGGAACTGTTGCTTTCTTCGCCATTTCGATTATCGACGGAGCAATAAGCTGAAGTTCACCGTAAGGAAGAAGAACTTCTGCAGTTCCTATAATAATCGGTGAACGAAGCTCCTCAGCAGCTTCAATTACAGCCTGAAGCATATCACTGTCTGTTGAGTTAAAAAGCCCTACAGCATAGTTTCCGTCCTGTGCTTTTTTAAGTATATCTTTTAAATTAACTAACATAATTTTCTCCCTCTCTTAGTCTTCTATAATTGTTGCTCTTTCGATTTTCGGGTCAGTGAACACATCTGTTTCGTCTGTACTTCTTGTTGAGAACTCGGAAACGATTGCACCGTCAGGACCCGCCTGGAACCAGTGAAGTGTTTCAGGCATAATTGTATACTGTTCGCCCGGATTAAGAATTACTTCATGGTAAACAGTTGTGTCTGTTTCAGGAAGAACACCGTGAATATCCTCTTTCTTCCCTTCACCTGTAACATAAAGGTAAACTTTACCGTATCTGCAACGGAATGTCTCTTCCTTACCCGGATTTCCGTCTGTTGTTACGTGCATATGCTCAGGGCATGTCTGTTCCGGAAGAAGAACCATTTCCTTTGCACAGACTCTCTGCGTATTGATGTATGTACAAAGCTGAAGTCCTACCTTTTCAACCTTACCGAGATTAAAATCTGCCACCTCAATTTCTTCATCGTCTCTTAAAACGATACCTGCTTTTTTGTAGTACTCTTTTGCAAGTGCTACCATTTTGTTATAAGTTTCTCTTTTCATTTTTTAAATCCTCCTTATTTATCCTTCCTGCCTGTCCATACGCCTTTTTCTGCATTATATGTCCAGTAACCACCGTCAATTGTAAGCTTATTCTTTTCCCATGAAGGAATCATATCAAGTGTTTCCTGCCATGTTTTGATGCCTGAAAGTGCATCATATGTCTGAACGTTCTGTCCACCTACCGCACAGGCAATTCTGATTGATTCTTCAATTGATTTGCCGTTCAGGAATGCTGTTAAAAATCCTGCTATACTGCTGTCACCGCTGCCTGTAGCCGCCGCAACCTTTTCAACATGGAAGCTTTCTTCAAACAGCTCTCTGTTCTTCCAGTTTTCCATGTCTGCAGGCTTTGCCTTACCCATGCCTTCAAGGTCATTTGTTCTTATATAATAACCTTTCACACCACACTTTATAACTGCAACCTTTGCACCCATGTTAATGAGCTTTTCGCCAAGTCCCTGAAGCTTGTTTATATCAAGGTTAAGAAGCACGTCACTTCCGTCTGCCATAGCATTTAATGCATCGAATTCATCACGGTCAATCATATACATTGTTTCTTCAACACTCGGCACATAGATATCAACATACGGAAGAAGATTTGTAAGAATCTTTTCCCAATTTGCCTTACCACTTGCCGAACTGCTGTCAGGAATGCTCATATCAAGACTTGTTGTTACTCCAAGTGCTTTTACACGTTTAAAGATTTCTACAAGCTCTTTTCCGTCATCCTCGTACATCTTCTTCATAAGAGGAGGATATCCGAAATGGAACAGTTTCGCCTGCGCAACAAGGTCATAGTTAATATCATCCGCACAGAAAGTATCGTTTGCACCTGTATGATGAAGAAAAATTCTGTCGTATCCGGGCGGTACAATTACTACTGTGTAAGCTGTATTCTCGCCCTCAGCCACAATCATTCCTTTATCATGACCTGTTTTTGAAAGTTCTTTGAGCATAACAGTTCCGAACATATCATCGCCTGTTTTACCCATAAGGCTCACATCGGCACCCAATATACTCATAGCAATACCTGTGTTGGAAACAGGTCCTCCTGTTGAAATTTTAACCTTATCCATATTGATAAGCTTACCCGGCACAAACAGCTCGCTCATTGTTTTCTGCTGATTGAAAAAAGCCGGTATTACATCAAGACATATATGTCCTGCCACTACTACATCACTCATCAGATAGTCCTCCTTTGATATTTTTCCATAATTTTTTCGATTTCTTTTGCAGATTTCATGCCGCTTATAGAGTCTGTCTCAGACAAATTACATGCCGCAGCAGCTGATGCAAATTCAAGAATACGCTTATTATCCCATTCGTTATAAATCCCGTAAAGGCTTGCCGCCGCAAACGCATCACCGGCACCCACACTGCCTTTTATGTAACCTTCGGGAAGCTCAAGCGAAGGAACTACAACAAACTCACCGTTTTTTTCAAGAGCCATGCCGGCATCTGCACAGTGAACAATCACCTTTTCACGAACGCCAAGCTCCATGAAATATTCCATTGTCTTTCTGATATTCTCAACATTCACACTTCCGTCTTCATTAACAGGCGAAAGTCCCGTAACACTACAGCACTCAATTTCATTCATGATAGCATAATCACATTGTTTCAGTGCCGGGATTACCTTTTCACGGAAACGCTCTCCGTCTTCGCTTACAACATCAATCGATGTCTTGATTCCGGCTTCAGAAGCCTTATGCAAAAGACGTGCCATTTTTGTACCGTATTCCTCATCTTCTTCATCAAGTGCATCAAGCAGAAGAACATATCCGGCATGAAGTATTTTACAGTCAAGTGACTCAATATCAACATCGTCAACTCCGAAATACTTATTAGCCCCACCGGAATAGAAAAATGTACGTTCACCTGTTTTTTGTTCTGTCATTACATTTGTCGATGCAGTATTCGTATTATTGTCAACCTTTACATTCGACACATCAATCCCGTACTTTTTAAGCTGTGACAAAAGATATCTTCCGTATTCGTCATTGCCAACCTTGCCTATTGCGGTAAGGAAAATTTCCGGATCTATACGTGCTATATCAATGATTGTATTCGGTACACATCCTCCTACTGCCATATCGGAGCTTATAACATTTGCCAGCATATTTTTCTTCGGATATCTGTCGATAATATTAACAATGTCAACAAGCATACTTCCCGCAATTGCTATTCCGCGTGGCTCGCCCTTAAAGAGATAATCAATCGAAACACCAAAAACGTCCGCAAGAAGCGGCAATGTGGAAATTTCGGGAAATCCTCCGCCGTTTTCCCATTTACTCACCGTTTTGTCACTGACAAAAAGCTTTTCCGCAAGCTGACTCTGCGTAAGATTATTTTTCTTTCTGAGCTTAGTAATATTATTACTTAAACTGACTTTACTCACCCTACCACCTCCGTTTAATTTTTATAATTTTATTTTATCATAAAAAAGCGGAAATGTACACCTATTAATACGATAAATTATACGATTCGCGGGGGTGATTTATCTACGATTCGTAGATAAAATATCCGTCAAATAATCTGCTATACGCTGTACACCGTAAATATTCGGATGCACTTCATCTGCAGAAATATACGACATATCACCAATTACATCGAGTCCGTTTATATATGTTACATTCCGGAAATTCAGCCTGCCAATAATCTCACTGATTATCCTTCTCCATTTCGGAGCATTATCATTTTCGTTAAAACCCTCACCGCAATAGTAAAAAGGTGATATTACATACACTGGCTTTTCCTTATTTCTTCCTGCCACCTGTTTGATTATATTCTCAACACGTTCATAAATTTTACCGTCTTCCCAGTGAAGAACATTTATTCCAAGCTCCATAATTGCAACATCCCAGTTACCTTTTTCGCCTTCCGAGGCAATATATTCTGCCATTTCAGGTTCCATAGCACACATTCCTGCCATACCGAGATTTCTTGCATCCATATTAAGATTATGAGCTGTAACAGATACCCACGAATGTGACATATCTATCGAATTTGAACCGTGAGTAATTGACGAACCGTATGCAAGAAGCGTTTTTTCCGGGCACTGCTCCTTTGCAGGCGGCTCAACATCTCCGATAATATCAAATATTTTATATTTACCCCTGTCAAATATTACACGTACCACTTCACTATCCCAGTCAAGTCCGGATTTGTCCGTCATTATTCTCAGATGCTCCGGATTTTCAGACTTTTTAATTATGAAATCCTGAACCTCTCCTGTTACATGACAGTGTATTTCATGGTCCTTCCAGCCTCCCTGAATACCTCCTCTGTATACGTGAAACGTATTGAAAGACTCAGGATTATTCTCATATGTACTCATTCTTATTGTGACAGATTCGCCTTTTATAACAAATCTCAGTTCAACCCCTGTAGAATTTTCTACTACACTATGAGCGCTCTCAGAATCCATATTCTTCATTACAAAATCCGGAACACGTTTCCATGACACGCTTCCGTCTTCATTATAATCGAGTTCTGCAACATTATGAATTTCTATATTTTTATATATCATTTCAACCCCACCTATTAATCCTCATAAATCAAATTTCTTATTTTGGTATGTATAATATTTGCAACGTCACGAACAAGAAGCTGCTGTGCATAAAAAACACCTATGTTATTTTCAACATCAAGCATTACATATGCACCTGCCGCACCGTCCCAGCCGAATTCGCCAATCGGACTTTTAGAGCCTTTGCTCTTATCAATCAAAGTTCTCACACCAAGACCATACGAATATCCCGGTTTATTGCAAAGGAGAAAATCATTGAAGCTTTCTTCGCCAAGATGGTTTTTGCGCATCAGGTCAATACTTTCTTTCGAAAGTATACGCACTCCGTCTTTATTTTCACCGTAATTGCACATAGCTTCAACAAATTTGCCATAATCATCAACAGTAGAAAACAGTCCTGCTCCTCCGCTTTCGTAATTCGGGGTAAGCATATATGCACATTCGATTTTCTCAATATCATTCTCTCCGGTTTGTGCATTATATCTGTACTGCTGTACAAGATACGGTCTTGCTTCCTCAAACGAAAATCCGCTGTTTTCCATTCCGAGAGGCTCAAAAATACCTTCTTTTGCACAATCGCTGTATTTCTTTCCGCAAACAACTTCAATAACACGAGCAAGCACATCGTGACATAAACTGTACTGAAAATGCGTTCCCGGCTCAAAAAGCAGAGGCATCTTTGCCATTGCAGATACTAATTCAGCCGTTGTTGCTTCAGGATTAGCCTTGATTGCATTTTTAATTTCAGGCGCACTAAGGTCATAGCTAAATCCCCCCTGCATAGTCAGTAAGTCCTTCACTGTTATTTTATTTTGTGCTGTTTCGCCGTTTGTAAGCTTCATATTTTCAAATTCAGGAAGATACTTGTATATCGGATCGTCAAGAGAAAACAGTCCTTTTTCCACACATTGCATAGCAAGCGCAGCTGTTATAACCTTTGTTGCGGAATAAAGTATATATCTGTCAGTGTCTGATACCGGTTTCGTGTTTTCCGCATCACTGTAACCTGCCGATTCTCTGAAAATACATTCATGACCTTTGTATATTATACAGTCACATCCGTGAATATTCTCGGTTTCCGGCAAGCTTTTTATGTATTTTTTTAATTTATGAAGATTCATTTCATTTTCCCCTTACTATTACTTTATCGCTCTTTAGATTTTTACTTCCCACCGTAATTTTCACTTCACCCGGAAGCTTTGAACGCACTACAGCAAGAGCTCTCCCCTTAAATGCGTGGCATTTATCCGAGCCGTATACATCTTCGTTTGCAGGATTTCCACTGAAAATGCACATAAGCTCTCCTCCGTCACATATACATGACAGTTCATTTTCAGCATAAGGAACCCGGTCTCCGTTTTCGTCACATACATATATATCAAAATAACACAAATCACGGTTATCTGCCACAAACTCTTTCTTTTCAGGAACAATTTTTATTTTAGATGCTTCTCCAACCGTATGAATTGACGACTCCTTCACTTTTCTGCCGTTTTTATATGAGATGGCGGTAAGAGTACCCTTCTCGTAAGGTATGTCTGCCGTAGCAATTCCGCTTTCAGGCTTTGCAAATCCTACTTCTTTTCCGTTCAGGATAAACCGAATTTCATCAGCATCGGTATACACCTCAGCTTTTACAGGTTTTCCGACATACTTGTCATCGAAAGTCCATGTTTCCTCAACATCGTACCAGTGCCAGTGTGTGCCGCTGAAGCCTTCTCCGTAATGTTCGGGATGTGTTGTGAATATTTTCGGTTCACAGTCCTCTTTCCATATTGACTCTCTGAAATACGACTGCGGTCTTCTGTACCCGCAGAGGTCAAAATCTCCCTGATAGCACGATCTCCACGGGTATTCCCCAAGACTTAATTTGGATATAAATCCTTCTCTTTCCCATGCAAATCGTCCTGTTCCGGCTTCACCGAGATTGTCATATGCTGTCCATGTGAAATCACCGAGAACATAGCTATTACGCATAACACTCTGCCACGAATAATAGAAATCAAGCGCATGAGTTTCAGATCCCCACATCACACGGTCAGGATAAAGCTCGTGGTCTCTTTCATATCTTTTATACAGATAATTGTAACCTACAATATCAAGCGGTTTCACATAATCATATGAATATTTATCCCAGCCTGCATCAATTCCTTCTTCTTCAAATTCAGGCAGCAGTTCAAATTCCTTTTTATACTCTTCAGGTGCATCTACATCATTTTTATACCACAATCCGCAAAGTGCTGAGGTTACAAATCTTGTAGCATCATATTTTCTGATTTCATTACTGAGTTTTTCAGCCCATATACCACCGTCAGACATGCAGTCGCGTTCAATTATTTCATTTCCTATCGAATACGAAATAACACACGGATGATTTCTGTCTCTTAAAACCATGCACTTAATATCCTCGTCCCATCGGTCAGCAAACCACAAACTGTAGTCAAGCTCCTGTTTCGGAACATTCCACATATCAAAAGCTTCATCCATAACAAAAATTCCAAGCTCATCACATGCTTCAAGAAGCGCAAGTGACGGTGGATAGTGCGCTGTTCTTATTGCGTTAAAACCGGCATCTTTAAGCTTAGAAATCTTTCTGTATTCTGCCGCCGGAAATGCCGCAGAGCCGATAGCTCCATGGTCATGATGTATGCATCCGCCTCTCAGCTTGACAGATTTTCCGTTTATAAGAAGACCGTTTTCCGCATCGGCAGTTACCGTTCTTATTCCGAATTTTTCTTCATGAGTGTCTTCGCCCGGAATTTCTGCAATAAAATCATAAAGATTAGGATTTTCCGTATCCCACAGAATAGGATTATTAACTTCAAAAACAACCTCAGTTTTATTTTTACCGGGAACAAGTGACATTTCAGACACTGCCGATGTTTCATCACCGTTCTTATTTACGATTTTTGTGTTAAGAACTATAATTGCTTCAATATCAGATGTAACTTCTATTACAGCTTTCACAACTGCTTTTTCGGAGTCTGCCGCTTCGGTTGTAATAAACACATCCCACGGCTCTATACGAATCTTGCCCCCCGTCCATATAAACACATCACGATATACGCCCGCGCCCGAATACCATCTTGTTGACGGCTGAACATTGTAAGTCATAATTTCTATCTTGTTCAGTACATTCTTACGCGCTTTCGGAGTAAGTTCAACAAGATACGGTGTATATCCGTAAGGATGCATATATATCTGATTATCATTTATTAGTACTCTCGAACACATGTAAGCACCGTCCACATTTAAAAAGACGTGCTCACTGTCACCAAAATCAATAAATTTTTTATAACGTCCTCCCATACCGTCAAAAAAACCGTTAGCCGCACCACCCGGACATTCAGAGTTTCTCGGAAATGTCACACTGTAGTCGTGCGGAATATCAACATTAATCTTCCCATGCTGAGGCGAAATAAAAAGCCAGTCTTTTGAAATACATATTTTTTTCATATCAAACACCTGCCAAAATATTAATTTATAATATTATATTATAAATATCACAATTTGTCAATTGTAATTTGTCACTCTGCGATAAATAGAAAATATGCAACGAAAAAAGGAATAAAGAGCATACCTTAAGTACACTCTTTATTCCTATTAATTTATTAAGAAGCCTGAACTTTAATTTCTTAATATACTCTTCTTGCTCCGGCATAACCTTTCTGACGGTATGCTGTATTAATTGATGAATATTTTACAACATCACCTGTCTGAGGAGCATGAATCATCTGTCCGTTACCTACATATATACCAACATGATGGATTCTTCCGTTCTTAGCGAAGAATAAAAGGTCGCCAGGCTGAAGATCGCTCTTATTTACAGCTCTTCCGTTACTGAACTGAGCAGCCGCTGTACGGTTAACACTTACGCCAACAGCTCTGCATACATACTGCACAAGACCCGAACAGTCAAATCCCCTAGGAGATGTACCGCCGTATACGTAACGTACTCCAAGATATTTTTTAGCTTCGTTTACTATAGCCTGTCCCTTTGAACTTGCGGCAGGTGTTGTATATGAAGTCCCGCCGTCTTTTGATGTAACCTTTGTTCCCGATGACTTTGAAGCATTCTTCTTTGCTTCTTTGGCAGCCGCTTCTTTTGCAGCTTTTTCCTTTGCAGCCTTTTCTGCAGCAGCTTTTTCTGCAGCTCTTCTTTCAGCCGCTTTTCTCTGTGTTTCAGCTACATCCGCTTTAGAAACCCAGCCATCGTTAGTTTCTATAACAGAAGTAACGATATAACCTGTATCATAATCACTTCCGTAGCAAACCTTTGTATATTCGCCCTCTTCGAACATAATTACAATATTAGCATCATTTTCAAGCTGTCCTATTACTGAAGAACCTTTAGAAGCTTTACTTCTTAAATTAGCCGCTCCACCGTTTGTTTTAATTTTCGCAGTTTCATAGTTGTCATAATGCATTGCCGCATGATCAGCTTCTGCTTTGCTTTCCGTAATCTTGGATTTCGATACGTATCCGCTTTTACCGTCAGCATACGATACCTTATACCATTCATCGGTAGATTCGAGTACCTTTACTTCTTCAGTAGCACTGAGTGCGTCAACCGGTGCACATTCAAGTGACGGAGAATCATATACATTAAGAACTCCTTCACTAAGCATTACATAATTCGATTTTTTTTCACTCTTTTCATCAACGATTTCCTGTATTTCTTCCTGTGTGTATACTTCATTTAAATATTCTTCAGCATCAGCAGGAGCCACCGGTTCTATAGTAATTGTCTGAGAAACAACATTCTCATTTCCTGAACTGTTGCTGAGAAGAGCAGCGAGTCTGTTATTATTCTTAATTTCAGACATTTGTTTAACCGCCAAAGAGCTTATCATAGCAACCGCAATAACTGCAACGGCTGTATGCTTCGCATTACCCATGTTTCGAATACCTCCTAAATTTAAACGTTTTATGTTTCAAAAACATTACAAAACCATTATAACACATTTTCATCAGTTTGTCAAACATCTTTTTCAAACTTTTGTAATATTTTTGTAATTTAAGAGTTATTTTTGTAATAAAAAATCACCCTTTTTAGATGTTTTTTAGCTTTTATTCCGACATATTGATGCATACAAGCACAATATCCGTCTATTCATTTGGCTATTTTTTATAAATATGATTTTTTTGACATATTTTATTTTAGCTTGTAAAAATAACTAATATTACATGTAATTTCATATTTTTTTGTGACAAATATTTCAAAATGTTACAATTCGTAATATTTTGAAATATTAAAGTAATAAAATAACACCTGTATATAGTTTTCCCATACACAGGTGTTATTATTACTTAATTTATTTACTTGAATCAATCTTCCCATTATCAAGATAATCAAGCACAGCCATTTTCAGAATAGCACATACAGGCACTCCGATTATCATACCGGGCACTCCGAAAACGCCACCAAAAAGAAGCACCGACAGCAACACAAGCAACGGACTGATTCCTGTTGAATTGCTGAGAATCTTAGGCTGAACAAGATTTGCGTCAATCTGTCCTATTATAAGGCTTATGATAAGTATCCATATTGCATTTGACAATCCCGTTGTTATCAATGCTATGGCTGCTATAAGAACATTGGATATAATTGAGCCAAAGAACGGTATCATATTTCCTATCGCTACAATTACTCCCAGAAGCTCGGCATACGGAATCTTGAACAATTTAAGAATTATTGTTATTACAACTCCCATAATTACTGCATCAATTGCCATCCCTGCAATATATGAATACAACACATCAATAATTTTTCTGCCGTAGTTTATCAACACGTTCGTTTTATCATTATTAAAAAACTTGAATTTTATCATTCTGAGAAATGAGAAAATATCATCCTTTTCCAATATAAGATATATTGAAATAATAATCGA
The DNA here is from genome assembly GCA_045603225.1 of Clostridia bacterium. Classification (GTDB taxonomy): domain Bacteria; phylum Bacillota; class Clostridia; order UBA1381; family UBA1381; genus RGIG9115. The sequence continues at coordinate 38,223 of JAZULT010000042.1, read as the reverse complement.
TAAAAAGGCTGAAAGGAATGAATTTGCAATTCCGGTTATGATACTGAACCATCTGTTCACGTTTTCCATATTTAATATTTTGAAAAAGTTTTGTTCTATATTATTTTCAGCTATTACCTTCTTAATAAAATCATTTTGATTTATAAAGTCTGTAATCTCATTATAATATTTTGGTAAATTCAGAACAAAATCCTGTGCATTTACATATAGCTTCGGTGTCAGAAATGTTAATGCAAAAGATATAACAGAAATAGCAACAACATAAACCAAAATAACAGCAATACCTCTCGCATGCTTTGTTATTAATTTACTCTTCACACGTTGAACAAACTTTTCGGCCTTGTTTACCGGCTTTGACATAAAGAACGCTATTACTAACCCTGCAATAAACGGTCCGAGAATTCCTGTCATTTTTCTTATTATACCAAAAATTTCTCCATAATTGTCAATCGCTTTATATATCAGCATTAACAGCGTTCCGAAAAATAATATTTTCACTCCCTGTTTCCCAAAGGATTTCATACAAACATCATCTCCGATTATCTGACTTCAAAATCAATTACTCCATTATTATACAATATTTTAGGCTGTCCGTTTATTAATGGTGATGCATAATCAGTAAATTCCGATGTAACACCAAATTTATCTTCAGAAATCATACTTGAAGGTATTTTCTTTTCTTTATTCGCAACAACCGAAACGTCAAATTTCGTAATATACGGTTCATATACTTTTCCGTGTTTACGCAAAATTCCGACCATTACTGCATTATTGCCTTCACCTGCAAGTCTTGCTCCCTCCCTTCCCTGTTCAAAAGACTCATCAACATCACAAAGAGAAGCGGTTTCAGCATTGCATCTCTGAAGTGTGCTGAATTCTATGGAGCGCGTTTTTATGCCGAGCCTATTAGATATTTCCAGTTCAAGATTTTTACCTACTCCACCGAGTGCCGCATGGCTGAATCCGTCACTTGCGGCTCTTGCATGCATATCAGATAAAATATACTCTCCGTCAGAATTGCATATCCCCTCAGATACTGCGATAATCGTTGTTTGTTTTTTCTCTTCTACCTCCGCAACTTTCTGAATAAAGGAATCCATATCAAACGGAACTTCAGGAAGACAAATAATATCCACAGGCGAAATTTTATCATCATTTGCAAGAGATGCCGCTGCTGTCAGCCATCCTGCATTTCTTCCCATTATCTCAGCAACTATTACTGACTTCATATCATATACAGCAGTATCAAGAGCAAGCTGGCGTATCGAGTTTGCAATATACTTAGCCGCACTTGCATATCCGGGAGTATGGTCTGTCATTATCAGATCATTGTCAATTGTTTTAGGAACACCGATAATTGAAACATTTTTATTATGCTCTGCAGAATATCTGCCGAGCTTGCTGACAGTATCCATTGAATCATTTCCGCCTATATAAACAAAAGCTCCGATATTATGTTTTTCAAAGACATCAAAAATCTGTTTGTAAATTTCACCATCATCAGGAAGTCTCTTTCTGCACGAACCAAGATAAGACGACGGAGTCTGCTTAAGAAGTCTTACCTTATAAGGGTCTTTAAACTTGTCCATATCCACAAAGTTCTCATTGATAACACCTGAAATACCATTCACACATCCAATAACCTTATCAAATACATTACTATTAATCGCTTCGCTTACAACTCCGGCAAGTGATGCATTAATAGCCGCTGTTGGTCCTCCGGACTGTCCTACCAGTAAATTTCTTTTCATCTGTTGACGGTTCCTTTCTATAATCCCAAATCATACATCCTATAATACTATTTTATACAGCTATTATATCATTCTATACAATTTTTGTCAATCGGTTTTTAACATCACTATAATTTCTCAGTACATTTGACTATTTTTTTACAGAAAAAGCATCACTTTGTGATGCTTTAAACAGACCTAATTAAAAAAATACATCAGAAAAACAGACCAAATTTAAATTATATCTCGCCCAAGCCATACATCAGCATCGCAATAACAGCTTCTCCTGCTGTTTCTGTTCTCAGGATTCTTTTACCCAGTGTTACGGTTTTAATATTCTCATCCAGAAGCTTTTGAACCTCTGCAAGGTCAAATCCACCCTCAGGGCCTATTATGAATCCGACAGATTTTACAGAACTGTTTTGTTCAATAATACAACGTATCGAATTTTCAGCCTCACATTCATACGGTGCAAAAGAAACCTCAGATTTCTTCATATCGGCAACAGCCTCCGGGAACGTCACCGGCAATGAAACTTTCGGAATAATACCCCTTCCCGATTGTTTAGCAGCTGATTCTGCAATTTTCTGCCATCTTTCTGTTTTCTTTTTCTCATCCTTTGCATTATCAAACCTGACAACACAGCGTGACATTTTCACAGGCACAATTTCAGAAACACCAAGCTCCACTGTTTTCTGGATTATGTATTCCATTTTTGAACCTTTCGGGATACCCTGATACAATTTTACATATACGCCGGGCTCTGTATCTGATTTACAGGAACTAACTATATTACATACCACAGATTTATCAGAGGTATCCGATATAACTGCCGTGTAATCCATACCACAGCTGTCACATACAGTAATACTGTCTCCCTTTTTCATTCTAAGAACACGCATTATATGGTTTACATCTTCCGTATCAATTATTATTTTACCGTCTTTCACCTTTTCAGGCTCAACAAAAAATTTTGGCATATCTCATATCACCTTTTCCATTAACCTCAGAATATAATCCGAAGCTTTTTCCAAATCCGCCTCTGTCGGATTAAATGTCACTTCAAGAGGTTTGTCTATTCTCCGCATACGAAGCTCAGACAATATTTTATCCGCAATCAGAGCCCCTTCTCCGCTCCACCCCGATGAACCGAAAACAAAATAGTATTTACCCGCAACATCAGAGACCTTAAGCTTTGACAAAAAGCTCCAGATACTACCCGGCATATTCCTGTCAACTGTATGAACACCAAGAGCTATTGATTTGCATTTTTCCATATCAACAAGCTCTGATTCAGCATTAATCATTACAGCTTGATAACTACTTCCAACAGCTGTGTCATATATTCTTTTTGCCAGCTTCTCCGTATAGCCGTATGACGATGCATAGACTACGGCAATATCATAATCATACGATACATCGTGAACAGACAATTTATACTTTTCAATAATTTCAGAAACATCGTCTTTAATTCCGCTGCACGTATAGATGCTCTGTATTTCCCGTCCAGAAACAGCTTCCATTACCATTTTCATGTACACTCTGTTATTTCCGGTCAGTTTTTCTGAACCGTTCCCTGAAAACAAAGTTCCTGAAAACAGTATTTTTTCTTCTGTGCAATAAGTCACCATACTGTCAGGCCAAGGCACACCGGGAATAAGGTAAAAAATAAAATTTTCATATGTCCCTTTATTTTTGCATACAGCCTGTCTGAATTCTCTGTTTATAATTTCCGCTATATTCCTGAGTCCGGCAGTCGATGAAAAAACTGTGATATTGCTGTTTTTTTCAAGCAAGCCTTCAAGACATCCGACATTATCAGGCGACGCATTATTATAAATAACGGCATTAATTCCTTCTACCGGTATTATTTTTTCAATCCTCTTTATATACTCACCTGTATATTCAACCGGGACTCCGTCAATAAGAATATTCTTTCCATTATCCGTTATAAGGTATGCTCCATTTTCAAGGCAATGAATATTCACCCTACAAACACTCCTTTAATCAACTGTTTTTACAGGTAAGGCACACCCAGTCTTTTTCCTGTCTTCTGCCAATTATCTCAAACCCGTTTTCGGCAAGCGCTTCTTTTACATCATCTTCCCTGTCAGCTATAATTCCTGAAGTGATAAATGTACCGTTGTCCGCAATTATCTCTTTTGCAAAAGGCGCAACCGCAATAATAACATCAGCAACAATATTAGCAAGAACTATATCATACTTTCTGTCACCGATACGAATTTTCAGTTCTTCATCAGTTATAACATTTCCTGCAAGCACACGGTAAATCTCTTTATCGACATTATTCCGCTTCGCATTTGCATATGCAATGTCAATCGCATTATAATCAATATCAACAGCAGTTGCATGACCTGCTCCGAACATAAGAGCAACAACCGAAAGTATTCCGCTTCCGCATCCAAGATCTGCAACATTCATTCCCGGTGTTATATATTTTTCAAGCTCTTCGAGGCAAAGACGTGTTGTATGATGCGAACCGGTTCCGAAAGTCATTCCCGGATTTATCTTGAAGATAAGTCTGTTATCTTCATTTTCACATTCTTCCCATTCAGGACATATAAGAAGCTTGTCGCCGGATTTTATCGGATGAAAATATTTCTTCCAGTTATTCGCCCAGTCTTCCTCGTTCAAAGTATCTGTCTCAGCTTCAAGTCTTCCGAAAATTCCATTTTTATCATATTCCTTAAGTTCAGCAAGAGAACTTCTTACGTCTGCCAGTGTTTCAAGACCGTCAGCAGTATTGCTTATGTAAATTATTATACGTGTTTCGCCTTTCTTAGATTCAATAAGCTCATCATCGACATAGTCCCAGTACTGCTTATTATTTTCAAGAAAATCAGTAAAATCGTCATAATCCTCTATTTCAGTTCCCGTTATACCGAGATTGTACATCCTTCCGCACACAGGTTCGATACCGTCTGCTGTTGTATAAATTGACACCTTAAGCCATTCCATATTTCGAAATCCTTTCTTCACAAAATATGGGCTGTCTTCTCCGCCAAAGACAGCCCCCTAGCCTAAGCGACCAACACTAAAGACGCCTTTAGTATTGGTCGTTACGGCTATATATAATTAATCCAAGTAATCCTTGAGTTTTTTACTTCTTGACGGATGGCGAAGCTTACGCAATGCCTTAGCTTCAATCTGTCTTATTCTTTCTCTCGTCACCTTAAATTCATGTCCTACTTCTTCAAGAGTGCGCTGTCTGCCATCGTCGAGACCGAATCTGAGACGAAGAACCTTTTCTTCTCTCGGTGTAAGAGTCTTAAGAACATCTACAAGATGCTCCTTAAGAAGTACAAAACTTGCCGCTTCAGACGGGGCAGGTGCTTCCTGGTCTTCAATAAAGTCACCAAGATGACTGTCTTCTTCTTCACCTATAGGAGTTTCAAGTGATACAGGTTCCTGAGAAATCTTTGAAATTTCACGCACCTTATCAATAGGCATACCAAGTTCTTTTGAAAGTTCTTCATGAGTCGGTTCTCTTCCAAGCTCCTGAACAAGCTGACGTGATACTCTGACCAGCTTATTTATTGTTTCAACCATATGAACAGGGATTCTTATAGTTCTCGCCTGGTCAGCTATAGCTCTTGTAATAGCCTGTCTTATCCACCATGTAGCATAGGTACTGAACTTATATCCCTTTGTATAATCAAATTTATCAACAGCTTTTATAAGACCAAGATTCCCTTCCTGAATAAGGTCAAGGAAAAGCATGCCGCGTCCTACATATCTTTTTGCAATACTTACAACAAGTCTCAGATTTGCTTCAGCAAGTTTCTTTTTTGCCGCTTCATCGCCATGCTTCATTTTCTTTGCAAGCTCAAGTTCTTCCTGAGTACTGAGAAGTCCGACCTTGCCTATTTCTTTAAGATACATTTTTACGTGGTCATCAATATTTACGCCTTCAGGAATTGACAAATCTTCAAGCTCTTCCTTTGTAACCTCGAGCTCATCCTTTTCCATTTCCTTAATCTTTTTTTCAATATTTTCGGAAACAACTTCAATTTCTTCCTTATCAAGAATATCATAAACCTTTTCAAGCTTATCAGGAGATATCTCCACCTCATCAAAGGCCCTGTTAATCTCATCATAAGTAAGAAAACCTGTCTTCTTTCCGTGTTCCACAAGTTGTTTAACAATTTGCTTCATCTCTGCCATAAAAATTACCTGTATCCTTTCCGTTAATCCCAAGAGAGCTTTAAATTATTTATTTCTGCGTTTTCCGCAAGCAGTTCACCTACTCTGACATAATTATCCGAGTTTTTATCAATTTCAGTCTTGTTTCTGTCATGCAATACCTTCTTTACAAGCTGTTCTGCCGCTTCAAATTTATCGGAGCATTCCTCCGTTACACAAAACACCTCAGATGCTATACCCTGGGCTTCTTCATTGTCTGTAAAATCATTCATAAGTGCCGGTGCAAACGGTTCTTTTCCTTTTTCACGACATTCATATACATAACGTGCTATATGCTTCAGTGTATCGGTGGAATAATCATCTGCACCTATAAACTTTTTCACACCCTTGTATATCTTGCCGTCACGGGAAATAAGATTTAAAAGCTGTATTTCCGCTCTGGAATCATGCGTCCGCTTTTTTTCATCTCCGAATCTTCCGGCTATATCCCTTTTCCTGAATGTATTTTTATCGCTGTTTTTTGTATTCGTATATTTTCTGTATTCAGAATATATCGCTTCCTTACTGATTTCGGTTTCCTCCGACAAATTATTTATGTAAGCATCAACCTCTATCGGATCTTTCACCTTAGAGAGCACTTTTGCCGCTTCTCCGAGAAATCTGATTTTTCCTTCAGTCTGGGTTATATCATGTTCAATCCTGACAACCGACAGTCGGAATTCCGTGGATGGAACTGCATTGTCAAGCGCCCTTTTAAACGTCGCTATATCATTTTTATTAATAAACTCATCCGGATCTTTGGCATTTTTCAGCTTTACGACCTTTGTCCTTCCACCAACGGAAGAAAAAATGTCTATTGCACGCATTACCGCCTTTCTTCCTGCCTCATCCATATCATAACATATAAGAATTTCAGAAGCATAACGGCACATGAGCTTAGCCTGATTTTCTGTAAGAGCTGTACCGAGAGTCGCTACCACATTTGGTATCCCTGCCTGATATACGCTTATAACGTCCATATACCCTTCGACAAGGATGAGTCTGCTCGTCTCCGTTTTTTTTGCAAGATTGAGAGAAAACAAATTTCTTCCTTTATCAAATGCCGGTGTTTCTCCGGAATTAAGATATTTCGGAGGCTTATACTCTGAATTTTCATCCTGAGAAATTATTCTTCCGCCAAACCCGATTACATTTCCTCTTACATCTATTATAGGAAACATGAGCCTGTCCCTGAATTTATCGTACACCTTACCGTCTCTTGAAACAGCAAGCGATGCTTCAATTATTTCATCTTCACGAAACCCACGCTCCTGCAGATAATTAAGAAGAGCATCATAACTCTTCGGTGCATAACCCAGCCCGTAGGTTTTGACTGTTTTTTTCGACAGACGTCTTTCGGAAAGATACGCCTGAGCTTTCTCTCCTATATCAGGATTTACAAGACTGTCGAAGAAAAAACGTGCCGCAACAGCATTCATTTCATATATTCTCTGCCTTTTTCTGTGTCTTTCATCATCAAATGAATTATCTTCTTCAGGCAATACAATTCCGGCATTATCAGCAAGCAGCTTAAGAGCATCAGTAAAATCAAGATTTTCACTTCTCATTACGAATTGAATAAGATTACCTCCGGTTCCGCATCCAAAACAATGATACAACTGTTTGTCGCTGTTTACATGAAACGAAGGTGTTTTCTCATTATGAAACGGACAAAGTCCCGTATAATCACGACCGTTTTTTTTGAGCTGCACATATTTCGATACATAATCGACTATATCATTACCGGCAAATATATCCGCTATAAGTTCATCCGAATATCTTGGCAATCCTGCTTCACCCCCTATATTCTACCCGCTATATACAGAATTTATTCATATCTCTATATACCCACTTATCAGAGTTTTTAACATACTTTTTTAAAATTTTATCATTATCTACATTTTAAAACATATTTTTTTATTAAAAATATGCACATTATACTATTCGTCAAAAATACATATTATCCTCTTTTTATCCTGAACAACTGATACTAAGACGCATAAAATATAATTTTTCTCTACTCATCTTTTTTCGCATAGCTTTCTCCGTATCATCACAAAAATACCTAAAAAACATAAATTTCCGCCCCGACCGCACAAACCACCGATGAACACTTAAGTATTCCGTGATTTTCATTGCCGGAGCAGAAATTTATCATTTCAAACTTCTAATCCATTAAAAGTATTTATTAATTCATATCTTTTCAACACTGATTTTCACTTTTTCACCATTGATATTCCATTCCTTGCCGTATGCTTTATCAGCATTTTCAATCACATCAGCAAGAACCTCTTCCTTAACGTAATCCGCATTGGCATTCACAAGCTCTGCAAGCTTATCATTACCGGTAATACCGAGAACAATGTGATCCATAACCTCAAAATCAGCTTCCTTACGCATTGTCTGCACCTTGCTTACAATTTCTCTGAGCATACCTTCGCAGATAAGCTCTTCTGTAAGGTTAGTATCCATTACAACAGTAATACCATTATCCGAGTTTGCCTCAAAGCCTTCCATCTGAGCTGTTTCAATCAAAAGGTCTTCTGCTGTAAGCGCTTCATCCGCACCTTCTACATTTATTGTAAGTGTTCCCTTTTCATTGAGCTCGTCCATGGCCGCATTACCGTCAAGGTTTGCAAGAATTTCTCTTACAGCATTAATATTCTTTCCGAAACGGCGGCCAAGTGTCTTAAGCTGTGGTTTGAATGAGTATGACGTGAACGAACGTACATTGTCTGTAAATTCGATTTCCTTCACATTGAGCTCATCCTTGATAACATCCGCAAACATTCCGTCAAGCTCACGTTCAGCCTTCACGTACATTTTTCCGATTGGCTGTCTGTTTTTGATATTTGCATTATTTCTTGCAGCTCTTCCGAGAACAACTATTTCAAGAACCTCGTCCATGTTAGCTTCCAGCTCAGCATCTATCATATTTGCATCGTATGACGGGAAGTCACAAAGATGAACGCTGACAGGTGCATCAGAATCAACAGTACACACAAGGTTTCTGTAAATTTCTTCCGCCATAAACGGAATAAGCGGTGCAGACACCTTTGCAAGTGTTACAAGAGCCGTATAAAGCGTCATATAAGCGTTGACCTTATCCTGAGGCATATCCTTAAGCCAGAAACGTGTTCTTGAACGTCTTACATACCAGTTTGAAAGCTCGTCAACGAAACTGTCAAGAACTCTCGTAGTTTCCGGAATCTTATAGTTTGCAAGATTTTCATCTACTGCCTTAACCATAGAATTAAGCTTTGAAAGAAGCCACTTATCCATTACTGAAAGTGTGTTATAATCAAGCTTATAATCCGTAGGATTAAATTCGTCTATATTTGCATACAGAACAAAAAATGCATAAGTATTCCAAAGAGTACCCATAAACTTTCTCTGTCCTTCAACAACCGCATCTCTGTGGAATCTGTTAGGAAGCCATGGTGCCGAATTTGAGTAGAAATACCACCTGATAGCATCTGCACCGTATTCGTTAAGTGCTTCCATAGGATCTACTGCATTTCCCTTAGACTTTGACATCTTCTGACCGTTTTCATCCTGAACATGTCCGAGAACGATAACGTTCTTATAAGGTGACTTGTCAAAAAGAAGTGTTGAAATAGCAAGAAGCGAATAGAACCATCCTCTTGTCTGGTCAACAGCTTCACTTATAAAATCTGCAGGGAAGTTATCATCAAATATTTCTTTATTTTCAAACGGATAGTGCCACTGAGCGAAAGGCATTGCACCCGAGTCAAACCAGCAGTCAATAACTTCAGGGACTCTCCTCATTTCCTTTCCACACTCAGGACATTTGATTGTAACAGCATCAATATACGGACGGTGAAGCTCAATATCGTCAGGACAGTTATTACTCATCGACTTAAGTTCTTCAATAGAACCTATCGAATGAAGGTGTCCGCATTCACATTCCCATATATTAAGTGGTGTTCCCCAATATCTGTTACGGCTGATGCCCCAGTCCTGAACATTTTCAAGCCAGTCACCGAATCTTCCCTTACCGATACTTTCAGGAAGCCAGTTTACAGTGTTGTTATTCTTGATAAGGTTATCACGAACATCAGTCATTTTTATGAACCATGTATCACGTGCATAGTAAATAAGCGGTGTATCACATCTCCAGCAGAACGGATATGAATGTTCAAACGGAAGTGCCGCAAAGAGAAGTCCCGCCTCATCAAGAGCCTTGAATACTTCCTTGTCAGCGTCCTTACAGAACATACCTGCCCACGGAGTTTCAGCAGTCATTTCACCTTTACCGTCAACAAGCTGAACGAAAGGCAGGTCATATTTTCTTCCTACTCTTGCGTCGTCTTCACCAAAAGCAGGTGCAATATGAACTATACCCGTACCATCTGTAAGAGTTACATAATGGTCACATACTACATAATATGCTTTTTTAGCAGGCTTTGCAAAATCAAAGAGAGGAACATATTCCATATGTTCAAGCTCCGAACCGATTTTTCTTTCCAGAACTTCATACTCTGTATCAATTACAGATTCAATAAGAGCTTCGGCGAGAATATATTTCACTCCGTCTGTAGCAATTTTTACATATGTTTCATCGGGATTTACACAAAGTGCAACGTTTGAAGGAAGTGTCCACGGAGTTGTTGTCCATGCAAGGATATACTCATCCTCTGCTCCCTTAACCTTAAACTTCGCAATTGCGGATTTTTCCTTTACATCTTTATATCCCTGAGCAACCTCATGACTTGAAAGAGGTGTACCGCATCGCGGGCAATAAGGAACTATCTTATGACCTTTATAAAGAAGTCCTTTTTCCCATATCTGCTTAAGAGCCCACCATTCCGATTCAATAAAGTCATTGTGATATGTTACATAAGGGTCATCCATATCTGCCCAGAAGCCGACAATACCGGAAAATTCTTCCCACATACCCTTATATTTCCATACGCTCTGCTTACACTCATCAATAAAAGGCTCAAGACCATATTCCTCAATCTGTTCTTTCCCGTCAAGACCAAGCTTTTTCTCTACTTCAAGTTCAACAGGAAGCCCATGAGTATCCCAGCCTGCTTTTCTGAGAACCTTTTTCCCCTTCATCGTCTGATATCTGGGAATCATATCCTTAATAACACGTGTCAGCACGTGACCTATATGTGGCATACCGTTAGCAGTTGGCGGTCCATCATAAAAAGTATATGTTTCTCCCTCTTTTCTTGAATCAATACTCTTCTGAAAAATATTATTCTCTTTCCAGAATTCAAGAACCTCTTTTTCTCTTTCAACAAATTTCAAATCCGTTGAAACCTTCTTATACATTAACTTCAATCCTCTCTGTCACGGGTAATCCCTTTATTTTAGCTTTTCAAGTACATCTGTACATATATCTTTAAGACGTTGTTTCTCTCTGGTTATATCAATAGAATCTCCGTCTGTGTTTTGTCCGACTTTCGACAAAATAGCTTCAGATTCACGCTGAGCATTTTTTTTCATTTCTTCACATTGATACCTTGTAAGTTCCAATGATTTTTCAATTTCATCCCGCTTTGCACGCAAAACAGACAATTCATCCTTAACTTGCTTCAGTTCATTTGTAAGATCAGCATTATCCTTATAAAGAATTTTCATGTCATCTATAATTTCATCAAGGAAATCATCAACCTCATCACGGTCGTAGCCACGCATTTTAATCTCAAATTCTTTACTTTGAATATCTGAAGGTCTAATCATGAAAAAACTCCCTCCGTTTTTAATCACATAAACTTCTCAACAATAATATGAATACGATCCTTCCCCGTTTTACCGCCAATTTTTGAAAGAGAAAATCTCCCATATCCACGGACCGAAAACAAATCCGATTCTTCAGCCTTGCGACTGCCGTTATCCACAAGTCTGTGGTTTACGGATACGAGCCCCTTTTCTATAAGACCGGCTGCAACACTTCTCGACAAATTCAAGGAAGCAGCTATAACAGCATCAATCCTGAGCGATGCCGCCACGGTATTTACAACCGCAACATTTTTTTCAGGAGGTTCTATATCCTGAAGTTCACAGTCTTTCACTTTTACTCCAAGCGAACCTATTTTTTTCAAACCGTCAAGAATATATGAATGTATAGTTTCGTGAACTATTATGATTGCACCGTCATCATATACCAGTATATCTCCTATGCGGTTTCTTTCCACGCCAAGCCCCATAATACTGCCGAGGTAATCTCTGTGCGAAAGCTTCTTTTTGTAGCTGAAACTTATCCGCACAGCTTTTATCGGATATTCTGAAAAGTCAGGTTCACACCATTCAGGAAAAATTCCAAGTATACTTCTTTCCGCCCCCTTATAGCCGCCGTAAAACACACCGTCGGAACCGAAAAGTCTGCTGTCTTCAAGTATTGCCCTCTCCCCTGCATCATAAAATCTTGAAAAAACAGCAATACCGCGTCTTTCACACAACACAGTCAAATCCTGAGCAGTACTTAAAAGTTTATTATTATCTTCCATATAAGCAATCTATCACTATATCCGCCTCAAAAGAGGATGTCTAAAAACACAGATTTTTAAACATCCCCTTTTCACGTGGCTGACTTAATATTATAAATCAATACCGAATGTTGTTCCTGTCTTTTTTCTGATTTCATCACTGTTGATTTTCATATTCTTAGGCGTAGCAATGAAAATTCCGCCTGATATGCGCTTAATATTACCGTCAACAGCAAACACAGCTCCAACCATAAAGTTTACAACTTTTTCAGCTTCATCAGATTTCTCCATTTCAATTACATCAAAAATTACCGGTCTTCTTTCTTTAAGAACACTTGCAATTGATGTCGCATCATCGTACTTGCGTACTTTGATAATTGTAATATCATTTTCATAATAAAGACTCTGCTCTGCACGGACAGATGCATCCGAACGTCTTGAAGCAAACTTTGTAATTGCAGGACGTCTTACAGGTTCTTCATCATCAGCATACTCTTCCACTTCCTGAAAATCTTCATAATCATCCTCGTAAGAAGATTCTCCTCCGATAAAATCTTTAATTGAACTTACCAATCCCATCTTTTTTTCCTCCACTTTATTTTCATCTTTAATACACGAATATCAGCAGTCTTATGTCAGACTAAAATGCTAATTATAATTTCTTTCGCCAAAAATCAAACTGCCTATTCTGACCATATTTGAGCCACCTTCAATTGCGGCTTCAAAATCACCGCTCATCCCCATCGAAAGATACTCCATACTAACATTATGATATGTTTTCTTCGACTTGTCAACAAACAAAGCATTTATGTTGTTAAAAATTAAGGTTTTTGTAACATCTTCGCAATACTTTGGCAGAATAGTCATCAATCCTTTTACTTTTACGCGTTCAAGCTTTTCACAATGTTCGAGGATATCATCAAGTTCCTCGGGATGAATTCCTGATTTGGTCTCCTCACCGGAAATATTAACCTGTATCAATACATCCATTTCAGAAACATCTTTCAGCTTCGCCTGACGCTCAATTTCATCCGCAAGCTTTACTGAGTCAACACTATGTATCATACACACTTTATCAATAATGTATTTAACCTTATTTGTCTGCAGATGTCCGATAAGATGCCATCTTACATCTTTTACATGTTCATATTTCTCAATTACTTCCTGTACTTTATTTTCACCGATATCAGTCACTCCGCAGTCTATCGCCTCATTGATAATATCAGGCGAATACGTTTTAGTCACCGCAATAAGCTTGATATCCTCTGCGTTTCTTCCTGACCTTTCAGCCGCTTCCGAAATTTTTCTCTTTACCAGTTCCAGTCTGTCATTAATCACCGCTGTCCGCCTACCTTTCACCAATAACAAATTCGTCTACATCATCAAGCTTCCGTTCCGCATCATCAGGTGAATTAATTATAACATACTCAGCCTCTTTATTTGTATAAAGTATTTCACACGGATAAAACTTCTCCACATTATTTTTACGTGCAAGAACACCCTGCACTTCATTCTCGGTTCTTATAGCGGAAACCGGTATTTTATAACCCTCATAGCTCTTGAAAACAAGTTCCATTGAACTCTGTCTTATAGAATATGCACTTTCTATATACTGACTTGTCTGTATTACAACAATGCACTTGCCGTCCTGTTCCTCGGAAATATTAAAAATCTTTCCGGACACATCAATACCCGGAATACTGTCAAATCTCATAACCACAGATTTGTTTACATCCATTTCTTTAAGTCTTTCCGCTGCAATCGAACATACTACATACCACTGATGATTATTTACAATTTTACACACACTGTCTCCTGACACAACGCTGACATTGGCAGTTATTTCTGTAGGCACAGATATTTTTTCAAAATCTCTTACTGTCATCTGAATCGCAGCTTCAGGAGTAAGAATATGCTCCATACCATCAAGGACAGTAGAAAACACTCCGGACTGCTCGGTAAATATTTCGTGTTTTGTTCCGCCAATCTGGTTTTCTACATTTTCTTTTTCCTTTTGAAGCTGTGAAATCATTTCTTCATTACTCTGAGTTGCGCTACCTGTCCTAAGACTGTTTATCGCATTCTTATATCTGCTTATCATTCCGATATCGTCTTCAAGTGCGGATGATATTATATCGTATTTATATGTATCTATACGGTTTTCAAGGTTTGAATCATCAGTAAATTCACCATAAAAACCGGAAAAAGAAGCTTCTTTTGCATTTTCTATCTTTTTATCTATAGTACTTAATTTCTGCAAATGCTCTTCATTTACGTCACCCGAATAAACTGTTGACACAAGTGTATCTTTTTTAACTCTTGTACCGTCGCTGTAACTATTATAGACAGTCCCGGAAGTACGGGCAGAATATACTGACTCGTCACGTACAAAGTAACATTCTGTTGATACAGATTCTTCATACGTACCGTATACCGCCTCCTGTGATATAAGAGGACTGTTCATATATCTGATACCGTAAAAGATAAAAGCACCGATTACCGCAAGAAACACCCAGATAAATCCTTTTTTCATATACGTATCTCCGTTTCGTACAACACCAATACTTCTTACTAATATTACTATACTATTATACATTTTTTTTTTACAAAATACAATAGATAAATAATATTTTGTATAATTTTACGACTATTTTTTCAGCAAAACGACAAAATATCACTGTTTTTTCATTTCAGCAAGAACTTTAACTAAAAATTCCCAGGTTCTCTGCACTGATTTTATATCAAGTCTTTCCTTCGGAGTATGAATATCTTTTATATCAGGTCCGACAGAAACACATTCAAGACCTTCTATTTTCCCACAGAACATACCACATTCAAGTCCTGCGTGAATCGCCACACATTCAGGCTTGCGACCATATTCTTCTTCGAACACTTTGCACATAACATCACGAAGCGGAGAATTTCTCTGATATTCCCAAGCGGGATAATCGCCTGTATGATATACACTTCCGCCAAGTGACTTCATAAGAAGATAAAGTTTTCTTTTCAAGGCTTCTTTTTCAGATGACATACTGCTTCTTACACAGTACGATGCAGTCACACAGTTACTGTCAGATTTAAGAATACCGAGATTCAGAGAAGTTTTCACCAGCCCCTGAATATCTGTGCTCATTTCCTGAATACCGTTTGGCAGACACATAAGCATACAAATAATCTTCTCAGTACTGTCTTTCGAGAAAGGAACTCCATTTTCTGCACGTTTTATTTTTACATACAACTCGGAATCCTCTTTTACAGCTTCATTTTTAAACATATTTTCACAATCAGAAACAGCATTTTCCGGATTTCCGGAGATAATAGAAATAATCGCCTTTGACGATACAGGAATTGCATTGTCTTTAAGCCCGCCTTCAACAGAAACTATACGCATTTCGCACACTTCGCTCACAGCATCAAGAACACGCGCAAGCAGTATATTCGCATTATGTCTTCCCTTATCAATTTCCACTCCGGAATGACCTCCGGCAAGTCCTCCGACATTTATTTCGTAACATTCACCGCCAAAGCTCTCTTTTTGCACCGGAAGGACACATTCTGAAACATTTCCCCCGGCACAGCTTACCGTAAAAATACCTTCTTCTTCCGAATCAATATTAATAAGCCGTCTACCTTTAAGTCCACTACAATCAAGCTTCTCTGCACCAAGCATTCCTATTTCTTCATCAGAAGTAAAAACAACCTCAAGAGGAGGATGCACGGCATCTTCATCTGTCAGAATGGCAAGAGCCATCGCAACAGCAATTCCGTCATCTCCGCCAAGAGTCGTTCCATCTGCATATATATATTCACCATCAGTTTTTAGTCTTATAGCGTCTTTTTCAAAATCAATATCACATTCTTCACTTTTTTCACATACCATATCAAGATGTCCCTGTATAATTACAGGATCCGAATTTTCATAACCTTTCGATGCAGGTTTCTTAATAATACAGTTATCTGCACTGTCTCTTATAAATTCAAGATTATATTTTTTTGCCACTGCCTCACAAAAATCACACGGTGGCTTTGTATTGCCTGAACCTCTCGGTATTTTTGAAAGTTCTTCAAACCAGTATAAAACGTTTTTGGGTTCAATATTGTCAAGTATACTCATTTTTCTCTATCTCCCTTATTTCCTTTATATAAGATAAAATCATTCTGTTTAAGTGTTCTGAAAAAATAAGCAATTCTGTTATACAATGGTTCTGCCTTTTCCCCGAATTTATCGCTAAACATATGCGCTATATCATCGACTGTTCTCTCACCGTCAATAATTCCCCAGATATAACTGCTCATTTCATCAAAATCAATCTTACATTCCTTTGGCGTTTTTTTGAATTTACGCACAAGCTTATCTGCCCATGAATTATATTCGACAAATAAACTGACTATACCGAATTCATCTGTAGTATACCTGTATTTTTCATTTTTATAAGGTATCATATCAAGAAGATTTTTCTTTTTCATGTTTCACTCCTACACTAAAAAAGGGGGATAAAAAAATAGTGCAGAACGGCCGAAACGGGGGGTTTATGTGATTTCATCACATAAATCCCTGCCCGAAGACGTACGCGGGTACGTCGAGCGGTTCGCTTCGTTCGTAGTTCAATGGCATAAATTTCAGGAGATAACCGCAAATTTGCGAATTTCAACCAAATTATATAGACATTTGAATTGGCTACACAATCAAGCCATTGAACGGTCGTGCATTTTTTTACATCCCCACATCCTAATTATTTACTCTTTTTATTCCATATAGTAAACTTAAGCATTGTAAGAATAAGAAGTCCGAAGAATACAAGGCCTCCGATATTTCCAAGATTTATCTTTCCGGAAATATTCACAAAATCAGCAAATGAACCGCCTGCAAACGGAATAACCGCAAATACTGCAAGAAGAATTCCGACAATACCTTCACCTGCAATAAGTCCTGACGAATAAAGTATACCCGACTGAACTGCATCTTCTTTATCCTTTTCGCTGTTGTATTTTTTCTTCTCAATAAACCATCTTACAAGACCGCCTATCATAATCGGAGTTGAAAGATGAACAGGCAGATAAAGACCGATTGAAAACGGAAGTACAGGTACTTTAAGCACTTCCATAACAAGAGCAACAAACACACCTACAAATACGAGTGCCCATGGGAGATTTCCGCCCATAACGCCTTCAACAACCATCTTCATAAGTGTAGCCTGAGGAGCAGGAAGCTCTTCTGAACCGTAACCCCATGCCTGATTGAGAAGATAAAGGATAGCACCAATTGCTATTGCCGCTGCAACTGTTCCGATAAATTCACCGATCTGCTGTTTTACCGGCGTTGCACCTACAAGATAACCTGTTTTAAGGTCCTGAGAGGTATCGCCTGCCATTGCGGCAACTATACAGATTACAGAACCGATTGTTATTGCCGAAATCATTCCGCTTGCCCCATCGTTCCCTGTAATTTTGAGAAGGAATGAAGCTATAAGAAGAGTCGCTATAGCCATACCCGATACAGGGTTGTTTGACGAACCGATAAGACCGACCATTCGTGACGAAACGGTTGCAAAGAAGAATCCGAATATTACAATTATAAACGCACTGAAAATATTAACCGGAATTGCCGGAAGAAGCCAGATTATAAGAGCTATAAGAATAACTCCGCCAAGAACTACCTTCATTGACAAATCCTTGTCTGTACGTTTTTCAGTACCTTGTGTTTTTGAACCGAATCCGCCAAGCGCCTCTTTAAATGTACGGATAATAAGCGGAAGTGATTTTATAAGGCTTAATATACCGCCTGCCGCAACTGCTCCCGCACCAATATATCTTACATAGTTACTCCATATTCCCCATGTTCCGTCACTTGCGAAGAGTTCTGCAACAGAAACTTCTGCAGGGAAAATAACTGCACTGCCACCGAAAAGTGCGATAATCGGCATAATTACAAGCCACGCTGTAATACCGCCGGCAAAAAGGTAAGATGAAACCTTTGGTCCGCAGATATAACCAACACCAGCAAGAGCCGGAAGCACGTCAATTCCGATACCTGCACCTTTGTACGGCGTGATTGTATAATCAACCTCACTGGGGAAAAGCTTAAGACCGTCTGCAATAAACTTATAAACAGCCGCAATTCCGAGGCCGGCAAAAACTGATACTGATTTTGAACCGCCTTCTTCACCTGCCATAAGAACCTCTGCACAAGCTGTACCTTCAGGATATGCAAGTGTTCCGTGTTCCTTAACAATAAGTGCACGACGAAGGGGTATCATAAAGAGCATCCCAAGGGCACCACCGCAGAATGCTATCATGCCGATTTCCACAAAGCTCGGTACATTACCTATTCCCTCCTTAGCCCACATAAAGAGAACCGGCATTGTAAATATCGCTCCTGCCGCAAGTGATTCACCGGCAGAGCCTATGGTCTGAACCATATTGTTTTCAAGAATTGAATTACGTCTTAACACCTTACGGATTATACCCATTGATATAACAGCTGCAGGGATAGAAGCTGATACAGTCATTCCGACACGAAGTCCGAGATACGCATTAGCCGCACCGAACAGCACAGCCAGAATTATACCAAGTATAATTGAAACCGGGGTGAATTCCGGCATTGTTTTCTCCGCCGGAATATAGGGTTTAAATTCGTTATTATTCATTTTTTTATCCTTTCAGCTGATAATTAAAACTCAAGCTTTGCTTCAATATAAGCATCAAGCTCATCTATTTTTACTCTTTCCTGCTGCATTGTGTCACGGTCACGAACTGTAACAGTTCCGTCTTCAAGTGAATCAAAGTCATATGTTATACAAATCGGTGTACCGATTTCGTCCTGTCTGCGGTAACGCTTACCAATTGAGCCGGCATCGTCATATTCACAGTTATATTTCTTAGAAAGCATTGCATAAACCTCCTCTGCCTGTTCGCCAAGCTTCTTTGAAAGAGGCAGAACTGCAGCTTTAACAGGAGCAAGTGCAGGATGCAGATGCATAACAACTCTTGAATCTCCGCCTTCAAGTTCTTCTTCGTCATAAGCTTCAACAAGGAACGCAAGAGCAACACGGTCAGCACCGAGTGACGGTTCAACAACATACGGAACATAACGCTTTGTATTATCCATCGGGTCAATATATTCCATATTTTCACCTGAATGTTCCTGATGCTGTTTAAGGTCAAAGTCAGTTCTGTCAGCTATACCCCAAAGCTCACCCCATCCGAACGGGAATACAAATTCGATATCTGTAGTAGCATTTGAGTAGTGTGAAAGTTCTTCGGGAGAGTGGTCTCTGAATCTTACGTTTTCTTCTTTGATTCCGAGGTTTTTGAGCCAGTTCATGCAGTATTCTTTCCAGTAAGCAAACCATTCAAGGTCTGTCCCCGGTTCACAGAAGAATTCAAGCTCCATCTGTTCAAATTCTCTTGTTCTGAAGGTAAAGTTACCCGGTGTAATTTCGTTTCTGAATGATTTACCGATCTGACCGATACCAAACGGAACTTTCTTTCTTGAAGTTCTCTGAACGCTCTTGAAGTTTACAAATATACCCTGTGCGGTTTCCGGACGGAGGTAGACAACAGATGTTGAATCCTCAGTAACACCCTGGAATGTTTTAAACATAAGATTGAACTGACGGATATCCGTAAAATTATGTTTCCCGCACTGAGGACATTTTATGTCATGCTCGTCAATATATTCGAGCATTTTTTCATTACTCCAGCCATCAACAACGATGCTTTCACCGTTTTCAAAAGCATAGTCTTCAATAAGCTTGTCAGCACGATGTCTTGCTTTACATTCCTTACAGTCCATAAGCGGGTCTGAAAAACCGCCAACGTGACCGGAAGCAACCCATGTCTGAGGATTCATAAGAATAGCACAGTCAAGACCTACATTGTATTTTGATTCCTGAATGAACTTTTTCCACCATGCTTTTTTTACATTGTTCTTAAACTCAACACCAAGCGGACCGTAATCCCATGTGTTTGCAAGACCTCCGTAAATTTCACTTCCCGGATAGATATAGCCTCTGCCCTTACAAAGAGCAACTATTTTATCCATTTTCTTCTCTGTGTTTTTCATTTTAACCATCCCTTTCATTTTTTTAAACGGAACATATCCGTAATTTTACTAAATTCCAAGCACCATTTTCGCAATCTGGAAATATACAACAAGCGAAAGTGCGTCAACAATTGTTGTTATAAACGGACTTGCCATAACAGCAGGGTCAAATCCGATTTTCTTTGCAAGCATCGGAAGAGAGCATCCGACTAAATTAGCAATAACCACAGTTGCAAGAAGTGTAATTGAAACAACAGCCGCAACACCCATCGCTTCGCCGTCAATAAGAAGCATTTTCGCAAAATTTGCAGCAGTAAGCGTAAGTCCGCAAAGAACCGAAACTCTCAGTTCCTTCCATATTACTCTGAACAAATCCGAAAACTCCACATCACCAAGTGACAGGCTTCTGATTATCGTTACCGAAGACTGTCCGCCCGCATTACCACCTGTTCCCATAAGCATAGGAATAAATATGCTGAGTGCCATACACGCAGACAATGCGTTTTCATACACACCTATAATCTGTCCGGTAAATCCTGCGGAAACCATCAGCAGAAGAAGCCACGGTATTCTGTTTTTCCACGTTGCGAAAACTCCTGTTTTCATATACGGCTTATCGGTCGGCAAAATAGCCGCCATCTTTTCAATATCCTCGGTATTTTCTTCCTGAACGACGTCAATAGCATCGTCGACAGTTACAATCCCCACTAAACGGTTGCTTTTGTCAACCACAGGAACTGCAAGAAAGTCGTATTTTTCGAACACAGCCGCAACAACTTCCTTGTCTTCGTGAGTATTTACACTGATAATATTGGTTTCCATAATATCTTCTATGATATCATTTTTATCGGATAAAAGCATTGATTTTACCGTTGTAAGACCGATAAGATGTCTGTTTTTATCCTTTACATAACAAGTATAGATTGTTTCTTTATCAACACCTGTACGGCGTATTCTTGTGAAAGCCTCATCAACAGTCATATCCGGAAGCAATTCCACATACTCTATTGTCATAATACTTCCTGCACTGTCTTTCGGATATTTAAGTATTTCATTTATTGCCGCACGTGTTTCCGCATCAGCATTTCTTAAAATCCTGCTGACTACATTTGCAGGCATTTCCTCAATCATATCAACAGCATCATCGACAAAAGTCTGCTCAAGTACTTCCTGAAGCTCCCTGTCCGAAAATGCCGATATAAGGATTCTCTGCATATCAGAATCAAGAAAACTGAAACAGTCAGCCGCAATATCCTTCGGTAAAAGTCTGAAAAGAATTATAAGTTCTCTTTCTTCCATCATTTCACCGAACATTTCTTCAAATATGGAAGCGATATCTGCGACATTAATGTCCTCAAACATATTTTTAAGAGCGGAGTAATCCTGATTCTCAAGAAGATTTATAATTGTATTCTGCATTTGTTATTCCTCCAGTCAATATTCATTTTTAAACTTTTAAGGCATAACAAACCGCAACACTTTTACATCAAAAGCAATGAATGCCGAGCATTCATGCTGCAAGATCGCGGTTTTGTGCCTTTACTACTACCACCGGCATCCATTACTCTCACCTTCCTTTTACATGAAATTTAATATTATTTAAAATCCTCCGGACGTTTATCAACAAGTCCGAATTCATATTTTATAGCTTCTGCAATTCTTGCTGATGCGTTGCCGTCACCATAAGGATTAGCTGCATGAGCCATTTTGTCATAAGCTTCTTTGCTTGTAAGAAGCTCGTCTGCAAGCTTTTCAATAACCTCTCTGTCAGTCCCTGCAATTTTTACCGTTCCTGCGGCAACTGCCTCAGGACGCTCTGTTTCCTGTCTTAAAACAAGAACCGGCTTTGCAAGTGCAGGGGCTTCCTCCTGAATACCGCCTGAGTCTGTCATAATCATGTAGCTTCTTGCCATCATATTATGAAGTTCATTAACATCAACCGGGTCAATCAGATGTACCCTGTCAAGTCCCGAAAGTACTGAAAATACTGTATCTCTTACAGCAGGATTAAGATGTACAGGGTAAATAACCTCAACATCTTCATGTGCAAGAACCGTATTCTTTATTGCATTACATATATTTTCAAGGGGTTTACCGAGGTTTTCGCGTCTATGTGCTGTTACTGTGATTACTCTTTTATTTTCAAAGTCAACTTTTGAAATTTCATCCGTATCAAACTTATAGTTTTCTCTTACAGTAGTTTTAAGAGCATCTATAACAGTATTTCCCGTAATATATATTTTATCGGGATTTATAGCTTCCTTAACAAGATTTTCTCTGTTCTGAACTGTAGGCGAAAAATGTACTTCCGTAATTCTTCCCGTAAGACATCTGTTCATTTCTTCCGGGAACGGTGAATACTTATCGTAAGTACGAAGTCCTGCTTCAACATGACCTACAGGTATCTGATTGTAAAATGCCGCAAGAGCTGCAACAAAGCTTGTTGACGTATCTCCATGCACAAGCACCATATCAGGCTTTTCCTTTCTGAACACCTCGTCAAGTCCCTCTAAAACACGGCATGTTATACCGATAAGAGTCTGACGGTCTTTCATTATATCAAGGTCATAATCTGCTTTCAGATTAAATATTTCCATAACCTGATCAAGCATCTGTCTGTGCTGTGCTGTGACACACACCAGAGTTTCAAACTCATCATGCTTCTTAAGTTCAAGCGCAAGAGGTGCCATTTTTATTGCTTCCGGACGTGTACCGAAAACAAGCATTACTTTTATCTTTTTCATCTTTATTTCCTTTCTCTCACTGCTTTGTATCTTCGTCATCATCGGCATCTACATAAACATCTTTACCAAGAAGACTTCCGATTAACAGAAGTATCAGAACACAAATCACAAGAACAAGTGCACGCAACGGTCCGTTTTCTGCAAGGAGAACTGCCGTTATTCCGAGAACACCGCTTATTGCGTACAAAATAAATACTGTCTGTTTCTGACTGAATCCCATATCTATCAGTCTGTGATGAAGATGCCCTCTATCAGCAACCATCGGACTTTTTCCGGTGAAAATTCTTCTTAGCATTGCAAACATCGCATCAAAGAGCGGAAGTCCGAGTATCAGAAGCGGTACTGCGAACGATATAATAGCATAACTTTTGAACATACCCTGTACCGAAACTGTTGCAAGCATGAACCCCAGGAACGTAGAACCTGTATCACCCATAAATATTTTTGCCGGATTAAAATTAAACGGCAGAAATCCGAAACAGCTTCCCATAAGTGCTATTCCGATGAGAGCGATTGAAAACTCATTCATTCTGACTGCTATAAACACAAGCGAAACACTCATTATCGCTGATACGCCAGCCGCAAGTCCGTCAAGACCGTCAATAAAGTTCACGGCATTCGTTATAAACACAATCCATATAACCGTAGCCACCACAGATACCCATTCCGGAAGAACCCAGTATTGATTTGTGCCGAACAGATTCGGATTTGTAGTAACACTTATTCGTATATCACCGAAATAAATCACTATCAGTGCTGCAACAATCTGAATAATAAACTTAAGTCCTGCATTTAAGTTTTTGCAGTCATCAACAACACCCATTGCCACTATAATCGCAGCGCCTGCAAGTGTAGCAAGTAATTCTCTTGAAAACACCTCACTGAAACACATCACTGCAACAACAAATCCGAACACAATTGCAAGTCCACCCAGACGCGGAATAGGCTTTTTATGCATTCTCCTGTTGTCCTTCGGTATATCTATAGCGCCTATTTTAAATGCAAGCTTTTTCACAAGCGGTGTCGAGGCGAAAGTGAATACAAATGAAACTATAAATGCACAGAACAAATATAACGTATTCATTATAACATCAAATCCTTTCCGTTACTCAGCGCGGCAAAAAGCCCACTTTTTTATATACTTTATTAACTACTCTTGAAGCAATTCTGTCAGCCTTTTCAGCGCCGCTCTTTATAATTCCTTCAAGATATGCTTTATCTCCGGAAAGTCTGTCATATTCCTCTCGTATAGGTCTTATATGCTCAACCACAACCTCTGCAAGATCTCCCTTGAAATCGCCGTAGCCTTTGCCCTGATAATCCTTCACGATATCATCAATGCTTCTTCCTGTAACAGCCGAGAAGATTGTAAGCAAGTTATTGATACCTGCTTTTGTTTCATCATTCTCACGGTATTCAACAACACCCTCGCTGTCGGTAACCGCGCTCTTGATTTTCTTCGCAATAACATTGAAGTCATCAAGCATTGATATATACCCCTTCGGATTAGGGTCTGATTTTGACATTTTCTTTGTCGGTTCCTGAAGGCTCATCACCTTAGCACCTGCTTTTGGCATAAATCCTTCCGGTATCTTGAACACATCACCATAAATTCCGTTAAATCTTATAGCGATATCACGGCATATTTCAATATGCTGCATCTGGTCTTTTCCGACAGGTACAAGGTCTGCACCATAGAGAAGTATATCTGCCGCCATCAGTACGGGATATGTAAACAATCCTGCATTGATATTATCTGCATGACTCTTTGATTTATCCTTGAACTGAGTCATTCTTGAAAGTTCACCCATGTACGAATAACAGTTAAGTACCCATGAAAGCTGTGCATGAGCAGGTACATGAGACTGTACGAACAGCGGATTCTTTTCAGGATCAATTCCGCAGGCAAGATAAATCTTTAAAAGGTCAAGAGTTCTCTTTTTAAGCTCCTGCGGGTCCTGTCTTACAGTAATTGAATGCATATCCATTATTGCATAGAGACATTCATATTCATCCTGAAGCTGAACCCAGTTTTTAATCGCTCCCAGATAATTTCCGAGAGTTATATTCCCAGACGGCTGAACGCCGCTGAATATACGTTTCTTTTCTTCCATTATTACACTTCCTTAAACCATTTTTGAAAGAACTTCACCAAGTGCTTTAATGCCCTTTTCGATTTTTTCTTCAGGCATTGTAGAATAATTGAGTCTGAATGTATTGCAAGGTGCCTCCTGATCTGCCATGAACGAATTTCCTGCAACAAAAGCAACCTTGTTCTTAAGACCTTCTTTAAGAAGCCCGTTTACATCCACACCGTCCGGAACAGTACACCATATGAACAGTCCGCCCTCAGGCTTTGTCCACTTAACCTCTGACGGGAAGTACTTATCCATGCATTCAAGCATGAATCTGCATTTTCTGCTATAAACCTCACAAGCCTTTTTAATAGTTTCTTCTATGTCATACTTTTCAAGATATGCTGCCGCCATCATCTGAGTAAGGTTAGGTGTATGAACATCGTTTGCCTGTTTTGCAATTTCTATTCTGTCAACAATATCCCCATGACATACAAGATAACCTAGACGCATACCGGGCGAGAGAATTTTCGAGAAAGAACTGCAGTAGATTACTCTGCCCTCTTTATCAAACGACTTAATCGGAGGAACATCCTCACCTGCAAATCTCAAATCCCCGTACGGATTATCTTCTATTATAATAAAGTCATACTTTGATGCAAGCTCAAGAATGCGTTTTCTCTTTTCAAGGCTCATTGTAATTCCCGATGGGTTCTGGAATGTAGGAATTGTATAAAGCATCTTGATTTTTGTTGTTTTCAGAATTTCTTCAAATTTATCTGTGTCCATTCCGTCATCATCTACAGGGACAGGCACAAGCACACCATTATGCGCACGTATTGAATTAAGAGTTCCGACAAAGCTCGGCTCTTCAACAGCTACACATTCACCGTCATTTACAAAGCTTTTAAGAGCAAGGTCAATCGCTTGCTGTTCGCCTGTTGTGATTATAATCTTGTCACCGTCAGCAACACATCCGATTTTGTCCGCTCTCTTAAGAGCAGCCTCCTTAAAAGGCTTGTAACCGTCAGTCGTTCCGTACTGAAGCGCCTGAACGGGACTATTTAAAAGAATATCCTTTGCAATCTCCGCAAGCTCCTCTGACGGGAACAGCGACGGATCTGGTGAGCCGCCCGCAAGCGATATGATTTCAGGGTCTGCCATAAGCTTAAACATTTCACGTATAGCAGATGCCTTAAGACATTTTACTCTGTCTGATAAGTAGTTTTCGTAATTCATCTGTATTACCTTCCTTTACAAAAAATCTGAAAGAAAATTGTTCAGATTGCCGCTGAAAGTAACAGTAGCTGTATTATTATACTGCTCTGTTGCTTTCGGTGGTGATATGGGCAATTTTACTCAGATTTTACTTATTTAAAATCTTTCCCCATGAATCTTTAAGGGCAACAGTTCTGTTAAACACAAGCTTATCATCTGTACTGTCTGTATCTACGCAGAAATATCCCTGACGCATAAACTGGAAGGTATCTCCCGCTTTTGCAAATTTCAGGTTGCTTTCTGCTTTGCAGCCTGTAAGAACTACTACTGAATCAGGATTGAGATTCTGTGTAAAATCACCGTTTCCTGATTCGTCTGACGGATTTTCAACATTAAAGAGTCTGTCGTAAAGTCTGATTTCACAGTCACACGCATCAGCTTCATTTACCCAATGAATTGTTCCTCTCACCTTTCTTCCGTCAGGAGTCTGACCTCCTTTTGATTCAGGGTCGTAAGTACAGTGAATTTCTGTCACGTTACCGTCTGCATCCTTGTCAACACCTGTACAGGTTACATAGTATGCACCCTTAAGTCTCACTTCGTTGCCAATTGCAAGTCTGTAATATTTTTTCGGTGGATTTTCCATATAATCATCAGCTTCCACAAAAAGATGCTTTGAAAATGTAACTGTTCTCGTTCCTGCATCAGGATTTTCAGGATTTACTTCTACTGTAATTTCTTCAGTAACATCTTCGGGATAGTTGTCAACTGTAAGCTTTACGGGATGCATAACAGCCATAGCTCTCGGAGCTTTAGCATTAAGGTCTTCTCTTACACAATGTTCAAGAAGGTTCATGTCAACAACACTGTTAGCCTTTGCAACACCTATTCTGTCGCAGAAATCTTTAAGTGCATCACTTGTGTAACCGCGTCTTCTCATACCGCAGATAGTTGACATTCTCGGGTCATCCCATCCACTTACTATATTATCAGCTACAAGACGGAGACATTTTCTCTTGCTTGTAAGTGTATAGTTAAGGTTAAGTCTTGCAAACTCAATCTGTCTTGACGGTTTCGGGAAATCAAGTTCCTTTAAAAACCAGTCATAAAGCGGTCTGTGGTCTTCAAACTCAAGAGAACAAAGTGAGTGTGTTACGCCCTCAATTGTATCAGAAAGCGGATGCGCAAAGTCGTACATCGGATAAACAAGCCACTTGTCTCCTGTACGGTGATGATGTGCTCTGAGTATTCTGTAAATAACCGGGTCACGCATATTGAGGTTTGGTGATGCCATGTCAATTTTTGCTCTTAAAACCTTTGAACCGTCAGGAAATTCTCCGTCGGTCATGCGTTTGAAAAGGTCAAGGTTTTCCTCAATGCTTCTGTCACGGTACGGACTGTTCTTGCCCGGTTCTTTGAGTGTTCCTCTGTATTCTCTTATTTCATCGGCAGAAAGGTCGCATACATATGCCTTTCCTTTTTCGATAAGCTTAACCGCACACTCGTATATATCATCAAAATAGTCTGATGCATAGAGGATTTTTCCCCACTTGAAGCCAAGCCATTCAATATCCTCTTTTATAGCATCAACATACTCAGTATCTTCCTTAGTAGGATTTGTATCGTCAAGTCTCAGGTTACATACACCTTTGTACTTATCGGCAGTACCGAAATCTATGCATATAGCTTTT
Organism: Clostridia bacterium; assembly: GCA_045603225.1. GTDB lineage: Bacteria > Bacillota > Clostridia > UBA1381 > UBA1381 > RGIG9115. The sequence goes on along the minus strand of JAZULT010000042.1, from coordinate 10,057 downwards.
ACATGACCGATATGAAGATATCCGTTAGGTTCAGGCGGAAAACGTGTTTGTACAACATCATATACACCGTCTGCCAGGTCCTTGTTTATCGCTTCATGAATAAAATTTGTACTCATTTCTTCCATATGCTTTCCTCCATTATTTAAGTAAATCTATACTCTCATCAAAACGTTTCATAACTTCATCATATCCCAGCACCTGCATAATTTCATACAAATCAGGTGAGTTCTTTCTGCCTGTAACTGCAACTCTTATAACAGAGCTTACCTGTCCGACATGGCCTCTGAAATCATCAGGATTCTTCTTATAGAATTTAGGTGCTTTAGCATAACCGAGCTGTTCGCTCATGTCACGGAGATTCGGGAACCAGTCTTCCGCAGTTGTGTTCTCTTTATAAACGCTCTTATACGTTTCAAGAATTTCAACCATATTTTCGTTCGGAAGAATATCTTCAAAATCTCTTTCCTTCTTCCAGAGCTTTTCATAGAAATACTCCGCATAAGTTGGAGTTTCGTCCCATTTTACAAGCTCTTTTCTCGGCTTTTCGTTGTCTCTTTCAATTCCGAATACCGATTTCGTATACTCGATATCTTCCGAAATCACATCATAAAACTCGGGAGCATTGTTCTTACTCCAATCAAGAACAGCATCAGTTACCGTATCACGGCTTAGTGTTGATATATAATTCTTGCTGATATCACTGAGCTTCACAAGGTCAAAAAGTGCTCCTGCCTTACTCATCTTTGAAAGCGAGAACGGGAACTCTGTATTTGATACACCGGGATTCTGTTCACGCCATTCTTCATAGTTTGAGTTTGCTATTGTAAGAAGATATTCGATAACAGCACCCTTCGGGAATCCAACCTGTGAATAATAAGTAACGGCTGCTTCAGGGTCTTTTCTCTTTGAAAGCTTTCTCTTTCCACCGTCTTCCTCTTTCATGATAGGTGAAATATGTGCATATGTCGGCACTTCAAAACCGAGAACTTCAAAAAACTGCACGTGAATCGGAACAGATGAAATCCATTCGTCGCCGCGGATAACATCGGTTGTTCTCATAAGGTGGTCATCTACCGCATGAGCAAAGTGGTATGTAGGAATACCATCTGTTTTAAGAATAACTACATCCTGAATATTTTCAGGCATTTCAATTTCGCCTTTGATTTTATCAACAAATTTTATTCTGTTTTCTTCCTTGCCGGGAGATTTAAGTCTCAATACGTAGCTTTCGCCTCTGTCAATTCTTTCTTTTGCTTCTTCAGGAGTAATATCTCTGTATTTTGCATATTCTCCGTAACAGCCGGGAGTTTTCTTTTCCGCCTCCTGAGCCGCTCTTACTTCTTCAAGTTCAGCTTCTGTCATAAAGCAAGGATATGCAAGACCTTTAAGTACAAGACTTTTTGCAAATGTATGATAGATGCCTACTCTCTTGCTTTGTGTATACGGGCCGTAATCGCCAACCTCCTCAGTTTCAGAAATCATACCTTCTTTTATATCTATACCAAAGCTTGCGAGTCCTTCAACGATACCGCTTACACCATTTTCAACCTCACGTTTTTTATCCGTATCTTCTATTCTCAGGAAAAATGCACCGTTTGTTTCAAGTGCCGCACGCTGTGCGACAAAAGCCGCAAACAATCCACCTATATGCAGAAAACCTGTCGGGCTTGGTGCAAATCTCGTTACAACTGCACCTTCGGGAAGGTCTCTTGCAGGATACATTTTCTCATATTCTTCAGGACTTTTAAGCTCATTTGGAAATAAGAGCTCCGCCATTTTGTTATAATCTGCCATAATAATTTCCATAGCCTTTCTGTCCACAAATAGTAATTAAAAATCTATACAACCTTGCCTGTGGACTGACAAGGCGTATAATGGAAATTATGTCCATGTGCGTTTTCGGCTGTCAGGACGAAAATATCGCACGGACAATAAAATCCGCCGGAGGCAAATTAACGTGATTTTTCACGTTAATTTCCATAGCCTTTCTGTCCACAAATAGTAATAAAAAATATGTACAACCTTGTCTGTGGACCGACAAGGCGTATAATATACCTCATTATATTATAACCTATAATACAGCTGATATCAATGCTTTTTTTTATTTTTGGTTATTTTATCACATATTTTTTACATAAAAAAATTTTTTTCGATTTTTTTCAAAAAAGTATTGACAAAACCAACATTTTATGATATTATAATATAGCTGATTACATTTGGCCCGGTAGTTCAGTTGGTTAGAACGCCAGCCTGTCACGCTGGAGGTCGTGGGTTCGAGCCCCATCCGGGTCGCCAAAACAAAGAAACACTTCTTCGGAAGTGTATTTTTTTGTTTTGTATGAACCGGGCGTAGCGAGAACCGGTGAGATAAGTAAGATTCCAAATCTCCGATTTGGCTCAATCGCACTTACGCATGTGCATGCAGTGAGTCGCTGTCCCATCCGGTTCGCCAGAATAAAGGAACACTTCTTCGTATTCTTGCATATTCTCTGTTCCACTTGATTGTGCCATATGTTCCCTCTGCCTGAATACTACGATTCATTCGGCGAAGTGCACCGTATATACTCTCTAAATTGTCGATAACCTCTTGATGGAAGCTTGTCAATTCTTCATTTAATCTGATGATACGGTTCTTTTCACTTTTATGTTTTTTTCAATGCGGACATCCACTGCAATCTTCACACTGATATAACTCTTCGATTCTCCCTGATTTGTTCCCTTTTACCGCAAAAAAACTTAAATTAATAACAAAAAAACGCATCGACCGAGCCAGAGCCTCAGCCAACACGCCTTTTTTTGATGAAAGCTTTCTTTTCATACATTATATTACAAATATTTCAATTTGTCAACAGTTTTTTTTCAAAATTTATTTTTTTCCAAATAATTACTTTAAATATCACATATTTTTGTTTATACGGTTTGATACTTCATACATCAGAATTGCCCCTGCAACAGCTGCGTTAAGCGACTCAGCACGCCCGTAAATAGGAATTTTCACCGGGGTACACAATTCCTTCACCCGTTCACTTATACCATTTGCTTCGTTTCCTATCACGATTATTGTTTTCAGACTATAATCAGGCTCCCTGTAGTCAACGGTTTCGCCTGAAAGAATTCCTCCAAATACACTGCCGCCGGATTCTGTAAATTCTGAAAGAAATTCCTCAGATACATTTTCATAAATAGGTATATGAAAAAACGAACCCATACACGAACGAACAGTTTTCGGATTATATACATCAACACATCCGCGTGAAAGTAAAACTCCGCTGAACCCTGCGCTGTCCGCTGTCCTTATTATTGTTCCGAGATTACCGGGGTCTGATACACTGTCACAGTATATATAAAGTCCGTCAGCAGTTATGTCAGGAAGCTCTGCCGCATTCTTTTTTATTACAGCAACAATTCCCTGAGGAGTTTTGGTATCAGACATTTTTTCCATTAAGAAATCTGCAAGAATGTATATCTCACCGTCGTACATTTCCGGAACCGACTTTAATTGTTTTTCAGTTACAAGAACAGCAGAAACATCACATCCTGCACTGATTGCATCACTTACGGACTTTACGCCTTCAACCGTATATTCGCTTATCCTTCCCTTTTTATCAAGAAGTGATTTGAAATATTTAAATTTCGGATTTGAAGCAGATTTTATTTCAAACATATGTGCTCCCTTTAATATTTAAGCATAGTATTTAGCATATCTACAATCTGTACGCCATACTGCGGATCAGGACACCATTTTCCGCCGAGTGCCTCGACTGTTTTTACAGTTCCTGCCCACGAAAGTGATTTGACAGATTTATATCTTCCATGAGTTTCACCGACAGGATTTACTCCGACATAAGCAGACATATGATTAAAATGCCCTCTTACACCGTCATCAGGTGTCGCAAAGCTTTCGTGATCATCTGTTTCGTCACCTGTAGCCCCATACTTTTTTATACCGGCCCAGTTGTTCATATCAGGCGTAACTCTTCCCGTATATTTACCAAAGGCAGTTTCTTTTGCCGCCTGAACATAAAGAACATCCGGACGTATTCCTGTAATTTCACCGTATTTCCAATATGTATCGGCAATATCTATATATCGCTGAGCAGCACCATTTGCTTTTGCCCACTTTTTAGCGCTTTCTGCTGTAGTTTCTGCTTCACCCATAATCGGAGTTGTTCCTACATGTATAATTTCGCTGAAATTTTGGTCAAATCCAACATCAGGGATAACTATATCTTCTTCAGGAGGTACCGCTTCAACCGGTGGATTTTGTTCAGGAACAACCACTTCCGGCATCTCCGGTTCAAGAGGAGCATCAATAATTCCGTCAATTATGAGAGCTCTGTAAAGCACTGTAATAGCCTCAACTCTTGTAAGATGGTCTTTTGGATAAATTCTGTTATTACTTCCTTTTACAAGCCCGCATTTGTACGCAGTTGAAATATAAGGCAAATATTCAAGTCTGATTTTCGAACAATCTTTAAAAGCTTCAATCATCAGCTCCCTGTCATTTTCAATCGGTATTCCCATTGCCGAAACTATCATGGAAAAATACATTTCTCTTGTAATATTCTCATCAGCAGAGAATATATTCGGCAAGATATAATATCCTGAAAAATCCGTTACGTAAGGAAACGCCCAGTGCCCGGGCGCAATCCCTTTAAATCCCATAAGAGGATTTGAATCAACCGGAATACTTCTCATTACAAGTGCTGTAGCCTGTGCCTGCGTAAGATTATTTTCAAGCATAAGATTACCGTATTCATCGCCTTGTAAAATCTTATTATCAACACAGTATTCTACAGACTCAACAGCCCACGGATATTTTTCTTTATAGTCTCCGGCATATGCTGACGATGACAGCAATGAAAGTATCAGAGACGTAAGAATTATAATTTTTTTCATTTTCATTTACCCAAACAGGGGGCGTTGCTAAAAGCAATACCCCCCGGTTCATTATTTCTTAAGATTTGATTCAAGCTTATCAAGCTCTGCTTTAATTTCAGCAGGAAGCTTGTTACCAAACTGTGCAAAGTATTCTTTGATATTTTCAACATCTTCAAGCCAAACTTCCTTATCAATACTGAGAAGCTCCTTGAGAACATCCATATCAATATCAAGGTCTGTTACATCTATATCTTCTGCTTTAGGCATATAACCGATAGCACTTTCAACAGCGTCAACCTTACCTTCACAGCGGTCGAGTATCCAGAGAAGAACACGCATATTATCACCGAATCCCGGCCAGATGAAGTGTCCGTCTTCGTCCTGTCTGAACCAGTTAACATGGAAGATTTTCGGAGCTTTATCTGCATCCATCTTCTTGCCCATGTCAAGCCAATGTGCCCAGTAGTCAGCCATATCATAACCAACGAAAGGCTTCATAGCCATCGGGTCACGGCGAACTACACCAACAGCGCCTGTAGCTGCAGCAGTTGTTTCAGAAGCCATTGTAGCACCAACGAATGTACCATGCTGCCAGTCTCTTGACTGATATACGAGCGGAGCACATTTAGCACGTCTTCCACCGAATACGATTGCTGATACAGGAACACCCTGCGGATTTTCAAATTCGCTTGAAATGCAAGGACAGTTAACAGCAGGAGCTGTAAATCTTGAGTTAGGATGAGCAAGCTTTTCACCTGATGCTGTAAATTCAGGACCGTTAACTTCTGCACCCTTCCATTCTGTAGCATTAACAGGAGGATTCTTATCAAGTCCTTCCCACCAAACTGTCTTGTCATCGTTATTTATAGCAACATTTGTGAAAATTGTATTCTTCTTTGTAGCTGCAAGAGCATTAAAGTTTGTCTTTTCACTCGTACCCGGAGCAACACCAAAGAAGCCTGCTTCAGGGTTAATAGCATAAAGTCTGCCGTCCGGTCCGATATTGAGCCATGCAATATCATCACCAACTGTCCATACCTTATATCCCTTTTCACGGAGATATTCAGGCGGAATAAGCATAGCAAGATTAGTCTTACCGCAAGCTGAAGGGAATGCAGCACATATATACTTAACTTCACCTTCAGGATTTTCAAGACCGAGGATAAGCATATGCTCAGCCATCCAGCCTTCATTCTTACCAAGATATGAAGCAATTCTGAGTGCAAAACATTTTTTACCGAGAAGTACGTTACCGCCATAACCTGAGTTAATTGACCAGATTGTAGAATCCTGCGGGAACTGAACGATATATCTTTCTTCAGGATCAATATCCTTTCTTGCATGGAGACATTTAACGAAATCTTCAGCATCTCCGAGCTGATCGATAACTGCCTTACCTACTCTTGTCATGATAATCATGTTAAGTACAACGTATATGCTGTCTGTAAGCTCTATACCAATCTTTGAGAAAGGTGAGCCGACAGGACCCATTGAATAAGGAACAACATACATTTTTCTGCCCTTCATTGAACCCTTGTAAAGAGCCTTGAGCTTAGCATACATTTCAGCGGGATCCATCCAATTGTTGATAGGACCTGCTTCTTCTTTTGTCGGTGTACAGATAAATGTTCTGTCCTCAACACGAGCGACATCATTTACTGCTGTTCTGTGATAGTAGCATCCGGGAAGCTTTTCCTGATTAAGCTCCATCATTTCACCTGTTGAAACAGCTTCAGCACGAAGTGCATCTCTCTGTTCATCGCTGCCGTCAATCCAGATAATCTGATCCGGTTCGCACATTGCAGCCATTTCATCAATCCACGAAAGAACTGTTTTGTTTGTAGTCATGATAGTATACCTCCTGATATATTTCATTTAACATCCGCATAGGGGTGCTTATATACATATACAAATTAATTATATCATAATTCATAAAAATTTAAAAGCATTTTTTTTCAAATTTTATTTTTTCAGATAATATCATATATTTGACAAATAAAAAACAATCTATTATAACAGTTTTGCACAATATTTGTAAATCAATGTCGAACAATTTATGAATAACATTTATGCATATTAATATGAAAGTTTTTTTTACAGAGTTTTTTTTGTACATATGTGTAAAAACATCGAGTAATAAGTTGACTTTTAAAATTCATTATGATATAATAATTTTAATTGTATTAATTTTCATTGTGAGGTTAAATTAAATATGATAAACGGAAAACAAAGAGCGTATCTCAGGGGACTTGCAAACGGAATAGACCCTGTCTTTCAGATTGGCAAGAGCGGAATAACAGATGAAATTATAAAACAGCTCAAGCTTGTGCTTGATGCAAGAGAGCTTATAAAAGTACGCATACTCGAAACTGCGCTTCTTGACACAAAGGAAACATGTAATCTTATTGCCGAAAGACTGAATGCTGAACCCGTTCAGGCTATAGGTTCAAAATTTGTTATTTACAGACCAAGCGACAACGTTAAAAACAGGAAGATTGAACTTCCCAAAGTTAATAAAAAGAAATGAAAAGAATTGGAATAATGGGCGGAACATTTAATCCGATACATTCAGCTCATCTTGCAATTGCAGAGCGGGCGATGGATGAATTCGGTCTTGAAAAAATAATGTTTCTGCCAAACAACATACCGCCTCACAAGGAATGTGACAATTCAGTCGACGGAACATTTCGCATTGAGATGGTAAAAGCGGCAATTGAAGACAACGACCGTTTTTTTCTGTCTCTTTATGAAATCGAAAAAGGCGGATTCTCATATACGGTTGACACACTAAGACATTTTTCAAATGAATATGACGATATATACTTTATAATCGGCGGTGATTCGGTACGTGACTTCCCGAAATGGTACAAACCCGATGAAATTTCAAAGCTGTGTACACTTATCGCATATCCGAGAGAAAATCTCGATTTTAAAACGCATACACAGCAAATCCGTGACTTATACGGAGCGAAAGTTCTTGAGCTCGATGCACCGATACTTGATATATCCTCATCCGATATAAGATTACGTTTGAAACAGAATAAAACCGTAAGATATCTTGTTCCCGAAAAAGTATTTAAAATAATTGAGGAAAACAAACTTTATGAATGAAATTATAAAAAAAATACTGAGTGAAAAGAGATATATTCACAGTGTCGGTGTTGCCGAAACGGCAAAACGGCTTGCCGAAAGGCTGGGAGTCAGTCCTGATAAAGCATATACTGCCGGAATTGTTCACGATATTGCAAAAGAAATGTCACCCGAAGCGATGATTAACTTCTGCAATGAACACAAAATAACGGTAAACGAAGTTGAAAAGAGAAATGCCGCTCTTCTACATGCGCCCGTAGGTGCTGTTCTTATTCACGACTACGGCATTGAAGACAAAGAAATTTCAGATGCGGTAAAATATCATACCGTAGGGCGCGCCGGAATGTCTCTTCTCGAAAAAATTATTTATCTGTCGGACATGATTGAACCGTCAAGAAAATATAACGAAGTTGAAATGCTCAGAAATCTGTGCGAAGAAGACTTTAATAAAGCCTTCGCCGAAGCTCTGAGGCAGTCAATGATATGGAACCTGCAAAAAGGATGCCTGATTCACGAAGGAACTCTGCAGGCATGGAATGATACACTTATTAAAGGAGGAAAAAAATGACTTCTGAAGAAAAAGCAAAGCTCATAGCAGAAGCTATGGACGACAAAAAAGCATTGAATGTTGAGATTCTTGATGTAAGCGAACAGACAAGCATAGCTGAAAAGTTTGTTCTTTGCTCATGCACATCAGGAACACAGGTAAAGGCTTGTGCCGATAATGTGGAAGAAGCTGTAAAAAACAGCGGCGATGAAATTCATCACATAGAAGGCTATGCCGGCGGAAACTGGATACTTATTGACTGCGGTGATGTAATTGCCCACGTCATGACAGAAGAATCCCGCGAATTTTATAACATTGAAAGACTTTATAATATATAATGGAGGTAATATATAAATGGGCTACGATTTTAAAAGCTTAGAAAAAAAATGGCAGGACAGATGGGAAGCTGACAAAGCATTCCACGCTGTAACAGGAAGCGATAAACCAAAATTTTTCGCTATGATTGAATTTCCTTACCCGTCTGCGGCAGGACTTCATGTAGGACATCCGAGAAGTTATACCGCTCTTGACATTATTGCAAGAAAGAGACGTATGGACGGCTTTAACGTGCTTTATCCTATCGGTTGGGATGCGTTCGGTCTTCCGACAGAAAACTTTGCAATAAAGAACAAGATTCATCCGAAAATTATTACAAAACAGAATGTTGAAAACTTTACAAGACAGCTTAAAATGCTTGGTTTCTCATTCGACTGGGACCGTGAGATAAACACAACAGACCCGAATTACTACAAATGGACACAGTGGATATTCCTTAAGCTGTTTGAAAAAGGTCTTGCATATAAGCAGGAAATGCCTATAAACTGGTGTACAGGCTGTAAGGTTGGTCTTTCAAATGAAGAAGTTGTAAACGGTGTATGCGAACGTTGCGGAAGCGAAGTTGTTCAGAGAAGAAAAAGTCAATGGATGCTTAAAATCACAGAATATGCACAGCGTCTTATTGACGACCTTGACGATGTAAACTACATCGAAAAAGTTAAAACTCAGCAGAGAAACTGGATTGGCAGAAGTGAAGGTGCTGAAGTTAAGTTCACACTTTCAACAAATGATGAGCTTGTAGTTTATACTACACGTGCTGATACACTTTTTGGTGCTACATACGTTGTAATGAGCCCCGAGCACGATTTGATTGACAAAATGAAGGACAGCATTACAAACTGGAATGCTGTTGAAGAATACAGAACAGCTGCATCAAAGAAATCAGAATTTGAACGTACAGAGCTTGCAAAAGACAAGACAGGTGTGTTATTAGATGGTCTTACTGCAGTAAATCCTGTAAACGGAGCTAAGATTCCGATTTGGATTTCTGACTATGTATTAATGACTTACGGAACAGGTGCAATTATGGCAGTTCCGGCACATGATGAGAGAGACTGGGAATTTGCAAAGAAATTCGGTCTTCCAATCGTGGAAGTAGTTGCCGGTGGCAATGTGGAAGAAGCAGCATTTACCAATACAAGCACAGGTAAGCTTGTGAACTCTGACTTCTTAAATGATTTGGAAGTGGCAGAGGCAAAGGAA
>JAZULT010000041.1:0-29859 GCA_045603225.1 Clostridia bacterium | reverse complement strand
CCCAAAAAGTTAGACTTTTTATAGCGTAGTAGTTTTATGGCTGCTACGCTATTTTTATGCAGCTATAGTGTTGAGCCGATATTGTACCGGACTCATCCATCCAAGTTTCTCTTTTATTCTTGTCTCGTTGTAATATTTTATATATCTTTCAATTGCTTCTTTAAGCTCATCAAAACTATAATATGTAGTTCCGTAATACATTTCTTGTTTTAATATTCCAAAAAAGTTCTCCATAACAGAGTTATCATAGCAATTACCCTTACGAGACATACTTTGGAATATTTTGTTCTCTTTAAGAGCAGACGAGTATGCACCCATTTGGTATGCCCATCCTCTGTCTGAATGGAATGTTCTTCTATATGGACAATCAGATGTTATTGCTATTGCTTGTTGTTGTGCTGATAAAACACTCGCTGCCGAGGGTGTTTTACTTATACAATAGGTTAATATCTCTCCATTAAACATATCGAGGAATGGATCTAAATACAATTTCTTAATGACCATTCTGCCTTTGTTGTCTATCTCGTAATACTTGAATTCGGTAGTATCAGTAGTTATCTTTTGATGCGGTACAGATGTATTGAAACGACGGTTAATTCTGTTAGGAGCTATTTTGCCTACATTACCTTTATATGAATTATATCTGCGACTTTTACGAGTAAATGATGTGACTTGAAACCCTAATTTTTGCATAATTCTTTGAACTTTCTTTTTATTAATAAAAATTCTTCTGTTTCGTAATTCTCTATATACTCGTCTGTAACCGTAATCCTTGTTTTCTGTGTGAATTTTGGTGATTTCAACTTCTAAATATTTATCGGGATTTTCTCTATCAAACCGCTTTTGCCAATACATATATGTTGCCTTCGGAAAACCTACTACTGCGAGAATGTCTTTTAATTTGAACTGTCCTCGGAGACTGTGGACGATTCTCGCTGTTTTTTCAGAAGAGCTTCCTCCTCTAAACGCAATCTCCTCAATTCTTTTAAATATGCGTTTTCGATTCTTAATTTAAGTAATTCATCTTCAAGTTCTTTAACATGTTCGGCACTTGTATCTACTGGCTTTTCTTCGGTAGATTTAGAAGGCTTTTTTTCTTCTTTTATATCCAATGTTTTCTTACGACCTTTCTTTTTAGGTCTCAAGGCATCAGGACCGGCAATTCTGAAATCGTTAACCCATCTTGCTATCAAAGATGGGTTGTTAATACCTTGCGAAAGAGCCAATTCCTGATATGAGACTTCACTTGATAGATACAATTCTACCACAGAAAGCTTGAATTGTAAAGAGTACTTGTTATTTTGTCTTGAACGTGTTAAACTATTTTCTCCCAAAGTGTTATATGCATGCACCCAATATTCGATTGTACGCGGTGAAGGTAAATTATATTTTTTTGCCAGATAACCATAACCACCTTCTCCTTTCAAATATGCTTGTACAACCTCCATTTTAAATTCATAACTATATTTTGCCACAAAAAACCGACCTCCTAATCGTTAGATCTTTGGTCTAACTTTTTGGGGTCGGTTCAAAATCCTCGATTTTTTTTGCAAAAAAGTTGAAATGTAGTGAATTGATTTCCTAAATGTTAGATTCTTTTATCTGACTTTAATTGAAAATGAACAACGAAAAATGAGAATTGCACAGTAATGTAGTATAAATGTGATATAATTTAATTAAAGATGATTAATAAATTAGGATTATTGGGTGATATTATGATGCAATTAAACTTATGCGAAAACTGGAAAATGAAAAAATGCGGAGAAGACGAAATCTACAATATATCTGTTCCGAACAGTGTATATTCGGTGCTTATTGAAAACAACAAAATAAATCATCCGCATTTTGAAAAGGAAAATTTAGATTATTACAAAGATATAGACGGTGAATATGAATTTGAAACTTCATTTGAAGTATCAGAAGAAATGCTCGGAAACAAGCAGGTTGAGCTTGTTTTTGAAGGTCTTGATACTGTCTGCGATGTTTATCTGAATAATGCAAAAATCGGTTATTTCTGCAATATGCACGCAGTGCACAGAATACCTGTAAAAGAATATCTTAAAAACGGAGAAAATAAGCTTAAAGTACATTTTTATTCTCCTCTTGAATACATAGCTGAAAAAGACAGAGAAAAGAATCTTAAAGAAAACAGTTACGGTATGCCGGGATTCTCTCAGATAAGAAAAGCACATTATATGTTCGGCTGGGACTGGGGCCCGATTGTTCCCGATATAGGAATATGGAAGCCTGTTTACCTTGAAGGAAACAGCACAGCGCGTCTTGATAGCGTGTACATTACTCAGGAACATTTTGACGGGAAAGTAAAGCTTAATATTTTCCCTGATACTGTTTATTATGATGACTGCAAAGCAGAATATGAAATTACGGTTACATCTCCCGAAGGTGAAAAGAAAACACTTAAGTCAGACGGAGATATAACCATTGATATAGATAATCCGAAGCTCTGGTATCCGAACGGTTATGGTGAACAGCCTCTTTATACTGTTGATGTAGTTCTTTACTGCGGCGGAGTAAAGACGGACAGCAAAGAGTATGTAATAGGTCTTCGCACAATAGAGCTTGTAAACGAAGAAGATGAAAGGGGAAAAAGCTTCTACTTCCGTGTGAACGGTCTTGATATGTTTGCTAAAGGTGCAAATTATATCCCTGAAGACAATCTTTTGGAAAAGAGAAGAGAAAAGGCAGAGCATATTTTGAAAAGCTGCTGTATGGCAAACTTCAATATGATAAGAATATGGGGCGGCGGTGTTTATATGGATGATGAATTCTATAAGCGTTGCTGTGAATACGGCCTTCTTGTATGGCAGGACTTTATGTTTGCCTGTGTGGGGGTAAATTATACTGATGAATTTGAAAGCATTGTCACAGAAGAAATTACCTGTCAGCTGAAGCGTCTTAGAAACTATCCGTGTTTTGCGCTTTGGGCAGGTAACAATGAATGCGAGGATATGCTTTGCTACGGCTCTCCGGAGGGGGATGAAAAGCTTTCTACCGAGCGTGCTGACTATATAAAAATGTTCCATTGCCTGATCCCGGGGCTGATGAAGAAATTTCATCCCACAGGTATTTATAAATCATCTTCACCTACATCCGATACCTGTTTCTATAAGCCCTATGATCCGGACAGAGGTGATGTCCACTTCTGGGAAGTATGGCATGCGCTGAAGCCTTTTTCGGAGTACAGGAAACATTTATTCAGGTTTTGTTCTGAATTTGGTTTTCAGTCGCTGCCATGCATCGAGACTATAAAAACATTTGCAGAGGAAAAGGATTTAAACCTTTTCTCACCTGTAATGGAAATACATCAGAAGTTTGAAGCCGGCAACAATAAAATTCTTCATTATCTTGCCGAGAATTTCAGATATCCTGAAAGCTTTGAAAATCTTGTGTATCTGTCGCAGATTTTGCAGGGCGAAGCAATAGGAAGCGGTGTTGAACACTGGAGAAGCAACAGAGGCATATGTATGGGCTCTCTTTACTGGCAGCTTAATGATTGCTGGCCGGGGGTTTCATGGTCAGGTATGGATTACTACGGAAGATGGAAGGCACTCCATTATTTTGCAAAACGTTTTTATGCACCTGTGCTGGTTACAGCTTATGAAGAAAACAGTGAGCTTTACTTTGCAGTATCAAGTGACATAAATAAAAAGCTTGATATTAAGGTTGAATGGAAGCTTATGGATATGGATGGAAATATCCTTTGCGGTAATGAAATGGTTTCACAGCTCAATCCTCTTTCTGCAATGAAGCTTGAAAAGCAGATTCCGGACGTAGAGTATAAGAAAGACAACTGCTATGTTTCATACAGCTTATCTGTTGACGGTGCAGCTGTTACCGACAGAGTATTAATGCTTGACGAAAACAAGAGATACGATTTCAGAAAGCCTGATATAAAAACTCAGATTGATAAGGATGAAAACGGTATTTATATTACACTTTCATCTGATTGTCTGGCACGTTATGTAAAGCTTAGCGCAAATGATAACAATACACTTTTCGATGATAATTTCTTCGATATTGTGCCGGGAAGGGAAAAGAAGGTATATATTTCCGATAATACAGATATTGACATTATAAAAAATACGCTTAATGTGATGACATTGTATGATGTTCTGTGATATAATGGATTTATCTTTTATAATGTTTAGGTGACATACCTGTTACTTTTTTGAAGTATCTTGAAAAATAGTTACTGTCAGAAAAACCTGTTTCGGCGGCAATCTGAGAAATATCAAGCTTCCCTTCTTCGAGAAGAGAAATGGCATTCGATATGCGGATGTCAAGAACATACTGATGAAGTGATTTTCCGAAATTCTTTTTGAACATACTGCTCAGATAATTCGGATGGAAGTTGTATAACTCTGCGAGTTCATCGTTTGTAATCGGCTTGTTGTAATGCTCGTGTATGTAAGAGGCAATATCTGTTATGGTAGATAAGTTAGTTCCGTAAATCTGATTTTTTGAATGTCTGAAAAGATGTATAAGCACCGAAGTGAGCATTGATGCTGTATTGGTTTCAAAAAACTGAAGTCTGTCGTTATATTCGGAAACTATATTCATAAGCAGATTTTTTAACGAGAAGGTTTGTCTGACAAAGTAGTAGCTGTTGAGTTCATCGAAATCTTCGAAAAATACATTTTCTGTCAGATTAAGTGAATTAAAATCTGCATTCAAAGAAGTAACGGGAGGTATAGGAACCGACATGGTTTTTCCCGCATCTGTATAGTCGAAGTTGATTGCAAGATATTTTACATTGCCGGGACGTAATTCATATTTACATCCTGCATGAATGACAAGGAGACTTCCCGGAGACATCTCAAATATATTTTCAGATGTCTGTACAGCAGAAATCCCTTCGCAGACATAGAAAATTCTGTTGTCCAGGGGATAGTATTCAGGATATCCGAATTGATCGTTTAATTCCATATATCTTGCATAACGGACGAAGGGGCTAATGTTTTCGAAATACATATTATCAATCCAATCTTTGTTTTGTGCTATTTTGATTATACATCATCTTTGGCGAAAAATCAAGAGAAATTTGAAATAAGGAGAAATTTATATGAGCCGATTTCCTTTTAAACTGAATACCGACATATTCAGGTACAGTAACCTTCTTGATGCCAGTCTCCGGAAAAATACCGGGAGCTATTCGATGCACTGGCATGACTATTATGAAATTGAGGTTGTTATCGGAGGCGGTTGCGATTTCGTGATTGACGGAATAAAGTATGAGCTTAAAGAAGGACAGCTTTGCTTTATTTCACCGATTGATTTCCATTGCCTTAAAATGAACGAAAGCGATAATCTTGAAAACTTCAATATATCTTTCGTTGAGGAACTTATGTCTGATACCGTTATGATGTTTATCAGCAAGCTTGATTTTCCGCTTGTCATAGAACCGGGCAAAAAATCATTCGAAAGAATTGTAAAATACTGTCAGACTATTGTTGAAATACAAAGTAGAGAAGACAGGGTCTCAGGATATTATCTTAAAAATCTTGCGGAATGTCTTGTTATGGAAATCATGAGCTGTTCCATTTCGAAAAAAGGTGATGTCTATGAAAACTCATCTTATGCGAGAAAAGCTCTTGAATATATAAAAAATAATTTTACAGAAGAAATTACTGCAGACGACATTTCGCGGTATTGCGGATTTTCGAAAAGTCATATGGCAAAGCTCTTTAAAGACTTTACCGGACTTACTATTCATGATTATATTTCAGAAATGCGTTGCAGATATGCGAAAAATCTCATACTGTCTACCGATATTTCTATTATGGACATATGCTTCGAAAGCGGATTCAGTTCATATTCGCAGTTTGCGAGAAATTTCAAGGCTATATACGGAGTTTCACCAAATGCATACAGAAATGTGGACATGTAAGAAATACTGTCAACTTAATGCGTCAGGTTGAGGAAAAAATTGCAAAGCAATTTCAGATTTAAAATCCTTAAGTTGAAAGTGTTGATATATAAAGGAGGTAGAATATGAAAAAATGTATAGCCGCTGTGTTAACAGGTTCCATGATGATATCCGGAGTCAATGTAATGGCAGAAACGAAAAGTAATGTCGTTACCTGCGGAATGTGGAGCTGCACCGGAAATGCTGAGCCGGGGAGTTACGTAACCGGGGTGTTGACCATCGGAAACAGACCTTCCGGAGATTACGGAGATGTTCTGGCAATGGCAGACACATATGCGGATGAGAACGGTGATTATGTTATCAATGTAAACATTCCACCGGGGAAAATTGAAGATGGCGATGCTGTAACGGCTCTGATACATTCGGACGGGAAAAGTGAAACGAAAACAATGTATTATGAAGAGTTCAATACAAGCGGAATGAGCACTGCAGAGAAGTACGGTGTTATGAGAAGTAAGCTTGAGAAACTGAAGAAGCTTATTTCCGGCTGTGAAGCATCGGGAATACAAGTTGATTATGAGAAAATTAACTGTGCAGTTATTGAAAAATTTATCGGTTACGGTCTTGAGGATTTAAACGGCGGAAATGAAGAGCGAAGCGAATATGTACTTGCCGAAATTGAGAAGTTGTACGGTGAGGCTGTGGCGGCACTTACCTCTTACGAAAACGGCGAGGCAAAGCCCATAAAGATAACAAGAAATGATTTGGATATAATTCCGCAGTTTGAGGGTATGTCCGTGACGGCGGATGATAAGCCGGTGTTCCTTACCGGTTTCCTCGGTCAGGATTATATGATAAGTGATATGGCCAGCTTTGCGGATATGGGATTTAACTCCGTGAGTCTTGAAATCGGAGTCAGCGATGTGATAGTCGATCCGGAAAATTCAGTTTACGGTGGCTGGAAAACTCAGTACTATAACGGAGTGAATACCGGTAATACTTCTATGAAGATTGAGTCGGGAAAGGGAGTGTCGGGAAGCAAGGCTTTCAGACTGACAAACACGGCAGAAAAGGCTGACCACAGATACATTGTTATAGAACAGACCGTTCCTGTTGAACCGAATACGGCTTATGAATTCGGAGCATCCGTGCGGACAATATCGGGTTCGGGTGTCAAGATTTACGGTGGTGGATGGAACGGTGAAAACTTCTATATCGCCAATAAATTATCATCATTTGTAAACGACAACAGGAGTTTTAATACCGGTAATACAAACTATGCTACCATATGGATTTTGTCCGATTCACCCGGTGAAAACATTATAGATAATATCTATATGAGAAAAGTGGGCACGTTGGATAATATCGTACAAAACGGAAATTTTGAAACAGAACTTGAAGTTGTTGACGGTCTCGGAATTGACAGGGGAGCAATCGGTACGCTGAAACGTGATATGGAAAAGGCAAGGAAAAACGGACTTTCCGTAAACCTTCTTATTTCACCTCACTATTTCCCGGGATTCGTTCTTAATGAAAGCAGTGACTATGTCAGAGAAAACGGAAGTGTGGAATGGTATAAGGGCAGAATACGTCAGAGTCTGGAGCTGTACATAGATGCGCTTATAAATGAAGTGAAGGAATATCCTCAGCTTTACGGAATATGTCTTACAAATGAACCTATGTTCAACCTTATGGACAGCCCGGAAAGCTTTGCAAGACCTTTCTGGACAGAATATCTTAGTGAGAAATACGGAAACATATCAACACTTAATTCAAAATGGGGAACATATTACACATCTTTCGAAAAAGTAAAAATTCCGAGTGGAATTGAAAGTACCCATTATGCGTATGAGTGGGAGCTTATGAACAGAGAGTTGTTCGCAGAGTGGCATGGAAGCATGGCGAAGCAGATTAAAGAAATTGCACCGCATCTTGCAATCCACGCAAAGGAAATAAATTATCTTTCATCAAGGGATACGGATTATGAACGTATGTTCCTTACGGCGGGAACGGATGCAAGGCTGTTCTCGGATTTTTCTGATGTTCATGGCTGCGATGCTCACGGATATCTTGAAGAAACTCATGTATATCAGCTTCAGAACAAATTCCAGTGGTATGATTATCTTACAACGATTGAAGAAAAAACGATATTCAATTCAGAAGACCATGTCATTATGGATGGTTCACAGATTTACAGTGAAAATCAGGCGAAGCACGTTTATACCGATATGTTCCAGGGAGCGATTCACGGGCGCGGTATTTCGAACATCTGGGTTTACGGAAGAACGCAGGAGAGCGGAAATGCGTGGTCTGACAGCATTATGCACCGTCCTGACGTAATGAAAGCAACCGGGCGTGCATCTCTTGATATAAACAGACTTGCAGACGAAATTACAGCTCTTCAGAACAAGGATGCTGAAATTGCAATTGTGTTCTCGGATGCATCGAGACGATATGACAGAAATCATATGAATGCACTTTATCAGTCGTATAAAGCGGCTATATACAGCGGCTTCAGAGTGGCGGTTGTTGATGAACAGTCAATACTTGAAGGTAAAGCCGACAAATGTCAGGCGATAATACTTCCGAACGTAAAATATTTGTCGGAGGATGCAATAAACAAGCTTGCATCTTCAGGAGCAAAGAAAATTATCATTGGTGATAATTGTGCAAAATATGATTGCTACAAGAGAACGCATAAAAGCAGTATTACAACAAGCCTGACGAATGGCGCAACGGTAATAAATGCAAACTTTTCAAATTATGCAATGACATCACCGTCAGTCAGTCAGATTCAGAATACTATACAGAGTAATACCAAAAATAATGTTAGTATAAAGTCGGGTGGTACAGCTGTTACCGATACGGAGTACAGAGCAGTACCTTATAAAAACGGCTGGCTTGTGAATATGTGCAGTTATGATTTCGACAACGAAAAGAATGTTGAAATTTACATAGACGGTGAAAAGATAAGTGAATTCAAAGACCTTAAAGATGATGTGGTCAAAGATAAGTTAACCTTAAACGGTTACGAGCCTGAGCTTATATATGTTGATATGAGTAAGGTGAGGCTTTCCGAAAAGAACGGAGTTGTAACCGCCAAAAACAGCACGTCGGGGAATATAACCGGAGCATATATGGTAAATGCAGGTTACGACAGTACCGGGAAAATGGAAACGTGTCAGCTTATACCACTTGATATAGATGAAAACGGAGAAACAGAAAAGGCTGTACAGCTTGACAGTACAGTGCACAGGATTTTTGTTTTAGAATCTCTTGACACTCTTACATCTTGTTCAGAGGTTTTAGAAATAAATTAAACAGGGAGGACAAAAAAGTGAAGAAAATTGGTAGTATTTTAATTGCGGCAGCTTTTGTGTTTTCAGCCTTTGAAGCAATGGCTGCTGTTGAGGTGAACACGCTTAAAGGTGAAGTGTGGACGTGCAGTGGAACGGCAGACAAGGATACACTTATAACAGCGGTTCTGTATAAGGGCGAGACAGTCGGAAGTAAGTATGAAGATGTTCTCGGCATAGCAGATACGTATGCGGACGAAGAGAATAAGTTTTCAATAAATATTAATATTTTTGAAAAAAATCTTACGGACGTAAATAAAATTACAGCTTTGGTGCGTATAGGAGACGATGCAGAAACGAAAACATTCACTTATGCAGGCAGTGAGGAACGCAATGAGATTTTAAACAGCTTCCATAAAGACAGTGAAAATAATAATGCTGAAGCTTATAATAAGATTGTTCCTTTAGCTTACGGAGATGTTTCGTGGGACGATGTTAAAAATAAGAGCTTTGTTTCAGAGTATATGAACGAAAACGGCCCTTATAAAACAGATGACGAGGTACAAAATGCGTTTGCGAAAGGCTATGCATACAGCGAAATTAACGCATTGGATACTCACGGAAAAGTGAAATCAACTCTTGGAAAATTTGAGGATTTGCTTGAGCTTGAAAAGCTTGATTACTATGATGATTATAAGAAAGTTTCGAATAATTCATCAGTTAACAGAAAGTTCGTATCTGTTATAGAAAAAGAGCCTGTAACAACTAATGATGAGCTTGACAGTGTTCTTAAAAAAGCGGCAGATGCGGCCGATGAAAAGAAAAGCTCAGGCGGAGGCTCAGGTGGAGGCGGCGGAAGTAAAATCAGTGCCGGCTCGGTAGTTGCACCTGTCGTGAAAAACGAATCTTCAAAGACAGAACCTGAAAATGAAGCGGTGCAGGTGTTTACAGACATTTCTCCTGAACACTGGGCATATGAAGCAGTTATGAACCTTTATAACAGCGGGGACATAAACGGCTACGAAGACGGAACTTTCAGACCTGATAAAGCTGTTACAAGAGAAGAATTTGTTAAAATGATGCTCAGTAGTCTTAAAATTGCTGAGACAGGAGGAACTGTTCCGTTTGACGATGTGGAATACGGAGTATGGTACAGTACATATGTAACAACAGCATGGAGAAAAGGACTTGTTAACGGAATCAGCAAAGATAAGTTCGGTCTCGGTATGAGCATCACAAGACAGGATATGGCAACGATGATTTACAGAGCGGCAAACCTGTCAGATGGTGAAGGAGATGCGATTGAATTTGCTGACGGTAACTATATTGCAGAATATGCAAAAGAAGCTGTTGAAGTTCTTTCAAAGGCAGGCGTTATAAACGGTATTGACGGAAGCTTCATGCCGGAGAAAACAGCTACAAGAGCAGAGGTTGCAAAGATTCTGAGTAACATGCTTGCATTAAGATAAGGGGAGGGACAACATGAAGAAAATAATTATCAGTTTATTATGTTTGTGTATGCTTTTTGGCAGTGTAGTTATGGCGGAGAATGAAGCAATCACTGAAAACGGATTTGACATGGAAGTTGTAACCGGGCTTGGCATACTCGACAATAATTACAAAACTTCACCGCAGACAGAAATTACACGAGAAGAATTTGTTGATATTCTTGTAAAAATAATCAACAAAAATGAGGTAGACGGCGAAGCAGTATTTACCGATGTAAAAGGATATGATTCATATTCAACAAAGGTACGCTATGCGGCTGAAATGGGCTACGTAAACGGATACGGTGACGGAACCTTCAAGCCTAAGAATACAATTACACCGCAGGAAGCGGCAGTAATTATATTAAAGGTTGCCGGATACGATATGATGGCACAAAACAGCGGCGGAACATTTCAGGATTACATAAATCTTGCTCACTCAAATGATTTGTTTGACGGTATGACAGGAAATCTTTCAGGAACACTTACTGCCGGGCAGACAGCAAGACTTTTGTATAATACGCTCGACCTTCCTGTGGTTCTGGCGGAGTATACATCAGCCGGAACAGAATGGAAGCTCTCAAAGGATACAACTTTTATGAATAAGTTCCTTAAAGTTTACAGAGTAAGAGGACTTATAACAGCTACTCCTGAAAGCGGACTTTCTGAAAAGGGAGGAGGATGCAGTGAAGGCTCGGTCGGAATCGGAGATGAGGTTTTTGAGTGCAGATATGAAGAAGCATATAACTATCTCGGTTACGGAACAGAAAACTATATTTACAGCTTCCGTTCAGATGAGTATCTTGTGCTTAGCGTTCCTTATAAAACCAATGTAACAATGATTCTGTCGAAGGATGTCCTGACAGGAAAAAGCACATCGGGATATGTTCATTATGATACGGAAAACAATAAGACAAAGAAAATTAAAATAGACTCAGTTGTTGATATTCTTGTTAACGGTGTTTCCGCACCTGAATATTCGGTAAAAGATGCAATCTCACTTGACGGTGAAATATTCTTTATTGATAATGATGATGACAACGATGTTGATGTAATCAGTGTTTACAGCTATGAAGTTGTTTTTGTTGAGACTGTTTCGGAATATAATGAAAAGATTTATAACAAATATTCGTATCCGGGAGCTGTGGGTGAATACGACCTTGAAAAAGCAATTGTATCAATCACAGAAAACGGAGCTGAAAAAGCTTTATCCGATATAGAAAAGAACGATATTCTTATGATTAAGAGTTCGGAAGTTAACGGAGATAAAAAATACGAAATAGAAATCGTTTCAAATAAAATTGAAGGAAATATAACTTCAGTAAGAAAAGATGAAAATAAGGTATACATTGACGGCGTGGAATATTATATTTCAAAGACATATCTCGATGCTGTAAAAGGCGGAGACAGATATGCGAAGGAACTTTCAAACGGAATGTATGGCATATTTTATCTTGACAAATTCGGAAAGATAGCGGCATTTGAAACAGTTTCTACATCGTTTAAGTATGGTGTTGTAAAAAGAACATATCACCTTGACGATGATGAAGGCGGTAATATAAAGGTTAAGGTTTTCGGTGATGACGGTGACTGGTACACTTATGAGTTTACAGATAAGGTAAGAGTAAATTCCGGAAGTGTAAGCAAAGAAAAGCTTCTTGCACAGCCTGAACTGTCTTCTGACAATTATGTTCTTAACGTTCAGCTTGTACGTTATAAGACAAACAAGGACGGCAAGATAAATAATCTTGAAACAGCTGTGGAAACAACAGACGAAAATGTTGATTTCAGAGTGAGACGTGTAAGCGGAATGCCTTACAGACAGGCGAATGCTTCTTTTGACAGTAACGTGTATATCGGTAAAAATACTGTTGTCTATGATATACCGGCTATGTATACCGATGAAACAGGAATGGTAAAAAGATATACTGACCGTGAAATCGGAACTCTTGACGAAATGTTTTTCTATGACAGTGCATCGTTTAAGGATTGGGGAATATATGATATAAAAGCATATAACTGTAACAGATTCGGCGTTGCAGAGTTTATTGTAAAAGAAAGCGATATTTCATCAATGGGTGAAGGTAATACAGGCGGATTTATTTTTAAAGAAAGTATTACTTCAATTAATTCAAATAACGAGCCTGAAACAGTGCTGAAAGGTGTTCACGGAATGAACATTGCCGCATCGGTATCACTCAGAAGTGATTGCGTGGTGAAAGATACAGACGGCACTAAAATATCGGCTGACGATATTAAGATGGGTGATTTACTTACCTTGTATTACGATATAGAAGGTAAGGTTCACAATATATCTATTGTATACCGTGCATCAACGGCAGGCGGTTACAGTAAATATACTGCATCACTTCACGAAGATTCGTTCAAGCTTTACGGACGTATTGTAGATGTAGATGCAGAAAGCGGAATGCTTCTTCTTGATGACGGTGTAAGAGCGGCAGACGGAAGTGAAGTATATAAGAGAATAAAAGTAGACCCAAGTAAGGTTTCAATTCACTTCTGCAGAGAAGATGATGTTGAAATCGGAAACATCAGTATGCTTAAAAGAGGAGATTATTTCTATACATCAGGCTGGCAGTCAAGCTTCGGCAGTATTGTGATTTATGATGTGAATGAATAATTCGTAAGGCGAAATTGAAAGGAGCTGGTTATCGGTAATATAGAAAAGACTGTAAAACCGTAATTCGGGCATATGGATTGATGGTCAAAGGTAACTCGTAAATAATGTGATTTTTGAAAGGAATGAAGAAAATGAAAAAAAGATTAAGTTTATTATTGGTATTAACAATGATTTTGTCAACATTTACAGGTCTTAATGTTGATGCAGCATATCGTTATTCAGACACGATTGATGTTATTGAAGGTGTAGAAGTATTCCAGGAAGGCGGCACTACTTATTGGATGGCAAAATTCTATGATGGAGAAGCGAAAGGATATCTTACACATGATGCATATCAGGGAACAACTGCATACCTTGTACAGGCATCAAACTTTGCGGATACAACAAACTATCAGCTTCATCCTGAGTGGAGTGGTGTTGATGCAAAAGTAGGTTCAACGTACAAATTCACATTTATGGCAAAACCGCTTAAGGGAACACTTGATTTTCTTATCAGATACGGTGATGACCTTCTTGAAAAGTATACACCGACATATTATGATCCTGATACAAATCAGGTTGTAACAGAAAACTTTGAAAAGAAATGGTACAGAGCAGAAGTTGAATTTACGATGACCGAAAAAGGTAAGTCTACATGGTACGGACTTGGAATTATAAGTTCAACAACATATATCATGGACGATATAAAATGTTATGAAAAGGTTGATGGTTCATACAATGTAGTTCCTGAATGTGGTCTTGTAATAGATGACAGATTTGAAACTCATGCAAAAGATTTTACAGAAAACATTCCTGAAGAACCAGAATACAGATATTCAGATACCATAGCTGTTGTTGACGGAGTAGAAGTATTCCAGGAAGGCGGCACTACATACTGGACACCAAATTGGCATGATGGTGAAGCAAAAGGATATCTTACACATGATGCATATCAGGGAACAACTGCATACCTTGTACAGGCATCAAACAATGCAGATACAACCAACTATCAGCTTCATCCTGAATGGAGCGGTGTTGATGCAAAAGTAGGTTCAACATACAAATTCACAATTATGGCAAAACCGCTAAAGGGAACACTTGACTTCTCTTTCAGATACGGTGATGACTATGATAGATTTGCACCGAAATATTATGATCCTGAAACGGATGAAGAAGTAACAGAAAACTTTGAAAAGAAATGGTATAGAGTAGAATGTGAATATAAAATGACTGAAGCAGGTAAGTCAACATGGGTTGGTCTTGTCGTATTCAGTTCAACAACATATGTTATGGACGATATAAAATGTTATGAAAAGGTTGATGATTCATACGTTGTAGTTCCGGAATGCGGCCTTGTAATAGATGACAGATTTGAAACTCATGCAAAAGACTTTACAGAAAACATTCCTGAAGAAGAACCGGAAGAACCGGAAGTGACTGTAAACAGATTCTCTGATACAATTGGAAAGGTTGAAAATGTTGAATACTTCCAGTCTGAAAATGTTCCGTACTGGATGGGAAAATGGCATATGGGTTCAAATGTATCATTGTATCTTACACATGATGCATATGCAGGACACAGTGCAATGATTATTGACACAAGAAACAGTGATGCAAATACAGATACAACAAATGAACAGCTTCAGAAGACATGGTGTGATGGCGGAATGATGGTAGCCGGAGATACATATAAGTATGTATATATGGTAAAACCGCTTGAAGGCAAAATGCCTGCAGACCACCAGATAAAGATTGGTGGCGCTTATGAAGATTATGCAGATCTTGGAGATACTAAGTTCTATGATGCAGAAACAAATGAAGAAGTAACTTCAGGTTTTGAAGCTAAGTGGTACAGAGCAGAAGTACCGTTCACAATGACACAGGCAATGATTGATAAGTGGTACGGACTTACAATTATGACAAAGACTTTGTTAGTAGTTGACGATGTAAAGCTTATGCAGCTTCATAATGGCTCATACAGAGAAGTAAACAGTATAGCAGGACAGAGAAACGGTGATTTTGAGGAAGGTGTAAGCGAAGATTATACAGATAATAATGCCCCTGTAGTTCCTGAAGAACCTGAACAACCTGAAGAACCGGAAATCGGTAATATATACTCAGATACAATTGAAGTTATAGAAGGCGTTGAAGTGTTCAAGGAAGGTGTTCCGTTCTGGTTGAATAAAAGATTCGACGGTTCTGCTACAACTTATCTTTCACATGACAGTTACAACGGAAACGCGGCAATGCTTGTTGTTGCATCAGATGTAGCTGACACAACAAACGAACAACTCAGTAAAGACCTTGGTGTAGATTACATAAAAGCCGGTGATACTTACAGAATTGAATATATGATAAAACCGCTTAAGGGTGAAATGCCTGCAGGTGTCAGATACTGGGATGATTATAACCATTATACCCCTGTAATTTACGATATTGCTACAAATGAAGTAGTAACAGAAAACTTTGAAAACAAGTGGTATAAGGCAGTAGCGGAATTCACAATGACAGAAAAAGAAACTCAGACATGGTACGGAACAGCATTCAGAGCATCAACAACATATTTGGTTGACGATGTAAAAATGTATCAGCTCTACAACGGAGAATATAGATTTGTTCCTGAATGGTACGGTGTACGTAACGGTGAATTTGAACATGAAGTAAGTGACGATTATGAAGAACTTACATATGCTGTTTATAACCTTGAAACAGCTGACAATGTAGTTGCAGGCACAAACACAGTTACTGTTAATGTTATGAACATTTCAGAAGAAGATTTCTCTGCAGAGCTTATCCTTGCACTTTATGATGCAGATACAGATACATTCATAAAGGCTGGCGGCAGTGAAAAGAAGTCAATTGCAATTGGTGGTAAGGAAAAACTTACAGCATCAATTGATGTTCCTTCACTTGACAGCGGAAACTACGAAATCAAAGTATTCGTATGGGAAGCACTTGCAAACGCACGTCCGCTTATCAGCTCTGTAACTATAACAGAGTAATAAATATTGGAGTGAAATGAGAAACTGTAGATTAATTTCTCATTTCTCATTTCACATTTCGAATTTAAATGAGGAGAGTGAGATATGTTAAAAACAATTAAAAAACTTATATCGACAATAGTTACAATATCCACTGTTATAACTTGCCTTACCGTGCCTGTTAAAGCGGATGAGATTCCGCTTACCGGTTGGTCTCTGGCAAACTCAGGAAATCAGAAGTTTGAGACACTTGTTGACACATCAGTTAAACATTCGGGAAATGCATCATTCAGAATGAGCTACAAAACTGTCGGTGGTACTGATGTTTATGCCATGTTCAGACAGTATATTCCGGTTAAAAAGAATACCACTTACCGTTATGGATTCTGGGCTAAGGCTGAAAAAATAAAAGATATATTCAACTCGATTTCATGGGGGACAAGATATTATCTGAGTACTTTCGGAGAAAATTATGACTGGAAGTATTTTGAGTTTGAATGGTATTCGGGTGACAATACTCAGGCTGAGTTCCAGATTATTCTTGACGGAAATACGAAAAACATATGGTTTGACGACCTTTTCTTTATGGAGAAGGGAAAAGAAAGCAACCTTCTTGCAAATCCGGGAATTGAAGACGGAGTGACTGCGGCAGTTTTACAGGAACAGAAGCCTGAAGAAAATACAACTGTTGCAGCTCCTGAGAAAAGCGGTGTTGCAAAGATTCATGACAGCGGTCTTGAATTTCTGAATGCAAGATTTCTCCCGACTTATAAAAATGATTCAATAGTAATCGACGGTGACCTTTCAGACTGGGAAAATGCAGTTCCGGTTACTCTTCAGGGTGACGGCTATACACCGACTGTGAGAACTATGTATGACGATGAGTATTTCTATCTGTCGGCAGAGCTTGACGACGAGGTTCAGACTGCTGTTACAACCGGTACAGGTCTTGACGGAAAAGATAGTTTTGTTGTTGTAATAGGTAGGGAGTCTGAGGTTTACGGAACAGATATGAAAGCTGTTTTTGCTGAAAACGGACCGCTTATTATGTACTCTGAGCAGTGGCACGAAAGCGACTACAAGAAAATGGTAACCTACGGTAAGAACGAAAACGGCAGAACAGTTTACGAACTGGCTTATCCGTGGAGCTTACTCGGGACAGACAGTACTAAAGATGATTTAATGTTCAATGTGGCAGTTGTAGACCATGATGATTCAAGTTCCGGCAGAAGAAGTGTGGAATTTGCAACAGGAATGGGAACAACGAGACAAAATGACGATTTCATACGTGTACATTACATGGACGGTAATGTGACAGGAACAGTTGCCGCACCGTATAAAGTATATACAGATGAAGATGTTAAGTGCTCTGTACTTGCAGTTAATCCTACATCAGATGCACTTGAAATGACTGTAGAAGTTGACGGGAAAAGTGAAAGCGTTAAAGTGGGTAGCGGTGAAGTGTACAAAAAGTTATTCGTAAAGAATTTCTCGGATAGCGGAATTAATTCTGTTCCGGCGAAAATTACTTACGGTGATAAAGCTATGAACGTGAACAAGAATATTGATGTCAGCCGTTCTGAAAAAAGAATCTATGAAGATGCTGACAAGATAAAAAATGTATTACTTCCTGAACTTCAGGGACTTATAGACAGCTGTAAGGCAAAAGGCATAACTGTAGGTTATGAGGAATCATGGTATCATAATATTGAGTTTAACCTAGAGCTTATACCTGAGGCTATGAAAGTCGGCAAGCTTACTCATGCTGAATTTGTTCTGGATGACCTTATGAGAATCTATAATGAAACAAAGACAGCTCTTAATAGTTATCTTTCAGGCGAGAAGACAGCAAGAGACACGTACGCTTACGAAAATTCAAAGGTTGAATCTGTCGGACAGATTACATGGGGAGATGCTGTTAAGTACAGCACAGGAGAAGTTGAAAGACGTCCTGTTTTCTTAAACGGTTTCAACTCATTCGAAAACGGTGAACCTGCGAATGTATTTAAAGACCTGGGTTATAATTTCCTTTCTGTTGAATTTGGTATTGACAGAGGTATCATCGATGCAAACGGTATATTCGGTTGGGAAGTTATCGGCGGAAAGCCTGCAGCAGTTAATGTTATATACGAAGATGAAACAAAGAAAAATTCAGCTCTTCGTGTTTCATCTGATGAGGTGACAACTCCGAACAGTTATAAACAGGTATGGCAGAAGTATACAGGTAAGCCTAACACTGAGTACGAATTTACATTCCGTGCTAAGGGAACAAATATAAATAATATGTGGCTTGCGGGTAACGGCTGGAACTCAGACCGTCTTACTCTTCCTGAAGGTACTTTTGACTGGAAAGAGTTTAAAGGTGAATTTGTTACAGGCGAAAATGCAAATCTTGAATTTTTCGTAATCTGTGATGGTAAGACTGAAGAATTACTTGTAGATGATATTGTTGTATACGAAAAAGGCACAAACAAAAATATTCTTTATAACGGTGACTTTGAAGTAGGTCGGGATCTTGAAGAATATGAGGGAATGCGTTTCATGGCTTCAAACTTTAATCATTGTCTTGATATCTTCAGAAATGCGGCTGAAAAGGATGTTTCAATCTGTCTCCAGATAGCTACGCATTACTGGCCGTGGTTTACAATCGACTCGGACGACGGTTGGTGTGAGGGTAACTTTACGGGTAACGTTAATTACGGATATGAAAGAGTAAGAGTGGTAGCAGAATACTTCTTCAAGAATTTCCTTCCGCTTATTAAGGATGAAGAAAATCTTCACAGTATAATTCTCGGTAACGAACCGGGCTTCTGTACTCTTAATAATGTGAATTTCTTCGAGCCTCTGTGGAAAGAATGGCTTATCCGTAAATATGATAACGATATTTCAAAGCTGAATAAAAATTACAATGAAGATTATAAAAGCTTTGATGAGGTGACTTTCGCTGAAGTAAAAGGTGACAGTACCGTTAACTGGATTCATCTCGGTCAGCCGATAAATGGAAGAGATAAAGCTCCTATTTTCTACGACTGGATGATGTTCAACTATGAAACATACACAGACTGGGTAGCATTTATGTATAATACGGTTAAGAAATATGCTCCTGATGTGAAAATTCATGTTAAACAGCTTGCAGGTACATGGAGATTTGACCATGCATATTTCAGAACATGGCTAAGAAACGGTGTTAATGCTGAAATGATGTCGGAATTTACTGACTATCACGGCTGTGATGCTCAGGGTATTCTTAATAATGAAGAACAGAGTATGCAGACGAAAATGAGATGGTACGATTATCTTACATCACTTAAGGATATGCCGGTTATGAACTCGGAAGACCATATTATTCCCGATAACACAAACAATCTTGACCCGAAATATGCACCATGGGCAGGAGCTACAATCTGGCAGGGTGCAATTCACGGTTGCCCGGGTGTGACATCATGGGTATGGTCAAGAGCTTACGAGTGGAACGAAGGAAACGGTGCAGTTACACAAAGACCATATGCTATGAAGAAGCAGACTGATGCTACATTCGACCTTAACCGTCTTGCATATGAAGTGAAAGCGCTTACAGACTCAAAGGCAGAGGTTGCTGTAATGGATTCATATTCTGCACATGCGCTTGACGCTGTTTTTGAAAATGCTGCATTCAATGCATGGCAGTCATCATGCTACAGCGGTCAGAGAACTGACTTCATAACAGAAAAGCTTTGTGAAGAAGGAAAGCTCAGTCAGTACAAGGTTGTAATTCTTCCTAAGTGCGACAGAGTTCCGAAAACAGTAATTGATGCTCTTAATAACTATACAGGAAGAATAATACTTCTCGGAGAAGATAATCTCAAATACGATGAGTATGGAAATCCGCATGACCCTGCATCTTATCAGGGAATAGTGGCAAGAGCAAGAATGATTCCGATTACTTGGGAAGGACTGGCAATGACTTCACCGTCAAATCCTGAAATTCGTGATATTCTTCTTGAAGAATATGGAAAACTCGGAATGAATAAGGTGATGCTTATTGATACAGCGACAAATAAGCCTGTTTATGATGTTGAATGGGAATATGCTGAGTATAATGGCGGAATTGTTATAAATGCCAATAACTATAACTGGAGTGCACATCCGACTGTTGCAATAGAAATTAACGGTCAGAGAGTATCTGAATTTACAGAGCTCAGGAGCATGGAAAAGAAAAACGGCACAATTGAAATTGAGCCGTATGAGCCGGTTATGATTATGTGTAATTAAATGAAAACAACGGAGTTGTACGAGTTACAGCTCCGTTGTTTTTGGATAAATTATATAATTATATTTTCAATCAGAATTCCCCAGCTTCTTCCGAGGCTGTCTTTCCCTGAAAGCTTTTTGCCGATTTCGTTAATGTTTTTGCGATACGTTTTATTATCCTTTGATACTCGGAGAGCCATACTGAGTTCTTCTTCGGCCGGATAACAGAATACGTTTCCGCCTGTCAGAATCATTGAAGAATTGCAAATTTCAAACATTTCATTTTCAGGAAGATTATTTCCCCACCATGCGGAGTTGAACAGATTAAGCTGTGTTTTTCCTCTGTTTATAGCTTTAATCATTTTTCCGGGACCTTCGGTTTTATATCCGTCTATTATAAGCTCGGAACTGTCATTTAACAAGTCTAAATCAGCACGTTCAATGTTCAGATTTTTTGCATAAACGGTTTGTCCGTGAAGCTCAACAGGAATCATACGGCAGAATACAGGAGTATATCCTTCTCTTGGAATAGCACAGTTTTGCGTATAATGGTTTGTGTGAGTAAAGCAGTTATCAAAATAAACTTTGCTTCCCGGAACTGTGTTAAAATAAAGAGCCGCCGGTATCAGGAAATCCTTAAAAACTGCCGGTCTTACGTCAGACTGCTTACAGAACCTGAAAAAACCGTTGCATTTTTCGTCAGAGGCTAAGAAATGCTCGAAAAATACTGCATCTTCACTGCTTTCGCATATTTCAAATATACTATCCATTTCACCAACTAAAAGTGAATATCCGACAACTATTGTGTTATACATGAAATCTATCGTTTTAACTGTAGCCGGTACTTTTATTCTGCGTTCAATAACATACTTACCGCTTCCGAACAGAATGACTTCCTTACCGCTGTTCATTGCTTTCTGAATCGCATTTGTTGAGTCTGTTTTTCCGTCTCCGACAGCACCGAAATCATCTACATATGCCCAGTTCTCGAAATTTTCACTTCTGTGATTTATGGGAATGGATTTATCGGGTGTGTCTGCTTCAGCATAGAAAATATTGTTCCCGGTATTATCTCCTGTAAATGATATATTTTTATCATAGCAGAAGTATCTTCCGACACTTCCTTTGATAAATTCAAATGCAGGAATATTTCCCCATTCAGTTTTTTTGAAAATCATGTTTCCGTCTTTTGTAAGAGCACCGGCAATCTTATTTCCTGAAAAGTCAGCATTTTCAAAAATAACAGGTGAAGTATGTCCTGACTTGATTCCGTAATCGAATCCTGAAATTTTGATGTTTGTTATACAAACTTCACTGCTGTAGTCGAAAATAATGCCGAAAGAACCTGATTCGGTGATGATATTTACATTTTCTATTCTTCCGCAGTTTGATGCGGCATATATCATGCCTGCGGCTCCGTCGTTTCCTTTTCCGCAGTCGATTGTAATATCTTCAATAGTGTTCATTTGAGCACAGTTGGTAGTCTCTGTATTTTCAATATACGCTTTATTAAAGCTGATAACAGGTTTATTGCTACCCTTTTCAAAACCTTCAGAATTATCTTTTAAACGGATTATTGTATTTTCTTTGTTTTCACCGAGTAAGTGGATATTACGGCACAATTCACAGGTGTAATCCGGATGCTGTAGTGTGGATAAATTATCAAAGGTGTAAGATAATGTATCACTTACAAGATATGTTCCGCTTGGGAAAAATATAATTTTAGATAATGGCGGATTCTTCGGGAAGGTGACTGTTACCACTCCATTAATTAATCTTCCGTGCTCAGCACCGAGATATACATTTTCGTTCTGAGCTTTGTACATTTCCATAAGCTCCCGGCGTGTTTCTTCAACTGCTGTAATATATCCGTATACGCAGTCGTCTATGGCTTGTCTGATGGCTTCCGTACAGTCTTTTTTACCGGTGTTGTCGGCAAAATACGGTGATTTTGTAATATCAATAATATTGTTGCAGGATTCCGGGTATCTCATAATCTTATCTCCTTTATGTTATTTTTTTTCATATTTTACCATAATTATATGACAGCGTAAATGGAATTTTTATGTTTTTTTATTGTAAAATTATTGCTTTTTATGATGATATGTGATATAATCTGATTAAGGGTGGTGATTAATCTGGACAGAGGATATTTGAATTATATCAGAGATGATGAAAGTGAATTGTGTATGCTCCATTGCGGAATTAAGCAAATTGAAAGCGGTGAATTGTGTGGTCCTGCAATCAGAAGAGTATATCTATTGCATTATGTAGTACAGGGAAAGGGAAAATATTTTGTTAATAACAAGGAATATAATCTTGCACCGGGTGATGTATTTGCGATATATCCTGATGATATGGTTTCCTATAAGGCTGATGAGGAAGAACCATGGCTTCTTTGCTGGATGGAATTTGGTGGTAAGAATCCTGAGTTTTACTATGACAGAATAGGAATTCAGTATGAAAATCCTGTTATGCATCTGAATAACAGGCTGTTTGAACGTGGTGTGGCAAACTGCCTTGATTATATTGAAGCAAATGAAAATAATTTGTCGCAACTCCGGCTTACGGGATTTGCATATGAGGTGTTGTCTGCTTTCGAAACAAAAGAAGAAAGTGACGGGAATAAAAGCGAAGAGCTGTATATCAGCAAAAGCATAAGGTATATTGACCATAATATTCATGAAAAAATTCTTGTTTCAGATGTTGTCAGATATGTAGGACTTGAGCACAGCTATTTTTACAGAGTATTTAAAAAAAATGTCGGAATGTCGCCTGAAAAGTATATTATTGAGAGAAGAATAGAGATGGCAAAAAAATATATACAGGCAGGCGTAGATATTAAAAATATACCTTCACTTGTCGGAATAAGCGATATATATTATTTTTATAAATGCTTTAAAAAGGTAACGGGAATGACTCCGTCACAACATAAAAACAGCACCTGAGTGCTGTTTTTATATGTGTATTAAATTATTTAACTATTTAATTATTTAATTAATCCGAGATTAATCATTTCATTTTTGAGT
This sequence comes from Clostridia bacterium, assembly GCA_045603225.1. GTDB lineage: Bacteria > Bacillota > Clostridia > UBA1381 > UBA1381 > RGIG9115. Next base: position 6,329 of record JAZULT010000041.1, on the reverse strand, counting down.
GCTTCGATATGTGCATCAGTCATTTCGCACAGCGGAGCGCGGAGATTGCCTACATTATAGCCCATAAGTCCCATTGCAGTCTTAACCGGAACAGGATTTACTTCGATGAAAAGAAGATTTATAAGATTCAGCAGATTAAGCTGTAAATCTTTAGCTTCATCAACATTTCCGTCAAAGTAGAACTGACACATATCGTGTGTTTCTTTTGGCATAACGTTCGCAAGAACTGATATTACGCCTTTTGAACCGAGGCTGAGCATAGGAACAATCATATCATCGTTTCCTGAGTAGATGTTAAGCTCAGGAATTTCAGCAGCTATTTTAGCCGCAAAGCTTATGTCACCGCTTGCTTCTTTAATGCCGACAATGTTCGGTATTTTTACAAGCTCTTTAAGAACGTCAAGAGAGATTGACATTCCTGTTCTCGACGGAACGTTGTAAAGGATTACAGGAACACTTACTGATTCAGCAATTGCTGCAAAATGCTTTACAAGACCGTGAGGTGAAGTTTTGTTGTAGTAGGGAGTAACTGTTAGGATTCCGTCAACACCGTATTTTTCAGCTTCCTGTGAAAGATATATTGCGTGCTGTGTATCATTACTTCCTGTACCTGCGATAACAGGAATTCGTCCGTTTACTTTTTCAACTGCAAATTTTATTGCCGCAAGATGCTCTGCATCGGGCATTGTTGATGCTTCACCTGTAGTTCCGCAGATGATTATGGCATCAGTATCGTTTTTAATCTGGTCTTCTATAATTTCTCCGAGTGCATCGTAGTTTGTTGTGTATCCGTCAAACGGTGTAATAATAGCGACACCGGAACCGGTAAAAGGTGCTTTTTTCATAATTCATAACTCCTTTTTTTAAAATTAGTCCATATAACCTTTTTTTGTAAGAAGCTCTGCAAGGAGAACTGCTCCGCCTGCGGCACCTCTTAATGTGTTATGGCTCATTGAAACCATCTTGTAATCATACTGTGTGGATTCTCTGAGACGTCCGCATGAGATAGCCATTCCACCGTCGATTTCTCTTGCTGTTTTAATCTGTGGCTGATCAGGTGCGTCTGCTTCTGTTGAAACGTGAATGAACTGCTTAGGCGCATGAGGAAGCTCAAGCTCCTGAGGCTCGCCCTTGAAGTTTTTCCAGAGTGTTTCGATTTCTTCTACAGACGGTTTCTTAACACCATCTTTGAATTTAAAGAAAATAGCAGCTGTATGACCGTCCGATACAGGAACTCTGTATGTCTGACATTCTATCTGAAGTGCATCTGACGGAACGATTTCGCCATCTTTGATTTCGCCGAGAATCTTGTTTGGTTCAACTTCGGATTTCATTTCTTCTCCGCCTATGTACGGAATAAGATTATCTACCATTTCCGGCCATGTTTCAAATGTTTTTCCTGCACCTGAAATAGCCTGATAAGTAGTAACAAGAGCTTTATCTATAGGATATTTTTCGTTTATTATAGCCATAGCAGGGAGATATGACTGTAATGAACAGTTTGACTTAACTGCTATGAATCCTCTCTTTGTTCCGAGACGTTCACGCTGTGAAGGGATAATCTCGAGATGCTGAGGATTGATTTCCGGAATAATCATCGGTACATCCGGTGTATGACGGTGAGCTGAGTTGTTTGAAACAACAGGACATTCAGCTTTCGCGTATTTGTCTTCAAGAGCCTTTATTTCATCTTTTTTCATGTCTACAGCGCAGAACACAAAATCAACCTGTGAAGCGATTTTTTCAACATCGTCAGTTGCGTTCATAACAATCATGTCAGCAACTTCAGCAGGAATTGCTTCCTTCATTGCCCATTTTGCGCCTACTGCTTCTGTATAAGTTTTACCTGCACTTCTCGGTGAAGCGGCAAGAACTGTTATTTTATACCACGGATGATTGTTAAGCAGTGTTATAAAACGCTGTCCAACCATACCGGTAGCTCCGATTATACCTACTTTATATTCCTGTTTCATATACTCAACCCTTTCAAATTGTTCAAAAATTAATTCTTATTATAATAATATCACTATGAACGAAAAATGTCAATTCGGAAAATGCAATAATTTTTGAAATTTATTTTTAACAATCACTGCATAATGCACAATTATGTCGCAATAATTTCCGTATCACCGTGATTTACGAGTATAATTTCATCGCCTATGAGGACAATTTCTTCCCAGGGAATAATATAGTCCTCGCGTTTCATAAAAAAGAGTCTGTGTTTTGGAATAATTATATTAAGAACACGTCCGCTTGTCTGGTCAATGTCTATATCGTCAACATACCCCAGTCTTTTAGCGGTGTGTGTATTTATAACTTCTTTTTGTCTTAAATCGCATGAACGAAGCATATAAATCACCCTTTAATTTATTATTTTAAAAATTACATTTGGTGTATCCGTATGTACTTCATCAAATATTTCTGTCATTGCTGTACAACAGTTTTGCAAATCCTTATCTAATGAGGATAAACCGTAAATTTCAACTGTATATTCTCCTCTGTCTGCGAATAAGCCGTGCAAGCAGTCCCATAAAGCACTCCAGTTTTCGCCGTAGTATTCCGGTAAACCGAATTTTGATTTCAGAATATTGTGTATATCTCCTAAATATTTACATTCCGAAAAATCAAGAACTATCGGGTTTTCAGTTATTTCCTTAAAAGAGTTTCTTTTGTTTTCATCAAAGTAGTTCATATTAATATTCTCCTCCTATTGTACCTCTTTATTATTACATATTTTTTTGTTTTTGTCAATTGCGTAAAACATTAATTTATATGTTTTTTAAAACCAGTTTATGAGTTTTTTCTCTCTTAATCCTCTGCGGCGGGCAACCCAGTTTGCGTATTCGGCTTGTTTGAGAGAAAAGGCTGCCATATGATTTTTATATGTGTTTGAATCTCCGGAATACAGAGCAGATTTTGCAATAAGGAAATCCACATACATATAATCAAAAGGTGGTGGACATATAGTTTTTTCGAGAATTTTGCGTTTGATGTTATATTCTGAAATACCGTCCGGGAGCATATCTCCTGAATAATTATAAACGTTACCTTCATTTGAGATAACGTGGATTTCGTATTTGCTGTCACCGGACGAAAACACGAGAGTGTCACCTTCATATATTCCTATATCCTCAGTTTCAAATGTGTCGGGTGTGGTCTTGACTGTGACAGTTTCGTTAATGGTTCTTATCGGGATATACGGCTTCTGATATATAATTTCAATATCGGAAACCGATGAGGGAGCCTTGAAAATATTTCTTCCTCTTTTCTGATAAAGGTACATATTAGAAAAGTCATATAAATCTGTTTTTTTAAGCTCTTTTCCGTCAGCGATGATTTTTTCAATCATATAGATATCAACATTTTCGGGAAGTGTTATTTCGTTGCTGTTATGTGCCTTTATTTTTTCGAATTCCTTCTGATGATTAAGATATAAATCGCATGATAATTCATTGCACCAGGCGATATACTCTTCGATGGTATACTCGTCCGGTCTTAAAGTTTTTGCTGTATTAATTGCCTTTGTTATGTACATTTAACTGTTCCTCCATTATTTCATTTTTTAGTTCAGACCAAAGCATAAGAATCTGCTTTTTGTACCTGTACAGCGAAGACAGGCTCATATAATTACTCATTGCGACGTACTCATTAAACGGAGCACCGTCAATATATAAAATTTGAAATGTTCTTGAGAGATTTTTATTTTTCAGAACATCAAGCTTCATTTTAAAAATAGCTTTCGAAGTTCTGTCCAGATTTTTCAAAAAATAATCATTTACTTTAATGTTGTTTAAATTTTTATTGGAAATACAACCGCAATCGTCGTATCCCTCTGTCAGTGTCTTTGAAGATCTTATAAATTCTTTCCCGCAAATTGAACATTTGCATAAATATATACTTCTGCAGGGGGTTCTTTTTGGCGTAAGATTTTTTATAAGAGTGCAGTTTTTCGGTGTGTGACTAATTTCTTCCAATATCTGTTTTTTCAATAAATTCAGGAATATGGACTATATTCCGTTCCTCCTCTCTTTGTACCATGTCCTCGTCCAGACCGTAATGTCCTGTACGCATCTGCTCGCATGCAATTATTGCAGCCTCGGTGTTATTTCTGTAAATCATGATTTCCTCCTTTTACGTAAAACGTAATTTAACTTTCATTTTTTTCTTATATTTAGTAATACGGGGCTTTCATATGTAATATAAATTACGTAAAATGTAATTTACTGGTATATAATACCATAAAATATTAAATATGTCAATACGTAATACGTAATTTTTTAAAAAATCTCGAAAAAACTATTGCATATTACGTAATTATATGATATAATAGATTTGGGTAGAAAAAATGTCAATTTTTTGGGGGGTAAGAAAATGTCAGAAAAACAGGGGAATTTAATAATAAAAAAACTACGGCTTGAAAAGCATATGACGCTTGCAGAGCTTTCAAAACTCGTAGGGGTAAGTGATGCTACACTGCAAAGATACGAAAGCGGAGAAATTCAGAATATTAAACGTTCTGTGTGCTCGAAGCTTGCTGAAGTTTTTGGCTGCAGTGAATCGTACATTATGTACGGAGAAAGTGAAGATAACATTTTCAGACTTAATAATGTATTTCCTATTCAGAAAAAGAAAATACCGGTTCTCGGAGAAATTGCGTGCGGAGAGCCTATTTTCTGTGAGGAGAGTTCTGAAAAGGAAGTTATAACAGATTCTGAGAATAATGCGGATTTTTGTCTTATAGCTAAAGGCGACAGTATGATTGATGCAAGAATATATGACGGAGATACTGTTTTTATAAGAAGTCAGAGTGATGTGGAAAACGGAGAAATTGCAGTTGTCGTGATTGACGATGAAGCGACTCTTAAGCGTGTATATAAAAGTGATGGAGTGCTTACTTTGATGCCTGCCAATCCGAAATATTCACCGCTGATATATACAGGTGAATCAATTGATAATATCCGCATACTCGGAAAAGCAGTAGGACTTCAGACAAAACAGTTCTTTCCGGGAAGGTCTTGATTATGGATAAATACAGAGGATTATATGTTCATATTCCTTTTTGTGTGAGGAAATGTCTGTACTGTGACTTTGTATCGTTTCCCGGTATGGAAAATGTATTTGATAAGTATATTGATGCTGTCCTTGAAGAAGCGAAAAAATATGAGGGAATGGAATTTGAAACTGTTTTTCTGGGCGGTGGAACACCTTCTGTTCTTAATTGCAGTCAGCTTGACAGATTATTTGACGGTTTGGAAAAAGTTTTTTCGTTTGCTGAAAATTGCGAAGCCTCTATTGAAGCAAATCCAAAAACTCTGTCTGATGAGAAGATGCGTGTTTTAAATAATCATATTATAAACCGTGTGAGTGTCGGGGTGCAGTCGTTTAATGATACCGAACTGAAAGCTATGGGGAGAATACACACTTCAAAAGAGGCATTGGAAAGTATAGAATTAATCTCGCGTTATTTCGATAATTTCAATATTGATATAATGACTTCAGTTCCTTTTCAGACTTCCGATAGTCTTATGAATACACTGAAAACCGCAATAGGAACAGGTGCAAAACATCTTTCATGTTACAGCCTGATAATCGAGCCCGGAACGCCTTTTTATGATATGTATGAAAAAGGCGAGTTCTCGTTACCGTCAGATGAAGAAGACAGAGAAATGTATATAAAGCTTGCAGAATTTCTCGGGTGTAATGGATATAAAAGATACGAAATTTCAAATTATGCCCGTGAGGGGTATGAATGTCGTCATAACATTAAATATTGGACAACAAATGAGTATATAGGACTTGGAGCTGCGGCACATTCGTATTATAACGGAGTGAGGTTTTCAAATACTCCGGATTTGAATTCATATATTGGAGGAGAGTTCGAACAGGAAAGAGAAGCTCTCACAGAAGAGGATAAAATTTCTGAATATATTATGATGTCTATGAGAATGTCTTCGGGGCTTGATGAAGACGAATTTTACAATCGGTTCGGAAAAAACTTTTATGATATAAATAAGAATAAAATTGATTTGTATACACAAAAGGGATTTATTAAAAAAACCGAAAACGGATTTGCTTTTACAGATAAGGGATTTGATGTGAGTAATGCCCTGTTATGTGAATTGATTTGAGTTATAAAATTGTAATTTGTCGGGACAAATTACAATAGTGAAATCCGATTTTCAATCGGATGAAATTCATCCGCAGGATGAATGAAATTGTCACCTTGTGACAGTGAAATCTGTTGCGTTGCAACAGGTTATCTTTTGATTATAATGCAAAATTCAGCTTAAGTTGACAGTATTGCCACAAAAAGGAGGTGAAAAAAACTC
>JAZULT010000040.1:0-1548 GCA_045603225.1 Clostridia bacterium | reverse complement strand
AACCATATCATTACCGGGACCGTCAATATCAATTTTATCAAACACAGAGAAATCGGTATTGAATTCGACATAATATGCTTCTTCATTGCCGTTTACTGTGCAAGCAGTGTATTCTTCGTCAATATAAACATTGATATATTTTGAGCCGTATCTGTTATCATAAGCTATCAGATTATGTCCGCCGTCCTCTGCTTTTTCATAACCGACAATAACTATTGCATGGCAGCCTTCGGGCCATGAATAGATGAGCAATGTCATATTTCCGTCTTTGACCGTATTTACCAGCTTTTCAAGACCTTTGCTGAAGTTACCTTTATCAACTGTATAAGTAGTGGTTCTGAATCCATTGACTCTTTGAGATATCTGATAATAATTTATCGCACTCTGAACCGCCTCGTTCTGATAAGGACGCGCAACTGCATACATATTCTCGGCGGTCGGATCGAAGTTTTCAACAAAATCGATTTGTCCTGTTTTGTTGAGGATAACTGACATTGACATTCCGAAGCATGAACCGCCCCATGCATTGGAACGTGCAACCTGAAGTCTGTTGATATAGGTTTCTGCTAATTTGGTACTGTACATATTTCTTACATAATCAGTAAGCTTTATGAAATCACTGTCAGTCATGGTGTATGTTCCGGTTTTGAAATTGCTTCTGCTGTTAACGAATGAAAAAATATCACTCTCAGCAAGAAAATAGCTTTTCTTTGCCCAGACCGCATAGAGCGTGGTGTCAGCTGTGAGATTAATGGTATCACCGGGAATATACTCTGCGGAGGTTGAGTTTTTATCGGTTGACCAACCGAGGAAGTTATAGCCAGAACGGAAGGGAACGTTTGAACCGATAATATAAGCAGAGTCTCCAGTCTGTTTATCGACAGTGCCTGCGCCGCCATTGGTATCATATGTTAGAGTGTAAGAAATTTTTTCAAAAACAGCAATGAAGGTCAGATCGTTTGCGGGCATAATTCCCGGAATTTCGGGAGTCCATCCCACAAAAACAAAGCCTTCTTTTTCGGGAGCATCGGGAACAGGAACTTCCGCACCGTATGTTACCGTATATTTCTCACGAACAAAATCATCAACCATGTATGTTGCATTGTAGGATTCAATTCTCAAAACCGCATAAGCAACAATATCCTCTGTTCCCATTACTTCGGGAAGCGGATTGCCGTTCTCGTCTGTCCATTCAATAAAAGAGATGCCGGGTCCTGTTTCGGGTACGGGATGTACTATTGTTTCACCTTCAGCAAAAGTCTTTGTATCGTATACTTCTCCGCCTGCGGTGAGATAGTAGGTCACTTTATGTATAACAGGAGCAGGAGAAATGCTTACATATTTATAGATTTGATCAATTATTTCGTCATCTATTCTATAAGATGCGAAATTGCTTTCTCCGTCCCATTCAAAAGCATTTTCGGGATTGGTGTCGGTACTTACCGTTACATATGCATCATCGTTTATAATTATTTCGTGATTTTTTTCATTTAAAATAGCCGAGCTGTTTCCTTTTGCTTTGATAACGGGTAAATCAAGAATTTCAAG
>JAZULT010000039.1:0-23436 GCA_045603225.1 Clostridia bacterium | reverse complement strand
AAAAGAGGATTATATTATGAGCATAAAAACAAAAGAATACGGAATTATCAACGGCATGAATGTTAATGAGTATGAAATGGTAAACTGTAACGGTATGACAGTTTGTGTTCTTGATTACGGATGTATTATTAAGAATATTTTGGTAAATGATAAGAACGGTAATGTAACCGATGTTGTTCTTGGACAGGCAGGCCCTGAAGCCTATGCTGAGAACCCGGGATATCTTGGTGCAGCAATCGGACGTTACGCAAACAGACTTGCAAACGGAACGGTTGTAATTAACGGAAAAGAATATAATGTAGGTATTAATGATGGTGATAACAGTCTGCATGGCGGAATTGTCGGTTTTGATAAAAAGGTATGGAACGCAGAAATTGGCGGAACGGATGAAGAACCTGCTCTTAAGCTTACAATGACTTCGCCTGACGGGGAAGAAGGATATCCCGGAAATCTTGATGTGACAGTTACTTATACAATTACAAAAGATAATGAACTTGTTATTCATTATGAAGGGGTAACAGATGCAGATACGCTCATGAATATGACTAATCACAGTTACTTCAATCTCGGCGGTCATAAGTCAGGACTTGTTGATAATCATGTTCTTACAATGAACTGCAGCTTCTATACACCGAATAACAGCGAATGTATGCCGACGGGCGAAATCCTTTCTGTTGAAGGAACCGGCTTTGATTTCAGAGGCGGAAAGAAGCTTGGTGACGGATTTAATGCTTCCGATGAACAGATAAAGATGTTTGGAGGTTTTGACCATAATTTTGTAATCGACGGTGCAGGCTTGAGGAAAGCGGCAGTGCTTATAAATGAAGAAACAGGTATTGCAATGGATACTTACACAGATAAGCCCGGTGTTCAGATTTATACTTGTAATGCAATGGATGAAGGGATGCCCGGTAAAGAAGGAGCTGTTTACGGTGTTCATAAAGCAATTTGTCTTGAAACACAGCTTTTCCCGAACGCAGTGAAGAACAGTCATTTTCCGTCAGCTGTACTTAAAGCCGGTGATAAATATGATACTACAACAATATATAAGTTCTATAATATATGAAATGAGGTATAGTAATAAATGAGTTTTACTATTACAGGAACCGGAAAAAGCGTGCCAGCTCAGATAGTCACAAATGATATGCTTACGGATTTCCTTGATACAAGCGATGAATGGATTACCGAAAGAACCGGAATAAAAACGAGACATATCATAGAAAATGAATCACTTCTTGAACATGCAGCTGAAGCGGCAAAGGAAGCGATATCAGATGCAGGACTTGCTCCTGAAGATATTGATGCTGTGATTTGTTCGACACTTCAGGGTGATTTTGTTTCTCCTTCGCTTTCATGTCTTGTTTCGAAAGAGGTCGGAATTAAAACAGGCCGTATGCTTGATGTAAATATGGGATGCTGCGGATTTGTGTATGCACTTGATGCTGCTGACAGTTATATTATGAGTGGTAGAGCTGAAAAGGTACTTGTTGTTTGCGCAGAGCATCTTACAAAAATGGCAGACTGGACTGACAGAGGAACATGTGTCCTCTTTGGTGACGGTGCAGGTGCTGTGGTTGTTGAAAAAAGCGATACAATGACAGATTTTGTACTTGACATAGACGGAAACAGCGAACCGCTTAACGTTCTTGGTTATGGAAGCAATTGTCCGTATTCGGAAAAATCTGACCGCGGTTACCTTAAGATGAGCGGGCAGGAAATCTTTAAGTTTGCTGTTTCGTCAATAACAACGGATATAAAAAATATTCTTAAGAAAAATTCACTTACAGTGGATGATATATCACATTTTGTATTGCATCAGGCAAATCTGAGAATTATCAGCTTTGCACAGCAAAGGCTTAAGCTTTCAGATGAAAAGGTTCCGCATAATGTTGAAGAATACGGAAACACATCATCTGCATCAATTCCTTTGGTGCTTGATGATCTTAATAAAAACGGAAAGCTTAAAAAGGGTGCAAAAATAGTACTCAGCGCATTTGGTGCAGGATTGTCGCGCGGTGCGTGCGTTATTGAATGGGGTAAATAATTGTCTTCTGACAATTAGAATACAAATAATATTAAAGGAGGATATAATGATGGTTTTTGATAAGGTTGTGGAAATGCTTGCTGATTACACAGATGTTGATACTGAAAATGTAACAGAAGAAAGCACTTTTGATGATCTTGGCCTCGATTCACTTGATACTGTTGAGCTTATCATGGGTATTGAAGATGAATTTGGTGTGAGCATCGAAATGAGCAGTGACTTTAAGACAGTTGGTTCAGTTGTTAAGTACATTGAAGACAATATGGAATAAGATTAACTGCGTTGAAATATACAGAAGGGGCTGAAAATTAGTCCCTTCTGCAGTGTTTCATAAGAAATTAAAAAAATAATTAAATTTATATATAGAGGTGTAGCAAATATGATAAAAACACCATTATGCGAAATGCTTGACATTGAATATCCGATTTTTCAGGGAGGTATGGCATGGGTTGCGGATGCAAATCTTGCGGCTGCTGTGTCGAATGCCGGAGGACTCGGAATAATAGCCGCTATGAACAGTAACGGAGACCAGCTTCGTGAAGAAATTAAGAAATGTAAAAGTATGACAGACAAGCCTTTTGGCGTAAATGTAATGCTTATGAGTCCCTTTGCCGATGAAGCGGCACAAGTGGTTATAGATGAAAAAATTCCTGTTGTTACAACAGGTGCCGGAAATCCTTCAAAATATATGAAGGAATGGATTGAGGCGGGGATAAAGGTTATTCCTGTTGTTCCGTCCACAGGTATAGCTAAAATGGTTGAACGTGCAGGTGCATCTGCGGTTATTGCGGAAGGCGGAGAGTCAGGCGGACATATTGGAGACCTGACCACGATGGCACTTGTTCCTCAGGTTGTGTCAAGTGTATCAATTCCTGTTATTGCGGCAGGTGGTATAGGTGACGGCAGAGGTGTTGCTGCAGCTTTCATGCTGGGTGCGGTTGGCGTTCAGCTCGGTACAAGATTCCTTGTAACGGATGAATGTACAATCAGTGATGTTTATAAGGATAAAGTTATAAAAGCGAAAGATATAGATACGATTGCAACAGGAAAGCGTCTCGGACATCCTATGCGCAGTATCAAGACTCCGTTTTCCAGAAAGATGTTCAGACTGGAATATGATGGAAGTGTCACAAACGAAGAGCTTGAACAGCTTGGTGTAGGAAGTCTCAGAAAAGCTGCTCGTGAGGGTAATGAGAAAGAAGGTACTTTCTTAGCCGGTCAGATTTCAGGAATGATTAAAGAAAGAGAAACCTGCAGTCATCTTATAACTGAAATTTTTGCAGAAGCTGAAGAGGTTCTGAAAGGAGCACAAAAATGGGTAAAATAGCATTTGTATTTGCAGGACAGGGCTCTCAGTATCCGGGAATGGGTAAGGAGATTTATGAGAATTCCGAATCGGGGAGAAAAGTTTTTGAAACTGCCGACTGTGTACGTCCCGGCATAAGTGATATGTGTTTTAACGGTTCTAAAGAGGATTTATCGGTTACGATAAACACACAGCCTGCGCTTTTTGCGGTTGACTTAGCTTGTGCGAAAGCACTTGAAGAAAAGGGAATATCTCCTGATGCTGTGGCTGGATTTTCCCTTGGTGAAATACCGGCGCTGACATTTGCCGGTGCATTTTCGATTGAGGACGGATTCAAGCTTGTTGTAAAACGTGCAGAGCTTATGCATGCTGCAAGCATAAATAATCCCGGTGCAATGGCTGCTGTACTTAAGCTTGAAAATAGTGCGGTTGAAGAACTTTGCGAAAAAACAGGCGGAGTTTATCCTGTAAACTATAACTGTGGCGGTCAGCTTGTATGTGCCGGAACAAAGGAAAGCATAGATAAGCTTGTTGAAGAAGTTTCAGTACTTAAAGGACGAGCTATGCCCCTTGCGGTAAGCGGTGCTTTTCATTGTCCGCATATGGACAGTGCAGCTGAAGGGATGTCAGAATACCTTGAGAATAAAGAAATGTCAGATTTGACAGTACCTGTGTATGCGAATGTTACAGCTCTGCCGTATACCGGGAAAGAGCTTATCAGCAAACAGATAAATAATTCTGTAAAATGGCAGCAGACGGTAGAAAATATGATTAATGACGGATTTGATACATTTATTGAGGTTGGTGCCGGAAAAACTCTTGCCGGTCTTATAAAGAAAATAAGCCGAGAAGTAAAAATATATAGTGTTCAGACATATGAAGATGCAATAGCTGTGTCTGATGAATTAAAAGGAGAATAATCTGATGTTTAGTGGAAAAACAGCACTTGTGACGGGTTCAAGCCGTGGCATAGGTTTTGAAATTGCACTTGAACTGGCAAAAGAGAGTGCAGAAATAGCAATGGTATATTTCGGAAAGGAAGAAGAAGGTGCAGAGGCTGTAGAAAAAATTTCTCAGTACAGCAAATGTGTTTCATATCTTTGCGATGTATCTGATTTTGATGCGTCTGCAGAAGTAGTAAAGCAGATTCTTGCCGATTTCGGAAAGGTTGATATACTTGTTAATAATGCGGGTATCACACGTGATAAGCTTATGCTTCAGATGAAGGAAGAAGATTTTGATGCTTGTATCAATGTAAACCTGAAGGGTTCATTTAATATGATAAAGCATCTTTCAAGAAGTTTTCTTAAGCAAAAGAGCGGTTCTATCGTGAATGTCAGTTCAGTAGTCGGACTTATGGGTAATGCAGGACAGATAAACTACGCTTCATCAAAAGCAGGAGTTGTAGGTCTTACAAAGTCGGTTGCAAAGGAATTTGCATCACGCGGTATTACTTGTAATGCTGTTGCCCCGGGTTATATCGAAACGGATATGACAGCTGTTCTCAGTGAAGAAACAAAGGAAATGTTCTTAAAACAGATTCCTCTCGGCAGAGCAGGAAAGCCGTCTGATGTTGCAAATACTGTTAAGTTTCTTGTATCAGATGCGGCAAGCTATCTGACAGGACAGGTAATAAAGATAGACGGTGGAATGTATATTTAAATTCGCTAAAATTTCCGATATTACCATCTTTGAAAACTTGACGTACCATACGTACGACTGCGTTTTCGCAGACGGAAATCTCCAAAAAATTTATCAGAATTTAAGTTTTTTACCATGAAAGGATTGGAATGTTAGAATGAAAAGAGTAGTTATAACCGGTCTCGGTGCAATTACACCGGTAGGACAGGACACTGAAACGTTCTGGAACAGCCTTAAAAACGGCGTATGCGGAATTGATTTCATTACAAAATGCGATACAGAAGATTTAAAGGTAAAAATAGCCGCAGAAGTAAAAGATTTTGACGGTACAAAGTATGTAGAAAGCAAAAGCGAACTGAGAAAGCTCGATTTGTTTGCACAGTACGCAGTAGCGGCTGCTAAAGAGGCTGTTGAAGACAGCGGGATTCTCGGAACTGTTGAGCCGGAACGTCTGGGTGTGTATGTTGGTTCGGGTATCGGTGGTATGAGCACATTTATTGATGAAACTCTTAAATTGAATGAAAAAGGGCCGGGACGTGTTTCTCCGCTATTTATTCCGCAGATGATAGGTAACATTGCCGCAGGTAATATAGCAATTAAATATAATGCAAAAGGTGTATGTCTTCCGGTTGTAACTGCTTGCGCTACATCTAATCATTCAATAGGTGAGGCTTTTCATGCTATAAAGCACGGATATGCTGATGCAATAATTGCCGGCGGAGCAGAAGCTACAGTAAATAAGCTTGCCATTGCCGGCTTTACAAACTGTATGGCACTTACAAAGAGCGAGGATCCGAAGCGTGCTTCAATTCCGTTTGATAAAGAAAGATCGGGATTTGTTCTCGGTGAAGGAAGCGGTATAGTAATTCTTGAAGAGTACGAACACGCAAAAGCACGTGGTGCACATATTTACGCGGAAATTTGCGGATACGGGAATACTTGCGATGCACATCACGTGACAGCTCCCGATCCGGAAGCTGAGGGCGGTGCAAGAGCAATAAAGCTTGCTATGGCAGAAGCAGGAATTGACGGTTCGGAAAAAATATACATTAATGCTCACGGTACAAGCACACCTCTTAATGACAAATCCGAAACTCTTGCAATAAAGAAAGCACTCGGAGAAGAAAATGCTCGTAAGGTGAAGATAAGCTCAACAAAGTCTATGACAGGTCATATGCTTGGTGCCGCAGGAGCAGTAGAGGCAATTGCATGTGCAAAAGCACTTGAAACGGGAATTATTCCGCCTACTATAGGATATCAAACACCTGATGAAGATTGTGATCTTGATTATGTACCAAACAAAGCAATAGAAGAACAGGCTGAATATGCAATGTCTGTTTCTCTCGGATTTGGCGGACATAATGCTTGTATTGCACTTAAATATGCAGACTGAAGGGAGATAAGTGTATATGAATATTAAAAATATAAAATCTCTTGCCGAAATAGTAAACAACTTTAACTTATCTTCAATCGAAGTTGAAGAGGGTGAGACAAAAATAAAAATAGAACGAAACATCGGCGGTACAGTGCAGGCAAGTGCAGTTCCTGCCGCTCCTGTATATATTTCTGCCGAAGCGGAAGTGCCGGCTGTGAATACCCCGGCTGTCAGCGGAGGGAAGGAAGTTACTGCACCGATGGTTGGTGTGTTTTATTCGGCACCATCACCTGATGATGAACCTTATGTAACAGTGGGTTCAAAGGTTAAGAAGGGTGACGTTCTCTGCATAATTGAAGCAATGAAGCTTATGAATGAAATCACATCTGAGTATGACGGTGAAATTGTTGAGATTTATGTTCAGAATGAACAGGTTGTAGAATATGGACAGCCGATTTTCAAAATTAAATAAAATTCAGAGGAATACGTTATGAACAGAGAAGAAATAAAAACAATATTGCCGCACAGAGAGCCGATGCTCCTTGTGGATGAGGCTTATCTTGACGAAAACGGCGTTGCTCACGGAAAGTATAACGTTAAGGGTGATGAGTGGTTTTTACAGGGACATTTTCCCGGGAATCCTATTGTACCCGGTGTTATTCAGTGTGAAATGGCAGGACAGACTTGTTGCGTTCTCCTTGCAGACAAAATGAAAGACGCAACACCTATGTACACAGGAATGAATAATGTCAAATTTAAAACACCTGTAAAACCCGGTGATACCATAGAGTTTGAATGTACTCTTATTAAAGAAAAAGCGCCTTTTTATTTCGTAAAGGGAGTTGGCCGCGTTGGCGGTAAGTTATGCATGAGCGGAGAATTTTCTTTCGCTGTAATCCGATAATGAGGAGAATATAATGTTTTCAAAGATATTAATTGCAAACAGAGGCGAAATTGCTGTCAGAATTATAAGAGCATGTAAGGATATGGGGATAAGCACCGTTGCGGTGTATTCTCAGGCTGATAAAGATGCACTTCATGTATCTATGGCAGATGAAGCTTATTGTATAGGCCCTGCTAAGGTAAAAGACAGTTATCTTAATATGACAGCGATTATAACTGCCGCAGCGATTTCTCATGCTGAGGCTATTCATCCGGGATACGGACTTTTGTCTGAAAATCCGAAATTTGCCGCTTTATGTGAGGAATGTAATATAACATTTATCGGCCCGAAAAGCGATATTATAAAGAAAATGGGCGATAAGGACAACGCAAGAAGAACTGTGAGCGCAGTCGGAGTACCGATTGTGCCGGGAACAGACCTTCTTAAGAATGCAGATGATGCAAAGGAACACGCAGAGAGGATAGGATATCCTGTACTTATAAAAGCAAGAGCAGGAGGCGGAGGACGAGGTATCAGACTTGTAAATTCCGCCGATGAAATAACTTCTGCGTATAATTCTGCAAAATCTGAAGCAGAAGCAGCGTTCGGAGACGGAAATCTTTATATGGAAAAGTTTGTTTTTCCTGTAAAACATATTGAAATGCAGGTTATATCTGATAATTTCGGAAATGTGGTTTGTCTCGGTGAACGTGAATGTTCGGTTCAGAGAAAGAATCAGAAGCTTATTGAAGAAAGTCCTTCCGTTGCTGTTTCGGAAGAAATTCGAAGACAAATGTCAGAAGCGGCAAAGGCGGCTGTTAAAGCAACAAATTATACAGGACTTGGTACGATAGAGTTTCTTTTTGATAAAAATAATAATTTCTATTTTATGGAAATGAATACAAGGCTGCAGGTTGAGCATACCGTAACTGAAATGGTAACGGGAATTGACCTTGTCAGATGGCAGATAAGAGTTGCCGCAAATATTCCTCTTGGATTTACTCAGGAGGATGTAAGACTTTCAGGTCACGCAATAGAATGCCGTATTAATGCGGAGGATCCGGATGACGGTTTCAAGCCGTGCTGCGGAAAGATTACGACACTTCATGTTCCGGGCGGACCGTGGGTGCGTTTTGATACTGCAATTTACCAGGATTACTCTGTACCGCCGTTTTATGATTCAATGATTGGTAAGCTTATCGTTTGCGCAAATAATCGTGAGGAGGCAGTACGTAAAATGCGTGCGGCTCTTTGTGAGTTAATTCTTGAAGGGGTTACCACGAATACCGATTTACATCTTGATATACTGTCAGATACGGATTTTAACAGAGGTACTTATACGACGGATTTCCTGAAGAACAGGGGGTTATAAAAAGTGTTTGTTTTCAAAAAACCGAAAAATGAGCTTGAAGGAAAAGGTAGCAGTCATTTTGAGTCTAATATACCTGATGCGATGTGTATTGCTTGTCCTAAATGTAAAAAAACACTTATAAAAAGTGATATTCCCGACAATTTCAGTGTTTGTCAGTATTGCGGACATAATTTCCGTATGAACGCAAGACAAAGAATAAATATGATAGCTGATAAAGGAAGCTTCGAGGAAATGAATGCGGATATGATATCACCTAATCCTCTGAATTTCCCGGGATATGAGAAAAAAATAGAAAATGCACTTCTTGACAGTTCTGAAAAAGAGGCAGTTGTCTGCGGAAAGTGCCGTGTTGACGGTTATGAAACATACTTGTTTGTAATGGAATCATCATTTATGATGGGAAGTATGGGAACTGTAGTCGGTGAAAAAATCACAGCACTTTTTGAAAAAGCAACAGAGGAGAATCTTCCTGTTATAGGATATACGGTTTCAGGCGGTGCACGTATGCAGGAAGGGATACTTTCTCTTATGCAGATGGCGAAGGTAAGCGGTGCGGTTAAACGTCACAGCGACAGCGGAAACCTTTATGTAGTAGTTCTTACTGACCCCACAACAGGAGGTGTTTCTGCGAGCTTTGCGATGGAAGGCGATATAATTCTTGCTGAACCCGGAGCTCTTATATGCTTTGCGGGACCGCGTGTTATAGAACAGACTATACGCCAGAAACTGCCTGCCGGATTCCAACGTGCAGAGTTTCTTCTCGAAAAAGGTTTTGTTGACGAGATTGTGCCGAGAAAAAAGCAGAAATCATATCTTTCAAGATTATTAAGACTTCACACAAGGAGGGATGATTGATGACTCCTTATGAAAAAGTAAAAGCTGCAAGAGCGGCAGGACGTCTTACGTCTGTCGATTTTATAAAGAATATATTCACTGATTTTACTGAGTTTCACGGTGACAGAAGATTTGGTGATGACAGAGCGATTGTTGCCGGCATTGCAAGCCTTGCCGGAATACCTGTAACTGTAATAGGCCTGGAAAAAGGTCATGATACCAAAACAAAAATCAAGCGTAATTTTGGTGCGGCACATCCTGAGGGGTACAGAAAAGCTCTCCGTCAGATGAAGCTTGCCGAAAAATTCGGCAGACCTGTAATCTGTTTTGTAGATACATCAGGCGCATACTGCGGTAT
Organism: Clostridia bacterium; assembly: GCA_045603225.1. Taxonomy (GTDB): domain Bacteria; phylum Bacillota; class Clostridia; order UBA1381; family UBA1381; genus RGIG9115. The sequence goes on along the minus strand of JAZULT010000039.1, from coordinate 13,623 downwards.
TGGTGCTGAAGAAAGAGGACAGGCTCTTGCAATTGCCGAAAATCTTTCTGAGATGATGACTCTGAAGGTTCCGGTTCTGTCAATTCTGATAGGTGAAGGCGGGAGCGGAGGTGCTCTTGCACTTGCTGTGGCAGATGAAGTGTGGATGCTTGAAAATTCAGTATATTCGGTTATTTCTCCTGAGGGCTGTGCAAGTATTTTGTGGAAAGACTCATCCAAGGTTGAAGAAGCTTCAAAGTGTCTTAAACTGACGGCGCATGACCTCAAAGAGCTGGGAGTTATCGAAAAAATAATTTCCGAGCCGGATAAGATTATTAATTTTTATGAAGAACTTAAAAAACTTATAGTTAATACTGTAAGCGAAAATAAGAAGCTTACTGTTGAAGAACTTCTTGCAAAAAGATATGAAAAGTTCAGGAAAATAGGAAGACCGATTTTATGAAGAGGATTAAAGGGATAATTTTTGATGCGGACGGAACACTTCTCGATTCCATGCAGATGTGGAGAACAATTGCGTCTGAGTATATAAAATCTCAGGGATGTGTTCCGGAAGACGGTCTTGATGCAAAAGTGAGAAATATTACAACTACAGAATGTGCAGAATATTTTATTAATAATTACGGACTTAAAAAATCTGCGGAAGAAATCTGTTCAGAGATAAAAAGCCGGTATGAGAGCTTCTATGCAGAAGAAGTGAGTCTTAAACCGGGAGTTAAAGAATTTCTTGAAAAGATGCACTCTGAAGGTGTGAAAATGTGTATAGCAACAGCTACATATAAAGGTTTGGTTAATTCTGCAGTTTCAAGGCACGGTTGTGATAAATACTTTTGTGATATCATTACCTGTGACGAGGTCGGAGCAGGGAAGGATAAACCTGATATATTTTATAAAAGTGCTGAAATACTCGGATTTGAACCGTGTGATATTGCGGTTTTTGAAGATTCACTCCACGCAGTTAAAACTGCTGTAAAAGCAGGATTTTATGTCGTCGGAGTTTATGATTCTACATCGGATGATGACTGGAATGATATATGTAAAATCAGCGATTACAATAAAAAAACCTTTGAAGATATATAAATTCAAAGGTTTTTCTTAATATCATATCAGAAGTTTTATTCCGATTAATCCGGTTACTGTTTTTTATCTTTATAATTTTTCAAGCATAACAGCTGAAAATGCATCTATTTTGATTTCACATTTTCCCGTTAATGTGATTTTTTCTCTTCCGTCATGGAATGACATTATATAAACATTATCCGAAAAATCTATAATTGCAATATTTTCTGTTCCAAGATAGTTTATTAAAAACTGCGCTGTTTTTCCGTCCTGTGCTTCCCATGCACTTGTATGGATGCGGGGGACTTCGCATTTTGAGCCGTTATTACGCCATATTTCAAGCTTTTCACATTCTACAGGCAATGGTTTTATCATTGAGCCTGTATGAAGATATTTTTTACCCTGATTCGTACGCCAGTAGTTGAGATTTTTTATAAGTCTACCGGCATATTCCTGATTCGGTGGAGTCTTGTCTCGGTCAAGCTTGCCCCAGTTCCAGTCGATTTCACCATTTTCTGTAATGACAACAGTAAGCATGTCGCCTGCAGAAAATGAATATCCTATTCTTTCAAAAAAGCTTTCCGGTGACTTATTATAATCAATATGCCAGTCAACGCAAACCTGATTTCCGAGAAAGTTATTCAGATATTCATGATAAATATATGCATATGCCGGAACAGGATGTCCTATGTAATACGCAAGATTAAAACGGTTATCGCTGAACAGTAAATTGGGAATATAACTTTCAGCTGCCGCAGATTCACATCCGAGAAGCACATCGCCTGTTATTTCGTTTACACTTGAAAGTAATTTTTTTACAGCGTCGACTTGCCATTTTCCGGGCACAGGTGGGTGATCGTGTTTTTTGCTGTAGCAGAAATACGATGTTCCGCCATGATTCTGGTCCATGAGCTGAATATAATCAATCCCTGCTTTAACCATATGCTCTACCTGAGATTTAACAATTTTTTTTGTAAAATCCCGTGTAGGACACATGTCATATCCGTCTCTTTGCAGTGTACATATATCTGAATACGGTAAATCTTGCTTCGGAGAAAGACACATCTCATCTTTTAAATTGTTTTCTTCAAAAAATTCATGTGTTTTATAATCATCAAGCTTACTGTTTATTGTCCAACCGAGACCACTGCAGTAAACACCTATAACATCTCCTCGTTCGTGCAAAGCTTTTACAAGTTTTTTAAATTCTTCCTCACCTCCGTAAGGCGGCCATACAATGGGAGGTGCCCATGGTGCTGTGCCTTCCCAGTGCATGAGAAGAATCATTATTTTACTTCCGAAAAGTTTTTCTAAACGTTCAACATGAGGCATTACGTTTACGTATGGAAAAAGCTTATTTGGTTTCATTATGTCTGTATCATGCTTACCTCTTACCGGGTATGTAACAATTACGGGTGATTCGGAATACCATTTCGGTATTTTTTTGTTTTTTTCAATTTTTATGAAATCCGAAGTTTTATTTTGTCTGAACCATTTTTTGTAAATTTCTGCACCATCCTGCCAGTCACCTTTGAAAAACTCAATCACCATTGGGTAAGGCATTTTGTAATTTTCTCCGAAGTCACATCCTGTAAAATGCCTGAATTCAAGTAAAACACCGCCATTTTTACGGTAAATATTAATTCCTTTCAGGTAATTCTGACTATCATGGGATGCAATATAAAGTCCTGAGCGGTCATCGAAATATTCCAAAAACTGCGTTTCAACAATAGCCGGGAAAACTCCCATAATACCTTTACATGGATATTCCGGTTCAAAATACGGTATACCCTTTTCGCGGTCGTCCATGCTCTCGATTAATGTACCTTCATTAAATCCCCATAAAGCCTTTGAGCATCCGTTACCTTCATCATTCAGAAAGTCATCAACTACGGCAATCTGAGGATACTTAACCCATTCCAGAGTTTTATCATTAATGCCTTTTACATCTATGCCCCATACGAGCTTTTCATCCAAACGGACAGATATAATAACCTCAGTTTCTTTATTCTTATATGTCAATTCCAGTCCGGAATCATTTACATTCTCACATATACATGAAAAATCATATGTGTCCGACGTTTTTAAATTTCCGTTTTCATCACGAAATGCAAGCTCAAAAACAGGTATTTCTGCACCGATGTATTCTTTGTTTTCGTATTTCAGAGATGTCATACATCCCTTTATTTCATCGTAAATTAATTCTGTGTTTGTATTTTTTAAAATCTGCATATATATCCCTCCCATGATAATTATATTATACATTATAATTCTAATTAAATCAATGGATATTTCAACTGTAAATATGGACATATCAATCGTTCGTAACAGATAAAATTTCAGCAAGATTATTATTGACTTTTCTTCTGAATGTGATATAATTATCTTATACAGGAAAGGATTGATAATAATGAAAGAAACATACATAGAATTAATGGATGCCGTTATGAACGCATACTCTATTGAGCATATAAGAACATATACAAGCAGTGTTGAGCAAAACGGAATTGAGGAACATGGATATCCGAGACTGGTGGCAAATCTCGGGATACTGATTGCTCACGGCAAAAGAAACGAGCTTAAAGATTATTTCAGGGAAATGATGGACTTATGTTGCATAGAGCTTCCTGTTGCTAAAGAGAAAAACGGTGGAAGAGCAGGCAATGACTTCTCAGTAAAAGAAGTTGTATTTTGCCTTCTTGAGCTTGAAAAGGCAGAGGTGTTTGATAAAAACATAACCGATAACTGGAGGTTTGAGCTTGAGAAAATTGAACCGCTTAAAGCTTATAGCGTAATCGCCCCTGTTCCCGTAGCACCAATGGGTAACTGGGCGGCATTTGCAGGAGTAAGCGAATACGTAAGAAACTATGCTGGCATGGGAAGTGAAAGTGCTTTTATCGACAATCAGATTAAATCACAGTTTCATGCTTTTGACGAGAACGGAATGTACCGTGACCCGAATGAACCTATGGTTTATGATATGGTAACAAGACTTCAGCTTGCAATTCCTCTTTATTTCGGTTATGACGGAGAGTGTCGTGAAAGGCTTGAAGAAGAACTTGATAAGTCGGCGGATATCACTTTGAAAATGCAGTCCGTAACAGGTGAAATCCCGTTCGGAGGAAGAAGTAATCAGTTTTTACATAACGAAACCTTTTATGCGGCACTGTGTGAGTTTTATGCTTCAGTATTCAAAAGAAAAGGCGATATAAAAAGAGCCGGTATGTTCAAACGCGCCGCAAAAATTGCAACCGAAAGCATTATACCATGGCTTGAAGAAGATAAAATAAGTCATGTAAAGAATTATTATGATACAGACAGCATGTACGGCTGTGAAGAATATGCTTACTTTGACAAGTACATGGTTACTGCCGCTTCCTGGCTTTATATGGCATATGCATTTGCCGATGACAGCATAGAAGAGCTTCCATGCCCGGCTGAAAGCGAAAACTTTGTTTGGGAAACCGGTAATCATTTCCATAAAACCTTTTTGAAGTACGGCAAATACGCTGTTGAAATCGAAAAGTCGGCTGATGAGGAATATGACGGAAGCGGTATCGGACGTATACATAAAAAGGGTGCACCTTCTGCAATTTGTCTTTCAACATCTTTTGCAAAAAAACCTCATTACGGCATTGATGTTGAAAATACGTCCTGTTTTGCGATATGTGCAGGCATTAAAACAGGAAACGGATTTGTCTATGGCTACAACAATAATGTAAAGTATAAAACTGTGGGAAAAAAAGTAACAGATGAATATGTATTTGTTAAGTATGAATGTACTGCAGAAGACGGTTCGGCGTTTTATACCGGATGTAAAACATCTGATAAAGGTGTGGAGATTTCCGCTGAAGGCAAAGGAGAGCTTGAAATTTTATTTCCGCTTTTTTATTTTGACGGTAAGGATAAAACCGAAATAACACTCACCGATAAATCGGCAGATGTACTATACAAAGGGTGGAAGTGCAAATATACAACCCATGATATTATAAAGCATAGAGATGAAATATATGCAAACAGAAACGGACACTATAAATCCGCTGCTGTTTGCGGGAAAAATAAAATCACTCTCAGAATTGAAATCTGCAATTAATAAAGGATTGATACCGACAGTCTGACATTTCTGTGCTATTATTTTTTATGATTCAATCTTTCGTTCAACTGAGGTTTGGTTTTCTTGTGACGGAGTATGCCCGAAATGTGAAGTGTAATTACGGAAAAATGTTGTATAATCGTTAAATCCGCAGGAAGTGTAAATATTGCTCGGTTTTTCGCCCATGCGTATAAGCTTTCTTGCTTTGGTAAGTCTTTTTACATTTACATATTTTTTGGGACTTATCTGAAGATGTTCCATAAACAGATGATGCAGATGGCTTTTTGTAATGCAAAGCTGTCTGCATATTTCTTCTACATTTATATCTTCCGTAAATTTTGTGTTTATGTATTCAATAGCACTGCTTATCAGAGGATTGACTGTAATAAAATTTTCGCTTATGTCGTTGGTTGGTGCAAGGTATAGATTGAATAAAATCTCCTCAACAAGATTTGTGACCAGTATTTCTAAATTTTTATCTTTAAAATTATCACAGTAATAGTCGAGCTTTCTGAACAGGTCAGTGATTTGATTGTTACCGTCGCAGTTTATTACATCAATGTCTTTAGGGAGCTTTTCAAGAATTTTATTGGCGAGCTTATTTTCGTCAAATAAAATATCATAACGGTCATAGTCATAGCCACTGTCTTTTGTAATCTTATGTATGGCATTGGCTTTAAATAATATGATGTTATTTTTTCCGAGCTTATATGTTCTGTCTCCTATAAAACCTGTAACTTCTCCGTTTTTGACAAAAATGAGCTCACATATATCATGAGTGTGAAATCCGAATTCCTCGGTTTTTGATTTTGTGTATATGACGTGATTATATACAATTTCCGGTCCTTTGTATTCTGATACTGTTTTATACATAATAATTTCCATAGCCTTTCATTCAATTTATTTAATTATATACCATAATTACACTTTTTGCAATATAAAATTATATTTTTTTCTATTTACTTTTTAAAAAATATACTATATGATATAATAAAGTCGGATTTGAAAGGGTGATACGTTATGTACAGGATAGCAATACTCGGATGTGAAAATTCACATGCAGACACTTTTCTTGATTTTATTATAAAGGATAAGCTGTATACGGATATTGAAGTTGTCGGAGTTTACAGCGATGATTTAGAAAGTGCTGAAAGACTTAATAAAACCTATGGGGTTTATACAGCTGATTCCTATGACGAATTTGTCGGAAATGTTGACGGTATAATGATTACCGCACGTCACGGAGATAATCACTATAAATACGCAAAACCTTATATTAAATCAGGAATACCTATGTTTATAGATAAACCGATTACAATATCGGAAAAAGAAGCAGTAAGCCTGAAAAAAGAACTGATTGAAAAAAATGTAAAGGTAAGCGGAGGCTCTGTGTGCAAATATCCTGAGCTTATACAGAAGCTTAAAAAGAATGTGACCGAAAAAATATTTGGGGAGGTTTACGGTGGTTTTTTAAGAGCGCCTGTTAATATGCGGAATCCCTATGGTGATTTTTTCTTCTACTCACAGCACCTTGTTCAGGTGATGTGTGAGATTTTCGGATTCTATCCTCTTTCAGTACAGGCATTTGATTCGGGAAAAACAGTAAACTGTACCGTAAGATACAGCGATTTTGCGGTAAATATTGTGTTTACAAAAGAATGCGGAGATTACTATGCCGGTATAAGCTGTGAAAAAAATGCAGTGCTTTCACAGTACAGGATTGATGGTTGTTTTATACAGGAATTTGAGACATACTATAATTTGTTAAAAGGCGGAGATATGACAGAATCGTATGAGAACTTTATTGCTCCTGTATTTATACTGAATGCAATTGACCGCTCGCTGAAAAGCGGAAAAGAAGAAAAAATAAACAGTGAAAGGGATATTTCGTTATGAACATAGCTTTTGCCGGATTCAGACACAGTCATATTTTCGGACTTTACAATACTGCTGTAAGTAATCCTGAGGTTAATATAACAGGCTGTTTTGAAAATGATGAGAATGCACAGAAAAGCGCCTCAGAGACTCATAATATAGTTTTTAATTATACATCGTATCAGGAAATCCTTGATGATAAAACAGTTGATGCGGTAGCAATCGGAGACTACTACGGTATTCGTGGTAAAATGGTGATTTCAGCGTTGTCGGCCGGAAAGCACGTAATATGCGATAAACCTATATGCACAGATTTAAAAGACCTTGAAACTATCAAAAAACTCGCTGAAGAAAACAATCTTCAGGTGTGTTGTATGCTCGACCTCAGATATATGCCTCAGATTCCTGAGGTTTGCAGGATAATTAAAAGTGGTGAGCTCGGGGATGTGATTAATGTTTCATTCACCGGTCAGCATTTCCTTGACTACGGAAATCGCCCCGGCTGGTATTTCGAAAATGGAAAACACGGTGGAACAATTAATGATATCGCAATTCACGGAATTGACCTTGTAAGGTTTATAACAGGAAAAAATATTACGAAAATGAACTGCGTGAAATCATGGAATGCTTTTGCCGAAAAAGAGCCTGATTTCAAAGACTGCGGACAGTTTATGATTGAAATGGATGATATTTCAGTAATGGGTGATGTGTCATATGCCGCACCCGGATATAAAGGTATTATGCCGACATACTGGAATTTTAAATTCTGGTGCAGAAACGGAATGATTACATTCAGTTATTGCGATAATAAAATACATATATTTAGAAATGATGAAACGATTATAGAATGTAAAGAAAGTGTTCCCGGATATCTTGATGACTTTATAAAGGGAATAAAAGGATTTTCTACCATAATGAACACAGCAGATATTCTCGAATCGCAAAGACAGGTTCTTCAAATGGAGGAATCAGCAATGAAAGGATTTAAATTATGATAAAAGAAATTAATTCAGATAATCTGAAAGTAAAAATATTTGAAACTAGAGATGAAATGGGGAGTTGTGCTGCAAAAGAAGTTTCGGAATGTATAAAGAAACTGTTATCGGAAAAAGAAGAAATAAATATGATTTTTGCGGCAGCACCGTCACAGAACGAAACACTTGCGGAACTTGTTAATGATACGAGCATTGACTGGTCAGGAATAAACGCATTTCATATGGATGAATATGTTGGGCTTGAAAGTGATGCCCCGCAATGCTTCGGCAATTTTTTAAAAGAACACATCTTCGGAAAAGTTCCTTTCAAATCGGTTTATTATATTTCTGAATCGGGAGAAAATGAAGATGAAATATGCAATAATTATTCAAAGCTCATAAAAGAACATCCGATTGATATAGTGTGTCTCGGCATAGGTGAAAACGGTCATATTGCATTTAACGACCCGTGGGTTGCTGATTTTAATGACAGCGAAGTTATAAAAAAGGTTGAGCTTGATGAAATGTGCCGTAATCAGCAGGTGAATGACGGATGCTTCAAATGTATTGATGATGTTCCGAAATTTGCTTTAACTCTTACTGTTCCGGCACTTTTTAATGCCGATTACCTGTTTTGTACAGTGCCGGCAAAGACAAAAGCTAATGCTGTATATAACACTGTTAATGCAGAGATAAATGAAGATGTACCCGCCACAATTATGAGAAAACATAAAAATGCGGTAATGTACTGTGATAAGGACAGTGCGGAAAGAATTTTATAATATTAAAAACCAACACTTACGAAAATGTTAGTGTTGGTTTTTTTGTTAGATTATATATTTTTTAGAGCAAGATAAATTCCTGCACTCCATCCCATCATAGCAGGCATTTCATATTCGTTTGTTACATTGATATTTCCGTATTCAACATTATACTTTTCCCAGAGGTTTCCTGTTTCGTCAAAAACTTTTTCGGTAAGTCTGATATATTTATCTGCAATTCGTTTTGCATCTTCCTCGAATCCGTAATTTAAAAGTCCCTTTACAATTACATACTGAAGACAAGCCCAGCCGTTCGGATAATCCCACTGATAGATATCTGTACAGGAATTCTTTTCGCATGTTGATACACCGTATTGCATTTCAAGCCTGCTAAGGTTCTTTACAAGAATTTCAGCCTGCTCTTTTGTTGCAAGTCCTGCATACATTGTATAGTATGAAGCTACTGAAAAAATCGGGCTCAGAGTGTCATTGGCGAAGTTATAGTCCCAAAACAATCCGTTTTCGTCTGTTAATAGTTCGTGCATTTTATTTTTTCGTTCGACTGATTTCTTTTCCCATTCGGACTTTTCATCATTGAGATTAAGAGTTTCAGCAAACTCTTTCATGTTTACTTCAAAAAGATATATCAGTGAATTGAGATCAACAGGATTAAAATTGAATGCTTCATATCCCCATCTCGGATTTATGTCCCATCCGCTTTCCCATGTGGCAATACTGTGTTTTGCTACATCGTTATCTGAATAGGGAGGATTACTTTTGGTACGGTATCTGAAATCTCCGGCGATTTTTTTAATATCTTTTTCTTCAAGAAATCCGCCGTATACATTGAGACCTGTCGGGGTGTTTCTTTCTGTCATCCAGAAATTATATTCTTTTTTTAGTGTGTTATATGCTGATGAAAGCCATTCTTTGTTGCGGTATACTCTGTAGATATCGTGAACCATTTCAGATAAAAACGGAGGTTGTGATCTGTTTAAATAATATGTGCGGTTTCCGTTCAGCATAAAACCGAACTTTTCAACCATGTAGAGCATATTGTCCACATTGTACTTTGCCTGTTCTTCCATGCCAGATATGATAAGTCCGAGATTTGTAAAGTACGTATCCCAATAGTAAATTTCATCGAATGTGCCTACAGCCGGTACAGTGTACGGATATGGAAGGCCTATAAGTGTGCCATTGTCTTCTTTGTTGAATTTAATACACTCATTCCAGCCCTCTGCAATGTATTTTTCCACTTTATTCATGTTTTTATCTCCTTATGTATTCTGAATTGATTTTTGCTGTTATTTTTACTTATAATATCATATAAGACATAAAAAGTCAAGAAGCTTTCAGGATGTAAAAATAATTTTTTACATTTGGAAACTGTGTTTACCGGTTTTGGAGAAGCAGGATTTTTCTTTTGTTCGAAATCAACTAAATGGACAAAATATTCTTGTTTATATTTTAAAAAAACAAAATTTTAAAGGAAATGAAGAGGATTTTGTGATATAATGGTGTCAATTATCAGCATGGGAGACGAATTATGGAAAAATATAAACTTACGAAAAAAGCCTGCTATCTGACCGGTGTGACAATGTCCGTAGCGGCAAATCTATCACCACTTCTGTTTTTGACATTCAGAGATATGTATAATCTGTCTTTCACAATGCTTGGTTTTCTTGTGGTGATAAATTATTTCTCGCAATTACTTATTGATTTGGTATTTACATTTTTCACAAAACATTTTAATGTTTACAGGACGGTAAGATTTACTCCTTTTATTGTGTTTGTCGGCTTGATAATATATGCTGTTCTGCCGGGAGTCTTTCCTGATGCGGCGTTTTTATGGATTGTTGCAGGAACGGTGATATTCTCTGTCGGTTCGGGACTTGGTGAAGTTTTGATGAGCCCTGTTATTGCGGCTATACCAAGTGATAATCCTGAGCGTGAAATGAGTAAGCTTCACTCAATGTATGCGTGGGGTGTAGTGGGAGTAGTAATATTAAGTACATTATTTCTGAGCTTTTTCGGCAGTGTCAACTGGATGTATCTTGCACTTATATGGTCAGTTGTTCCGTTAACTGCGTTTTTAATGTTTTTAAAGGCGGAGCTTCCGAAAATGGAAGGCTTTGACGGAGAGTGTAAAGACACGAAAATGTTCGGTAAGGGAATAATTCTTTGCGTATTATGTATATTTTTCGGTGGAGCGGCAGAATGTACAATGTCTCAATGGGCATCGGGTTTTATAGAAAATGCTATAGGAATCCCTAAAGTTTACGGAGATGTAATAGGTGTTGCAATGTTTGCGGCATTGCTGGGGACGGGACGAACCTTGTATTCGAAATACGGTAAGAATATAATTAATTTTTTACTGTTCGGCATGCTCGGTGCATGTGTTTGTTATTTAATGGCAGGCTTGACGCTGAGTCCGGTAGTCGGAATTATAGCATGTGCGTTTACGGGAATTTTCACTTCAATGCTGTGGCCCGGAACTTTGATATATGTGGAAGAGAAGTTTGAAAATGTTGGTGTGGCTGTTTATGCTCTTATGGCGGCAGGCGGAGATATGGGTGCTTCTGTTGCACCTCAGCTTCTCGGAATTATATCTGATAAATTCAGTATGAGCGGTTTTGCTTTTAAGATTTCGGAAGTATTAAAAATAAGTACTGAACAGGTCGGTATGAGAGCAGGATTGCTGGCGGCAGGATTATTTCCGATTGCAGGTGTATTATGTATACTGTATATGAAAAAATATTTTAGTAAACGTGATAAAGTTTAATTACAAAGGAGCGAATATGGATTTTCTTTCAAAAATGTTTGATGAACTGACAACGGCTGAACTGTATGAAATACTGAAATCCCGAACGGAAGTTTTCATGCTTGAACAGGGAATAATATGTCAGGATATGGATGATGTTGATTACAGAAGCTTACATTGTTTTATGACTGACGGAAAAAGAGTGACTGCGTATCTGAGAGCTTTCCGGAAAGATTGTGATACAGTTGTTCTTGGCAGAATACTGACACTTGTTCACAGAAATGGTACGGGAACAGAGCTTATGAAAAGAAGCTTACCTGAGATACAAAAGGTGTTTGGATGTAAACGTTTCGAACTTCATGCACAAAAACAGGCTGTTGGTTTTTATCAAAAGCTTGGATTTGAAATTGTATCAGATGAATTCCTTGAAGAAGGAGTTTTGCATGTTACAATGGAATTAAAAATTTAAAAATATTATAGAAAGAGGTATAAGAATATGAATTACGCAAGACCGGAAGAAGTAGGAATAAAATCGTCGAGTATAAAAAAGTATATTGAGGTGCTCGAAAAAAACAATTTATCTACGCATGACCTTATTATTATGAGACATGGGAAAGTTGTTTTTGAAAAATACTGGGCACCGTTTGACAAGGATTTTCTGCACAGAATGTATTCAGTAACAAAGAGCTTTGTTTCTCTCGCAATAGGCTTCGCTGAGCAGGATGGACTTTTGAATCTTGATGATAAAATTGAAAAATATTTTCCGAAAGAGCTTGAAAATCAGCCTGATGAAAATATGAAGAATCAGACAATCCGTCATATGCTTAAGATGAGCACAGCAAAACCGGGCGAAGACTGGTTCAGTGCAAGATATCCTGACAGGGTTGAGTTCTATTTTAAAAACGGCAGATACGAATCACGTCCGTCAGGTTCGATTTATGAATATGACAGCTCGGGTTCATTTGTTATGGGTGCTCTTGTTGAAAGACTTACAGGTAAAACACTGATGGAATACTTAAGAGAAAAATGCCTTGATAAAATCGGATTTTCAAAAGAAGCGTATATGCTCAAGTGTCCCGGCGGACATTCGTGGGGTGACTCTGCGCTTATCTGTAAACCGACAGATTTGCTTAAAGCAGCACAGTTCTGCATGAATAAAGGTAAGTGGAACGGCGAACAGCTTCTTAATGAAAAATATATGACTGAAGCTACAACGAAGCAGATTGATAATAATACACTCTGTATTAATAATGCTGATAGTCAGGGATACGGATATCAGTTCTGGATGTCGTATGATAACAGCTTTTTCTTTAACGGTATGGGTTGTCAGTTTGCACTTTGCATTCCTGATAAAGATATTATAATGGTATATAATGGTGATAATCAGGGAATTGTTGTTGCAAAGAAAGTTATTCTTGATAATTTCTTCAATTTGATTTCAAGACCTGCATCAGATGATGTTTTGCCTGAAAACGATGCAGAATACAGAGAGCTTGTTGATTATGCAGATAGACTTAAGCTTTTTGCGGCAAAGGGCGATAAGCATAATGATTTTGAAAAGGAAATCAATAATGTCACATATAAGATGACAAAGAATCCTATGGGAATATCAAAAATGAAGCTTTCGTTCGGAGAAGATTCCGGAACTCTTTATTATACAAATGAACAGGGAGATAAAGAGATTAAGTTCGGACTTTGCCGGAATGAGTTTGTACCGTTCCCGCAGGAGGGATATTCAGATGAAATCGGCTCACAAAAAGGCAATCGTTTGTATGACTGTGCCGCATCCGGTGCATGGGTCGGAGAACGTCAGTTTTTCATAAGCGTACAGATAATTGATACATATTTCGGAAGATTAAATATCAATATCGGGTTTGATGAAAACAGAAATATTGGTGTATTTATGAATAAAACTGCGGAAGATTTTCTTAATGAATATCAGGGATTTGCAGGAGGTATTCAGGAATAAATTGTAATTTGTCCCAACAAATTACAATAGTGAAATCCGATTTTCAATCGGGTGAAATTCATCCGCAGGATGAATGAAATTGTCACCTTGTGACAGTGAAATCTGTTGCGTTGCAACAGGTTATGGTAGAA
>JAZULT010000038.1:0-6979 GCA_045603225.1 Clostridia bacterium | reverse complement strand
ATTATACTATATTTTTTCGGAAATTGCAACGAATAGGGAAATAATAAGATAAAAAATAGTTGCTTTTTTTTTACATCTATGGTATAATATTTGATATTATAGTCAGCACAGATAAAAATGCTGATATCTTAATTTTAAAGGAGAGGTAAATATAATGAAAAAATTTATTACAATTGCATTGGCAGCTATTATGGGTATGAGCTTGGCTTCATGCGGAAGCGAAACTCAAAAGGATTATGTAATCGCAACAGACAAGGGATTCAGCCCATTTGAATTCCAGGATGCAGAAGGAAATATTGTTGGTATTGATATGGATATCTTAGCAGCTATCGCTGGGGTCCAGAAGTTTACATATGACCTTCAGTATGTTGGTTGGGATGCTGCAATTGCAGCTTGTCAGGCTGGTCAGGCTAATGGTATGATTGCAGGTGCATCAATCACAGACGAAAGAAAGGCAACAGGCTGGACATTCTCAGATGGTTACTACGATGCAACTCAGGGTATGGCAGTAGCAACAGATTCAGACATTACAGGCTTTGAAGATATGCAGGGCAAAAAGGTTGCTGTAAAGAACGGTACAATGAGCAACCAATATGCAGAAAGCATCAAGGATGAGTATGGATTTGAAGTTGTAACATTCTCAACATCACCTGATATGTATCAGGCAGTTACAGGCGGTCAGGTAGACGCATGTATGGATGACACACCAATCCTTAAGTATAACATCAAAATTGGTGAATTGGATATGAAGTTTGTTGAAGGTACAGAAAATGAACCTGCACAGTACGGTTTTGCTATCTTTGATGCTGAGAAGCAGGAGCTTGTTGATCTCTTCAATGCCGGCCTTAAGAACATCCGCGAAAACGGAAAATACGATGAGATTATTGCTAAATATCTTGGTTAATAATTTGTAATTGATGGGCATCGGTTGCCGATGCCCTTTATTTTTTCGAGGAGGGGTTTATTCCCATGGTTAAAATTATCAGTACATACGGTCCTCTCTTGCTCACAGCAATGGGGCAAACTTTATTGCTAGCATTATGCGGATTGTTTTTCGGGTGCATACTCGGTATAATCTTCGGGCTGTCAAGTGTCGTGGATAATAAGTTTTCCAGAGCGGTTTCCGCAATATATGTAAATCTTATACGTGGCGTGCCGATGATAGTTCTTGCTTTTTTTGTTTTCTTCGGTGTACCTTACGGTCTGAAAAATATTTTCGGTATTAAGTATACGCTTACTGCGCTTCAGGCAGGTACTGTGTGTCTTGCTCTTAACTGCGGTGCTTATATGTCCGAAATAATTCGTGCAGGCATACAATCAATTGACCCTGGTCAGATGGAAGCTGCGAGAAGTCTTGGTTTATCCTATTGGAGATCAATGTTCCGTGTTGTTCTTCCACAGGCTATTAAAAACATGATTCCGAGTATTGTAAATCAGTTTATTATAACCTTGAAAGATACATCAATTCTGTCAGTAATCGGATTCCCCGAACTGGTAAATAAAGCACAAAACGTTATTGCCATTACGTTCAGATCCTTTGAAGTATGGGCTATTGTTGCGGTAATGTATCTTGTTGTTATCCTTGCCCTGCAGCAAGTGGCAAAATTCACGGAAAGGAGATTGAACCGTGACCGTCAAAAGTAAAAATGTGAAAATACATGTGGATAATCTGACAAAAAGCTTTGGAAGCTTAGATGTTTTAAAAGGAATTTCCACCGATATATATGAAGGTGAGGTTGTATGTGTAATCGGACCTTCAGGTTCAGGTAAGTCGACATTTCTTCGTTGCATGAATAAGCTGGAAAGTGCAACGTCGGGAGAGATTATTGTTGACGGATACAATCTCGGTGATAAAAAGCTTAATATAAATAAAACACGTGAAAATATAGGAATGGTTTTCCAGCATTTTAATTTGTTTGCAAACATGGATGTGCTTCATAACCTGATGCTTGCACCTGTTGACCTGAAAAAAGCAACCAAGAAAGAGGCTGAAGAAAATGCATTGAAGCTTCTTGATACGGTTGGCCTTCGTGACAAGGCTGACAGCTATCCGTCTCAGCTTTCAGGCGGACAGAAGCAGAGAGTAGCAATTGCAAGAGCACTTGCCATGTCGCCTGATATCATGCTCTTTGACGAGCCTACATCTGCGCTTGACCCTGAAATGGTAGGGGAAGTTCTTGCAGTTATGAAAGAGCTTGCAAGAGGCGGGATGACCATGGTTGTGGTTACTCACGAAATGGGATTTGCACGTGAAGTTGCAGACCGTGTTCTGTTTATGGACGAAGGAGTTATTATCGAAGAGGGAGTTCCGCAGGATATATTCTCAAATCCCAAGCACCCGAGAACAATAGACTTTCTTAATAAGGTGTTGTAAAAAATGAACAGCTATGCTGTTCTTTTTTTGTACAGTTTTAATGAAATGAAAAAAAGTTATTGACATTTTCAGTCTACAGATGTAAACTGTAATTAGGTTACAATTGTAAACCGAAAGGAGCGGGAGAAATGAAATATGATATTACAGATTCAGAATGGAAAGTAATGGAATTACTATGGAACAACAAAGGAATGCTGATAGGTGAGATACGTGACGGACTTGCCGCAGAAAACTGGAGTTATTCAACTATAAAAACTCTTGTCGGAAGACTTGAGCAGAAAGATATTATTAAAGCCGAGCAGTCGGGAAAAGGAAAGAAATATTATTCAAATGTAAGCGCTGAAGAGTGCCGCACAAGTGAAATGAAGCAATTTCTCAGCCGGGTATACAACGGCTCTGTAAAAATGATGATGGCAAGTCTTGTTAAGGACACGAATCTGAATGAGCAGGACGTGGATAAAATTATCAGTCTTATTGATAAAATTGAGGAGTGAGAATATGATGTATGATATTTTATTGTCACTTAGCTGCCGCCTGACAGTTGTAACAACGGTTATTCTGATAATTAAACTGCTGTTTGGAAAGAAGATATCTGCAAGGCTTCATAATTATTTGTGGTATATTCCGCTTGTGCAATTTGTATTTTGTCTTTTTAATATAAAAATTGAGTCAGAGATGAGCGTTTATAATTACGTTTACAGTATTCCTGATAAAACAGTATTATCGTATGATAAAATATTAACTGATATCTGGCTTGCAGGAGTTGCTCTGTTCGGGGTGTTCTGCGTTACTGTAATGTTGTCATATCTCGTAAAAGTTAAAAATCTTCCCGATAGCGGGAGTGATTACACAGATGAAAAGAATATACTGAAGGTGAAAAAAACACCGAAAATGAAGAATGCACCGAAACCGTTTTGCTTCGGAAGATATATCGCAGTTCCTGAAAGCTGTGACAGAATGATTGTTTTGCATGAGCTCAGTCATTATGCAGGACACGACAGTCTGAAAATAAAGATTGCGCTTTTTACACTGTGTGTAAACTGGTTTAATCCCGTTATATGGCTTGCATATAAAATGTTTATGTCAGATCTGGAAATGCTGTGTGACGAGAGAATTATCGGATTTACAGGAAAGAAAAAAGAATATGCAGAGCTTCTTGCCGCTGAGGCAATAGGAGAGAAAAAATTTATGCCGGGAGCTGCATTTGCCGGCATAAATAAATATGAGCTGATGACAAGGCTTAAAAGAATTGCGATTTACGGTAAAAAAAGTCCTGTATGGATTGCCTGCTTTTTGGTTATATGTACCGTGACAGGAGTGGTTTTTCTTACAGATAAAACTGTAATCGAAAAAATTGTTCCCGAAAGTATAGTTGCCGTACGATTGCCGGATGCGGAAGAACAACCTTATGCTACTGAAGAGCCTATAGAAGAAATTGATACTGCTCCGGCTGATGATTATGTTTTTTCATCAGCAGAGCCGGCTGTGACACAGAAGCCGGTGAAGAAATCAAAAAAATATACCCACGCACCGAAAAAAGTACAGAAAACTGCTGTACCGGTTCCGACAACTGAAGTTATACAGGCTGAAAGCACACCGATTTCAACTGTTAACGAAAAAGGCTCTGTGACTGATGTTGAAATAGGTTCAAGTAAGTCGGAGGTATATGAAAAAGCAGGCGCACCGGAAAACTCTTCGGCAAACGGAAGCCGTGAGGTTTATGCTCTTGAGGATGGGAAAACAGCTGTACTTCAGTATAACGGTGATGTGCTTGAAAATGCGTATATTATAGAGAATGGAGGATGAATATGAAGAAAATAATATCTGCCCTGCTGGGGTTGTCGCTTTTTTTGACGGGCGCATATGCAAAGGAATGGGTAAGTATATCAGGATGGGCATATAATGACGTAAGCATTTTTACTGATTTGGGTCTTTTGCCGGAGAGCTTCGGTGGGATAACCGATTATACAAAGAATATAACAAGAGGACAGTTTGCCGAACTTCTGTTTAATGCGGTAAATTCAAAACATTCCCTGATTGACATGCTGTATGTGGGATATGACAATGATGAAAATCCGATATACGGTGACTATACCGAATATCTGAAATTACTTGGTATTATGGAAGGAATGCCGGACGGGAATTTTTATCACGAACTGCCGATTACGAGAGAGGATGCTGCGGTAAGTATATACAGAACAATCAGAAGCTTCGGATTTTATTTCGATTCTGAGTTTAAAGATACCCCGATGGATGTGGAGCTTTATGATAAGGACGAAATATCCGATTACGCATCAGATGCTGTAAAAAGCCTGTACACCTGCGGACTTATAAAAGGTACGGGAGATAAAACATTCAGTCCGAAGTCAAATATTACAATTGAGCAGTCTATTATTCTAATCAACAGATTGTACAATATATGGAAGACTCCTGATATGATTGACGGGTACAATATTCTGTCAGGCGGTGAAACGAAGATAAAAACATTTGATAACGGATTTGAGGAATATAAAAATGCCGAATTAAACAAATTCCTTATAAAAAAAGATAATATTTGCCTGGAGTTTGAAACGGATATATATTCAAATATACTCTGCGGCAGAGCAGGTGACGGAAAAGATTACATCTGTGCCGTTACATATAATGGCAGCTCCGACGTTTATAACACATCGGGAGAGCTTCTGTTTATTATTCCGTATAAAGCACATAGCCTTGATGAAAATTATATTTATGTAACAGATAATGGAAGATACGGACTGTATTCTTATGAAGGTAAGGAAATAATTCCTCCGCTCTACAGTATGTATGAGACAGAGTTGATTATACAGAACAATCTTAATATTCCCGAATACGAATACAGAGAGCCTGACGGAGTAATATATTTTACAGATAAGGATTCAGGAAATTTATGCAGTATAGATTCAAATGGAGAAAATCTCAAAGTTCTTGACAGAGGAAACTGCAGTAATATTGCATATTACAAAGGAATACTTTATTATTCGACGGATAACGGTCTGATTGCACGGTACCCGGACGGAATTAAAATAATTATTACCGACAAAAAAGCGGTTATGTGCAGTAATGGAAAAATCCCTGATTTGGGACTGAACAGTTTTAAAGAAAAAAATGATTATGAGTTCCCGGAGCTTGGCGGATATTTGTTTTTTGTGGAAATGACAGATGAATACTCCGGCAACCTTTACAGATTCAGTATAGGAGATAAATCGGTTGATATCAAGCTTATTCAGAATAATGTTCATTTTAAAGACGGTTCACTTGCTAATCCTCATGTATACAATGGATATCTTTATTATTCTGTGACGGATGACAAAAATAATATGAAGCTTATGCGTATGCCGGAAACATTCGTGCCGGAGAATGTAAGCGGTGATATGGAAGTTTTTAACTACGGATTTACTGAGGATAAGATTATAATCGAAAGAATCGAAGGGGAATTTTACTGTTCTGAGCTTGACGTAATTGATTTCAGAAAGACAGATGAAATCGGTAAAAAATCTGATAATATAACTGACGAACAATATAAGGCATTCAAGCAGATTTCCGGACTTTATTATGTGGCAGATGACGGAATAGAACAGTTTGTGTCCGAATTCCCGTATTCTTATCAGATAAGTGGTGATTATCTGTATTATTCTGAAAGTACAGATGAAATGTTTATTCAGGAAATCTTCATGGTGAATATGAAAACCGGTGAAAAAAAACAGATTGGAACTGTGGAAATGAATCAGTTTCTTCATGTTGAGGGAGTGGACTGCGTTATATATGAGGCGCTCAATTCACAGCTCTGGAGAATAGATGAAGATAAAATTTCTCAGATTTATCCCAATAACGGAATTGACAGGTACGATACCGGTGTGTATTTCAGACGAGTTGGGGCAGATCTGGTTAAAATCGGGGAAAAAGGAAGCTGTACATTGATAGTAGAAAATGTTTCGCATCAGGGCTGGATTTATGTAGAAAACGGTTCTGATATCGTTAGTGCTGACAGGAATTTCTGACAAATACGGCTGTATAGCTTCGCTGCTGATTCTTGGTATAAACAATGAGCCATAAATCATTTTATATCCAAGGACAGGTCTGACGTCCCAAAACGGTTTTGATAAAGTCAAATGTGAATACAACACTTGATTTTGAAGAGAAAAATCAGGAGATAGTGTATGTGAGGTGAGCTTATAAAAAATAAATATGCTGAAACTGCTGAAATATTTAAGGCGTTTTGTGATGAGAACAGAATAAGAATACTTGAAATGTTGCAGACGGGTTTAAAATCAGGGTTGTTTAACTGTTCCCATAAACCCAAGAATTCAATGGTGTCTTTATTTCTCATCCAGTTCCGTATTGTTGTAGTCGGATCATCACTTTTGTATCTTGCAATATCAGTAAGCGAGAGATAATCGTTCTCGTTACCTTCCGAGATAACAGTAATTAACAATACCGCTTGTGGGTTCTGCGGAAAAAGTTGTGTAAGCGATATCTGACAAAACTCGACAAGGCGAAAATCACAGGTATAAGCTTAATATAATGTGTCAATAATAATTATTGGTTTTTACCACAATACAGGATACGGCACTGCTGAAGAGCAAC
>JAZULT010000037.1:0-32939 GCA_045603225.1 Clostridia bacterium | reverse complement strand
TGTAGATATATGGACTTAATGTAAGATTTATATGAAGAGCCTAATGCCTTAATAGGGCACGTTGGGTTCTGTGAGGGGTGTTAGACGAAACCTCACGAAATTTTGAAAGAGAGGTGAAGTCGAGACGTCTACTCGACGTTTAAGATGGATAATTTGTTTAATGTAATTTTATCTAATGTATCAGCCGATATTACAGTTGGCGGCGCAGTTATAACAATGCTTGTGGCTATAGTGTTCGGTGCTGTCATCGGGCTTACCTACTATAAAACCCAAGAAGAAAACTATCAGAGAAGTATGGCAGTAACACTTTTGATGCTCCCGATTATCTTATCTGTTATAATTATGTTTGTGGGTAGCAACATAGCAAGAGCATTTAGTTTAGCGGGAACACTTTCTATTATCCGTTTCAGAAGTGCTCCCGGAGATCCAAAAGACATAGGTTTTATTTTCTTTGACATTGCAGCAGGTCTTGCTTGCGGTGTTGGACTTTATGGATATGGTGCAATTTTTGTAGTCCTTCTCTGTGTTGTTATGATTCTTACAGAAAAATTTGGATTGTTTGAAAAGAAATCAGTAGAAAAAACACTCAGGATAACAATTCCCGAAAGTCTTAACTATCAGGGTGCTTTTGATGAAATACTTAAAAAATACACAAAGAAATATACACTTACAAGAATTAAGACAACAGACTTAGGCTCACTTTTTGAACTTAATTACAATGTTATAATGCTTCACGATGAAGATGAGCAGGAATTTATAAACGAACTACGGTGCAGAAACGGCAATCTGAACATCATTCTTGCAGTTGGCGCACCCTTAAAAATGAAATGATGAGGTGAAAGTAAATGAAAAAAATATTGTCAGTTATTCTGTGTCTGAGTCTTGTTACAACCTTATTTATGAGTACATCAAGTGTATCTGCCGATGAAATTACTGTGGAGCTTGACGGAAAAGCTATTGAATTTGATGTAAAGCCCGAAATCATTGATGGTCGCGCAATGGTGCCACTTCGAAAGATATTTGAAGAAATTGGAGCACTTGTTAAATGGAACGGTGAAACACAAACTGTTTCCGCACGGAAAAGCTCCAAAACCGTGACCCTTAAGATTAACACAACCGAAATGCAGATTGACAAGGGAGATACTGATGAATCGGGTAATCCGATTTTTGAAACGGTTACATTGGAAGTTCCGGCACAAATTGTTTCCGGCAGAACATTAGTCCCTGCTCGTGCAATATCCGAAAGCTTTGGTCTTGATGTAGATTGGGACGGAGACAATAGAAAAGTTACAATTACATCCGAGCAAGGCGAAGATGAGTCATGGAAAGAAAATGTAGGCTCAATCAATCTTTCTGATTTAACGTATGAAGGCGAAGGTGTTGAGATTGCAGATAATCAAATTAAAATTACACAGGGCGGTGATTTTACCGTAAGAGGAACACTTTCTGACGGGAATATCACAGTTTCTGCAAAGGAAAAGGTCAAAATCAGATTAAGTGGAGCGAATATCACATCAAGCAGCAATCCTTGTATTTTTGTGGAAGATGCAGACAAAGCATATATAACGCTGACAGACAGCACAGAAAACTATCTTATTGCAAAAAACAGCGATGACGGTGCAATCTATTCAAAAGAAAATCTTGAAATCAAAGGTGACGGAAGCCTTGATATAGAATCTTTGGCAGGACACGGAATAAAGGCATCGGACAACTTAAATATTGAAAATGGTGTTATATCTATAAATGCAACATCTGACGGAATTCATATTAACGACACCTTTAAAATGACAGGCGGAACAGTTAATATAACTTCTGTAAACGATGGAGTTGACTGCGAATCTATTGTTAATATTTCAGGCGGAAGAATAAATATCGAAACCAATGGTAAACCCATTGAGAACACGCAAACTACAACTGAGACTACAGAAGAAACTCCACGCAAACCTATGTGGGAAGCGGATGAGGCTGATGTAGAATTTGAAAAATCAACTAAGGGTATCAATGCCGAATGGATGATGGTTATATCAGGTGGCGAAATAATTGTAAATTCTGCATCACATGCAATTCATTGTCAGGATGAAATTGAAATAAGCGGTGGTAAATTTACATTAAGTTCAAAATACGATAAGGGCATATCTGCTCACGGCAATCTTACTGTAAACGGTACGGATACAGTTATAGATGTTACAAAATCTGTTGAAGGTCTTGAAAGCAAAAATGTTATGACCATAAATGATGGTTTTATATCAATTGTTTCCGTAGATGATGCCATCAATGCTACAGGTGGAAACTCAGGTGCAATGCACGGCATGGGGCAAGGAGGCGGAATGAGAGAAAATTTGGGTGGTATGATACGACCTGAAAACACCACAAATTCAGATGGTACAGAAATTCCTATGGGTAACAAAGGTAATCGCGGAAATCGTCAAATGCAAATGCAAGGCGGAGAGCTTCCTGAAGGTACAAGCATTCCAATGAACGGAGAATTTCCGATGAACGATAAAAGACCTGCTATACCGGAAGGACAAATTCCTGATGAAAATATGCCGCAAATACCGCAAATGGGTGGAAATATGGGCGGTATGGGCAGAAATATGAAAAACTGTCTTATTATCAATGGCGGTTATCTTGAAGTTTGCGGCAATGATGACTGCATTGATGCTAACGGCAACCTTGTTATTAACGGCGGAACAATCAAAGCAACAAATCCAACAGGTTCATTTACCGGAAATTTTGGCGTTTTAGATGCTGATGGACAAATAATAATAAGCGAAGATGTAAACATAATTCTTGCATCAAGTAGTGGTAACGAAAAAAGTCTTTCGATTACACAAAATACAATTATCGTATATTGTGAAAATCAGCATACAGCAAACGAACAGATTTCAATTTCAGATGCAAACGGAAATGTTGTATATGAGTATGCACCCGAAGGCAATTTTAAGTCTGTTTTAATTGCATCAAATAATATAAAAACAGGCGAAAAATATACAATAAAAATCGGTGATGAAACTTTTGGAACTGAAATTACAGGTCAGAGTACAGTGATTGGAACACAAAGTAACACCGGCGGTGTGGGCTTTGGAAGAGGTCAGAGAATGCAGTAAGTACAAAGACGGCTTTGCTTTTTGGTGAAGCCGTCAATTTACATTTCATGAAAAATGTTGTATAATAATAGCATCAAGTCTTGCTACGCAATCCTTTGCGACTTTGTCGCCGATGTGCTTTGCACATCTATGCATTATTGACGGCGTTGTAAAAATGCCCTTGCAAGCAAGCATTTTTATTCCCGGTAAAATATATAAAAGGAAGGTGATTTTATGCGGCTTTTGATTGCAGAAGATGAAAGACATCTTAACAAAACCCTTAACGAAAGATTAACAAAATCAGGCTATACCGTTGATAGTTGTTTTGACGGTGAGGATGCGGTTTATTATATAGAAAACACTCAGTATGACGGAATTATTCTCGATGTAATGATGCCGAAAATAAACGGTTTTGAAGTTCTTCGTATAATGCGTGATAAGAAAATACTTACACCCGTTTTAATGCTGACGGCAAAGGATTCGGATGAGGATATAATAACCGGACTTGATCTTGGTGCAAATGACTATCTTACAAAGCCATTCTCTTTTAATGTTCTTTGTGCAAGAATTCGTGCAATGCTGCGAGTTAAAGAAAATGTAACGGGGACTGTGCTTGAAATTGCTGATTTAAGCGTTGACACCACAACAAGAGCGGTAAAACGTGGCGATAATATTATCGAATTGTCATCGAAGGAATACTCTATTTTGGAATATCTTATGCGGAATAAGGGTATTGTTGTTTCGAAGGAAAGAATCGAGGAAAATATATGGAACTATGAATATGAGGGTTCAAGCGATGTTATAAAGGTGTATATCCATCACCTTCGCAAAAAGATTGACGATAATTTTGATAAAAAACTCCTTCATACTATCAAGAATGTTGGATATGTGATAAAGGAAGATTGAGTATGAAAAAAATTACTTCTATAAAAACAAGAATAACAATATGGTACACAACCCTTATGTTTGTTTTAATTGTGGTTGTACTGTCACTTGTTGGTGGACTTTCCTATCAGCTTTCAATAGATAGTGTAGAAAAGGATGTTATTCTTCAAGTAACTCAGGTAAAAGAAAATCTATCTAAAAGACAGCCCGGAGTTTTTGAAATTGTTGAAAGTAAAGAGGAATTCAAAAATGTATCTATTTATGAAGCGAACGGGAAATACCTTGTAGGACAGTATAATTATGATGTTGTAAATATTCCTTTTGAAAAAGGCGTGCCAAGAAAAGAAAACATTGACGGGAAAGAATATATTGTCTACGATGCGAGAACACCGGGGCCTCCGGGAAGATACGGTGGTTTTTGGATAAGAGGTGTGGAATCTGTAAATTCTACAACCCTTTTAGGGCGGTCTGCTATAATCATTATTCTTATTTTAATACCGTTAATTCTGCTGCTTACCGCACTTGGCGGATATCACATTACAAAAAGAGCATTCAGACCTGTCAATAACATTATTAATACCGCAAATGAAATTTCTGCACAAAATGATATAAAGCAGAGAATTGAGATAAATCCCGAAGCTAAACAGGATGAAATGTATGACCTGTCGGTTACACTAAATCATATGCTTGACCGAATTGAGAGCCTTATTGTGCAGGAAAAACAATTCACATCCGATGCTTCGCATGAACTCAGGACACCTATCAGCGTTATACTTGCACAGGGTGAATATCTATTGGAGGTTGCAGAAACAGAAAAGCAAAAAGAACTTGCACAGGATGTTGTAACAAAGGCAAATCAGGCATCAAAGCTCATATCAAGACTACTTATGCTTGCGAGGATAGACCAAAACAGGCAAAAGATTAACAAGGAAAAAATTAACTTTAATGCATTGGCGGATATAGTCGTTCAAAATATGGAACATTTGGCATCTCAAAAGAATATAAATCTATTAACATCCATTCAGGATGATGTAATGATTTGTGCAGATGAAACTCTAATTGAAAGTGCTGTTTCAAACCTTGTCAGTAATGCAATAAAATATGGCAAGGAATCAGGATATGTGATGATTTCTGCTTCAAAGTTTGACGGAAATGTTGAAATTACCGTAAAGGACAATGGTATTGGCATTTCAAAAGAACATCTCGAAAAAATATGGACACGCTTTTACAGAGTTGATAAAGTGCGTAATGATGAATACGGAAGCTGTGGATTGGGGCTTTCAATGGTAAAGAGTATAATTGAAGTTCACGGCGGAGATATTACAGTTCAAAGCGTGTTAGGGGAAGGCACCGAGTTCAGAATTATAATGGAAAACTTTGCTAAAAAAGCTCCAAAGTTAAATGCTGACACAACAGAAGTAGCTGAATAAGGTCGCAAGGGTATGTTGCTGTTTTATGCAACTGCCCTTGTTTTTTGTATGACGGGCATATCAATGCTCTGTGGTGAAAGTCCACCGAGGCGTAGTTACCGACGAACTCAAAAGCGACTTGCAAGTTTTACATCGTGAGGTGTGGGAGAGAAGAAGCAATGGCGAAATCGTAGCGTATTTGAGGGGAAACATCATAAACTTATGGTAATCTGTTTGAAAGCGGAAAGGAGAAGAGACGGAATATGTCAGAAATTCTTTGACAATGTACCGCAAGATAAGTTGATGAGTTATGTCGGCAGAGTAATACACGACGGAGATACGGAAAGTCTAATCAGGAAGTATCTCAAAGCGGGTGTTATGAACAAGGGCAAATACGAAGCAACAGACATTGGTACACCGCAAGGTGGGAATTTATCACCATTACTCAGTAACATAATGCTGAATGAACTTGACAAAGAACTTGAAAGCAGAGGACAACGCTTTACGCGATATGCAGATGATGTAGTAATCGTATTGAAGAGCAAAGCTGCTGCGACAAGGGTAATGCATTCCATAACTGATTGGATAGAAAGAAAACTTGGTTTAAAGGTAAATGCAACCAAGACAAAGATAACACCGCCGAGTAAACTTAAATATCTTGGATTTGGCTTTTGGAAAGGCAAAGAAGGATGGAAAGCAAGACCGCATCAGGACTCAATAATGAAGTTCAAGAGAAAACTCAAAGTATTATGCAAACGAAATTGGGGCAATCATTATCAATTTGTCGCAACAAAATCAGTTATTACAAGAGCAATATCAAAAGAAATACTGACCAAGCGAGGCTTAATCAGTATTTCAGATTACTACCAAAGGGTAGCACATATTTAATTTTGAATTGAACCGCCGTATGCCGAACGGCACGTACGGTGGTGTGAGAGGGCAATTAATTTTGCCCTACTCGATTGTTTGCATTATAGAGTTCACCATTAACATAGGCTTTTTTCTGTCTGAATTTATGCGGAGATGTAAAAGTATACTTTCTGAAAACGAATGAAAAATAGTGCTCGTTGTCAAAACCTGTCATCTTTGCAATTTCTGACAAAGAAAAATTTGTTGAAAGTAAAAGCTTTTTTGCGTGGGATACTCTGATGACATTAAGTTGTGATGTCAGAGAAACGCCGGTTTCTTCTTTGAAATGTCGCGCAAGTGACCTGTAGCTGATATTCAGTGCTCTTGATATATCGTTAGTATTTATATCATCAAAATAATTCATTTCCATAAATTTAATTGCAGATTCGGAAATGCAGTGTTCAGATTTATTTGTTCTTATATTTGTATTGTTTTTTGGCAGATATGTAAGTTGGGTAAGCCAGGAAAGAAATGTAATTTGTGCTGAAAATAAATTTTTTTCAATATAAATTTTTTCCAGCTTACCATCAAATGTAGAATGCGCAGTATGCATCAGATTATTGTAAAAATGACTGAAATACGTAGCATCGGATTTGGATGTGGTGGGTTTAATAGAGAAATGTATACATATATCTGAATATGAATCGTAGTTACATTTTCTGTGATTATGAGTAATTCCGGGAGGGACAAGAAAACATTTTTTTTCAGCAACGTAAAACTCATCCCCGTTGATATTTGTGTATAAATCGCCTTCGACAAGAAGATTGAATTCAAAGAAAGGATGAATATGGTCAGATATAACAGTAAAGTTAGGATGACGTATAAACTGAACATTTATTACTTCAATAATTATATCATGAAAAGTAAAAGGATGCATAGTAAGAATATTAAGATTTTTAGCGAGTTCGAGATGGTTGTTCATAATAATCACCTTAGTTTGATTTTATCATAGTACGATATTTTGTAGGAGACATTCCTGTTGTTTTTTTAAATATATTTGAAAAATAATATTCATTTGTGTATCCTACTGTTTTTGATATTTCATTTATCGGCATATTTGTGGAAAGATGCTGCTTTGCGGCATCTATGCGGATTTCGTTGAGTTTGTTTGTCATGGTAATGCCTGTTTGTATTTTGAAAGTACGTGAAAGTGTACGGTAACTACTGTTAAATACTTTGGATATATTCATAATTTGTATCGGAGAAGCGTAGTGCATCTTCATATAGGATATGATTTGTGCAGATAAATTATTTGTTGTATTGTCTGCACCGCCTGACGAAATTGAAGCATATATGGTGCTTATAATATGAAGAAACTCAATTTTTGATTCCAATACTGTAAGAGTTTTGAAGAGGTTTTCGATATTTAGTGGAAAATTAAAAGTCTTATTTTTTTTAAATGCCATATAAAAATCCAATGATTCTTTTGATGTTGTCTGAGGGGTAATTGAAAACGAAATCGAACAAACTGTACATTTTTTTCCGGATGTCAAAGTATAATCTGTATTGCATGTAAATATAAAGGAATGTCCTTTTTGTACAAAATATGTATTGTTTAAAGCAGTTATGGATATATCATCGGTTAATGAAATAATAATCTGAAAGTATTCATTTGTGGATGATATTACTTGCTGAGAATCAAACAGTTCATACAGTTTTGTTTCGTGTACAGTCAAACAAATATTGTTAAAATAAATTGTATTTTCTACCAAATTATCTAAATTATCGGATAAAAAATTCAAATTCATATTTTTCATTATCGTTTAACCTCAATCTTTCTTTTTCCTGATATCATTATATCATACAAAAAGAATAATGTAAATCCTTTTTTTAATTTTGGCAGAAATTTATAATAAATAGTCATATATATTTATTCACAAAGAGGTTTGTGGTGTGGTAAAATGAATATAAGATAGAGATTAGATAATTATTATGTCAAAATGGAGGAATTTAAAAATGAAAATTCTATCTAAATTGTTATCGCTTACGATTCTGGCGGGGACTGTAGTGCCTGTAACAACTTCCGAAGCAACAGATGGCGTATGGGACGGAAGTGCAGATGTGTCTTGGTATGATAAAAACATAGCTGTTTTTGAAATATCAACACCGGAACAGCTTGCCGGCTTGGCACAGCTTGTTAATGAAGGAACAACCTTTGTGGATAAAAAAGTTGTTCTGGTAAACGACATAAAGCTAAACACAGGAGAAATCATTTCAGATAACGGTGTGTATTCATTTTCGTCAGATGATGAGTTGAATGAGTGGAAACCGATTGGTGAATATGTAAGTTCATCATCAAGAGGATTCAGAGGAACATTTGACGGTAACAATCACACTATAGAAGGGTTATATATTAACAATGATGAAACTGATTATCAGGGACTTTTCGGAATAAGTTACGGATGTTCTGTTTCGGGAATCAATCTTGAAAATTCTTTGATTATTACATCGGATGCTTTGAGTGTTGGTGGAATTATTGCGGGAGTACCGAGTGGTATAACTTCCGGGGCAATTGAAGTTTCGGAATGTACATCAGATGTGATTATTACAGATAACAATGCTTCTGTATCTGAAATTATGGCAGGTGGTATTGCAGGAAGCGGTCATACAAGAATTGCAAGCCGAAATATTACTATTAACATATCAGACAGTGAATTTTCTGGTGTAATTGACATTGACAGCGAGTCGCATACAAATATTGCCGGCGGTATTATTGGAAAAAGCTCAAAGCTTGGAACGATTTCAGGATGTAGCAATACAGGAGAAATCAAAGCAACAAATGCTGCCGGAATAAGTGCAGTAACAAGAGACGATCTTGTTATCAGATACAGCTATAATACAGGTGATATAACTGCTGTGGGATACGCGGGAGGTATCATAGGAGATACAGATGCTGCAACAAAGGTTGAATATTGCTACAGTACCGGTGCAATTTCAGGTGTGTCGGGGAACGGTGCAATTACGGCTAACAATGTAAGCGGTAATGAAGATAGATATATAAATAATGTATATCTTGCAGGAAGTGCCGGTTATGCTTACAAAGCAGGTGAGGAAACTTTTTCTGATGTTTTAGGAAAGGCAGTATCAAAAACAGAAGAAGAGATAAAATCAGATAGTGTCGTTGACTTGTTAAATGAGGGTGATAGTAAGTACATATTGCCTGAGGATAATTATAATAACGGATATCCTGTTATTAAGGATGTATACTATAAGATTTTGTATAAGGGTAAGTATACTGTTTCAAATCCTGTAATTACAGGGGAAATCGGACTTGGAAATAAGCTTGTACTTTCTTATGATGCGGATGGTGATCAGGATGCGTTAATGCTTGTAACATGGCAGTGGCAGATTTCTGATACACAAGATGGCATATATGATGATTTGGAAGAAAAGAGCAATGAACTTGAAATTACATTGGACATATATAACAAGTATGTCAAAGCAGTTTTGAGTTTGCCTACCGGTGAAAAGCTTGAAACAGAATCTGTTCTTATCAGTAATGCGGATTTTGAAGGGACAATCAGTAATCTTGAAGTACGTGGACTTATGAAAGCGGGGAACACTCTTTCTTATACATTTGAATCGGACGATGTTACAGATGCTCATGTAATAAGCACTAAATGGGAACGTGCGCTGAGTCTTGACGGTAATTGGATGACGGTCGGAAATGAAAAAAGCATCAAAACAGATGTTCAGGCAGAACCAAGCTACTACAGAGTGACAATAGTTCTTATAAATGGAGATACATACACATCTGAACCGGCTGAGATTGTCGGAAGAGAAAATTTTGCATATGATAACACAACACATCATGATAATCTGGTAAATATGAGATTGGAATCTGACAGTGATTATATGTTCTCTGTTACACAGGATGGAGTAACACATAACTTCCTTTTGCTTGATGCAGTGCCTACATCTGATACGGGAAGATTTCTGGTATACGCAGATCAGACATATGGACTGTCATATACTTATTCAGAATTAAGTACAAGCGGATTCCCGTCAATGTTGCCTGATGCAATAACAAGACATATTGATTATAATGTATATCATGAAGGTTCAATAAATGCATATGGACAGTATGTACAGGATTTGTATGGTATAGGAGCAATCGGAGTGCCCGAATTGCGCAAGTATAAAGATATCATCGGTGCAAAAGTGTATAATATAGATGATAAAGATAAGAAATATAATGTCACTTTCGGAACAAGAACAAACTCGCAGAGAACAGACAGTGGTGGCTATCTCGTTTCGATAAAAGGACATGAAGACGGAACAGTAAGTGTATATGACAGAGAGTATCAGTGTGATAATCATTTAAACGACAGAAAGAGTGATGTATGTAAGAATTGTGTTCTTTGTGACTCATACAGTCATACACAGTCGTACGGGGTTGAAATAAGACCGTTATTATATCTTGATAAAGACTTTTTTAAAGATGAAAATATTGATCTTGACAATCTTGGTATAAAGGCGGCTGAAATTATAGGTGCAAATGCAGACAAAGAATCTATGCTTGAGAGATATAACAGAAAGACTCTCGAGACCGTGTTCAGATTTTCACCTGATTTTGTTATCACATCACTTGAATGTAAAGATGCATCGGATAATGTATTAACAGAGTTGCCGTCAGGAGATTTTAAAATTGTTGCAAAAATTACAGCTAAGTGCAAAGAAGAAAATGCAAGATTAATTGCAGCTGTTTACGATGAAGAAGGAATTCTTGAGGCAGTTTCATCTACAGTATTCAAATGTAATTATAATGGAGAAACAACAACTGAAATTCCGTTTAGCGGATTAGATACAGAGAAAGAGCTTAATGTAAAAATAAGTGTTCTGGGAACAGATGACAATCTTTTGTCAGTAACTGATGCAGTTGAATTGTTTTAAAGGAGGGCTCATATGAAGAAGTTAATTATTTCTACACTTGCGGCATTGACACTGACAGCGACAGCGGTATATGCCGATATGCCGAGCGGTATGAAGGATATTTCATATAAAGCAGGGGAAGGCGATGTTGTTTACACTTTGCCGGAAACTACCGTATCTCATGGTGCTCAGTCTATTTACAGAGGAGAAGAATTTCCTTTTAAAGTGAGTGTAAGTTCCGGAAGTGAAAAAACAGAATATTATACGATAAACTTTTTGATAAATAATGAGATTTACGATTCGGCAGAGCTTGTTATTTCACCGGGAAAAACTGCAACATATGAAAAAAACGTACCTGATGTTCCGAGAGGGAATAATAAAGTCGTTATACAGATAGTTGCGGGGAACGGTAAAATCATAAGCTCCTACAGTGATCAGTATAATATGTTACCGGGACTTGTAGATGCATATTTTGAGGATTATACAAGACACGTTGGAGTCTCAGGTGCGTTCTCTGTGGATATGATAAAGGAAGTTGCACAGTTTAATACTTGCAGATTTGATGTGGAATGGCCAAATACCGAACAGGGAAAGGGGTCATATACATTTAATAAAAATTATTTGAAGGATGCTGAAAAATATGGTGTTGATGCTGTTGTCCTTCTGACATATAATAATACTTTCTATGCAGATAGTACCAAACAAGGTATTAATTCAAAAGAAAACCTTGAAGCGTTTGTAAATTATTCAAAGGCTATTCAGGATGCTTATAAAGGAAGTCCGAGACTTAAATATTATGAGTTCTGGAACGAGCCTAACGGAACATGGCGTCCGAGAAATATGACAGACTATGCATATTCGGTTGAAGTTGTAAACAGAAGTCTGAAACAGGAAGAACCGGAAGCTAAGCTTACTATTTCCTCTTGTGCTGACGGTGATTATTCATATGTTGATGAAGCAATGGAAAATGGAGCATGGCCCAATATAGAGGCAGTTATAGACCATCCTTACATCAGACCTACAAAGGTTGATATTGGTTACAGAAACATTCTCGGTGGTTATGCAAAGGCTATAACCAAGCATGGCGGATGGAAACCGTATAATATTACTGAGGTAGGCTGGCCTACACATACATCAGGTATTACACCTGAACAACAGAGAATAGAGCTTGTTAAACAGGTAATTGTTGCAGACTGGTACGGATGTGATATAAACCAGATGTATATGCTGGGTGACGGATCTTACTGGGCATGGTATTCACCTGATGCGTCTGAAGCTAATTTTGGTATATTCTATACAGGGGATGGAGCCGGCGGATGGAAGCTCAAGCCTTCTGCATTCAGCTTAAGTAATCTTACATATGAAACAATCGGTTCATTCTTTGTCGGAAAGATTATCTATGATGATAAAGATATTGAAGGTTATCTTTATTTAAGAGATGGTGAACTCACTTGTGTTATGTGGTCTAAAAACGGAGAAAAAACCGTTACTTTTGAAGGAGAGTCGTTAAGAGCCACAGATATAATAGGAAACTATGTAGGCACAGGTTCTACATTCACTTTGGGAGAAAGCCCGATTTATTTGCACGGACTTTCCAAGAAGCATATTAAAAATGAATTAAGTGAAAATATTGACTATTATCTTGAAACTTTCCTTGCGGACAGCTTTGCTGAAAGTGAAGGTAAAAAGGGATTTGATAAAGCAAAAGCACTTATTAAAAATACATCTGCAATGGCAAAGGAATTCAGTGATAATAATGCAAATCCGACAACAGAGCAGATTCTTGAAGGCTTAAAGGCACACATGAACGTATCAAATCAGATAATTGATATGTATGCAGCAGGTGAGCTTGAAATAACTTTGCCGCAGCTTAATGGTCTTTTGTACGCAAACCACTGGGGCGCAGAACTCTGGACAAATCTCTACATGGTAAATGTAGATCCTGATGCGTTAAAGAATTATACACCGACAGCTCTTGCAGAAAGAGAAAAAGCACTTGAAATAAGAAAGCAGAAGTCAGGAGAAAATACATTGTCGTATTCAGAAGCAATTCTTGAATATGCACAGGATTTCGGACAGAAGGCGAAATCGATTTACGAAAAAGCAGGAACAAATCCGTTAAAAGCAGGAGTGGTTGTATCATATGATGAGCTTGCAAAAGAGCTTGTTAAGACAGCACAGAAGCTTTCAGATGTTGAACCTGTAGGTTATGATAATGTATTTGCACAGTTGCCATCGTCACAGACTACAATAGAAATTGGTGTGGATCAGGCACCGCTTCTGAGTATCTGGAATTTCAGAGATAAGAAAGAACTTTCCGGTTATGCAGAATTGGTTGCTCCGGACGGAACCGTGGTTTCAAGAACTCAGGACTTTACGGTTGCAGCAGGCGGATCGGCACAGTATCCTTTGAATATGCTTATCACAGCTGTAAGCGAAAACCCGTATACAATAAGATTATATGAGGGCGGACAGCTTATAAAGGAAGGTAAGGTGACATTAAAGGGTTTGCAAATCTTCAAAGCTGAATTACAGAATGCAAAATCGGGCTTTGAGGGAGTAGATTCGATAAGTGTAGCTTTTTCTGACATAGTAGGAAGAAACTTTGAAGGTACAATCACAATTGAACCTCTTTGTGACTGGAAGCTTGAAAATGCAGTTGATATTCCTGTTTCTGTAAAAGCGAATTCATCAGAAACACTTAAATTTAATGTTGTTGATAAGAAGAGTGTAACCTTCCATGAATACCCATTCAGAATTATAGTAAAAAATACCAAGGGTGAGATAGTTGTAAACAATGTACAGTTCCTTAACTTCCAGGTATTCAATAAGTCTGAGGAAGAGTATGATATTACTGAATTTACAGGCGATATTTCATTCTTTAAGGATGCATACCCTGTTTATAAGTCAACACCTGATGAACCTATGGATGTTGATAACTGGTTCGATAACGGTAACTACACCAGAACATATATGAAATGGACAGATGAAAATCTTTATTTCCTCTTTGATGTAACAGACTGGTATCATGAAAATTCTCAAGCGGGATATTCAATTTATAATGGTGACTCTATACAGTTTTTCTTTGACCCGTTAAATACAAACGGTGAAGAATATGATGCGGATGACTATCAGTTTGGTCTTGCCCTTTCAGAAATCAATCCGGGTAAGCAGGTTTATGCATGGCATGACCCTGTAGTTGGAAAATCAGGTGATAAGCCGTCTGAATGGACAACTATTATAAGAAATCATGATATTGGAATTACAAGATATATAGCAAAGCTTCCCAGAACAGCAATGCCTGAAATGAACCTTACCGAAGGACATGTATTCGGATTTACCGTTGCATATAACACATCAGACCTTGGTACAAGAAGTGGATATATTGAATTTACACCGGGTATCTGTGATTCACATTATGTTGAAGGTATCTGGGACTTCACACTTATAGATGATGATTTTGAGTTTGACATTGAAAAAGATACAATCCTTCCGGTAAATATCGAAGGTGTCAGCGAGCTTGAGTATGACAATTCAACAACTTTTAGCGATATAGAAGGACATTGGGCAAAGGATGATATCATCTATGGTGTAAAGAGAGGCTATTTGGATGGAATAAGTGAGCTTGAATTTCGTCCGAACAATCCTTTAATGAGACTTGTCGGATGTAGCTCAATCGCAAAAATAGATGATGTCAGCATCTGGCCTACGGAAGCGGTATATGACGATGTAACTCCTGATTTGTATCATGCCGGAGTTATAAATTCGGCAAAAACAATGGGAGTAATTCCGGATGAAATGATTGTCAACGGCAGATTCCAACCGGGCGATAACCTTTCGAGAGAAGAATTCTTTGCAATGCTTGCGATGTACTATTCTCAAAAGAGAGGGGAAGTAATCACCGATGATATATCGGCGATTGATACTTATGTTGACAGCGCAGAGATAACAGAGGGATATAAGGCGGAAATTGCGTATCTGTTAAGAACGGGTATTCTTGCCGGAAATGGTAATGGTGAGCTTCGCCCGAAGGATGATATTACAAGAGCAGAGATGATAAGCCTTATAGTACGTGTTGTAAAAGCAATTGAAGGAGGAAGTAACTGATGAAAAGAATAATTGCATTATTGATTGCATGTATTCTTAGTGGAACTGTAAATGTAAGTGCAGAAATAACAACGACATATAAAAATGAAAGTGAACCGGTAAAGCTTAATATAACTTTGCCGGACGACTGCATTGGTGATTATTATACACTTTACGTTTTAAATCCAGGAAAAAGCATTGATAATCTTGAGGTGCTTGATAATACCACTGTACTTCATTATACACAGGGCATATATAAAGAAGGCGGTGTTGAGGTAGAATTTAAAATCAATAAAAAAAGATATAATAACTTTTCGGAATATCATTTTCCGATAGTAGTAAGGTCGGGAAATTTTACAGAAACAATTACGTTGTCAGCATATCCTGAATCTGTACTTGACAGCCTTATCGAAGATGTGAAGTCGGAAAACAGAGATGAGATTGAAACACTAGCTGACAGACTTGCCGATGCATTTAATATAAACGAGTTTGAAGAATATTCACTTGTTTCTGATAAAGAAGATATTGCGGAGATTCTCTTTAAGATTGCTAAAGAAACGAATGTTGATGCTGACAATATAGGATTGCTTTTAAAAGAGGCAACTTTGCTTGAAGGTGTCGAAAGCAAAGAAATAATTCTTATAGAAAATGATGCAGTAAAAAACAATGACATCATCGGAGTTGATGCAGATATAGAAAAACAGATAGCATCAATAAAAAATAGTGATGCTTGTCAGAAGAAAGTTTCAGGTAATAAGTATAATAGTATTGAAGACTTAAGAAAAGCATTGTCAGAAGCGATTCTTACAAGTGCAATTTATGATAATAAATCTCTCGGATATAAACATATTAATACTATTATTTCAGACAATGAAGAGTATTTTAAAGAAAATGGTCTTAAATTTAGTAGCTACGATGCGGCACAAAAGGATAAAGTAGGGCAGGCGCTTCTTGCTGCAGGTAAGAAAGATTTTGATTCGATGATAAAAGAGATAAACTCTCTTGCTTCGGAAAATAAATCAGGTTCAAATTCACAGGGTTCGTCAGGTAATTCATCAGGCGGCTCTTCAAAATCTTCAAAGAGCACGGCGTCTTCGGGTATAGTACCTGTTGTAACAAACAAAACAGAAGAAAAAACAGAAACATATGAATTCACAGACCTTGACAGCGTTTCATGGGCAAAGGCAAAAATCAATGCACTTATGGAAAGCGGAATTATTGCAAAGAGCGAGGATAAAACATTCAATCCGAACCGTTCAATAACAAGAGCTGAATTTATTAAGCTGGTTGTAGAGGCACTTGAAATAACGGCTGATGGTGATATGAACTTCTCGGACGTGGATGCATCATCATGGTTTGCAAACTTTGTGAGAAGAGGTGTTGCGGCAGGTATCATCTACGGTGACGGTGAAAACTTCTATCCCGATGAAAATATAAAACGTCAGGATATTGCGACAATATTAAAAAGAGCATTGGATTATAAAGGAGTCAGTATAACCAATACAGGCTATGCAATGTCATTCAAGGATTATGCAAAGATTTCTGACTATGCGAAGGAAAGTGTGGAATTATTGTATCAGTATGGTATCATAAATGGTACCGACACGAACGAATTCCTTCCACAGAATAATGCAACAAGAGCAGAAGCTGCAGTTATGATTTACGGAGTAATGACAGGTGTTGAAAAGGGACTTTCGCCAAAATACGCATCGGTTGAACAAAACCCCGTAACAGAAAAGGCGGCAGCTGTGCTGGACGGAGAGACAGAAATGCTTGTAAGAGCAGGATTGTTTCCGGCTGAATATGCTGGTAATGTTGATAAAAATATGACAAGGGCAGAATTTGCAAAGGCAGCAGCATATTTTACCGGAAAAAAGGAGTTTTCGTCATATTCGGGAAACGGACCGTATGCCGATGTTAATGAAGAAACCGTAAATGCGGGATATATAAAAAATCTTACAGACCTCGGCTATCTCTCTGCAAAGGAAGAGGATTTGTATAAGCCTGATGATTACATATCCGGTGTGGATGCTATAACAATGGTTATGAAGACACTCGGTTACGGTAGATTATCAGATGCGGAATCAGACATTCTTGGTATGGCATCTTCGATTGGACTTTTAAAATCGGTTCCTCAGTCAACTACGCCTGTAAAGGTAGCTGATGTAATAACACTTTTTCATAATGCACTTGATAAAGAGGTAATGAATCTTACTTCCTCAGGCGACAGAGTAACGATGGAAAAAGGACCAACGTTTCTTGAAGCTTATCATGATGTAATTCTTTTAAAAGGTGTTATGAACGGTAATAGTATTACAAATTACTATACAAATAAAGAACCTCAGAAGAATACAATTCTTATCGATTCACAGGAATTTTATATAAGTGATTCACTTTACTATTTAAATGACTATCTCGGATATTACCTTGAGATTGCATATGTGGAGGAAACAAATGAAGTTTTAAGCTTTAAAGTTTTAAGAAATGAAGAAATTGTAATTTCTGACGAAGACATCGAAAGCTTTGACGGTACGAAGCTTAAGTATTACACAGATAATGGAAGTAAATCAAAGAGCATAACAATTCCGAAGGATGCAATATTTGTATACAACGGAGCAGTGGTAGGCGAATACAGAGAAGAGATATTTGATATTGAAAGCGGTAGTGTTGAAATTGTTGCGGCGAACGGCAATGATTACGGAATGGTAAAAATCTATGATTACGATACATTTCTTTTAAATGGTGCTACCGAAGATAAAATTTTTGCATTCGGAACAAACAGGGAATATGACCTGGAAAAATATGATAATGTAATTATCAGAGGTGAAAACGGTGCATTGAAAACAGTTAATGATCTGAAAATCTTCGATGTAATTTCTGCTGCTGAAAGTCTTGATAATAAGCAGATTGTACTTAACGTAGGTATGGCTCCGTTGACGGGCAAAATTTCCAATATAGATACCGGTGAGAAAACCTGTATGGTAAACGGAACTGAATATCAGTATCTTGCATCAAGCGGTATAGAAAGTTCAATGAGTCTTAATAACGGAACATTCTATATTGACTTTAAGGGCAGAATTGCTCATGTAAGCATCACAAACAACGATGTATGGAAATACGGATATCTTATAAAAGCTGTAAACGATGATTCGGGAATGTATGTATTTAAACTCCTGAATGCAAATGGTGATCTTGAGCTTATTGAACAGGAAGAGGCTGTAACAGTTGACGGTGAGAAGATAACAGGAAAACAGATTGACTATTGCTTCTTGTATGACGAAGCAGGTGATATTCATGATGAATTCTATCCGCAGCTTATTAGGTACAGACAGAGAAGTGACGGTGTGATTTTAAAAATTGACACAATATATCAGAGCAGTCTGGAAAATGAAAGCTCGCTTTCAGTAAACCGTAATGCGTATAACTCAATGAGAATATATTCAAGAGAGACAGGACGTCTTATAGAATGTAGAGATGCAGAATCTTCAGGTCACATTGAAAACGCGATGCTTTTTGATGAAAATACAATAATATTTGCAGTACCTTCCGTTGAAAGGGCAAAGGATGCGGATGAAGATGATTATCTGGTATATAATAAAGCTTATTTCGACGGACGAAGCAGTGACAGGGTATACGGGCCTGTCTGGGCATTTGATACAGATTTTGAAAATGGTGCATTGGTCAGAGCTTTGGTAATGCCGAGTAATCAGGTTAATACTGAACTTGACGTAACGGCAATGTTTTATGTTCATAAGATGGGTACAACTATGAACGAAAACGGAGAAGAAGTCGGATTTGTAGAAGGTTATGACTTCCCGTCATCAAGTTATAAAACTATGATAAGCTATGAAAAGGAAAATCTGTTTGAAAATTTGAAGCCGGGCGATGTAATAAGATACGGAACAGATGCTGACGGATACACCTGTGTAATAAACCATGACCTTGACTGGGAAACAGCAAAAGTCGGACAATTTGTACATCCTGTTGATCATAAGAATGGAAGCTGGAACTCGGGTAAGCCTGCGTTTGCCTGCTACTATGGCGTTATTACACATAAGGATGGTAAATATATTAGTATTGCAACCGAAATTGTAAAGGTTGATGGAGAAATTCAAAGAGGAACCATTTACTACGATTGCTCAGATGCTCTTGTTTTTAAGCTTGACAGAGAAACAGGGGAAATTACAGAGCTTACACCTGACGAATTAGGTGCATATGTATATGATGCAAACCCCGGAGCAGGAGTTTATGCGTATTCGAGTGCGGCACAGTTAAAGTGTGTTATGGTTTATGATTAATTGAATTAAAAGGGTTTTCCTTTTAAAATAAATTAAAACAGGAGGGTTTTAAATGAAATCTAACAAAACTAAGGCATTGCTTTTATCAGCCTGTTTGCTGATGCAAACTGCACCGGCATTGACGGTAAAAGCAGAATCATTGCAGGTATTATCTGCAAAAATGAGTCTTTACGGCTCAAGAGGACAGCTCATTTATGACATTGGCGGAGAGACGGACATGAGCGGTTCAATCAAGCTCGAAAGTGCATTGGCAGAAGATGCAAATGCATATTTCGCAATTTACGACAGTGACAAAAAGCTTGTTAAAGTGGACAAGGTAGCAGCTTCGGCAGGTGATGATGAAATCGATTTCGAAATCACATCCGATGGTGAAGAAGACAGGGTGTTGAATGCATTTATCTGGGATGAAAATCAGAATCCTATCACTCCCAAAATCAAACTGTATAATGTAAAAATCAGTGCTCTTAACAACTATATGGGTGATTATACAGCTGTTTACGGCGGTGAGGCTGACAAGGTAGAGTATAACTGGATTCATTCAAATAATGATGGTGCTTCATGGAGCAGTATGGGACCGGAGACGAAATCATTTGAAATAACAGATGACCAGCACGCAAATCATACTATGGGACTTGAAATTCTGGCGGACGGAGTTCTTTATACTGCTGATCCTCTGGAGAAATTCCCGTCACATTGGAACTGGACGAGAAAAGATGCTCAGCCGTTGAACGGTGCAGCTCTTACATCACCTGAAGAATATGTATTCAGTGTTGATGGTGTGGAATTTGTTCTTCTTGATATTACCAATAAGGACACTGCGAAATATATGCTCGTTTCCAAAAATACTATGGGCGATGCTATGCTTTACAATCCATACGGAACATGGACTCAGGCAACAGGTTCTGTGTTTGGTGAAGGTGACCCTGTGAATGAAGGATATGAAAGATACACTGAATCTAACTTTGCAAGTTTCTTCCCGATGTATAAGTATCTTAATGATGAAACTGAAGGAACAGGCTTTAAAGCTAACCATATTCCAAAATCTATGTGGGATTATATTGATGACTCTGTATATCAGACAACAAACACTCACACTTGGGGAGATGGAATGGACATAAGAACAAACTGGTTTGGCGGTATTGCTTTGCCAAAGGTTGAAGAGGTTATAAAATATGCAGACAGAATCGGTTTGTCAAATGACGGTAAAGACTGGTGGACAAATTCGCTTATATATGGTACACAATATGACGGCTCTGCAGTTCATTATGTTGCAGGCTCTGACGAAAATCTTGTATATACCACTCAGCCATCAGCACCTAACATGGCGGGAAGATATGTTCGTCCGCTGTTCTATGTAAGTAAGGATTTCTTCAACAATGTTGAAATTGACCTTGAAACAGCAGGTGCTGAAATAAAGAAGGAAATCAGAAAAGCATGTAGTTATGATGAGCTTACAAAATTCTATTCAGAAGAAGTACTTGATCTCTACTATGGTATTGACGGTATGGAAATCAAGAATGTAACAATCGACGGTGAGCTTGAAATGGGTGCTATGCTTACAGCTGTGACCGAAACCGAGCTTGTTGCAGAAGATGAAATTTCTTATGCATGGTATGTTGCTGATACTGAAGAAGGACCATTTAAAAAGTTCAGCGAAGACATTGATGTTCTTATTGATGAATCACTTGCAGGTAAGTACATTAAGGTTAAGGCATATCTGTTAAATGGTGACAGTGCAGAAAGTGATGTATTGTATGTATCTGTATTTAATGAAAGCTTTGAAGGAACAATTTCAAATCTTGCGGTAAGAGGTATTTTTGTTGCGAACAATACACTTACAGTTGGTTATGAATCAGAAAACGGTGTAACTGATGATGATATCATGTCATACGTATGGTATGAAGGTGCATCTAAAGATGGTGAATTCACAGTAGTGAGTGATCAGCCTACATATAAGACTGTAAATACAGATGATATGTATTATAAGGTAAGTGTAACACTTAAAAATGGTGTTGTTTACGAATCAGAACCTGTAAAGGTTGTTGAATCAGAAGTTTATTACTACAGTAACGGTACTAATAAACCTCAGCTTCTTGCTATGAATCCGAAGAATAATGAAGATTATATCTTTACAGTAACAGAAGATGGCAAGGAATATAACTATTTGTTGCTTGATACTGTAGATACTGCTGACAAAGCAAGATTTATGGTAATGGCTGTTGAAACTTATGGTATGGACTATAAGTATACAGAACTTAATACAGATGGCTTTAAGGCATTGCTTCCTACAGTTATAACAGATAATGTTGACTATACTGCATGGCATGAACAGAGTAAGGATGCCTGGGGCGGTGCAAAGGGTGGTCTTTACGGAATCGCTGTTCCTACAGCAAAAATTCTTATAAATTATGATCATATTATAGGTGTTGAAACTTATAATATCAATGACCCGTCAAAAGCAAATGTTATGTTTGGAACACATACAAGTTCAAAGCAGACAGCAGATGGCGGATGGATGATAAGAATGGGTGTGAATGGTGCAGGCGCAGTAGAAGTTGATTATTCATGCGGAGCTTACTATCATACAAATGATACCGAAACAAGACCGTTCTTCTATCTTGATAAGGACTTCTTTACAGAAGCAATGATTGACTTTGCTGATATGGGTAGTGAAGTAATCAATATGATTGAAGAAAACTACACAATCGAAGAATTGGTAGAAGCAGGTTATACAGAAGAAGAAGTAAATGTTTACTTTGGTAATATTGAAGATATGACAATCGAAAGCGTAAGCATTTACGGAGATATTGAAATTGATGCAGAACTTCAGGCATTGGTATCGTCAGAATACAGTGATTATGTATTATGTAAATGGATGGTTTCAGATGCTGTTGACGGAACATATTCAATTGCAGGAACAGGTGAAACCTTTGTTGTTAACATGGATCATAACAGTAAGTACTTAAAGCTTGTGGCAACACTTCCTAATGGTGCAAAAGCTGAAACAACTCCTGTTTATGTAGACTTTCTTGATGATGAATTCACAGGTACACTTACAGATCTTAAGATCAGAGGTATCATGAGTGCGGGTAATACACTTTCTCTTGCTTATACATCTGACGATGTAACTGATGAAGATATTATTGTATACAAGTGGTATAAAGCGGAAGAAGCAGACGGTTCATACGGTCTTGCAGGAACTGAAGCAAATCTGGCAACAGAAATAACAACAAAGTCACGTTATTACAAGGCTGAAATCATGCTTGTAAACGGTGACAAGTATGAAACAGGAATAGTTCATGTTGCAGGAAGAAATAATTTTGCTTACAGTAATACAAATCATGGTGCAGAATTGCGCGCAATGAATGTTGACAGTAATTATGATTATCTCTTCAGCGTTATAGATGGTTCAGGCGACGAAGAAAAAGTTTATGACTTTCTGTTGCTTGATGTAAATCCTGAATCTGACAATGCAAGATACAAGGTATTTGCAATGCAGACATACGGAAAGAGCTATGCAATAAAAGACCTTAACGATGAAGGATTTAAAGCACTTTTGCCATCAGTAATTACAGACCACATCGACTACACAGCTTATCATGAAGGTACAACAAATATGTGGGGAGTCTATGGTCAGGATCACTATGGTATCGGTGCTATAAGCGTTTCTGAACTGTTAAAGTATAAGCACATTATAGGTGTTGGTGCATACGATGTAAATGACCAGAACCTTGAAAATGGCTTCGTTCGTTTCGCAGTTGGCACAAATGCTCACAGAAGTGAATCGGGAAGCTTTATAGTTTCTATGAGAGCTACGGACGACGGTGAAGTAAAGGTTTATGACAGAAATTACAAATGTGATAATCACATCGGAGATGAGGCTTCTCAGTGTGAAAACTGTATCGCATGTGACGCATTCAGTCATGCAAATGACACAGATGTAAGACCTTTCTTCTATCTTGATAAGGACTTCTTTAATGAAGAAGACGTTATCTGGGAAAGTGAAATTATTGACAGTATGATTTCTGATTCATGAATCAGAGCAGAAGAACTGCCTACGGCATTTAATGTAAAAGATGTATTACGCGGAGACTTTTCTTATACACTTACATTAAATCCGGACAAACCGCAAAACTATACAGTAGAAATGTATTGCGACGGAGAACTTTTCGATACGCAATCGCTGAGAGCCGAGGAAAAGACTGAAATTTCGGGGGCGTGCAAACTCCCCCGTTATGGCTATCTTGAACTTAAAATTGTTGTAAGACGAGGCGATAAAAGTGTAAGTTCGAAATATGTAAAAAAGCTTAATGCTCTTCCACCTGTAAAGGAAAGCGTATTTCTTCCGTTTACAAGACGTCTCGGACTTGCAGGTGCACTTGAGGTTTCTCAAGGGAATGATGTTGCGCAGTTTAATTCACACAGAATTGAATTTAACTGGTCACAGTCTGAAAAGAAAAAGGGTGTTTACGATATCGGTCATGAAAGTAATATTCGTGAAGCTATTGAATATGGTTCGTCAATAATAGCATTGATAAATCAGAATAACAGTCTTTACGGTGATACTCTAATGCATAACGGTAATTTGCTCGAAGTTCCTCAGTCTAAAGAAAGTCTTGACGGGTTTGCAAAATTTACTACAGAAGTTCAAAAAAAATATATTGAAAATTCACCAATAAAATATTTTGAAATTTATAACGAGCCAAACTGCTTTTATTTCCAGGGGAAGGACGAAAGCTATACATACATGGCACAGCTCGCCCGAATGGAATTAAAGAAAAATAATCCTGACG
Organism: Clostridia bacterium; assembly: GCA_045603225.1. GTDB lineage: Bacteria > Bacillota > Clostridia > UBA1381 > UBA1381 > RGIG9115. Next base: position 8,601 of record JAZULT010000037.1, on the reverse strand, counting down.
AAAAAACAGCAATTGGTGTAATTGCCGATGGAGATTCAACGTATCTTGAAAGGCTTATGAAAAGCGGAATATATCCGCATATGGATGCAGTTTCAAATCATCCTTATATAAGACCTGAGCTTGTGGATAAAAAATACGCAGCCGAGCTTTCGAAAATGACCGGCGTTATTACAAAGTACGGCGGTTGGAAAGAACAAATCATAACTGAAATCGGGTGGCCTACTCATTCGGACGGAATATCCTGCGAACAGCAGGCGATAGAGCTTGCAAAGCAGGCAATTGTGGCAGATTATTTTGATATTGCCATAAATGATTATTATAAAAGCTCGGACGAGATTACCTCTCCTGATTATTCGACAGATTATTCAGAGCATAATTTCGGAATATTTTATCAGAAGAACGGTACGTTAAAGCCTGCAGCTTATTCCATAAGTGCGATGAATTACGAAACAGCCGGAGCAATGTTTTGCGGAAAACTACCGTTTGCGGACAAGAACATTGAAGCATATCTTTACGCAAGAGACGGTCAGATTAAATGTGTAATATGGACAAAAGAAAATAATACTTCAATAACTCTTAAAGGTGAGAGTATGAAAGCTTATGATATGAATGGGAATTTTATATGTGAAGGGAACACCTTTGCAGTTGGTGAAAAACCGATTTATATTCACGGCATTTCAAAGGATTATATCATTAACTCACTGGCTGACAACATAAAGAATTATCTTGATTTGTATATCCCCCTTGCTTTTTCCGGATGTTCGGAAAGAAAGGGATTTAATGATGCAAAGGAAGTACTTTATTGTGCAGTGGAAAATGCGAAAGACTTTGCAGCCGGGTACGATGGTACTGAAGAAAAAAGTCTTGAAGCATTGAACGCTCATTATCAGATCAATCTTGATTTGATAGCCATGTATAAAGAAAAAAGTCTTGATATAACTCCTGCACAACTTTCCGGATTGTTGTATTTGAATCATTGGGGCGGAATGCTTTACGGAGTGGTTTATATGATGGATTCAGACTCGGGGAATGCTGAATTAACCGCTGCCGGAGAGTATGAAGAAGTAAAAGAATTTGTTGATGCTTTAAAGGGAGAAAATACTCTTTCTTATACTGAAGCAATTCTTGTTTATGCAAAAAAATATGCTGATAATGCTGCTGCCCTTAATGCGATTCAGAAACAGGAATCCTTAAAAACAGGTGCTGTAAAAGCATGGGACAAAATAGCCGGATGGCTTTTAACAACAGCAACCGAACTGGCGGCTGTCGAAACTGTAGGGTATGACAATGTATTTATACAATTGCCGTACTCCGAAAGAACAATAAAAACCGGGAAAAATATTCTGTTAGATATATCGGTATATAATTACCGACCGTCACAGAAAATTTCCGGATACATTGAACTTGTAGACCCGTATGGCAGAGTTGTAGGTACTTCGCTTACCTTCGGCATTTCTGCAGGGAACAGTTCAATTGTTAAAATGCCTGTTAATTTAAACTTTGTTTATAGCGGAGCATATACCCTCAGATTGATTTCTGACGGAAAAGAATTGACAAGGCACACAATAACAAAATTGTTTAAAGGCTGATTTGTTCAGTCGGAACTAAAAATAAACAGAATGAATTAATACATAATAACAAAGTATTACTGCACGGGGATTAGTGTGATTTCCCGTGCAGTAACACTAAGCTTACTTATATCAGAAAGGTAAAGGCTTATGAAAAAATATTGCATAATTAGTCACACGCATTGGGATAGAGAATGGTATATGCCATATGAGGTGTTTCGTTTAAAACTTGTTGATTTGATTGATACTGTGCTGGAATGTATAGAAGATGATGATAGATATATATTTCATATTGATGCACAAACTATTGTTTTGGATGATTATCTTCAGATTCGACCGGAAAAACGGGAAATTTTAAAAAAACATATTGAAAATGGAAATTTGATTATCGGACCGTGGTATGTGCAGAATGATTTTTATTTATCAAGTGCTGAAGCAACGGTCAGAAATTTGATTATAGGAATAAAATCTTCAATTGAATGGGGGGAAAACTTTTTTGTGGGATACACTCCAGATCAGTTTGGATTACCGGCACAGCTGCCTCAGATTTTGAACGGGTTTGAAATATATCACCATATATTCGGACGTGGTGACGCAGATTACAATCTTGAAACAATGGAAAAAATTCCGCATTCGTCAGAGGCGTATTGGGAAGCACCTGATGGTTCGAGAGTTTTTTCTGTCCTTTTACCTTATTGGTACAACAATCTTCAAAGAGTTCCGGAAGATGCTGATAAGGCAATAAAAGTGATTGAGGAGGCGGCAGCAAAGCTTGATTTATGGAAGGATTCTCCGTATTATCTTATGATGAACGGTGTGGATCATCTTGAGCCGCAGGAGAATTTGTTGGAAATTCTTGATAAGATTAATGAAAAACTGGACGATGCAGTTGTTGTTCAGACGACCATGAAGGAATACTTAAAGATGGCAAGACATCATGTATCTGATATGGTTAAAAAAGGAGAGTTCAGACGTGGAACTGAACTTGATATTCTTACAGGAACTTTCTCTACAAGAACCGATGTTAAAAAACTTAACTTTGAATTACAAAAATCTCTTATTGAGGTTACCGAACCGATGTATGCGATGATATCAATGCTGGGAGCAGGAAAATTGTATCCTGAAAAAGCAATTGAACATGCTTTAAAGCTTATGGTATCAAATCATGCTCACGACAGTATTTGTTGTTGCTCGCATAACCATGTAATGAAACATATGAAAGACAGAATGATTTCGGCAATGGAAATTTCCGAAGAGCTTATCGGAAGAGGCATGAAATTTATAAATCATCATATCGAAAGACAAAAAGATGATTTTGATAAATATTATCTGACTCTGTTAAACACTTCACAGGCTGATTATACAGGAGTTATAAATGTATTTATTGATATAGCAAAGGATCAGAAGATGAATTCTTTTGTAATATTAAATTCAGACGGAAAAGAAGTTCCTTATCATATACTTTCAAGAACGGAAATTGAAAAAGAATGTATCAGTCCTTTAAATCTGCCCGGGCTTATTGATGTCGACAGATACAGTATTGAATTATATGTCGGTAACTTAAAAGGATTCTCTTATGAGAATTTTGTTGTACAGGAAGGCAAGAGTTCCCGGAAATTAAAAGAAGGAAGTCTTCTTGAAAATGAGTATATCAGATTTGAGATAGAAGATGGAAAGATAAATATGATTGATAAGGTGAATAACATCAGATATGATGATGTAGTTTACTTTGATGATATCGGGGACTGCGGAGATTCTTATGTGTTTATGCCTGTTGATAACGATAAGCCTGTAAGAGCTGAATCCCCTGAAGTGGAAATTTTGTCATGTACTCCATTAAAAAGCAGTGTAAAGCTGATATACAAGCTTGAAATTCCTGAGACATCCACAAAGGACGGCAGAAGTAAATGTAAGAAAATATCGACAATTGAATGTGTCATTTCTCTTGCCATGGGAGAACGTTATGCAACTTTTGATGTTGAAATTGACAACAACAGTACATATCATCTTTTAAGGGGTGTAGTGAATACCGGGATAATGAATGATATTACCTGTGCATCTACTATTTTTGATATTGCAGAGAGAGACAGAACTAAAATCATTCGGGAAATAAATAACGGAACACAGCCTGTAAATGAGTTTATGTATATAAAGAATAAAGATAAAAAAATGGCTGTGTTTACTGCCGGATTATATGAATATGAACATCTTGAAGGCGGACAAATAGCACTTTCTCTTTTGCGTTCTGTTGACAGAATCACATTCAATCATGCTTCACAAAACGGAATATGGGATTCATCTGAAAATATAATGATAGGAAAAACAAGTTTGAGATTTGCTGTTATGCCCTATTCTGAAAGTGATGATATTGTGCCGATATATGAAAAAAATGTTTCGGTAAAACCTGTTCATTATTTTGATAGTGTAGATAAAAAGCTCTATCTTGGCGGTAAACCTACCGTTCAGGGATCTGACGTAACAGAGGTTTATGAAAAGAAGGATAAATTTGAAAATATTATCCTGCCTCATAAAAAACAAATGATAGATATCGGTAACTCGGTTATAGTTTCCGCATTTAAGAAGGCTGAAAAAAATGACGATATTGTTTTAAGAGTATTCAATCCGTTTAACGATGATAAAAAAATCAACCTTGACGGATTTGATGTTGAAGAAATAAATCTTATCGAAAATTCCAATGAAGCCTTTTCGGGCATTGTTGATAGAAAGAAGATTAAGACATATAGAATCAAATTTTGAATTTTCCGATAATTGATTATTGTTACGACAGATTTTAGAGAGTATAAATTTTAGTTTGAGAATAAGGAGGAAAAAACATGAAAAAACGAATTTTATCTTTATTGATTTCGATGTCATTGCTGATTGGTATACTCCCGGTATATGTACACGCAGCTGCGTCCGACACGAAAACAATCAAGAATATCATTTACATGATTCCGGATGGAGGCGGATATCCGCTGTATGATTTTGCGAATCTTGTAAAGAAACAGGGTGGATTTTCAAGCAGTATTTTTCCGAACAAAACCCCGGTTACAGCGGGAGATATGCATTTGAAAAATTATCTTGTGGGTAGTGTGAAAACAGCTCCACATACATCTTCGGGAGATGTTACGGATTCAGCGGCAGCAGGTACAGCTCTTGCAGCAGGTGTAAAAACAATTAACGGTTATATTGGAATTGACAGTAACAAAAAACCGAGAGCAAATATTCTTGAAGCAGCACAGTACAAGGGAAAAGCAACAGGTCTTGTCGCAACATATGAGTGGATGCATGCAACTCCCGGTGCATTTTCATCCCATGCTATTGACAGAAATGATTATAAAAATATGTACAAGCAGATTGAAAATCAGGGTATAGAAGTAGTGCTCGGGGCAGGTTACGGTGCGGTAGAAACTTATGGTGGAACAATTGATACAGCGGTAGAAAACGGGTACAAGATTATAAATAAAAAATCAGATCTTGATGGAGTAAAGCCTTCAGACAAACTTTGGGGTAATATGGCAAATCCGAGTATTCCCTATGATATACAGCTTTCTTCAAGCATGGCGAATATTGCGCAGATGACAGATGCGGCTATTACAGCACTTTCAGGTGACGAAGACGGATTTTTCCTGATGGTGGAAGGAAGTAAGGTTGATTCCGGAGGTCATTCAAACGATGCCGTTGTTACAACATCAGAATATCTTGCATTTGATGCGGCTTTCAAGGTTGCACTTGACTTTGCAAAGGACAGGGATGATACTCTTATCGTATGCGTTCCTGACCATGATACCGGAGGTATGATATTTACGGGTGCAAGTAAAATGACGAAAGAAGTAACATCTGTAATAAATGGAACAGATCCGTCAACTATTGGCTGGACTTCAGGGGGACATACTGCTCAGAATGTTCCTATCTGGATGTATGTTCCGGAGGGTGTAGATGTCATTAACGGTTTGAACAATATACCGGGTGATACAACAAATACACGAAATAATTATGTGATTGATAATACAAAAATTGCACCATATCTCGCAGATTTAATCGGTGTTAATCTTGACGAACTTACAAATGAACTTTTTACTGATGTGACCAAAATCGGAAAATACAATGCAATGACAGGGAAATATGAGTTTGGAAGCGGAAACAAGTACGTATACGTAAATGATTCGGTTTACTATGAAGATGGTAAAGAAATCAGCATGAACGGTAAGGTTGCTTTATGCTTAAACGGAAGATTTTATGTCCCTGCTGAAATTATTGATGATGTAGATTGGGAATATGTTGATGCAAATGGAGGATTTGCAGGTAGCGGAACAAAAAATGATCCTTATATAATATCAGGTGCCGATGATTTTGTTGACTTTACCAGCATGATAATGATGGGTGAAACCTTCAGTAATAAATACTTTAAACAGGACGCGGATATTGATCTTTCAGGTGTTGAGGAATATGAAGGTGTCGGCAGTTCATATACGTTTGCCGGTACTTATGACGGCAGAGGACATACTATAAACTTTGATATCGATACAACAACAGATGGATGCCTGTTCCCGTATGTTGAAGGCACTATAATGAATCTCGGTACGACGGGTTCTATTAAATCAACGGGTAGTTATACCGGGGGTATTGCACGTTCTGTTCGTAGTTCTGCTAAGCTCGTAAACTGTTATTCCACTGTGAAAATAAACTGTGTAAGCGGTGGAGGTATTACAGCAAGTAACTATGGTAAGATATCAAATACCTACTTCAGCGGAAGTATAACAGGTTCGGGAACAGTCGGAAGCTTTGCTTATAATAATTCGGGAATATACGAAAAATGTTATTATAATAATGCTTATGCTCAAACGCCTATGTCAGGACTTAAAGGTATGTCAGCAACAGAATTAAAGTCATCAGATTTCCTGCAAACACTCAATGAGGGACGCAGTGCAGCTGCTTTGACTCTTGCGGTTGAAGAAAAGGCAATTTCGCACTGGGTATGGGAAGAAGGCGGATTACCATATCTTTATAGCGGAGTGCCGATTGTAACAGAAGTGAAAATTACACCAAAATCCGTAACTCTTAAAAAAGGTGAAGGAATGCAGTTTAAGGTAGAGGTTCTTGGTGAATTCGATCCGTCTTCCGAGGTTCTGTGGTCAATGGAACCGGCAAGTGAAGTTGATACTATTATTCATGAAGATGGATATCTTGTTGTTGACATGGATGAAACTCTTGAAAGCTTTGTGGTAATGGCAAAATCAAAACAGGACGGAAGTAAAGCAGATACTTGCGTTGTTACTGTATCAAATGAAGTTATATCAGAAGATGATGGTTCAAGAGAGAGACCTTATCTTATTAAAAATGCTCAGGACTTCTTCGATTTTACCGGTAAAGTGCTGGCAGGGAATACTTTTGAAGGGAAGTACATTAAGCAAACAGCTGATATTGATATGGCTGATTATCCCGAATATGCAGGCATGGGTAGCAGTGTTACCTTTGCAGGTGTTTATGATGGAGGCGGTCATACAATTAACCTTAAAATCGCTGCTAAAGACGGATGTGCATTCCCATATCTGACGGGAACTATCATGAATCTCGGAACAACAGGTGAGGTTATAAATGAAACTTATGCGGCAGGTATTTGCCGTTCTGTACGTCAAAAAGCGAAAATTGTTAACTGCTGGTCGTCGTGTAAAATTGAAGGCGGCAGAGGAACAAGAACAGGAGGAATTGCCTGTTCAACTTCCGGTACTGTAGCAAATTGCTGTTACTTTGGTGATATAATGAGTGGAGGCTATGATATTGCGGCCTCTAATACCGGCTCTGTGAGAGCAGGGAACTATTATCTCGGTACAGAGTATGTTAAGAATACTACAAACACGGAAATTACCGAAGAACAATTGATAAATGAGCTTTACATCTGGTTGAATGAAGGCAGGGAGAATGCTGCATCGAAATCAGGACTGCTTCTTGATGACATTAAGTACTGGTTACCAAAAGATAAAACAGGTCCTGTTATTGCACAGGACGGAAAAACTCTTTTCGGAATTGCTAATAATCAAATTTTTGTATATCCCGATATAAATTTGAATAATGTGGATATTTACGTTGCAGTTTATGATAAGGATGGAAGACTTTTGAATGTTGAAAAGGAGAATCTGTTTGTTACAAGAAAAAGTATCTTTGTAAAAGCACTTGAAAATAATTATACTCCGGAAGAGGATGTAAGAGTTATGCTCTGGGAAGGAAATACCCCGCTTGAGGATTCGGTATGTTATTAATATTTAAATAATATCTGTAAAAAAATCAGTGGTTACTTGTGTAGCCGCTGATTTTTTTTGTATGACGGGCGGTATCAAGCCTCTGGAACCGATATTTCTGAAAAAGGCGTATGCACAGATAAAGAGTGGAGTAGTTATTAAAAATGTCAGCGGGAAAACCGTGACATGGACTTGTGATGACGAAGCATACGCAGGTGCGAATATTTATCGTGTTAAGGACGGAAAGCTTGAACTTGCAGGAAAGGTATACGGATTTTCCTATACGGCAGATGCTGATGATAACGCACTTATCATAAAGGCTATCGATGCTCTCGGAAACGAGTCTGACGGTGTGTCGACGGGTGTGAGTGAGAATCCGGAGATATCCGCATATATTGTCGGAGATACGGCATATGTGGAAAATACAACAGATACTGTTCAGGCAGGCGTGCTTTCAGTAGCAGCTAAGGACAAAGTAACCGGTGCAATAAAAAAACGCTCTCAGGTAAGTTATATGCTGAATCCGTATCAGAAAGTGTCAATGAAGATTATGATTTCGGCAGATTCGGGAGAAGAACTTTCGGTAAGCGTTTCTAATTCTCTGAATGATTAGATAGTATAAAAAGGAGGTGTAAAAAAACTCGGTTTTTTACACCTCCTTTTTGTGGGGATAGGAAAAAATGCTTCAGAATGGACAAACTGAGCTGTACATACATGTATGCAGGTATGTACAGGTCACCCGAAGTCGTACGATGGTACGTCGAGAGGCGAAGTTTGTTCATAGCAAAAAGGAT
>JAZULT010000036.1:0-76967 GCA_045603225.1 Clostridia bacterium | reverse complement strand
TTACAATAGTGAAATCCGATTTTCAATCGGGTGAAATTCATCCGCAGGATGAATGAAATTGTCACCTTGTGACAGTGAAATCTGTTGCGTTGCAACAGGTTATGGTAGAAATCGCAGGCGAATTCATTGAATTAATTATTGTAATTTAGCGGAACAACACATAGGTTGTTCCCTACAAAAAATCTCAATACACCGTAGGGAACGACCTGCGTGTCGTTCCGTTTCAAACAACGACAAATTACAATTTATATGGATATCAGAACAGTCAGAGACAAAACGAACAGGACGTCGGTCCTGTTCGTTTTTTTAGTCTTCATCAGGAGCATCAAAGTTATGATACACTTCCTGAACATCATCATTATCTTCAAGCAAATCAAGCATCTTATTCATAAGAACAGTATGGTTTTCATCCGCCGGCGGTGTCATTGTCTGAGGAACCATGCTTATTTCAGCCGAAGCGAAGGTATACTTCTTTTCAAGCTCATCTCTTACAGCTGAGAATGAGTCGGGGTCAGTTGTGATTTCGAAACATTCTTCACTTGCTTCAATATCATCAGCACCTGCTTCAAGTGCATCCATAGTAATTTCTTCCTCGTCTATCTCACCATCATTTTCGATTACTATAACACCCTTGCGATCAAACATAAAGCTTACACAGCCTGTCTGTCCCATATTACCTCCAAACTTATCAAAAGCATGACGGACATCTGCTGCAGTTCTGTTTCTGTTATCTGTAAGAGTCTCGACTATTACAGCAACTCCGCCCGGGCCGTAGCCTTCGTATGTGATGTTTTCGTAGTTATCCGTATCGCCGCTGCCTGCCGCTTTCTTAATAGTTCTGTTGATATTATCATTAGGCATATTATTTGAGCGTGCCTTTGCAATAACATCCTTAAGTCTTGAATTGTTGTCCGGGTCCGGACCGCCTGCTTTAACAGCAACTATAATTTCACGGGCAATTTTTGTGAAAATTTTGGCTCTTTGTGCGTCATTTGCACCTTTCTTTCTTTTTATTGTACTCCATTTTGAATGTCCTGACATTTTATAAAATCCTCCCTGATATATTTTACATATTGAATACGGTTGAAGTTACAAATGCAACGGGAGTATTAAGCTCGTCGTATACATTTACTTCAAACACTGAAACGGTTTTACCCGATTTTACGATTTTAGCTTCCGCTATAACAGTTTTGCCTTTAGGCTGACCGAGAAAGTTAATTGTATTTGAAAGAGAAACCGATTTTTTATCAACACCGTTTGCCGCAACTGCTGTGGCAAAATCCGCAATAGTAAAAATTGCGCCTCCCATAACCTTATCAATGCCGTTCAAATGATGTGTCTGAATTTCAAAACTGCATTTTGAATAATTCTCATATGCCTCATCAATTTTTATATCTGTCCGGTCTGTTGCAAATCTGTCTTTTTCAAATCTCTGTCTTATTTTTTCAATCTCTGTCATTATTCTTAAATGTCCTTTCTATAATGCATTATTTGTCAAACGGGAACATATCGTTAAATACGCCTTTTATTTTTCCTGAAAGACCGCTTTCCTTTTTCTTAGCCGGACGTCTTCTTTCATACGTTGTTCTGCGCGGCTGTGAATCTGTCGGAGCTGTTCTTGTAACAGATCCTGATACAGGTCTTTCCGATGTTATCACATCTCTGCCTGTGTTCAGCTGATTTTCCCATTTCTTATAAATCTCTTCTGTTTTCTCGTCTGTTTCATAAGTACGTGTTGTACGTATCGGACTGTCTTCCTTAGCATAGCTCGGATTGCTGTTCGTCATATTAATATCATACTCAGAAAAACCTGTAACAGTACCGACCATTTTGCTGTCAATATCTCTCTTAAGCGCACGGATTTCCGCATTTATATGATTATCACGCTTAAGCATCATGAAAAATCTGTACGAAATTGCAAAGCTTATTACAGCACTTACAATTACACCGAACAAGAACCATAAAAATCCGCCGACATTGGTAAGATACTTATCGTTCTCAAGCTGAGCGGCATTTCCCTGAATATTGATAGAAGGTTCTTCCGTAGTTTCTATTACAAGAACATCTTCCTCATCAGTCACACCAAGTACAACCTTATCTGAATCTGATTCCTTTTCCTCATCGTCGTCTTTTTCAGATTTTGAAGTAGCCTTTGCAGTCGCTTTTTCAGTTTCTTTTGATTTAGCTTTTTCTGTCGGTTTTTCAGTTTCTTTTGATTTAGCTTTTTCTGAAGCTTTGGCTGATGCCTTTGCAGAAGCGGATTCTTTTGATTTAGCTGATGCCTTTGCAGAAGCCGACGGTTTGCTTGTTGCATCTTCTGAATCTTCTTTTTTAGTAGCAGAAGCAGTTGTTTTAGAGCCTGAATCATCAGGGTCAACTTTTCTCGGAACTTCAGTAGCGGCAAATGCAAAATTTGCTGTACATAATATAGCGGCAATGCTCATCGCAAATATCTTATTTAATTTTTTCATAGTAATTTCAATTTCCTTTCCCTTTTCTCAGTATTTTAAATTTTACTTATGCGATTGTATATCGGCAGCTGTCTGACTGCTGACAGGCTGACCTCAAGAACTCTCTCGTAATTTTCTCTGAGCAGTTCGTTTTCTTCATTTTTTCTGAATCCCACATAGAACCAGTTCCAGAACTCCGCATCCATAGTGTCCGAATTTATCATCATTTCGTGATAGTGTCCCGGAGTGTCAAGTATTTCAAGTGCCAGCTTCGGGAATATAAACCGGTAACAACTGAATTCTGTTTCTCTTATCTCCATTATAAGCGAGAATACTTCATTTGCTGCTTTCTCAGCCTCTGAAAGTCTGTCTGCCGCACCCTGCCATGCGTATACAGCATACAGAAGCCTTACCAGAAGCAGCGGATTTTCGTTTGTTGCCATTTCGTTTAAAACTTCAAATTTCAAATCCTTATATGACGAGCGCTGATAAGGAACATAACCGACTGCTGTCAGCATTTTCTTAATCCTCATCATATCATTGTCTGCATCTTCTTTTGTCTTTCTCTTTTTCTGAAGCATTATTCCGTATTTCGACCATGCTTCATTTTTGTGACTGAGAACATACTTAACTGCCGCCTTATGTATATTCTCATCGTCAGTCGACGAATCGATATATGCAATAGCTTCAGCGGTATCGCTCTCAGACCAGATTGCCGGTGCCGTAAATGTTACAGGCACTGTATCGCTTATCATAACCTCGGCACACATAAGCGTAAACATGGTGAGATATTCCGCATTTTCCTTAAAAAATTCCTTCCACGTTTCAATACCGACCGAATTTTTCATACATGAGAATAATCTCAGAAGCATTGTTAAGCTTTTCGTATTTTTCTCAGGGATAAGCTTTATTACATCATCAAGATATGAATATATCTTTTCCGCAGTTTCGTGTTCTATGTCCTTGAACATATTTTCAACCGTCTTTGGTTCACCGTCACATATACACTGAACGCCCTCAAGCAGATACATTCTGATTATATCGTTTGATATATCAGGGAACAGCTCTATATGTTCATACATAACCTCAAGAACCTCGTAGCGGATATGCTTCATTTCAGCCTTGTTCAGCTTATCGTACACGAAAAGTGCACGTTCAGTAAAAAGCTTTTCGCCAACTGATTCATACAAATCACGCAGTCTGCCTCCGACGCCCTCTTCAGCAAAACGTTCAAACGAATTGAACCACAAAACAAGCTGTTTTCCGCTTTTTATTGAAAAGTCGTCATAGCTCTTATACAGCTCGTCCATAGACATTTCAAACAGCTTCATCGGCTTGACACCGTCTGTTTCTATCCTCTGAGCATCAATATAAACACAGTTCGTACGTCTCTGAACATCTTCATCCGTAATATTATTCTTGCCTGTAACAGTACCATTTATTATAATATTATTCTGACTGCTTGACGGAAGGAACACATTATTTGTCGAAACTCCGTATTCATCGGCAAGTCCGACGGGGAGTATTCTCTTAAGTCCGAGAACATACATCGCACTTTCTTCAGCATTTTTGGCACTGATGCAAATATGCGTTTTCCCCGCTCCCGTAAGAACCGGTATTACCTGCTCAAGAACAGCCGACATCTGAATTTTATGGTTCGAAACAAAACTGTCAACCTTGTCATACAACCCCGTTTCAAGCTCAGGGGCAGTTATCAGCGGAAGATACTGCACAAGCTCGCTGTTGTACTCTTCCGGTGTGAGATAAGTCTTGAACGACGATGACCCATAAAACATTTCCGGTGTAAAGCCTTCATCCGCTTCGTCAATAATAAATGCATGAGCAAAGAAATTGCCTTTTTCACCTTCCCAGTCGTAACCGGAATACGAAACCTGGATTGCGGCATATTTTCCGCTCGCCAGCTTCAGTGTTCTGAAGGTTTTCGGAAATTTATCCGGAATTGACGGATCGAAAGGCGTTTCCGAATAGCTTATATCAATATTTTTTGGAAGACGGTAACCGCAAAAGCGTATTACCTCAAATATATCTCCCTGAGTCAGTCCCTGGCTGCATGAATACACCCGGTAACCCGGTTGATTAACCAGACCGAGCGATGAATCGGATAAGCTGTGCTTAACCGACGTATAAATCAGCTGATAAATTTTCATTTTCCTCTCCATTTCATTGTTTACATAAGTTTATTAATCAAGCTCCGCAAGTCCTGTATAAAGCTCATAATATCTGCCCATGACTGCATGAAGTCTGTTATTTTTGTCTCTGTTATATAAATATGGTTTATGTTATTGGCAATATTTCCCATTGAATCATATTCATATAATATAATTATATCACTGTCAGTTGTATTTGTCAAGCGGTTATGTGCATCATATTATATGAAATTTTAAATATGTTCTATCATTTTAACACTCTGAAAACTTAATAGCATTCTTGACATTATCTTCCCTCCAAAAAACATACTGCCCCATATCGCAAAATGATATAGGGCAGTTTTAACTATTGTTTATTTATAAAACGATAAAGGAATGTTACAACTTGTGCTCTTGTGCAGTTGTTGTCAGGTGAAAAGGTGGAGGCACTTGTTCCGCCGGTTATACCTTGTTCTACTGCCCATAGAACAGCTTTGTAATAATAGCTATCTGACTTCACATCGGCAAAAGGATTATTTTTTCCTTTCGGTTCAGGCTGACCAGCTGTTCGCCACAAGAAAGTAACAACCTGTGCTCTCGTACAGTTATCGTCCGGACTAAATGCAGTATCACTTGTACCACCGGTTATTTTACTGCCGTATGCCCATTTTACAGGCTTGTAGAAATAGTCGCTTGTTTTTACATCTGCAAACGGCAAAGTTATTGCTGCAGGCTCGGGTGAACCAATCATTCTATGGAGGAAAGTAACAACCTGACCTCTTGAACAATTTGCATCCGGTGAGAATGTATTTGCACTTATCCCTCCCGTAATGCCTTCATTTGCTGCCCACAAAACAGCATCATAGTAATACTGCCCCTTTATCACATCAACAAAAGGATTGGATTTTGTATCCTGCGGTTTTTCTGCTTCAGTTGGTTTTTCCGCAGGTTTTTCTGTTTGAGTCGGTTTTTCTGTTTCGGTTGGTTCTTCCGGCTCTTGCGGTTTTTCTGTTTCCTGAGGGTTATCCGTTTCAGCCGGTTTCGCATCTTCTTTTTTTGTTAAAGTGTTAATCTCCATCGAAACAGCTGAACAAGCACTGTGTTCATCGTAAAATCCGCTGTGACCGGTCAGCCATTCAATGCCGTTTACAGTTAACTTAACATTTTTCGCAAGAACATACTCTTTGTTTGCATCGCCATCAATAACCATCTGTCCCAGTACTTTTACAGGAGCATCCGTAAAAGTGCCACCATGAGGCAAATTTACAAATTCGCCTTTTTCATCTTTTGTCTGCCAGCCAGTAAATTCTATTCGTACAGGAGTGCCTTTTGTCACGGTAAACTGCGGAGTGGATTCCTTGTCACCAATATAGGCAATATCCGAATAATTTGATACAGCCTCGACTTCGGATATTATTGTGCGTTTTTCCTCTTCCAGCTTATCAAATGTATATCCGATAAACATACCTTCCTCATTACCGCCTATCACCGATAAATTGCGGTTGATAAATCCTTGCACGAGCAAATCACCGTTTGAATCTGTATCAAATTGGTATCCGTCTATCGGCTTTACTTTTATTGCGACATAGTAATATTCACCGGCTTTAAATGTATCGTTCTCATCCATTTTTCGTGCGCCGCCAACACCTTCGTACCAGGTAATACCATACTTTGTTGAATTGGGATCAACCGTATCAATATAATAGAGTCCGTCTTCACGCTGGTTTTCGGCTTTGAAGGAAGGCTTTTCTCCTATTACGGGTTCTTGAATTTCGTACGATACAGCACCCATTATTTTTTCTTTGGCAGCTCCTAAATAGTCGTATTCCTCAAGCACCACAAGTCTGCCGGCTCCGTCAAACCAGATTGAATAACCTACAGCCGTGTCGTTAAAAGTAACAACCACATCCGGAAGTCCCGTGGATTTACGAGCAAAAGCATAACCATCCTTTGCTTCCAATACAACTTCAAAGGTATAAGTTTTTTCTGCCGCAAAAACACCCTTAAACGGAACAACAGAGGAAGCACCGGTGCTTTGGTAGTTTTCATACCATGTTGCATCGTACCCTTCCACGCCCTCGCTGTATTTCAGATAATGCGGACGGGCAATCGATTGTCTTCCAATTTTCGGTTCTATAATATCCGAAACATTAATATGTGTGATTTCCTTATGTTCTTTTACTTCGGGGAAGGTATAAGACACAACAGCCATAGCCCATGTTTGATACTCAAAGGCTTTACTGACCTTGGCTTCCTTTCCGTTTACGGTTGCTTTCAAATTATAGGCGGTAGCGGTTGCATCGAATTCATATCCATCCTTTGCTTCCACCCATATCTCAACGGTATAAATATGCCCGGATTGAAAATTCTCGGTCTGATTCATATATCTTTTTTCTGTTTCGTCATACCATTCAGCATTTTGATATACACTGTAGTTTGAATCACTGTTTGCGATTTTAGCCGTTTTGTGCCATCGCCATGGCTCACCTGCAACCGGTTTTGGTATATTCACTTCCACCTTGGTGATGAAATCCGATGCCGTCACAGACATCGGCAACAGTGACAGCATCATTATTAAACTTAATAAAACACCCAAAAATTTTTTCATTATTGAAATCACTCCTTATTTCTTTTGTGACAGTTGGGGACGTCAGACTGTCACAAAATTTATAACTGTTTAAATTCAATATTTTCACCCAAAAATTTTATATTAACATTTTCAGGAGAGCTTACAGTGTAGATTGTTTTTCCGTTTTCTTTTGAAAATTCCGCTTTTAATCTGCCATCTTTAAAAGGAATGTCAATTTTCATCCATTTCAGTTCATTTGGTATATTGGGGCATATTGTTAAAATATTTTCCTTTGAAAAATCTTCTCTTATTCCCATAATATTATTTTTAATAATTATAATCGGAGTACTTGTCATAGGATGGCATAAGCTTATATTTTCCTTTTGAGTTTTGCTCCATGTTTCCATACAGCAGGAAGCTCCTTCTTTAATCATATTGTACCAGCTGCATTCATCTTTATTTGTTAAAAGATGATATCCAATACCCGAATTATCGGTTTTATATAATCCGTCAAGAAGGAAATAAGGGAAATACAAATTACAGCAAAGTCCTTTTTCTTTTATCAGGGCTATAATTTTATCATATCCGTCGGGTACGGAAATTCCAAAATAAAGAGGTAGAATGTTTGCGTGCAACGAAGCATGCTTACCGCCCCTGACATCCAAAAAAAGTCCTTTTTCTTTACTGAAGCACTCTTTGATAATAGCTTGTTCAAGTTCTTCATATTTTACCCTGAGTTTTTGTGATGTTTCAGGCTGTCCGACTATTTCACACAGCTTTGAATACGATTTTAAAAAGCCGTAATAGAACATATTCAAAAGTGTACAAACCCCGGTCTGGCTTTCATTATAATCGTAATTATCCCGAAGTGACGGCGGCCAGTCTATCAATACAGCTCCCGGCGTCTCTTTGGGTATTTTTTCCATATTTTGCACACCCTCTAAAAGCCCCATATTATTTTCAAAGCTCAGAAAGTATTCAAGTATTCCTTTATTAATAAAGTTGACTTCTTTTATAAAATCGGCATCGCCTGTATAATTATAATAATACTCCATAAACAACGGCACTATAAGAGAGTATTCCGCAATATATCCGATGTTATATGTAGGAGTGTAGCATGGAATGGCTGGGCAGTATTTTGCCGAATTTTTTATATCTGAAATGAATTTTTTAAAAACTCGTATGTCACCGGTCAGAATAAGGTGAGAAATACCGGTTACATATGCGTCACCTATAAAACCGCCTCTCTCTCGTGTCGGACAGTCATAATATGTATCCTGTGTTCCTATTTTAACCGCCTGATAACAGATATCCCATATTTGCTCTAAAAGAGGTTCTGAACAGCTGAATTTTGCTTCATTCTGCGGAAATGGATAGTTTCTGCAGAAAATGTATACACTGTCAGGATTAAAGTCATCGGGAACATTTAAAATTTCTGCATATCTAAAACCCTTATAGTCAAAATATTCAATGAATCTTTCTTCGCCTGTAAGGGTGATAATGTCATCATAATTACAATTGGCTCTTATGTTGTACATCAAGGTACCGTCAGGGTTTAGCTCTTCAGCATACCGCAGGTTGATTTTTTGGTTTTTTTCGCCTTTCACCTGCATACAGAGCGTACCGGTATACTCATTGCCAAAGTCAATAATATAACCGTTTTCCTCTTTTTTTACTGATTGTGGTTTAATTTTATAAAACTCCACCGGCGGTGTTATTTGCGGAAAAAGATTGTAATGTGCCGGATAGGGATTTCCGCATATAAGAGCGTTTTCCCAGCCATCTGTATTGTTGTTTATGCTGTGCCACCGGCTATTCCATTTATTTAAATCTATATTTTCATTAAAACCTGTAAAATAGCCATATGTTTCATTGCTGTATATTGCATCCGATTCGCTGTATTTCCAGCTTTGGTCAGATACAACCTTTTGTACAGTTCCGTCAACATAGGTAATTTCAAGCTGACAAATCATTCCGCAAAGGTTATCAGCAGAAACGAGATATATATTAAATAATCCCTGATAATATATATGTACACCAATTGAGTTTTCTCCGCATGATATAACATCGGTTACATCATAGCAGTTATAGTTATATGCAAACGGAAAAGACTGCGCCGGACCTTCTCCTATAAATTGCGAATTCACATAAAGCTTATATAAATCGTCCCCTGTAATAAACAACTTAGCTGCTTTCACGGGAATATTTTTTGTTTCAAATTTTTTGTAAAAAAGAGTGTGTATATTCTGTATTTCCCCATTAAACTCACTTATACGGACATGTCCGTATTTTTGAATATACGGCAGATGAAAAAAACGTCTTGAGGTTATATAGAAGCCGTCCCAGTCAACTTCTTTTCCAACCTTTGCTCTTGGTTTGTAATTATCGTATGGATTTATCATATAATAATTTGTCTGATATATTCATGGATGAACATATCAATACTCTCCTTTCTACCGTTGGGAACGGCAGACTGTCACTTAATCAAGCTCCGCAAGTCCTGTATAAAGCTCATAATATCTGCCCTTGATTTCAAGAAGCTCCTCGTGTGTTCCACGTTCAATTATCTCGCCGTGTTCAAGAACGATTATCGTATCTGCATTTTTAATAGTAGATAATCTGTGTGCAATTACGAAAGTTGTTCTGTCCTCCATAAGGTTTTCAAGGCCTTTATTTATTGCCTGCTCCGTTCTTGTATCGACGCTGCTTGTTGCCTCGTCAAGTATAAGCACGGGCGCTTTTGAAAGTGCGGCTCTTGCGATATTCAGAAGCTGTCTTTGTCCCTGAGACAGGTTTGTGCCATCGCCTTCAAGCATTGTGTTATAGCCATCCTTAAGATGCTTTATAAATTTGTGTGCATCGGCAGTTTCTGCCGCCTCAACAACCTCTTCATCTGTTGCGTCAAGTCTTCCGTAGCGGATATTTTCCATAATTGTTCCCGTGAAAAGATGAGTATCCTGAAGCACCATTGCAATATTGCTTCTTAGTGCTTCTTTTTTGTATTCATTTATATTGACACCGTCGAAAAGAATTTCTCCGCTGTCAACATCGTAAAATCGTGTGAGCAGATTAATGATTGTTGTTTTGCCTGCTCCGGTAGAACCGACAAACGCTGTCTTGCTTCCTTTTTTTGCCGTCAGGGAAATATTTTTAAGAATAGTTTTTCCGGGCATATAAGAAAATGTAACGTTTTTAAGTTCAACACATTCAGAAACAGGTGGCATTGTGCTGATTTTTCCGTCATCTGCTTCAGGCTTTTCATCCATAAGCGAAAATACACGTTCAGCACCCGCAAGCGCTGACATCATCGTTGTAACCTGCATTGATATTTCGTTTATCGGTCTTGAAAAGTGTCTTGAAAAGCCGACAAATATGGTAAGACCGCCTATATCAAATCTGCCTGCGATACAAAGCACTGCTCCGACTGCCGCAGTAAGAACATAGTTTATCTGACTGAGGTTTCCCATAACGGGTCCCATTATTCCGCCTATAAACTGTGCTTTTATCTGAGCTTTTCGTAATTTTTTGTTGTATTCATCAAAATCCGAAACAGATTTATCTTCATGACAGAAAACCTTTATAACCTTCTGCCCTGTAACGGTTTCCTCAACGTATCCGTTAAGCTCACCGAGAGCTGCTTGCTGAGCTCTGAAATATCCTCTTGATTTTTTTGCAATTGTTCCTGCTACTTTTGCAAACACAGGAATCATAACTACTGTAACAAGAGTCAGCCATATATTTGTATATATCATTATAGACAGTGTGCCTATAATTGTAATTATCCCTGAAATCAGGTGGATAACCGTATTACTGAGAAGCTCACCAAGCGTATCAACGTCGTTCGTGTAACGGCTCATCAGCTCGCCTCTTGTGTGCCTGTCAAAAAATGAGATTGAGAGATTCTGCATTTTGCTGAACAGGTCTTTACGGATTTTGTACAGAGCCTTTTCCGACACCTTTATCATAAGGCGTGTTTGTATATATGAAGATAATACTCCGAAAAGGAATACTACAAGCATAGTTAAAAGCCCCATAAGCAACCCGGAAGTGTTCCTTGCTCCGGGGTATATATAATTGTTAATAAGAGGTCTAAGCATATATGAACCGGCAAGGCTTGATGCCGAGCTTATCAGTACGCACAGAAGTGCGATTATTATAAGGTGTATATCTGCTTTAATATACGAAAAGATTTTTTTCACAGCCGCTGCCGTGTTTTTTGGTTTAGAGGGTTCAGCATGATTCCCCCGTCTTCCTCCCATTGGTGGTGGTGCCATTACTGCGACACCTCCTTATCCATTTGAGAATAGTATATGTCCTTATACTCATCACAGCTTTTAATAAGCTCGCTGTGCGTTCCGATTCCTGAAATTCTGCCGTCGGACAGGACTATAATTTTATCGGCATCAAGTACGGACTGTATTCTTTGTGCTATTATTATTTTTGTTGAATCGTGCAAATCTGTTTTAAAGCTTTCACGGATTTTAGCTTCTGTTGCACTGTCAACGGCGCTGGTAGAATCGTCAAGAATAAGTATTTTTGGCTTTTTAAGTAAAGCTCTTGCAATACAAACTCTCTGCTTCTGACCGCCGGAGAGATTGACTCCGCCCTGTTCAAGCTTTGTATCGTAGCCGTCTTTCAGAGCCCCGATAAAGCTCGTAACCTGTGCCGCATCGCAGGCTTCATATATTTCTTCATCTGTTGCATTTTCATTGCCCCAGAGCAGATTTTCCTTAAGTGTTCCCGAAAACAGGACATTATTCTGAAGTACCATTGCAACTCCGTCACGGAGATTTTTAATACTGTAATCACGTACATCTGTGCCGTCAACAATCACATTTCCCTCCGAAACATCGTAAAGTCTCGGTATAAGCTGAACGAGTGATGTTTTTCCGCATCCTGTACTTCCGATTATTCCGATAACGCTTCCGTGTTCTATGGAAAGATTAATATTCTCCAGAATATTTTCAGAATCGTTTTCATCGTATTTGAAAGATACATTAACAAACTCGATATTTCCCGATTCAACTGTTTTTTCCTTATCCGACGCATTGCTGTCAGAAAGGTCGGGAACTTCGTTCATTACTTCGTTTATTCGTCTCATGGAAGCCGCAGCTCTTGAGCCCTGAAGAAATATCATAGAAAGCATCATGAGCGACGAAAGTATCTGTACGATATATGTTGTAAATGCCGTAAGGTCACCTATTTTCATGCTTCCTGCTATTACGAAATTACCTCCGACCCATACAACCGCAACCGTTGTAAGGTTCATCATAAGAGTTGCAAGCGGCATGACAAGAATGACGATATTTCGTGCTTTTATTGCCGTATCAGCCAAATCTTTGCTTGATGCATCAAATCTTTTTATTTCAAAATCATTTCTTATAAATGATTTAATAACACGCATGTTGGTAATGTTTTCCTGAATGGTTGAGTTTACGCTGTCGATTTTTTTCTGAACCTGTTCAAATCTCGGAAATGCCGTTTTCATTATAAAAAATATCGAAACAAACAAAACAGGTATCGCAGCCGCAATAACCAGTGCAAGCTTTAAATTGATTGTACAAGCCATTATGAGAGCACCGATAAACATTCCCGGTGAACGCAGAAGCATTATAAGTCCCATTCGTATAACGTGCTGAACCTGTGTTATGTCATTTGTAAGACGTGTTACAATTGAACCTGTGCTGTAACGGTCTATATTCTTAAACGAAAAGCTCTGGAGCTTTCTGAACACATCAGCACGCAAATCAGAAGCGAAATTTACAGATGCCTGAGTTGCGCAATATCCGCCTGCCACACCTCCGCACATCATGATTATTGCAAGCAGTGCCATTTTAATGCCTGTTGCTATAACATAAGCATTGTCACCGCCTGCTATTCCGTCATCTATAATAAGTGATACTAGCTTTGGCAGAAAAATTTCTCCTGCCACTTCTGTGAGCATGAAAACCGGTGCCAGTAAAAAGTATATAAGGTATGGTCTGATATATTTTCCGTAACGTTTCAACCGGGCTCACTCCTTTCGCACATGTTTTCGAAAAATTATTTGTGTCTGTTCACAAATTTTTCAATTCTCTTTAGTGCTTCATCAATTTCATCTATCGAATATGCATATGAGCATCGTATAAAGCCTTCACCGCATTCACCGAACGCAGTACCCGGAACAACTGCAACGTGTTCCTCTTCAAGAAGCTTGTTACAGAACTCATCACTTGTCATGCCGAGACTCTTTATACACGGGAACACATAGAATGCACCGTACGGCTCGAAGCATGAAAGTCCTATCTTTCTGAATCCGTCTGTTATAAATCTTCGTCTGTAGTTGTACTCACTGCACATATGCTCTACGTCTCTGTCACAGCTTTTCAGAGCTTCAATTGCCGCATACTGGCTATTAGTCGGAGAACTCATTATCCCGAACTGATGAATTTTTGTCATCATACCGATAATAGGCGCAGGGCCCATAGCATAACCAAGTCTCCAGCCTGTCATGGCGAACGCTTTTGAAAAACCGTTTACGGTAATTGTTCGCTCCTTCATTCCGTCAAGTGACGCAAACGGTGTATGCGGAGTTTCCGAATATGTAAGCTCACCGTAAATTTCATCAGACAGAACCATAATATCCGTTCCTCTCAGAACTTCAGCTATACCTTCAAGCTCCTCACGTGTCATTACGGCACCTGTCGGATTGTTCGGGAACGGAAGAACAAGAACCTTTGTTTTATCCGTTATCTTCTCTTTAAGCTGACCGGGAAGTAATTTGAAGTTATCTTCTTCCTTTGTCTCGATAACAACAGGTACACCACCGGAAATTTCCGTACACGGTTTGTAGCACACAAAACTCGGCTCAGGAATAATCACCTCATCCCCCGGCTCAATAAGAGTTCTGAGTACAAGGTCAATAGCTTCACTTCCGCCGACCGTTATGAGAACTTCATTTTCTGGTTTATACGAAAGACCGTATTTTCTTTCCATATAGCTGCAGCATTCACGTCTCAGTTCAATAAGACCTGCATTTGCAGTATAATGCGTTCTTCCTCTTTCAAGCGAATAAATTCCCGCCTCACGGATAGCCCACGGTGTAACAAAATCAGGCTCACCCACGCCAAGAGATATAACATCATCCATCTGTGCCGCAAGGTCAAAGAACTTTCGGATTCCTGACGGTTTTATATCTGCAACCGTCTTATTAATAAGCTTTCCGTAATCTATCATAATGTAATTACCTGCCTTGTGTCCTTTTCATTGTCATTATAAATAATACCGTCCTGTTTGTATTTTTTAAGCACAAACGATGTTGATGTGCTTATAACCGATTCCATTGGGGCAAGCTTTTCAGCGACAAACAGAGCAACCTCTTTCATTGTACGGCCTTCTATAATAACCGCAAGGTCATGAGTTCCGCTCATGAGATAAAGAGTTTTTACCTGAGGATATTTATAAATTCTTTCAGCAACCTTATCAAACCCCTCGCCTCTTTGCGGTGTGATTTTAAGCTCTATAAAGGCATTTACAACTTCCTTGTCCGTTTTATCCCAGTCGATAAGTGTTTTATATCCAACAATAACTTTATCTTTTTCAAGCTGTTCTATCTGCTGTGCGGCTTCTTCTTCCGATATACCAAGCATTCTTGCAATCTTTTCGTTGCTTCTCGCACTGTCATCCTCTAAAATTTTAAGCAATTCATCCATTTCGTAATCCTCCTTCTTCCGAAAAATGACTATAAAAATCCATTCTCATTTATTATACAACAATTACAGATAAATTTCCATACTTTTTTTAAAAAATTTATAATTTTGTCAAAAAAATAAGATAATTAAAGCAATATACATAAAACAACCCGAACTTTTGTCCGGGTTGTTTGGTTCATTTTATTTCTTTCAGCTCCAAAATGTTATATTCTACAGGCACATAATTTTCAACATAGTCAAAAACCTCATCCGCATCCGAGCAAATATGATATAACTTTTTAGCTCCTTCTTTCAGGAAATTCTGATCGATTGAATTCTGAATAAAGCTTATGAGCGAATCGTAATAATGATTTACATTAAATATTACTATCGGTTTATTATGTCTTGAAAGCTGTTTTAAAGTCAGGATTTCAAAAAACTCGTCAAACGTCCCTATTCCGCCCGGAGCTACAATAAAACCGTCAGACATTTCTTCCATGAGACGTTTTCTCTCACGCATTGTTTCAACTCTTATTGTTTCAGTGCTGTTCTCAAAAAGAATACCGTCCACGTTAAAGAAAGAAGGAACAATACCCGTTATCTCTCCGCCGGCACTGTAGCAGCCTCTGGCAACAGCACCCATAACACCGTTACCGCCTGCACCGAATATAAGTCCGTGCCCTCTCTCCGAAAGCTTTCTGCCAAGCTCTTCGCATTTTTCTATATATACATTATCTATCGTGTTGCTTGCCGCACCGTATACACACAGCTTCATAAAATCATCCCTTTCTATATAAATATTATATACCAAAATACTCATTTTGTCAACATATATTATCTTATTTCCGAATAGAATTTATAAAACGAAACGGAGGTCAGGAATATGAAATCAGCACTAAAAATTTCATTTGCATATCTTGCGGCTGTCATAGGTGCAGGATTCGCATCAGGAAGTGAAATTGCTCATTATTTTGTAAGATACGGGAAAGTGAGCGGAATTGGCGTATTGATTTCGTCTCTCGGATTCGGTCTTTTTGCGTTTCTTGTCATTGACAGGTGCAAATACTATAAAATATCAGATTTCGGCAGTCTTGTGGAAAAAGTTGTTCCGACTCCGCTTCAGAAATATATACACGCTGTAATAGCACTGTTTATGGCTATAGTTCTTGGAAGTATGATAAGTGCTTTTTCCCTTCTTTTAAATGACCTGACAGGGCTGAACACAGATATCGGTGCAGTATTATTTTCTCTCATCTGTGCTTTTATTCTGGCACTGCCCGAGAAAACCGTTATCAATCAGACCGGTATCCTCGGAGTATTCATTTCGGTGCTTATAATGATTATGTGCATCTATCTTATAAATAACCGCTGTGTAAATGTATTTTCCCAAAACACAGCCATGACCTTGTCCGCAGTAAATTATACATCTTACAACATAGCATCCGTATGCCCTCTTCTTTGCAGTGCATCATCTGAAATCAGAAACCGCAAAACTTGTATTTACACAGGAGTGTTTTCTTTTATGCTGATTTTTTCCGCACTTGGTATTATCTGGTGTATTCTTTCAGTCTACTACGGAAAAGTAAATCTCGGAGCACTTCCAATGCTTACAATAGCATACAGGCAAGGGGAATTATTCTATTTTCTGTATGCACTCGTAATTGCTGTATCAATACTTACCAGTGCAGTTGCGGGCGGATTCGGTCTTTTAAAACAATCAGAAAAAATTAACTTTTCTCGCATAACAAAAGTATGTATTATAATTACAGCCGGATACTTTATATCGTCAGTGGGTTTTTCAAATATTGTTAGTAAATTATATAATTTATCAGGAATTCTGGCAATAATATTACCATTTTGCCTAATTATAAATTTTATGAAAAAGGGCGAAAAATAAAGATTTTTAAAGAATAAAAGAGATAATTAAATATATTTTCGTTAGATTAGCAATGTATTTACTTGCAAAAACAGAAAGAATATGTTATTATATAACAGTCGCGTGATTGTGATGCGGATATTGCGGGATGTAGCGCAGTTTGGTAGCGCATCTGGTTTGGGACCAGAGGGCCGCAGGTTCGAATCCTGTCATCCCGACCAAGAAATGGGAGTTTAGCTCAGCTGGGAGAGCGTCTGCCTTACAAGCAGGATGTCACAGGTTCGAGCCCTGTAACTCCCACCACTTTCTTTAATATATGCTGGTGTAGCTCAATTGGTAGAGCAGCTGATTTGTAATCAGCAGGTCGCGGGTTCGAGTCCCATCACCAGCTCCATAGGGGTAAGCAATAGCTTACCCCATCATAACGGAAGAGTTCCCGAGTGGCCAAAGGGGACAGACTGTAAATCTGCTGGCAACGCCTTCGGTGGTTCGAATCCACCCTCTTCCACCAAAAATCGACAAGGTTCGACAGAATCTTGTCGATTTTGCTTATTACCTATTCACTCTTCACTATTCCCTAAAATACCTTGTCGATTTTTGGTAAGCGTCAAATGATACACACATTTACACCGTCGAACCACTGTGCTACAATAAGCATAGGAGGCGATGGAAATGGGTCATTCACAAGAAGAATGGAAAAAAATTATCAATCAGTTCAGAGAAAGCGGATTAAGTCAGAGGAAATGGTGTGCAATTCACGTTATAATATTGAATTTTGTTAAAAAATATGATATACTTAATTCAAGCATATTTTTAATCTGGTAAAAGAATCAATGAAGGAGAGATGTATTAATATGGTAGTAACGATTTTATCGCATATTATTGCGGCTTTATATCTTCAAAAACAAAAATACAAAAAATTAGTTACGGCTTGTTTTTGGGGTGCATATGCAATTCTTGCTGTATGTATTATGGTATTTCAAGAAAATGTAATGTACGGATTTTTCAGTTTGCTTTTTATGCATGCTGTTATCTTTTTTATAACAACAATAGGTTCTTTAGGAGAAAAAACCTTTTTGTTTCTTACATACTCGAATTCATTTTGCATATTTATTGGAGCAAACTTGATTTTATCAGATCTTCTGAGTAACAATGCTCATATATCTGTTTATGGAATAGGAATAGTGGTATTAATGCATCTGTTTCTATACAAGATTTTGCTTCCGAGTTATCAAAAAGCCAGAGTGTTCTTTTCTTCTGGTTGGTGGAAACTTAATGTTATATTAGTTTTCTTTTTCATACAGTTTTTGAATCAATATGCTTTCAGTATTGATATGAGCAATGCTCGTGATATAGTTTTTGATTTTGTTATTTTCAGTATTATTTTTTATTTAACATTAATTTTGATTTTTAATTTAGTGAAAGATACCGCTGAAATGAATAAAAAAACATATGAAAATGACGAACTGAAAAACGTTGCGTACATAGACGCTTTGACAAATATGCAAAATAGAGCAGCATACGAGAAATTTACTAAAAGACAAGTATTAAATCACAGAAAGAATACTGGTACAAGTTTTATTTTTGTTATGCTGGACATCAATGGATTTAAAAGTATCAATGATACAAAAGGACATGCCGAAGGGGATAAAATTTTAAAACAAGTGGGAAATGTTATTACTAAATATTTTGAGTCTTATAATTGTGAAAGTTTTAGATTTGGTGGCGATGAATTTGTTGTGCTGATAGAAGATATACAATTATCTGATGTCAAGAACCTAATTGTAAAGTTGAATGAAGAATTATTTAAATTAAATAATACCACATTATCTCATGGTTGCGCAGAAGTGGATTTTAATAACGCAAAACCTTTTCATGTGGCTTTAAAAACGGCTGATGCAGCTATGTATTCTAATAAAGAGCGATATTATTTGAATTTACGTAACAAGGGAGAGGCTTAAATGTTGAGAATTTTTACCTAAATCAGGTGGCATCTAAACCATTCGGCTCTTCCAGAAAAAAGCATCGACTTTGTCGATGCTTTTTTCAACTAAATCCGTCTTGCGACAGAATAAATCTGCTTTGCAGATGAAATCACTTCGTGATGAAATCTTGCTTCGCAAGGATAAAAAGGACGGATTTAATTTCATCAAAGCCGCAAGGCTTTGATTTCATCCAAACGCTGTTTGGCTTTCATCGTGAGTAAAGCGAACGATTTCATTATTAAAGCATTTAAATTTTACAACCGTCAAATGACACAATAGGGAACGTCAGTAGTGAAACGAGTGGTGCATTTTGTTCGCTGTTAAGATAAATTGGAATTCAATGGGCTAACTACTTTCACAAACCTGTATAATTTTGTCTGCTGCACCTCTTGCACCAGAAGAGTTTTTAAACCCAACTGAAATCTTTTTGGCATTTTGCTTATACATACTATCACTAAGTATTTTATTTATTGCACTCAAAATAGATACCCTGTCTGATTTATCAAATTTTATACCTGCGCCAAGCTGATTAACTCGCTCGGCAACGCCTTTTTGCTCTGATGTTTGTGGTAGCATAACGAGTGGAACTTCAAAATATAAACTTTCACTGACACTGTTCATTCCGCAGTGTGACACAAAGACATCTGCTTTTTCTAAAACGGCAATTTGGTCAACATGTGAATAAATTGATATGTTTTCCGGTGGCTCTCCAAAATTCTCGATAGCTACCAAATTACCAACTGACATAATCACCTGATAATCTGTATTTGCTAAAGCAGATATACAAGCTTTATAAAAAGGCATCATATCATTATTTACAGTTCCCATAGAGATATAAATCAGTTTATCTTTTCTTTTCTCAACCTTTTTGCTTGCAGGGCGAATTGAAGGTCCTACAAATGCGTACTTTTCCGAAAAAGTCTCTGAACAAGGTTGAAACTCGGGAGATGTATAGACAATAGTATGTGTGTTATCGTCATTGCCTATAATATCAAGAATACTATTTACGGGATACCCCTTATCCTTTAGTCTTTTGACTTGCTTGGATGTCTTTGGCATAGCGAAAAGCATCTTTAACAAATCTCCAAGACCTTGTTTCATAATCTTTGCTGAATGCTGATTAAATGCAAATGTTGTTGTTGATGAAACAAAAGGAATACCAAGCTTTAGTGCAACGGCTTTTCCCCATAATGCCATAGAATCTGCCACAACACAATCAGGCTTAAGCTCTGCCATATCCCTGCAAACCTTGTCATCAAGAGCCAGTGTAGTATCTACCAACATCTTTATAGAAAATGCTAAGTCTTTTCCTACTCGAGTGGAGTCTTTGTCGCTTAAATTTTGCTCCGCATCATAATCATCGCAGGATATAAATGTTGCACCTGCCGACTCGATTTTTTCACGCATAATGTTGTATGAATAATACCATACCTGATGTCCACGAGAAATGAGTTCCTTGACAACACCCAAAGTGGGGTTAGTGTGACCGTGTGCAGGAATACAAAAGAAAACTATTTTGCTCATATTTTTATTCCTCTATTACAGAAAAAACTTGTTTGATAGTGTCTTGTTGTTTTGCTTTGGGAAGAATTGCAATTCCTCGCTCAAGGTCACCGAGAACCAAAATCTCATCTCCCGGCTGAAAATCAAACATTTCTCTTGCTTCTTTCGGAATAACAAACTGTCCCTTTTCGCCGATTTTTACCATCCATGCATATTTACCTTCGTGTATATTCATATCTGCATCTCCCTTGTATGATTGGTATGAATAATCATACCATAATTTTATAAAAATGTCAATAGGATAAGAAAAGTTCATTATGAAATAATCTATTGCACTTTGCACCGCAGATTTACTCGTATGAAAATTAACCGTTAGTGCCAGAAAAAAGCATCGACTTTGTCGGTGCTTTTTTCAACGAAATAAATTCTTTGGATTGTAAGCGTCAAATGATACACACGATAACCACAAATTTACACTCTTGAACCAAAAAAAAGATGCCGGTGGGCATCTTTTTTTTGGTTTATTGACAACTTTATCTGTATATGTATATGTATTTTATATTCTTATCCAAGCATATTTGCAATTCCTGCAAATGATGACATTTCACTCATAACATCTGACAAGTCACAATCATCAACTGAAACTATCCATTGTCCGTCTTCCTCAACCATACCAATTTCAATTTCAACTGTTGTTGTTTCTTCAAATTCAAGATTATTTATTGCATCAAGAACCTTGTCAGCAAGCTCATCAATCACTTTTGAATCCTCAAGATCTTCTTCATCAAGACCCATGAATTCTGTCATATCAATATCCTTAGCTGCATTCTGCACTGCGTTCATTATTGAAGATGAATCAGGCATTGTAACTTCTACAGTACATACAGTAACATCTTCAACCTCTTCAGAACCTGTAACTTTATATTTCACAGACTCCTTAACTTTTTTGTGAGCAGCATTTGCTACTTTTTTGATTGTCTTTGCATTTTCTTTTACCAATTCTTCTTCATCAGCAAAATAATCAACCAACTGATCAATATTTTCCGGAATCTTACCGTCAAACTCTTCTTCCATATCTTCAGTTTCTTTTGAATATTTTGATATTTCCTTCAGGTTCAACTCGTACACTGAATCAAGCAAACCCTCAACAGCCTTTTCTGCACCGCCGCCGCCACAGCTTGCAAGCGAAGCGGTACATGATAAAGCAATAAGTACACAAGCAATTTTCTTTAACATAATCTTTCCTCCGTTTAATAATACATATACATTAAGTTTCCGACATTTTTAATATTATATCACACTTCCTTATAATTGTCAAGGATTTAATTAAGAAGATTATATAATGTCGGCGATATACTAAATTCCTCAATCACGCTTTCAACATCTTTCATCGCCTTTTGTTTTGCCGAATCCGATACGTTTGATTTAACCGCACGAATAAGAATGTTTTTAGGAGTATGTGACATATCTATGAATTCCATTATCTGAGTTTTATATCCCTGTGCCGTAAGGAGATTCCCACGCACTGCATCCGTTATAAGCGCAGAAACTCTTTCCTTAATTATGCCGTATTCCGTAAAAATGGAAAGCTTCTCGGATTTAATCTGAGAGTTCACCTCATGCTGACAGCATGGCACGGAGAATATCATTTTCGCGCCCCAGTTTATCGCATTGTAAAGTGCATAATCAGTCGCTGTATCACAGGCGTGCAAAGTTATAACCATATCCACGGCATCAGTACACTTATACCCATTTATATCACCTATTTCAAATTTAAGATTTTTATATCCGTATTTTTCGGCTGATTTATTGCAGTTTTCTATTACATCTTTTTTAAGGTCAAGACCCGTTATATTAACATCGATATTCTTTATCCCCGTAAAATAGTAATAAAGAATAAATGTCAGGTACGATTTTCCACATCCAAAATCAATTATATTAAGATGCTTAAAATCTGAATTTCTGACAGCATCGTCAACAATTTCAACAAAACGGTTTATCTGCCTGAACTTGTCATACATCGAGTTCACGACTTTCCCCTCTTTGGTGAATATTCCCATATCAACAAGCGGCGGAACAACAGTGCCCTCAGCAATTATATAGTTCTTTTCCCTGTTATGAGAAGTGTCCACGCGGCATTCGTTCTGAAGTATTTTCTTCTTGCATGACACCTTACCTTTTTTGGAAATCATTATCATATACTCGTGCTTTTCAGTCCATGCATTAATCTGCAGAAATTCACTTCCTGCATACTTGCCGCAGAATCCGCATACATCTTCCTCGCTCAGATTTTCATGAAAAGCCTGTTTTTCGGTAAACTTCTCTGCCTGATATCCGTTTTTCTTGCCGGATATTACAATTTTCCTGTATTCTGCACTTTTCGCTGCAGGCTTACTCAGTATAATTTTAACCGGATTCTCTGCATAAATTTCTTCAATATAAGCTGTTAATTCATTCATGTTCCATCCTCCCGGATAAATTGTATCACATATGCCTGAAAAAGTCAAGACGATGAAACAACCTGTGCCGCGAAAAAAGTCTTTTTGAGCTTTTTTTCTTTATAGCAATAACACACGGTTTCCACTCTCCACATTCTTCGCACAAATCCTCAGATAATGTCACATCTTTTTCCAATAATTTTTCATTGACATGTTTATTCAAACACTCCAAACAAAATT
The DNA here is from genome assembly GCA_045603225.1 of Clostridia bacterium. GTDB lineage: Bacteria > Bacillota > Clostridia > UBA1381 > UBA1381 > RGIG9115. The sequence continues at coordinate 54,089 of JAZULT010000036.1, read as the reverse complement.
CAGCCATTCTTAAGCACCTCTTTTATAATACTTTATACTATTTTATACTACTTTAAGCGAAATGTTAATACAAAATACTGTTTTGTAGTATAATAAATGCAGAGGTGGTAAAATGCGTCCGTTAAAACAAAAAATCAGTATAACTATTGATGAAGATATCTTACAAAAAATAAAGGAATTAGCTGAAAATGATGACAGGTCTCTTTCACAGTATATAAATCTGATATTGAAAGAGTACTTAAAAGACAACAATAATGCTTAAGGAATTACATATTATGAAAGAAATGTTTTTACTGTGCAATGCACACTTAGACCCCGTATGGCTATGGCAAAGACAGGAAGGAAAAGCCGAAGCAATCTCAACCTTCCGTGTTGCCGCAAAATTCTGCGAGGAATATAATGGATTCGTATTCAATCACAACGAGTCGCTTCTCTATGAATGGGTAGAAGAACACGAACCTGAGCTGTTTGTAAAAATACAAAAGCTTGTAAAAGAAGGTAAATGGCACATAATGGGCGGATGGTATCTCCAGCCTGACTGCCTTATGCCTTCGGGCGAATCGTTTATACGTCAGATAAGAACAGGAAACGATTACTTCATGGAAAAGTTCGGTGTAAAACCTGAAACTGCAATTAATTTTGATGCATTCGGTCACTCAAGAGGACTTGTTCAGATTTTGTCAAAGAGCGGTTATACCTCATATATGCATATGCGTCCGTACGATTACATTGCTCCGGACAGAGAATTTATCTGGAAAGGCTATGACGGCAGTGAAATCATATGTCATAATACGAACGGTGCATACAATACAAATAAAGGAAAAATAATAGAACGCCTTGAATCAAAAATTGAAGATGCTCATGACGGTGCAAATCTGATGCTGTGGGGCATAGGGAACCACGGTGGTGGCCCTTCAAAAATTGACCTTGATGCGATTTATGATTACGCAGAAAAACACCCTGAAGTAAAGCTTATACATTCAACTCCCGAACAGTATTTCAAAACTGTAGAGAAAAATAAGCTTAAAACCGTCGAAACTTCAATACAACATTGTATGATTGGCTGTTACACTTCAATGGTTCGGATTAAACAGCTTCACAGACTTCTCGAAAATGAGCTTGGCATCTGTGAAAAAATGATTGCTGCAAGCGGAATAAGCTATGACAAAAATCAGCTTGCCGAAGCTGAAAAAGCACTTATGTTCTGTGAGTTCCACGATATCCTTCCGGGAACTATGATAAGAAAAGCGGAGGATGATGCAATAAGACTTCTCGGTTACGGCAGAGAAATCGTGTCAAGACTCTGCGACAAGGCATTTTTTGAGCTTTGTAAAGGTCAGAAGGAATGTAAACAGGGCGAAATCCCGATTCTTGTATTCAATCCGCATCCGTACCCTGTAACAGAAGCGGTTGATGTAGAATTCCAGCTTGAAGACCAGAACTGGAACGACAACGAAACTACACTTATCACTGTACGTGACGAAAACGGAAACTATATTCCCGCACAAAACGAAAAGGAAGCAAGCAGTGAACGTCTTGATTGGCGCAAGCGTGTTGCATTTACTGCAAAGCTCGCACCTATGAGCATCAGCCGTTTTGACTGCGAGCTTACAACTATGCAGAATATGTTTGCACGTCCGATAAATCCGTGCAATGAAACAGATTCGCATTTCATCATTGATAACGGAAAAATTGTTGTTCACATAAACAAAAATACAGGTCTTATCGATAAGTATGAAGCAGGCGGTAGGGACTACCTGAACGCAGAAAGCGGAAGAATTGATGTATATGCTGACAATGAAGACCCATGGGCAATGAATGTTGACGGATTCTTTGACAAAATCGGGGAATTTAAAGCTGTAACAAAAGATGAGGCTAATGTTTTCAACGGTTATCCGGATGCAAACCACGAAAACGTAAGAGTTGTAGAAAATGGAGATGTAAGATGTAAAATACAGGCTGTACTTAAGCATAATAATTCATTTGCCGTTGTTACTTATATAATCCCGAAAACCGAAGCATATGTGGATATCAAAATCAAGGTTCTCGCAAACGACTCAAACGTTATGTACAAGCTTTCATTTGATACAACAATGAAAAATGCCGATTACGTAGGTCAAATGGCATTCGGACGTGAAAGCATCCGCCATGACGGACACGAAGCATCGTATCAGAAATGGTGTGCACTTGTACAAGGCGACACAGGCTTCGCAGTTCTTAACAGAGGCACATACGGTGGAAGCTCAGAAGAAAATATAATGAATATTTCGCTCATGAGAACGCCTGTCTATTCTGCACATCCGATTTTCGACAGACCTGTTACCGATGACGACAGAAACCACGACCATATTGATATCGGTGAACGTGAGTTTGAGTACCGCCTGACTGCAGACGTAAATACTCTTGATAAAGACGCAGAAATATTCAATCAGTCACTTTATGCACTTTCCTTCTATCCACCGGGATTCGGAGAAAAGAAGGATACTTCCGTTGAACTCGATAACGATACCGTCCTCCTTACAGGAATGAAGGAATCTGCATGCAGCGGTCTTATAGTTCGCCTTTTCAACACCACAGATGCAAATAATAAAGCTAATATTAAAATTAAGAATAACTCTTTCGATATTAATTTCACGCCGTTTGAGGTGAAAACCTTTATCGTAAAAGATAGTGATATTAAGGAATGTAATATCCTCGGCAGATAAATAACACAACAAAACATATCCGCATTTTTAATTTAACTGAATATCATTGAATTAACAAATAAAGGGAATGTAAAAAACTCTGTTTTTTACATTCCCTTTTTACGGTCTGGACTTTTTTTACATCCCCTTCAGCCTAAGAAACCAACACTAAAGTTGATAAAAAAATCCTATATTTCAACATTCTGATAATATTCTATCGCCTTGATATCCGTTTCGGCTTTCTTACGGCTTTCGTCATACAGAATCTTATAGCTGTTTATAAGAAGTTCATTATGAGCTTCGCACGAAAAAACATTTTTTGTTGCTTTATTTTCTTCAGCTCCGCCTTTTCTCGTTTCTTCAGTTGATACAACGCTGAGCATATATCTGTCAATCCCCCACATTACGCTCCACGCATCGAACAGGCTCTGAAGCTTATCCTCATCCTGAATCGGTCTGCTGAGTTCATCAAGGTTTTTCATAAACTTTTCTTTATCTTTGCCCGAAAGAAGTGTATGATTGTATTTATCAAACCGATAAGGAATCACGTCAAGAGTTATTTCATTATCGGTAATATCAAGCACTGTCATGTATCCGTAATACCACGACGGAAGAGTGTTTTCATTCTTATCCTTATAGAAGAAAAAATTACCCATGCTGTACACAATCGGGCATCCGGCATAGATTTCATACCCCTGAGGGCAGTGGGTGTGCATTGCAATCACCGCTTTTGCTCCCAGCTCAATAAAATGACGGTACAGCTCCACTTTTCCGGGTGACGGGAAAGGATTAAACTCATTTCCGCCATGGAAATAAATTATCGGCAACATTCCCTTTTCCTTAGCATCCGCTATACTGCGTGAAACTCTGCCGAGCCTGTACCCTGCCGTACCCGGAGAATTCTTTTCGGCAATACCGAATTCATTTTCGCAAACACCTATAATTGCGACCTTAATGCCGTCTTTTTCAAAAACAGCCGGCTTATATGCTTCTTCAATATTCTCTCCGACACCAAACACCTGATAATTTCTGTCTTTCAGAAGCTGAACTGTATGATAAAGCGCACCGTCTCCGTAGTCAAGGCTATGGTTATTAGCCATTCCTACTGCCGAAGGCTTAAGTGCATCTACATACTCAATATAGTCATCTTCGGAAATAAGGTTAGGTCCGCTTTTAATAATAGGCTCGAAATCATCTGTATTTCCCAATACATTTTCAAGATTCAGAACTGAAAAATCATACTCTGAGAATACTTCCGCCGTTTCACCGAAGGTTTTATAAGCCTTTTCCGTTCCGGGGAATTCATCAAAATATTTAAACGCCATATCTCCTGCAAATAGAATCCTCATCTTGATAACTCCTCCTTAAATTTATTGTATTTGTTCAGAAGAAACCTTCCTGTATCTGCTATCATTCGCATATACACAGGAGAAAGCTCGATTAATTTACTTTTAAAGAATTCACCGCAGACTTCAAATGTAAAGTCACCCTGATAATCAATCTCCACCAGGGCTTTCATCACTCTGTCCCAGTCAACCACACCAAAATACGGTGGGTCATGAGAATCTATCATTCCATTCACATCATGAACATGAAGACAAGTAAGCCTTTTGTTACCGAGTGCTTTTATGAAATTTGCCGGGTCTTCGCAGACAAGCTGTGCATGACCTATATCCAGACACGCAGTTAACCAGTCACTGTTAAGCGTATCAATATATCTGATAAACTCTTCAGGTCTTGAGCATACGGAGTGTGTAATTTTATCCCATCCGGGCTTTTCTTTCTGCCATAAGTTTTCAAGTGCGACACGAACACCGTATTCCTCACAGTAAGGAATAAGGCGATTGTAAAACTCCATATTGTATTCAAAAAGTCTTTCTGTGTTCTCTTCGAAATCATATCTCAGGTGCTTTATCGGATGAACAACAATAGTTTTCGCTCCGAGATATGATGCATTTCTCATAGAGCCGACAATATTTCTGAATTTGATTTCACTTTCTTCTTTGCTTTCCACAGCTGATGGAGTAGGAGCATGTGCCTGATTAAAGAATATGCCTTTGCTTTCTGCATATTTTTTAAGCTCAAGATAAAATTCTTTGTTATGAGTATCTCCGTAATACTCCTCATTCCCTGCCGAAAAATCAATTGCGTCAAATCCGGCGCCCGACATTATGTCCACCGCATTCCTAAGCGGAAGATGATATGTAATAGGGTAACTTGTATTTGAAAGTATCATATCCTTTACTCCTTATAAATTCGCTTACACTCTCCATCAGATTGATGGCAAACTGTAATTTATCGTTGTTTGAAACGGAACGACACGCAGGTCGTTCCCTACGGTGTGGTGGGATTTTTTTGTAGGGAACAACCCATGTGTTGTTCCGCTGAATTGCAATAATTAATTCAATGAAATCGCCTGCGATTTCCACCATAACCTGTTGCAATGCAACAGATTTCACTGTCACAGAGTGACAATTTCACTCATCCTGCGGATGAATTTCACCCGATTAAAAATCGGATTTCACTAATGTAATTTATCGCTCTGCGATAAATTACATTTCCAATGTTACCGGAATATACTTATCAAGTGTGAAATCTGTTACATATTCATCAGTAATAATATTATATGCTTCCGTTACTTTTTCACCATTCACATATATGTCAACATTTTTGTCACCGTCATAGCTGACCATATTAAGAATAAGCTTTCCATCATACTCAGCAGAATTAATCTGAACATAAGATACATTTTCGCCTGTCAGCTTATCTACAACTTCAATATTACACAAGCCGTATTTGTCGAACGCATTTCGCATTAACTTATAAAACCCGGTTTCCGAAGATGATGCTATTCCGTTTTTAAGTCCTGTATAATCAACAACTTCAGCATTGGTGTAAATTTCATCAATAACAGACTGACTGTTCGAAATCTTTTTATCGCTGTACTTAAAGGAGCTGTCGCCCATAATTATAAGCTTTCCGCCATTTTCACTATAAGCTTTTACAGCTGACAGAATTTCCGGTGTTACGTATTTCGTATCAGGAATTATAACGTATTCATAATTATTCAGCTTTTCAAGCTGTGATGAAATTATAAATCCCGGTTTAAGACCGTTAAACATACATGAAGCATACGCCTGATACATAGCACTCATTGCTGTTTTATCAAGCAGAACGCTTGACTTTGAATACAGAATTCCGATATCATTTTCTTTTGTCTGAAGTGCATTAATCTCATATGCGTTACGGTTTATATCCATCGCCGTTTTTGTTACTGCAGATAAAACATCAGGTCTGAAAAGAATACTCTTGTCAAATTTACTTGTTTCATCGTAGCTTCTCTCCCAAACCCATATATCCGACATTCCTCTGCCGTGGATTGCACCCATATAAAGATTCTGTGTAACATAATCAGCAACTTCAGCATCAAAATTATCATCACCGTTCGGAATTATATGGTCTTCGGAATTTATAACCGGTGCATTTTTAACACTTCTCATATAGTCATACCACAGCTCCTGGGCAAGGGGCTTGCCGTCATTATCTATATAATTTGCGTAGTCGCATCCGTTCCAGTCAAGGAAATCATGATATTTAGCCAAATCTGCACCGCAGTGGAATGTATTCATCTCCTTACTGTTACCGGTAAGATAACCCATAAGCTTACTGTGAATCGGAATATCCGGTGCTTCTTCCTTTGAAATCTCCGCCATCCATCTGTGCCAGTCAGCAAAAATCCCGTCTACAAATTCAATATAGTCATAATTATAATATCCGCGGTCATATCCGACATCCTCAAAAGAGCTGTATTTCTTTCCGTAAGTCTGACTCAGATTTTCGATAGTCCCGTATCTGTCTTCCAGGAACTGATGCCATTCATCCATGAAATAGTCTCCGGCTCTGGCGATTTCAAAGCTTGGTTCGTTTGAAATACATATACTGCTTAATGAATCATACTCTTTTATAACAGGGATAATTCCTCTCATATATCTTTCAATTACAGCCTTTGCTTCAGGAGCATGGATATTATACTTAATAAATGCAGTACCGTTTTCAAAACCAAAGCCGTACTTATCCATTATACGTTTCGGGAAATAATGCGGTGATAAAAGAACGCATACCGAGATATTGCATTCTCCCGCTCTTTCGAGTGCATTTTCAACAGAAAGCACATTTTCCGAATACCTGTCGAATGAGTATTCAAATCCGGCAGGTGTTTCAAAATCGCCATTTACGAGTAAGTTAACTTCACTGCCGTTTTCCGTAAATGAAGCATCATCAATATACAGCTGCGCTTCACCGGCTATTTCAAGTCCAACGGTGGTATATACAGCACCTTCGGGTGCAGTATAGGTTTTTTTAATTTTTTTCCATCCGTACTGACCGTTTATGTTAAGAGTACTTTCGTAACCGTCGGCAGTACAGCTGACAGCCGTAGCTTTGCTGTCAGAACGCACATGCACTATAAACGTATATGATTTTCCCGGTTCAACAGGAACCTTCTGGAACACTCTTACAGCTCCGGTACTGTCTGCCGGATAACAAATATTTGCAGCAGCTGCTCCTCCGTGATACGTTTCGGTATCCACAGAAAATGTATACTCCGGTGTTCCTCTTTCTTCCACTCCCCAGTTTTCAAAAGCAGGAGTGTTGAGCATAGCATTTGACGGACCTATTTCCATCTGCATGGTGTTCATTCCGAGTGCTTCAAGATATTCTATATCTTCCTTAACTGTGGCAAAATGTCCGTAGCCGACAAAATATACAGGTCTTTCGGAAACAGTGCCGTCCGCATCGGCAACGGGTGCATACATTGTCTCACCGTCAACTCTCAGATCACCTGTAACAAAATCAGGCACCGAGACCGCTGTTTTCACTCCGCTCAGATAACTATTAAGGTTGTTTTTTGTTTCGGTATATATTTTGTCCAGAGCATTTTCGGTATAATAAATTCTTGAAAGCTCACCGTTATCAATATCTTCTCTGATATAATCTGAGAATCTGTCAAGAATCTTATAATTTGCATACTCGTATGCTGTCGGAATTCCTTCCTCCTCACAGCGGTTCAGGAGAGACAGTATATCTGCGGCATTGTCATCATTTTTCTCAATAACCGCCTCTGCATATGCTGCAGAGGGGTTATCTTTTGTAACAACAACAGGAAGCGCAAGCTCAGTTTCACCTGAATGTGAATTATTAAACGTTACAGCCATTTTATACTGTTTTGGATTTGTGGGCTGAGTAATTTTTAATCTGCTGTCTTTTCCGGGTTTTACCGTCATATAATTTTCAGTTTCGCTTATGACCTTTCCTTCAACATCGGTAATCTTCACACAAAGAACACCACCGGAGTAGCTGCTGCTATTGTTTTGAAGTCTGATATCAAGCCTTACCGACTCATCAGCATAATCAGCCTCGTTTAAGATTATGGTAAAAGGCGTAGAAGTTGAATGTGCAATTACGCTTCCATAATCATCTTCAGCACCGTTTACAGCTTTTACCAGATACGTTCCTTCTTCGCCGTAGGAGATAGCAGTTCCTTCTGCATTTCCAAAATACTCAAGCTCACCGTCAGCAGTGACTGTATAAATTTCAGCACCTTCGTAGTTGTCGCCTTCCGCTTCCCATTTCAGAACCTTATCAAAAGTGTCTGTTGTAAGATTTTTCACTTTCGGACATTCAGTATTTTCTGCAAAAGCAGGAAACTGAAAGGCTAACGAGCAAACAAGCAAGCCCGCTGTTTTTTTTATTTTAGAACAATACATTTTTTATCCCTTTCCCGGATTATTTACTTTTAAATCTTTCAATTACAGCCGCTGATTCGGCTCTTGTTGCTGTATTCTGAGGTGCAAAGCTTCCGTCTGCGTGACCGTTCATAAGACCGAGTGCTACCGCCTTTTTAACGTCGGTAACGTTAGTAATCATCTCAGCATCTGAAAAATCAAGCTGTGCATCTTCGCTCTGAGCTCCGTTTTCCTGCTCATAGCATTTTACAAGGAGAGTACACATTTCTTCACGGGTAATATAATCGTCCGGTCTGAAATTCTCGTCTGCTCTTATAATTCCCTTGTTTACCGCTTCTCCTACGGAAGATGCATACCATGTATTACGTGCAACATCGCCCGGAAGAGTATTGACTGCAGTGCCGGTTTTTTCGGTACATCTCATAAGAAGTGTCAGGAATTCAGCTCTTGTCAGAGTTTTCTGAGGAGCAAAAACGCTTTCCTTAACTCCCTTTATTATACCCTCGCTGTGAAGAGCTGAAATGGTTTTTTCTGCCCAGTGTCCGTAAGTATCTATAAACGGATTTTCAACGTCTATTGCAATAAATGCAGGTACATATTTACTGAGAGTTATTTCACTTCCGAGAGTTTCATCCTTGTAGAGCTCATATGATTTTTCAACGAGCGTATCACCGAGATATACGTTTACGGTTCTTTCCTGATTGTAATTAATCATGCTGATAATTACCTTTCCGTTATAATATCCCACATTATATTCCACAAGGTCTAATGCCTCGCCTGTTTTGCTGTCTTTAACCGCAACATTATAAAGACCGTTTGATTTAAGAGCTTCTCGAATCCTGTTATAATATTCGGTTTCAGTCATATTCTCAATTTTATCGTTGGCACCCGAATACTCAATAATCTGCGAATTATCATAAATGAATTTGATTTTTTCCGCATCATGGTCGTAACCGTATTCGTTTTTCCTGAGAGAATCACTGCCGATAATAACAACTTTTCCGCCTGATTTTATATAATCCGAAATATAATCAAGTGTTTCAGCAACAACATGAGTCTTCTTAGGTACAAACAAAATCTTGACATCATTCATACTGCCGAGCTGTGACGGGTAAATAAACTTTATAGCCTTTCCGTTATACATGCATGCGGCATAAGTCTGATAAACAGCATACGGTGTGCTTACATTGCTTATGATACTTGCATCTGAATAAAGTATTCCGACTTCTCTTTCAGCATTCTGAAGTGCCGCAATTTCATATGAATTTCTGTTCATATCCATTGTTATATCGGAAATACCCGCAAGAACATCAGGTCTGAACAGGATACTGTCTGCAAAAACGTTGCCTTCTTCGTACGATTTTGCCCATACCCACATATTTGACATACTTCTTCCGTGAATTGCACCGATGTGGAGATTACGTACAACATAATCACGCTGTTCTTCGGTATATACATCACTTCCGTTTGTCATGATATGGTCTTCGGTGTTAAGAACAGGAACATCTTTTCCGCTTCTGAGCATATCGTACCACATTGTCTGCACAAGTGCATCAGACTCATTTTCAACGTAGTCACCGCAGTCACATCCGTTCATGTCCACGAAATCATAATCATTTTCAACATCTGTTCCTATATAAACATGGAGCGAGTTTGTCGGCTCAAAATAGTTCATACGCTTTATCTGAACAGGAATTTCAGGTGCAAGTGCTTTTACTGATTCTGACAGCCATCTGCGCCAATCGGAGAATACACTGTCGTTAAAGTTCTTAAAATCATATCTCTTCGCATAATTTGTCATTACAAAGTCAACATCTTCAAAAGCTTCAAAATTCTTTTCATATGCTTTGTTCAGCTTTGAAATATCATTATCATAAAGCTCTCTCAGATACTGATGCCAGTCGTCAAGATAGAAGTCTCCGCAAAGATCAACCCTGAACGCCGGTTCATTTAAAAGACAGATATTCTGAACAGATTTATATTCTCTGATAATAGGTATAATAGTATTGAAGTATTCAGTCAGAATTTTCTTTGCAGGTTCTGCGTTAATGTTGTACTTAAGGAACATCAGCTTCGGATGATGTATGTCGTACTTTTCAATAATTTTTGCAGGGAAATAGTGCGGTGAAATAAGAACTGACAGTGCAAGGTTGTTTTCTTCCGAGTTTTTCAGAACCTTTTTAAGGTCATAAATGCTCTTTGCATGAGGATTTATTTCCATAATTTCCTCAGGTGCTTTTTCAAAATCACCGTTTCTTAAAATATTTATGTTACTTCCCTCTTCGCAGAAAGTAAAATCGTCAAAGTATACTTCGTCTGTCGGGCCTTCACAGCCAATTCTTATAATTGTATATTCAGTATCAGCAGGAGCTGTGTACTTAGAGGAAACCTCTGTCCAGTCATATGTACCGTCAACATACACACGTTCCTGACTGTCTCTTGCAGAAATGTAAACCTTATTTGCATTATTTGCCTTTACATATCCTGAAAGAATGTAGGTCTTTCCTTCCGTTACCGGGACGAACTGATAAACGTACATATTCTGTCCGGAGGTTTCCGGTGACTTATATGTTATCTTAAATGAGCTGTTGCCGTTTCTTTTATGTGTTGTATCAATTTTTCCTTCATAATCGGGAGTTTTAGCTATTGCATCGCCCCAGCATGAAGCCATTGTTGTATTTATCATCATGTACGACGGACCTATTTCGAACTGAGCAGTATTAAAGCCAAAGTTCTGGAAAATAGGAACATCGGCCCTTGCATCGGCAAAGTGTCCGAATCCCGCAAAGATTACCGGTCTTTCCTCAAGCTTACCGTTTTCGTTTGTTGTTCCGTACATGACAGGACCTTCCATTCTGACATCACTTGTAACGTATTTCGGCACGCTCTTAGGTTCTTTCTCGCCGTTTAAATATGCAGTCAGATTTGTTTTCGCCTTTTCATACACTTCATCAAGTGTTCTTTCCTGATAAAAAGTTTTATCGAAAAAATTATTTTTCAGGTCGTCTGCAAGCAGTGTGTCAAACTTCTTCAAAATTGAATAGTACGCTGTTTCATAATCAGTAGTGATACCCTTCTTCTCGCACTGAGCAAGAAGTCTTTCAATTTCTTCAACATGCTTTGCATTTTTATCAATTACTGTCTGATGATATTCGGCAGTTGCAGGCTTATCAACTACCGAAACTTCACAGTTGCCTGTGTAACTGCTGTCTCCTGAAGAAAACGTCTTTGTAAGAGTTTCTTCTCCGACTTTATTGAAATTCGCCGTAAATTCATGTCTTATTCCCATGCCCGCAGGAACAGTAACTGTTTCTGTTTGTCCGTCATCACCGGTAACCGTAAAGGTCTTTTCCCCGCCTTTATTTACAAGATAATATTCATATATGTAATCTGTTTTCGCAAATACATCTCTCGGTCCCTGTACCCACGCATACCAGTCCTGACCTTCGTCAAGCATTTCAAGTTTCGGGAACTGACTGTTATTTTTACCCTCTGCTATACCCGGTGCGAGTTCTACACAATAACGTCTTCCGTCTCCGTCATTATCATTATAAAGTATGTCAAACAAAATTCCTGCAGGACGTTCCACAAACTTGATATTCCACGGAATAGCTGTTTCAAAAACAGTCTTACCGTCTTTATGCGATGCCTTTGCAACAGCGGCTGAAAGTCTGTCGTCTGCCACGTCAGGCGAATAAATCTCACATTCATCTGTTACAGGGTTGTATGCAAGACCGAATTCAGTTCCGTATGTTTCTGCAAGAGCAGTTCCGGTGCTTGAAGCCATTTCCGAAATTGCAAACTGAAGGCTGTCTCCCTGCCAATAATAGTTTTGTCCGCCTTCCACATAATTATAGACATCGTCAACAACCTCTATAAGCAAATAAAAATTTTCATCGTCCTGCGCGAACTTACAGGTCATATTTGCGTCAAGCGGTTTTCCGTCCTTCAGATATATCTGATACTGTGTCGGAAGAGTCGGAATACTGCAGGAGGTATATCCTTCCCAATCTTCTGAATTTCCGTCAATCGTTATATCTTTTTGTTTGTATACAAACATATTTTTGAAACCGCCGATAACGCTTTCAAGGTCATTTGCCGAATATGTTTCGGACTTCTTGATTGTGTTATATAACTCCGTAACATTATTCATGTCAGAATTAAGATCGGATATGTTCAGTTTTTCTTCTTCAAAAGTACTGTCACTTCCGACAACAAGATTTTCTCCTGTTTCAAGATCAATGAACTTAACGTCATCTATCCAGAAACCGTCGGTTACGCCGTCCACAATAAACTGAAGCACCTTTGCTCCGCTTTCTTTCGCTGTGTGTGTAACCTCGAAATTCGTCCACTCATATGTATCTCCGAACGGTCGGAGTGAATATCTTGTCTCCCAGCTTACGCAGAAAAAGATATTTGATGAGCGCAGTGACTTGATTTTAGCGCCAACCTTATATTTTTTTCCTGCCTCCACATTTACATTATAGTATGCACCTGCATACACATTAGCCGCAGACGGAGTTTCATTGATGATTTTCAAAGATGACACTCCGCTGTATGCATTCTCTGTGTCAATATAAGCCTCACCCTTTGCACCGTTATTGAAGCTTACAGACCAGCCACCAAAGCTTTCTGCATATACACTTTTTTCAAAGCTGATGCATAAAGGTATTATAAGAACAAATGAAAGAAAAGCTGATATTAAACGCTTTGATAAATTTGTCATAATTCTTTCCCTTTCCAAATTAACTGAAAGACTGCAGTAAAACATAATTACTGCAGTCTTTCACATTTACAAATTATTTCAAACAATCTGCAGTATCAAGCGACTTCATAGCAGAAAATCCGTCCCAATACATTACCTTAATTTCATACTTATCGTCCTGAGTCATTTCAGGGATAGTAACTGTTGCTGAATATTTATCTGTTGGCAGATAAACTGAGCTTTCAACGTATTCGCGTTCAAGAATATACGGAATTGATACAAGCTGTCCGTTATTATACACAGCTATAATAGTTGCAGCACCGAAATCTTCGCCCATTGAAATGTTTCTGATTCCTGTTGTTACCTTAATGTCACCTGACTGAATTTTGTCAATCGCAACAAACTTTGAACCGTTTGAAACTTCGAATTTTGCATCTTCAACGGCATATCCGCCAAATTCAAATCCGCCGTTCTTAATTAAGTTCTCACCTGCATTAATCGGTGTATATGTGTCGTCATCTTCTTCAACTGCATAAAGCTTTACGTCATCAATGTTTATACTGCCGATCATCTTTTCAACTGCAATCATGATTGTAGCTGAATACATTTCGCCCTCGTTCATTGAATCAAATGTAGTATCACCGTTTTCGTTTTCAAAAACAAGCGGAACAGTATATGTCTTCCAGTCTGATGTTGTAAAGTTATTCAAAAGCTGTGTTCTTCCCCAGATTTTTTCACCAAGGTCTTCTGTTTCAAGAACTACGAAAAGTGCGCCTACATTATTAAGCTTAGCTTTGAATGAAAGAACATACTTAACACCCTGGTCAAGTGTTACCTGCTGATTGATATTCGGATAGCACTGATGCTTTACCTTTTCAATGTTACCTGTAAGCTTCATTGATGAGCTTCCTGATGCTTTTTCATCATAATCAACAGAAGCAACTGTATTTGCATATCCGTATTCGGTATTTTCCATTCTTGTGTATTTCCATGGGTCAATCAGCTGATTACCTGCATAATTTGTAGTAGGTCCGAGATCATCTGTCCATACAGGGAGCTCCACTGAAGATACAATTTCTCCGCCTCTTAAAGCTTCAACCTTAACAGTATACTCTGTATAATTTTCTATACCTGAATAATAGAACTGATTGAATGCATTTGCCGCTGTTGAAATTTCTTCAACTTCAACACCTGTCTGAAGCTCTCCGTCAAAATAAATCTTTATTTCGTCATATGCTTTCGGAGGATTCTTCCATGAAAGTGTAATTGCATTTCCTTCTGATGTAGGATATGCAACCGGGTTTATAATCTCGTCAAGATTTCCCTTAATTTCAAATCCGCCGTTTGCGATAAGCTCGTTTCCGTTTGCATCTGTAAGTGATATGTCATCAATATACATACCGGCTGAGTCGCCTTCTCTTATAATGTTTATAGTATGATTTGTATATCCTTCAGGAACTGTAAATGTATATTCGTATTTCGACCATCTGCCTGCTGTATCAACTAAAGTACATCCGTCAAGGTTACACCCAACATGCTTTTCACCTGAAAGTGAAACCATTGTTTTCCATCCTGAATATTCTCCCGAAAGCCAGAAGCTGAATGTATAATCACCTGCCGGAGCCTGGAAGCCTGACTGACTGATACCAATTGCAGGAGCTCCATCTTTATTAGCTATAGTATTTCTGATAAGTACACTGTGATTTCCGTTATTAGCCTTGTCGTCTGTAACACAAACAAATACATCATCTGACTGTGTTCCGTCATCGTATCCGACAGTCCAACCGTTTAAGTATTCTTCATAAGCTGAAGTATACTCTATTGCACCGTCATCTTCAAAACCGCCGTTTAAAATATACTCGTTTCCGTCTGCATCTGTCAAGGATACATTGTCAATAAATGTTCCGGTCGAACCTCCTTGTTGCATAATATAAAGTATATTGTTTGCAGTATCTTCTTCTACAGTGAATGTATATGTGTAATTTGTCCATCCGTTAACAGTTTCGCCCGCTACTAAACCCTCCTTTTTATTAATCTGTCCGCCTTTACTCAGCTTAACCATTGTACCGTAGTTTGTTGTAACACCTGCAATCCATACACTGAATTTATACTCGCCTTTAGGAGTTGAAATTCCGGACTGCGTAATTCTTGTAGGTTTTGTAGAACCATAAGCTAAAGAATTATGAATCAGCATACTGTTGCTACCATTATATGCCATTAAATCAGTTACACACATAAATACATCATCTGTTTGTTCTGCTCCGGCATAGTCATAAGCCCAACCATACCCATACGCTTCTTTTTCAGTACTATATTTAAGTTTTCCGTCATCATCGAAGCTTCCGTTTGTCAGGATTTCCTTTCCTGTAGCCTTATTAATCAAAGATATATCATCTAAATATGTACCTACGTAACCTGTACCTGCACCCTGTCTCATAAGAGTGAGAGTATTGTTAGAAATATCTTCAGCTATTGATAAATTAAAAGTATAATTTTTCCATTCGCCAACAGTCTGAACCAAAGTTCCGTTAGTTATGTTAACCTGCTGTGGAACCTCCGTTCCTTCAAAAACAACGCCTTTTGCCATAGTGAACATAGTTCTCCAGTTCAGGTTACATGCAGCTCCTGCAATCCATATACTTAAGGTATAATCACCTGCCGGAGTTGAAAAACTGTCATGAGTTACAGAAAGAGGTTTTGAGGCTCCTGTTAATCCGTCATAAATAAGCAAGCTATAGTCACCGCTTTTCGCTCTCTCATCCGTAACACAGATGAATTCAGTATCACTCTGGATACGTTCTCCATAACTGGCTGTCCATCCGTTATCCAGATAATCAGAATATGTATCCGAATAAGTCGGAGTTGTTTCCTCTGCCATAACTGCTGATGCAAAGCATGACACTGTCATTGCAGAAGCAAGTAATGTTGATAATAGTTTTTTTAAAGTTTTCATTTTTTTCTTCCTTTCTTTTTTAATTATGAGTATATACCTTATGAGGATTCTCTTCCCCAATGATGTTCAGTGTCTCTCTATCATCGTAAACAAAGTATTCTGCAGTATAATTGTCACCTGGAATTGTAAACGATGTACTTATATTTGTGAACGGTTTTCCGTGACCTGTTTTGCTTATTTTTTTCTCTGTTGAGAAAATGCCCCACAGAACATTGTTTTCGTCAAACACAGCCACAAACTGTTCAACATTCATTCCGTCTTCAAACACATTGTTCTTGACTGAGAATGTTACTGAATATGTACCGGCACCCATCAGTCTGTCAACTACAGCACCTTCACTTTTAAGTATAACCTCTCCGATTTCATAATCAGGGAGAATTGTGGTAGCTATCACTTCCTGCGGCACGCCTCTTACGTTATCCTTATTTACAGGCACAACAGAAAATGTATATTCTCTGCCTTTAATAAGGTTTGTAAGCTTTATCTGCTCATCCTTTACGGCTTTACCTATATAAATATCCTTGCCATAATACTTTTCATAAATTTCAACGTATTCGCATGATTCTTCAGAAAGATTCCAGTCAAGTACAAGACCGTCACTTTCAGGTATTGCGGTAAGGTCAGATACAGTTGCCACAGTTTCGCTTATTATACCTTCAAATCCGCCTTCGGAAACAAGGTTTTCAGCATCTTCAGGCACATTTCCGTCCTCATCCGTTTTATAGATTTCCACATCGTCTATCCAGAGATTTTTACATTCTCCGTCATATATAAAGTAGAAATTACTTTTCTCGGTGTATGTATATGTAAGAACAACCTGTTTCCAGTCATATTCATCACCGACAAGCTCAGGATATTCTCTCTCTCTGCCGTCAAACACAGTCCACTGCATAGTTATTGTCGGTGCTCTTTTAACCTCTTCGCCCTTTACCCAGAAAGAAACGTGATATTTGCTTCCGACTTCCATTTTTGTTGAGAACAGTGCACTGATATATATATTCGACTTAAGCTCCTTGACGTTTCTGTCGATATTTGCTCTCATTCTGAGAGATGAATTTCCGCTTCTTGCGACTTCGCTGTCAATTACAACTTCGCCCGGGCAATAGTTTACATCATTTGAATTAGTTCTTCCCAATGTCCATTTCCCTACACCGGCAGTTGTCTTATTCGAAGGAGTTCCGCAAAGATAATATGCAAAATCCCCTTTATCCGAAAAGCTGAACACAAGCTTATACTGATATGTTTCACCTGATGTAAGACCGTCTATCAGATAATATACTATCTTTGATTTTGTAGTTTCAATACTGTCTGACAAAAGCTCGTTCTTTCCGCCCGTAATATCATAAAGAGAAACCTTTGTAAGAGTTGATGCCTCAGGATTTCTCCAGTTGAGTATTAACTCAGATGCTGAAGTAGCCGGTGTAGCAATTAAATTTTCAGGCGCATACGGTGTACGGTCAAATTCCTCTTCAACATATTCTTCTTCAGAAACAGCTTCCTCAAATCCGCCGTTTGTTATAAGGTTCTCATCGCTTCCGTCTTTTACAAGAGATACATCGTCAATTGCCGCATTATTCGTTCCGCCGTAAAATCTGAACTTGAATTTATCGGCATCGCTTTCGGCAGTAAATGTATAAGCACATTCATACCACGCAGTCTGACCACTCGGACAGTCTGCTTTTTCAATCTTTGTTTTTGAAATATTATCAAATGTCACAAGTATCTTATCTCCGAGAATAGCTTCCTGATACTTGGAATTACGTGAACCCTTTATATAATACTTAAGCGTATATGCCTCTCCCTCTTCTATTGCTCCGGAAAGCTCGTTTTCAATTTCGATATACTCTGTTTCAAGCTTTGTATTACCGGGATATTCTATATACAGAGAATTATCTCCGCTGAACATATACTCTTTTCCGGCATCGGTCGCAAGGCTTGCGAAATACTTCGCAGCATCAATATTAACCGTACCGTTTGTAGTTATTTTCCAGCCTCCTCCGTCTGCCATGCTGACAATCATGCTTTGCATGACAATTCCAAAGGCGAGAAATAAAGAAATATATTTTTTCATACTTACTCCTTTCACCGTTTGATGATTACATCCTGAACCTTACCCCACTTCAATCTGATAAATACTTTATCATTCGGAATGATACTGAGATAATTACACATTTCAATTTCATTCTCCTCTGTATCATATTTTAGTACTTTGGAGGTACTGTCTACTCTGAAATTATACTTTGTTCCGTTGCACATTACCTGCATACGTTCTTTTCCGGCATCAATCATTGAAACGGTTCCGGCAACATTTCCTGTTGTTGTATAAATCGTTGAAACAGTCATCGGTATAAATGCATTTTTCATGTTATATACAGTTTCTGTTTCATCGGCACGTCCGATAGTATTAAGACTTATCTTAACAACATCACCGGCTGTAATATTGTCAAATATCTTATCATCCTTACCTACAACAGTGATATTATCATAATCACTTGTGCATCCGGTTATTTTATCAAGAACTTCACCGTCCATGAATGTTTCACTGACAGACTTTACAACAAGAAGTGTGTCATTAACTCTCGGAGTATATGTCATGCTTACAAAGTTTGTGAAATTATATTCATCAAAATCGTAAAATGAAACAGTATATTTTTTGTCTGACTGGAAATAGTCAGACGGTTCTCTTACCTGGTATGCGTTCTTATCCGCCGCATCTGCAGGTATAATTATAACCTTTGCATCATTGTCAACAAAATACTCACAGTTAAAGCTCTTAAGTGCAGAACGCCATGTGTATTCTGTAGCAGGAGTTTTTGTAAACTTATTCGGATCATATTTCGCTGTTTCTACAGCTGTTTCAACCGTTTTTATTTCGCCTGCGGAGTTTGTCTTTATTTTGATAACCTGTCCTCTTGCGGCTTTAAGCTTATCAAAGATATCCTCCGGTGCAAATTTCTTTTCATTATAATATATACTTTCCGCAAGCGGTACTTCGAGCCACTCTCCGTTCAGGTTCATGTAAATCATCGAATACTTTGAAACGCTGTCATCCACATACGCCTTATACAGAACCACATATCCGTCTTCGGCACTTCCCGACCATGCCACAACATTTCCGAAAGCATCAAGGTAAAATGTTCCGATTATACCAAGCTCAAGCTCTCGTGTCTCCGCTTCCGCAAAACGCAGGAACGCAGAAGTAAAGCTGTACGGAGTATCCTCAATGGTGATTTCCGATTCAGCATTATTGATACGTGTTAAAAGTCCGCTTACATACTCTCTTGAAACAAGGATATTTATTATTTTATTTTCTTCCGACTTACTTTCGGCAATGCTCAGAACGTCCGAAACCTTTATTTCCGAAAAATCCATTTCGCTCATTCCGTCAGATATATAATATCTTATATCGCTTTTTTCAGGTTCAAGCACAAAAGGCTCTTCTATATGCTTACCGTAAATTGCTTTATTTACGGCATCTGTTGCGTTTACAATAACAGTATCATATGAGTAAATGAAAATTACATCATATTTTCCGTCTGCATCATTATCAATCGCTCTGATGCTTCCTGTTTCCGGCTTAAAGTCAGCATACTGATATCCCTCGTAAAACACTCCGTTAAATATAACCTTGGGCACTGCGGAAATTTTCAATGTCTTTCTCTTGTTACCCGATGTATAATATATTGCAGAATAATCACTGATAATATTTTCTATATCCTCAGCTTCGATTGTCACCTCGCTGTTTTTCTGCTCGTTTTCACCGATATATAATACTACAGGGTCATCCACGTCACTGTTTTTAACGTATGCCTCTACATTCTTTCCGAGAAATACCTCTTCTGCTTCATCATCATATTCATAATCAATATTATCTATACGGATATAACCTTCAAAGCATCCCGTTTCTTCACTGAGTGATGTATATTCGTCTGCGGTTACCTTTCCGCGTACATAGCTTATATCACGGTATTTTGAAAGAAGTGTTGCTTTGCTGTCTGTTTCATACGAAACCTCACTGCCTGAAATAACAGCTATCATAGGCTCGCAGTCAAGCATATTATACAATATATTCTTACAGTCTTTAACAGTTATAAGTGCATCTCCCGAATCGGTTATACCTTCCTTTATTCCGAGAGTTCCTATAATACTTCCATAGCTTCCGAAGCTTTCAGCATACCCTTTATATCCAAGAGCTATCGCTGCATATTTCAAAGCTTCATCAACTGAAAGATTATCGTTTCCCTTATACATTTCACCAAACCCAACCATTCCTGCTGTTCTGGCAAAATCCTCAGCCGAAGGCTTATATCCATCCTCGTAGAAAAATCCTGAAAGCGCACCGAAATAATAATCCTTTGTGGCATAGCCCGAATTCGGACTGTTATCAATTCCGAGAGCCGATAAGATTTCCGATTTATCTGATATATTATCCGTACTTTCTGCATTAACAGCAGTAAAAGCTGAAGACAACATCGTCATCATACACAAAAGTGCAATAACTTTTTTCATCCATTTTTCTCCTCTCAAAAGAAATTATTTAACAAACAGATTATAAATTATAACCGCTGCCTGGGCTCTTGTTGCCGCAGACAAAGGTGCGAATTCATTTTCTCCGACACCGTTGATAACCGAGGCTCTGTAAAGCACATCAACCGCTTCACGTGCGTAGTCACTTATATTGCTTTCATCAGAAAAAGCCACCTTATCACGAACAGCTTTAATTTCTTTCACATTTTTTGCGGCACGGTAACACATCACCGACAAATCCTGTCTTGTAATGTTGCTTCCTATTCCGAACTCATATTCAGATACACCCTTGACAAGACCTTTATTGTAAGCACTTGACACATAGCTGTAATACCACGCCCCCGGAATTATGTCTTCAAAATTGCAGGATGCTTCTTCGTTGTACAGATTAGCAGCAACAACAAGCATTTTGACAAATTCTTCACGCTTTACTGTATTATCGGGGTTGAAATTGCCGTTCTCATCTCCTATAACAATTCCCTTTTCGGAAAGAGTATTTATGGCTTCCTCTGCCCACGGAACATTATCTATATCGCTGAACTTCTGTTTCTTCTCTGTAGATACAAACGGTGTTACACTTGTCGGAGAAGAAGGCTTTACGCTTCCGGAGCTGCTTCCGCCGCCTCCGCCACCTCCGCTGCTTCCGCCTCCGGTTTTGCCTGAGTTTTTATCAGTTGCTTTTTCTATTACGGAAAGCAAATCGTCAACACTTTCCGCAGGCGAGGCTTTAAGTGCTTTTGCAATAGTTTCATTTACGTCTGACTTGTTTTTTGCATCGAGATAATCTTCATATTCCGATTCGGAAGCTATTCCGAGAATATCTTCATATTTTTTAAGAGTCTTTTCTATTGATGAAAAACGTGTGTTATTTATTATGTATAATACATTTGCACATTCATATGCATCCGCCAGCTCATCAACACCTGAATATTTTACGTTCGAATTTATATAATCAGTAATAAAAGACTTAAGCTTTTCATCTTTTATATCATCATATTCAACCTTTTCAAAAGAAAGATTCAACTCTTTTATGTATTCATCATCTTCGGATGAACCTATATTGATAAGCTCAATCAGTAGTGATTTATTAAGGACATCCGCTGTTTGTTCAGAATCTGTCATATCTTCGTCCACGCTTCCGATAAAAATATCTGCAAACTCTTTTTTATCGTTGGAATCCGATTTGATAACAGCATATTTTTCAAAATCAAATCCCAGAGCTCTTAGTACAATCTCATTTTCTTCGTTCTCAATAATATCGGTAAGCTCTGATGCTGAAGCGGCATCTCTTAAAGTCTTTGCAAGCTCTTCTCTGTCATCAAGAGTTGCATAGTACATTTCTTCTGTTATGACATCTTCAGAACCGTTCTTTATACGCAAATCATATTTCGCATTAACTTTTTCCGCACCGGGTTCGTCCGATATTGAGAAATCAAACACCAGCTTACCTTCAGCATCACCCTGTGCCTGCTTCATTGTAATAATATTTTCATTGTCATATGCGTCTCCTGACTTCAAAACAACCAATGAACCCCACGTATTTGCACTTCCGTCAACTGACACGGTAACATTGTTACCCGATAACGATATCCTTGTATCCGCATAAGCACTCATATTAAAGAGTGAAAAAGCAAGTAAGGCACATGTAACTATCTTCATCTTTTTCATGCAATCCATCTCCATTTTTATATTCTGTTTACAATACAATTACTTTGATTTATATTATTATTATACAATTTCTATAATTATTTTTCAATACTGTTTTTTTACCAATAAATATTGATTTTCTACTTATTGAATATTGATTTTTTACTATAAATATATTTCTTTTTTACCAATTAATCTTAATTTTGATTTTATGCTTGATTTTTGTAAAATTAAGAGTTATAATGTAGTTATATTAAAAAAAATGAGGTTATCATATGTACCAGTATCTGAAAAAATCTTTTTTCTCAAAAGATGAGACCGTTAATCTATGGACAATTTCCGATCCTAATTACATAGACGGAAATCATATTCATGAATTTCTTGAGCTTGTATATACCATTTCGGGAACAGTTATCCATAAAATTGATGAAAAAGAATATACAACCACTCCGGGATGTCTGATTTTTATAAACCCACGTCAGATTCATTCGGTAAAAGCTTTGGGAAATGCTAAGTTTGTCAACATTCTGATAAAGCAGGACCTTATAAGCGAATACGCAATTGACGGAGATACTTTTTATAATATTTTCAGATTCTTTCTTTCAGATTCTGATGAAAAATTGAATACAGATACACAGCTTGTAAAGTTTAAAGACAATGATGCCTACGAAATCAAGCATCTTATCAACTTTATGATTACGGAAAAAAATGAGCTTAATCCGGGATATTCAATTTCCCTGAACGGTTATGCACGAATTCTGCTTACAAAGCTTTTCCGTGCCCTTCAGCAAAACAATCCCGACGAAAACTATCCGAAAGACATCTTTCTAAATATGATGGGATATCTTTTGGATTATATTGACAAAAACTATTCAGAGCCTATCACTCTCAGCTCACTGGCGGCAAAATGTTATTTTAATCCGTCATACATAAGCCGTGAGTTTAAAAAATTCTCAGGAAAAGGATTCAAGGAATATCTTACCGAAAAACGCATTACCGAAGCAGCAAAATTTCTTATCGAGACAGATATGTCTATAGAAGAAATCCTTCAGAAAATTTGTTTCTCGGATAAAACAAGGTTTTTTAAAGAATTCTCAAATTACTATAATTGCACTCCCGGAGAGTACAGAAAAAATAAAAGATAAAAATACAGAAAGGAACAAAAATATGCTTTCAATCCCAAGTATGGCACTGCTGTGTCTCATATCCGCATGCGCAGGCTTTATACAACGTGTAAGCGGATTCGGGCTCGGAATTTTTGTTATGCTGTTTCTTCCGCATTTCATGCCGTCACACACTGCTGCAGCGGCGATATCCGGACTTTTTTCGTGCGGTACATCTACATATAACACAATTAAATACAGGAAAAATATTCCGCTTAAAACTGCTTTACCACCACTTATTGCAGCGATGATTACCATTCCTGCGGCAGTATATTTCTCATCATCAGTACCGTCCGAAATTTTCAATATTCTGCTCGGCTCGGTTCTTATATGCCTCAGTATTTATTTTTTGTTTTTCAACAAGCACATAACAATAAGACCAACTGTAAAAAACGGATTGATAGCCGGAACACTCGGAGGCACTCTTAACGGTCTGTTCTCAACGGGCGGTCCGCCGGCAGTGCTTTACTTTACGCACGCAACTGAGAATAACATTTCATATTTTTCAGCTATTCAGTTTTATTTCTGCATTACAAACATATACGCAACGGTTTTCAGAGCGATAAACAAAGTGTTTACCGCAGAAATCCTGATTTACTCGTTAATCGGATTTATAGCATGTATGATTGGTGACAAAATCGGAGTTTTCGTGTTCGATAAGCTGGACTCGGCTAAATTGAAACTTGTTATCTACATCGGTATGATTGTAAGCGGAATCATAATGATATTTTAAAAAATTCATAACCCGGCAATTCATAATATATCTTTCATTAGTGTATTGGAAATAATCGTAGTATCCGTCAATCCACCAACCCTTAACTTTATCGCCATATCGAACAGCGTACTCTTCTAATACACTTACCCATTTTTCACAATTGTTTTTACACTACGCATATTATCACCTTTGTATATTTTTTTGCAAGATCAGTTATTGCTCCATAGTCGCCTGCATTTATCAACTTTTTACTTACAATATTTGAGCCTATACCAAACCCACATACTCCTGCGTTTAAATAGTCTGCCATATTGTTTTCATTTATTCCACCCACAGCAAGCAATTTGATATGAGAAAGAGGCACTTCTACCGCCTTGACATATTCTATACCAAGATTCGTTATAGGAAACATTTTTACAAAATCAGCGCCACAACGATGAGCTGATTGTATCTCTGAAGGTGTTCTGTATCAGCAACGTATGCTAAGCTTTTTTCGTTTGCTCAGTTGCTCTCTATCCACATATGCATAACATTAACCTGACCGCTCCATTTACCAGGGGTAGGATCGTTATAATTTTCCGAATACTGCACAAGCATTCTGTTTTTCCCGTCAGCACACTTTATGACAATATTATTTGAATAAAAACAAGCCGGACGACCTTCAACGAGAATTTCCCCTTGACTCCAATTTATTCCGTCAAGTGATGTATATATAACAAACGAACCGGTTCCTGCTTCACTTTCGCCCGCTCTTCCGTGCAAAATATATTGACCGTCAAGAAATCCAATCTGCGGATTCCTTATCTTTTTATCAACATAGCATTTTACATAGTTATTCCAAGTCTTTCCAAGATCATCACTTTTGATACAATCCATGTTAACTTCATCATTTGCATTATAAACATAAACCAACAAGGTATTTTCAGGAGTAAAAATCATATTGCCATAGCCTCTTGATTCAGTAGAAGGGAACGACACCACGCTATGCTCATAAAAGCTTTTTCCGTTATCATCACTTTTAATAATTCTGTATAAATGTTCCGACCCTTTTCCCAAAAAATCATCATTGGAAAACTCTAAAACATAGATTGAACCTTCGTGATATATTGCATCATAAACACGTCCTTTATAGTTAAGCATCTCCTTTGCCTCACTCCATGTTTTTCCGCCATTCTCAGAACGAATTACTCTTGGTATACCATATGGCTCGTACAGTAATTTTCCCTCACACGTCAGACAAAAAGCTACAATACTTCCATCTTCACAGGTTACAGCTTTTTCTATGGCTATAGTTTGTATTCCGTCAACAAACTCCTTTACAGAATAATCAAGAACATTAATTTTACCCCAGCTCTTACCATAATCTTCTGAAATTCTATATTCTATCCATCCGAAAGGAGAATGTCCGGAATGAAGTTTTGCAGAAGTGTTTGAATTAAACGCAATTATTTTTCCGGGTGCAAACTCTGTCATAGCATGTCCCACATGACCGCTTCTTTCTCTCGCTTCATTGTCGACATATATCTCAGGTTCTAAAAGATGAAGGCGCTTCAATGCTCCTTCAATGTATTGTTCGTGAATAAGTTGTTTCATTTGTAATACTCCTTATACTGTCCCCGATCAAACTTCATTATTATTTCCTCTCATTACTTATTTTTATTAGTATAGTATCAAACGGAGCAATTGTTTGTTATTATTTGTCCAATGCTTCCATCGCCTCTACCTTAAATCAGTACACCATCTGCTTCTGTGCCAATGGTTTCCATCGTAAATTCTCAGTCCCAATGAAAATTTCAAACTTGCTGTTCTTCTTAAAAGCTTTACAACAAATTCATTTTCACCCTCTTTTAAATCAATCAATGTGAAGTTGTTATATGGTGTCCACAAGCAAATTTCATCTTTTTCCAGAACATTTTCACCATTAACCAACAATCTGAAACCGTCGCTGTTTCCTACGATTGCCCACACCTTTTGTGCCTTTGGAGATACAATCCTGGCACGTGCATAACAGCACATTTGTCCCTCTAAAGTAAGGTTATCGTCAATCTCAATAAAGTCCTCATATGCATCTATTACGCAGGCAAGTGACTCATCTTCAAATTCAGTTATGTATTCCTTATCCAAAAAGACTTCACTGTTTACCATACATACCAAATCAGGCAAAACACATCCTTCTCCATGTGGACTTGGAAAATCCGGATTTATAGGTTGATTAAGCTGTTCAAAAAATGGTCCGTAAACTTCCCATTTCACAGGCTTTAATAGCTTTTTAGCATTTTCAAGCCCTTCTTGGGTTGGATATTCAAGTGCGAATCCCTTAAAGTTTTGAGGTCTTTCATACACCATTGGCGCATCTACTACTTTAAGTTCATAGTTAGGTGTCTGCATTGCAATTTTTGCAGTGGTAATTGCCAAATCCTTAATACTGTCTGATTCAAGTACCACATCCACACCACATATAAAATAATCTTTTATAAGATCTGTAATTTCCTTTCCAAGACCTTCATAACCCTTTATAATTCCAACAATCGCTGCGGCTGATGCACAAGTGCAGTCGGTGTCATATCCACACTTTAATGCGATATTGATTGTATCACGCATATCACAATTGCCCCACAAAAGTGCAATCAATACAAATCCTAAGTTTTGCACAACATTTGTAAAATCAGGGTGCGAATACTTATTAAGAACTTCCTTTCTTGCTGAAAGCCAGTCCTCGCCCTTCTGATACATATCAATAATCATATCAAAACACTTATGTAGCTTACTTTCTGTTGGAATATAATTCATCCCACATTGGATAAGCCTATCCATATCACTTTCTAAAAAACCCATAGCCTCAATTACTGCTAAAAACTGTTCTGCATAAACCGAGTTTTCTGCATGGTCAAGGCTTGCGTCCATATAGGCATACTGTGATGCAAGCTCGGGATTTCCCGCTGAAATTATTCCCCATATTTCACTTCTTATAGGGCATCCCATTCCCTCTTTGAAGAAGCTGTTATTGATAATTCCGGAATATGGCGGTTTCACACCACGCATATAATTTTTAAGAAAATATCCATACTCGGAAAACGGATACCAGCATTTTTCCACCCATGCATCTGCCAAATCACAGGAATTTATAATTGTGCCTTTTTCCTTTAATACATCAATCCACAAAAGCTGCAGATCAAGGTCATCGTTCGGTAAGTCCGGGTTAAAAATCTCTGTAAAATCTCCAACTTCAATTACTTTTTTTATTCCCTCAACGGGTGCACCGGCAGCACCACCAAGACACTTGCCGTACCAACAGCCATGTATCTTATCCAAAAAGGTATCATACTGTATTTCATACATATTAATTTCCATAGCCTTTCTGTCCACACGTAGTAATGAAGAATATATACAACCTTGTCTGTGGACTGACAAGGCGTATAATGGAAATTATGTCCATGTGCGTTTTCGGCTGTCAAGACGAAAAAAATCGCACGGACAATAAAATCCGCCGGAGGCAAAATAACGTGATTTTCACGTTATTAATCTCCTAATTTGTTATTAAAAAGAGAAAATATCCCAAGTTTATTGACATGCTCAATAAGCATTTGTATATTTTTAAACTCTGTTTTCTTAATGATATTATTAACCGTAACTCTTATCGTAACTTCCTCTATAAAAAGCTTTTTTGATAAATCACTATAGGACAATCCATGACAAAGCTCTCGCAAAATTTCCATTTCTCGCTTAGATAAGCACATAAGTTTATTTACTATATAAAGCAGTGACTCCTGCTTCTTTTCGACAATATCATAATGCTCCATTATCTTTGCGACTATATCAGAATGAATCTTATTTTCACCTTTGTATACATTCTCAATTATTTCTAAAAGATCTTCAAACGGGTGGTCTTTAACAAAATAATCCTTTGCTCCAAGCTGTATCGCTTTAAAGATATTCTCACTGTCATTTGACACCGAGATCATTATTATCTTTGAAAGAGGCGATACCTCTAAAATCTGTGTTATAAGTTTCAAACCCGAATCAACAGAATCCATCTGGACATCAAGCAATATAATGTCGGGATGCAATTTCCCCACCATAGCAATCGTATCTCGTTCATTTTCCGCTGTTCCAACACATTGGCAGCTTTCTGAATTATTCAGCATTGAACAATAAAGTTTGCCGATATATGCCATATCATCACACACAAGCACACTGATTTTTTCAGCACTCACGCTATACACATCTCCTTTTTATTATTATGTCTTTAATGTATTTCAACTCATTTTCCGCTCTTGTTTAATACAATCTGCACGGTTGTATATACTTCTTCTTTACTTTTTATTTTTATGTTTCCGCCATGACTTTTCGCAATTTTTCTTGCATATGCAAGCCCCATACCAAAATTGTTTCCGCCAAGCTTTGTAGAATACAAAGGTTTAAACATCTTTTGACGAGTTTTTTTGTTTACTCCGCAACCATTATCGGTTATGTTTATATATACATACGAATTTTCAACGCCTATCTCTATTATAATTTTTTTATCCTCTTTATCATAGTCAATAGCCTCATAAGCATTGTTTAATATACAAATCAAACACTCATTAATCTGAAATGCATCTGCTGTAATTTCAATACTGCTTGAATTAGTCTTTAAATCAACCGGAAAATCTATCTTACTCTTTTTAATAGCAGTATTTACAGTTTCTATAAGATCAATTTGTGTTCTCACCCCAAACAATGTTTTTTCATTTGCTCTGTACATTTGTATCGTTTTTTCAATCTTTTCAGAAAAATCTTCAGCAATTTCCCGAATAATATCAATTCTTGTCTCATCATTTCCAACATTATTATTCATATCTGAACACATCAATATCGAACAAAACGCATTTTTGTATGAATGGAGCATCATTATTGTATTTTCATCTTTTTCGACAAGTACCTCAATATTTCTTTTATTCAAATTATCACCAAATGGTGAAAATTTCTTCATCACAAAATAAACAATTGCAAGAAGAAATATGATAAATATCAGAATTGATAAATTACTTGATGTTATATATATGTTCTTTGGATATTTCAAAAGAGACATATTGTAAAACATTGCCATATCAAGTCTATTACCATATATTAAAAATGCACCGAGAACATCTATGCCTAACCATGCTGTACAAGATGATACAATTTCCGTTTTTGTATGCAATAATTTTGTTTTAAAATACGAATATATACCTACTACATAAGGAATAATCATAAATGAAATAAATATAATTAGCATTATTATATTTACTATGCTGTTTACTTCATTCAAAGCTGTTATTCCTTCTGTGCCTTCTGCCACCCTTAAATATATTTTTTCACATACTGTTTTACTGTTTAAAAAGCCAAAAACAATTATAGGTATTATTGAGCAAGTTATTAGCCGCTTTTTCATTGAACACAGCTTTCTAATATACATAACTTGGCTAACTAAAAAACATATCAATCCAATATTGGATACCAAAAAGACAGTATCAAAGGCTATCTTAATTCTATTCAAAAACAAATATATATCGTATTCCATCGGTATGTTTGTATGATAAATTGACATTTTTGCCGCATACAGTATCAAAGAAAATGCCATAAGAATAATACCAAATATTTTAATTATAATCGGATAAAATGTTCTGCTTTTTATTGCAAGGATAATCAGCAGAAAGAGAAACACCAAAATCATTACACAAGATAAAATCACAGAATCTCCTCCTACCCAATACTGATATTCTCTACATTCTTCATATAATAGCTGTGTTTTCCACCATATGAACTTATATTTTCAAACGATACTCCCGAAATCTTATATTCTTCATTTGCTCCAAGAAGAGATATTCCCATAGTTCCCGGTGCTTTAATATTTTTAAAAGTTATATCACTTATCGTACCGTAATCTTTTGATGTAGTCCACATATTCTTCTTTATTTCTAATACAATAAGCGACGGATAATAATTTTCATCATTGTTTACTGCATATATCTCTCCGTCATACTCCTGAAGCTTCGGACGATGTATTTTATCATTATGCTCCACAATAATGTTTTCAAAAACCACATTAGATATTTCGGCATAATCAGTATGCTGAATATCAAGAGCAACATCTTGAGTTCGTACCACCACACAATCTCTGAATGTAATATTGGTTATTTTTTTTGCACAAGTTTCTGCACCAATTTCAAAAGCACGTCCCCAATCACACCAAGCAACACAACCACTAACTTCAACGTCACTTACATTTTCATCACCAAAGCCTGATGCACCTTTTATTGCAATACAATCATCAAATGTTCTTATATAGCAGTCTTTAATGCTTACATTCTGACTGTTTACTATATCAAATCCATCCGCATTATATCTCCACATACCAACAAGCTTTACATTTTTCACAGTTACATCAGTACATAAAGCAAACATAGTACACCATTCACACGCATCACACAAAATAACCCCTTCTATGTGTACGTTTTTACAACGAATGAATTTCGTAAAGGTGGTACGTTCCTCGTTTTTTGAACCGCATATAATCCCGTAGCCTTCAATACTGATATTCTCAGCATCTGCAGCTTCAATTCTACCATATATTATCGCCCCGTCCTCAATATAGACACGGCTGTTGCTTTCCAATTTAAGTACACCTACATTATGTACACCTTTCCCATAATAAATGCAATCTGTGGGAATTTCTCTTTTTTCATTTGCAAAAAGATGTAAACATGAATGGTAATCGTTTATCTCAACACTACATAGAATAGATTTGTCCACATAAAATCCCACGGTATTTTGATCAATAATCTCCGGTTTTATCCCATATTTCTCAGGTCTTATCCTGACAATTTCAATCTTTTTTGAACTCTTTACAGTAACATAAACTTTCTTATCAAAATCAAATGAAGCAAGTCCTGCAATTTCAGTTTGTTCAATAGGTCTTTGATACCCCTTGTATATCTGATTTATAGGATATGCCGATACTCGTATGTTCCTGACTTCTATTTCATTTTCGTCTATAAATACTTTATAATCCTGTGATTTTTCAAGCATATAAAATCCCCCATAAGACATGATTGCAGGACGGGAAAGTCCCGTCCGCAACCACTACATTTTAGTTAACTATGATATATGATCTGATAGCTCCGTAATATTCATTATACACAATCTTCTTACCTTCACTCAGAGATGCTGTATTCAGATATTCTATGTAACCATCTGAAAAACATGGGCCCTGTTGCGCTGTTATTGCATATAAAACAGATTTACTCTCGCCCTCCGGAAGTATTCTTATCATACCATTAGATACACCAACTACTGTACCATTATTAAGCTGCGAGGGAGTATATTTTGTAACTGCTGTCACATGACGCTTGTTCACATCAGCCATATCACATTTCACTTTTATGATATCTCCCTTTCTAAGATTACTAAACAGCTCGTGCTTTTCTGTTCTGTATTTAATTGTGCCTGTGCTTGACATAACTTCGATGTAGCTTTCAAGCTCTTCTGTAGTCTCATTTAACATTTGACCGATTTTGTTTACCATTAATATATCTGATTCCTTGCCCTCGGGTTGATACCAGACAAGAATTCCGGGTGTCCCAAATCTGTCCCCGTCATAGCCTATTGTATAAGCCCATTCCCAGCGTGGGAACATTGCACCTGTTCCAACACTGTATAAGTCTTCCTTTTCCATCGTTTCTGAGGTGCTATTCTTTGGAGGTATTCTCATAACCTTGATTGATGATGTAACAGCAAAGTCTGCCTTCGCATCCTCCACCTCACCATAACCCCAGTTCGGTGTAGCAGGATTTTCTGCAAACATAATATCTGCTCCACCCTTATTGGAATAGTACCTATTTAAAGGCTTATGCGACTGTGTAAATACTCCATCAATAAACTTTTTCTCAGCATCGTCATCATTTATCGGGATCTGAGCCGTATATATTCGTACCACCTTTTCCTCAGCATTAAGCTTGAGTTTTAAAAGCTGATATATTATTCCGTCAGTATCTTTAAGATTATTCATAACCACTTCATAAGGTGTCATTTTAACGTCATTAAAATACACCTGTTTTTCTTTTAGCTCATAATCCTTCCACTCACCTTCTTCTGTGAATACATGTAAGGAAAAATTACTATCTTCAATAAAACTATCATCCAAAGCCTTTGCACTTACAATAAAAGCATATACAGTATCAGACTGCCCATATTTAATTTCAGCTATATATCCTTCAACATCAAGGCACAATGTTACATTTTCGCCTATTTTAGGTGTACGCACAAAGCCTTCATTGACAGCCTTGGTAAAACAATATGCAGGATAGTATTCTATATCATCTACTATGTAACCATCCTCAGTGATTGACGTAAGCTGTCCTGCCACAGTTTTATCATTGTTAATAATTACTGTTTTCTTAGTATTATCATCTTGCCCGCCTACATAGATACTCAAAATATCACCGGCTTTAATATTTCTCATACCTACAGTTGTGCCATTTTGTATGATTTTCACTTCATATTTATTTGAAAGAAGTTCTTCAGATTTGTATACATCATACTTACCATAAACTACCCCGTTAACGGTGTCTATAGCAGAAACAATCATGTTATTATATCTTGATACACGAGCAATTTCATATTCGCCATCTCTGTCAATATCTATAAAAACAGTCTTTGTGTTCGGCATATCGAACTCATTTTCATTAAGCG
Source organism: Clostridia bacterium (assembly GCA_045603225.1). GTDB lineage: Bacteria > Bacillota > Clostridia > UBA1381 > UBA1381 > RGIG9115. The sequence continues at coordinate 21,239 of JAZULT010000036.1, read as the reverse complement.
GAGCAGCCCTGTCGTTCAGTATCAAAGACGCACCTTTTTCCATCCTGAGCTTTCTGCTCCTGTTTTTATCGTCAATATAATCAACTGTAATCGCACCGCCTGTAACTGTTGCGTTGGAAATTTCATCCCACATAACCGTTATGCTCTTTATTTCTTTATTGGGGTACACAAGCACAACCTCAGCATCGCCATCCTCATCACGCACATAGAATTCGACACTGCACCCTACATATTGGCTTATTTTTTCACCGTAGCTCTTTTTTATACTGTAATCAACACCATCAATAATAATAGAATCTTCACTAATACTGCTGATTTGTGTGTTGACAGCAATACCGCCAATTTGCGATATATTTCCGATATAACCTTTCATATCAAAGTTTATATCTAAAAGCGTCCTTCCTACACCATCGTTAATAAGATCTGCAGTATTCGTGTTCAGCATATTATAAATAAGTATTGCTGCTTCACTGCCGGTTATCTGTCCACTTGCTTTTTTCAACCCATCATCTAAATCTATGCGTTCTACCATACTGCGATATCCTTTAAAGAAACCACCGCTGAAATCAACAATAGGTCTGTATCCCAAAGCATTAATACAAGCCGCATAGGCTTCTTCCATACTAATGTTTTCATTTGGCTTAAATGTATTGCTATCATATCCGTTCATGATATTCATAACCGCCAACTCATATATATATGGATAATAGATGTTTTCTGTTGATACATCAGAATATATCTGTTTGTTCGGCTCAGAAATATTGTTACATACAGCCTGAGCAAGAATTTTAGCAAATTGTGCTCTTGTAACAGTTTCCTGCTCATATATTTCTTTATCGCCTATCTCAAGATATTCAAGCAATTTTTGTGCTCCATAAAATGGGGTTCCAACCACTGGTTCTTCTTTTGTTTCGACTGTAACTTCCTCTGTTTGTACAGCACCTTCTTCTGTTGCATTTACAATCATACCCGGAAATATGGCAAGCACTAATAATAAAGATATTATTTTTTTCATTAATTCTCACCTCCGATAGCCTTAAGGCAATTATATAAAATCTGAGCAGCTTCTGCCCTTGTGACATAATTCAAAGGCTTGTAGTTTCCATCTCCTGTTCCTGATACCAGTCCTCTTTGGTAAAGCCCAACCACAGAATCCTTTGCATAATCAGAAACATCACTTATATCACTAAAATCTTCCTTTTTTTGTGATTCAATTACTATTGCTTTTTTTGTTAATGCCCTATCTATAATAACAGCCATATCCTGTCTTGTTATTAACATCTCAGGTGCAAATGTACCGTCGCCGATACCACCTATAATTCCGGCACTTGCCAATGCTGAAATAGCATTGTAGCTCCATCTGCTGCTTTCAACATCTGTAAATGCACTGTTGCCTTCATCTTTAACATCAAAAGCAAGCGACACAAGTTTAGCGAACTCTTCTCTGGTTATCTCACGACCGGGAGCAAACATATTGTCGCCTACACCGGATATGATACCCTTTGCTGCAAGCTGCACGACAGCCTCATTAGCCCATTCATAGCTTGACATATCCTTAAAGCTGTACTTTTCCTCTAAACTCTGAACAGGAGTATATTCAACTAACGGTTTTCCTGATCCTGATGTATTGATACTTATTCCGCCACCGGCTCCGTTTGTAACAGGCTTGGAACCACCGCCTCCGCCTGACGAGCCTCCTCCTGCAGGTTTTTTTGATGTTGATGAAGGAGTATAGCTGTTATACCTGCTCCTGACTTCATCTGAGTTGTTATACTCATTTATCATATGGATTGCAAAAGCTTGTTTATCTTCCGCTTTATTATACTTTGTCATATTGAACCCTGCATACTCCCCATAGGTAGATATGATGCGTTGCATTTCACCACCATCAATAGTAGAAGAAAATAACGCTGTTATAAGCACATCTTCAAAATCAGCTTTTAATTTGTCCGTTGCACTATCTCCAAGCTCTTTAATATGCTCATATAAAGCCTTTTCGTCCTTTTCTGTAAGCAGTTTTTTGTAAAGTTCACTATCAATATTAACGCCGAAGCACTCCTCTGCATATTTATTAAAATTTTCAGCAAATTTTTCGCTTCCGTCTTTAATGCACTTCAGGTAAATTATATACGGACCAATTTCATCAGACATACTTTTTTCTGTCTTTTCAGAAAGAGCTGCAACTTTACTTGCTACTTTTGCCTGTTCGTCACCCAAATCGGAAAATTCATCAATATACAATCCCATTGCATTTAATTCTTCACGAACATCAGGATTTGTAAACAATGCAATTACCGAGGCTTCATCTGTTATTTCTTGCAATACTTGCTCTCTTGTAGGAGTGCTTTTATACGAAAAATTCTCTTGATATTTTTCATATTTGTTTTTACCAATCAAAGTCAATGTATATGCACCATCGGATAACTCATTATCATAATAATCCTCAAGCTCTACGCTAAAGTTCACATTTCCTGATTCATCAGCATTCACTATACCCATCCAGCGTATGGTGCTTTCATTCAATTTTGTGATAACAGCTGTTAATTCTCCGCCATTTTCCACTTCTATATTGAAGTTTACGACTTCTCTCCTTTGACTTGAATCAGCCAATACAGATGAACAGCAAAGCATTGAAAGTGCCACAGCTCCTGTAATTATTCTTTTGATTTTCATAGCAATATCCTCCGTTAATTCAATGTTGCAGATATGACATTGGCTGTATTGTCATCTAAACTGTAATCTCCATTACTTACCACAATAACACCTGCATCGTTCCATTCAACATCCTTGCCAATTATTTCGGCTATTGCCCTAAGCGGCAGATATGTTCTGTCATTTCTTGTAAACGGTGCTTCAGTAAGCTCTCTCTGTTCTCCGTTAAATGTGTATTTTTTACTTCCTATCACAAGTTCAATCACATTGTTATCAGGTGAAATTACAGATACCTTTTGTTCTTCTCCATTCCATGTAACATAACATCCATTACTTTCTGATAAAAATCTCATCGGTAGCATTGTTACACCATTCTCCAAAATCGGAACTATTGTGCTGTCGGCATTATCAATATTTCTTATTTTTCCGCCAACAACAGCTTTTGGTGAATTTATCTTTAACATAATTTTTCCGCCAACGTTATCTGTTATCTCACATTTTTCGGTATTTTCAAGCTTAACAATCATCATGCTGTAACCGGGAAGACTTACTGTATCAGTCCATTCACCCTCTGTTGTATCAGGATATGATACCGCATCAGGATTGAAATCACCATATGATGGTAATGGATTATTGTAGAAATCCGGAAGTACTTTGTCACGACCTCCGTATAACCATGTCTGCTTTAATTTGTATCCGTCTAAAGAGATATTCATATTATCAGGCAAGGAATTTGATATAACAGCATAGCGAACATCTTCCTCATCACCAAATCCCCACACCTTAGCATCCTTAACCTCGGTTTTTTGTTTAACACCGGAAAGTTTTAAGTTCATCCATTCGCTTTCAACATTTTGTGAGTCAAATGCATAATAAAAGTCATTTTCTGTAGTGAGCTTACCAATTTCTTTAAACACATAATAATTTGGCAGTTTATGGTATGCATCATCCCATATACCAAAGCACTGTGCATCCATCAAAGCATGATACGAACCGAAAGTAACAACACCTGAACCTAACATATCAAGCTGACGTTCCATATTGAGTAGTGCAAAACCGGGGGTTTTAGCATTTTGAGTTCTGGCTTTCTCACCCGGGTCAGTCATCCATATATTGTAAAAAGGTGTTGTGCCCCATTCTGTAACCCATATTTCTTTACCTGGGAAATAGTCACGAAGCTGTTCAAAATACCCTTCATATACATCACGATTATATCCATATCCCCAACGCATAAATATATCTTGTGTGATACCGTAAGCACTATCGTAGTTCATATACAGGTGGGGACAAATAGCATCGAAATATTCCAGTCCTTCTGCTACAAACTCATTCCATTTACCATAATGGTATCCATTTGTGGTTGTCGGGTCAACTGTGGCATCCTTCGCAAAGTTATTCGGATCGGATGTTATACGCTTTTCAAGGTCAGAACCTAACACGCACACACCAAGCTTGATATCCGGAAACTCTGCTTTGATTGCTTTTGATATCTCTTTTACCTGTGCTATATAACTATCTCCCTGCGGATATTGTGCACGCCTGTCATATATCTCGTTTCCAAGCTCTATTCTAAGCTCAGGTCCTGTGTATATCTCAGTAAGCGTTCTTACAACATCTACCATATCCTGCGTTGTCTGTTCAACCATTATATTCATATCATAAATATATGGCACATTAAGTTCGTTGGCAAGCTTTATAACCGCTTCAGGAGTAAGAGAATCCTTATAGGGATAATACTTTTCATTCAAACCGACAGTACCATTCTTTTTCATAACATAATTCATTGCATCGATACCGCCGGGGCCTCTTATTCCTTTTACTTCAATTTCTTCACACTTTTCAATATATTTTGGTGCAACCATATTTTCCGTTGTCTTTGTAGCATAATGCCAGCAAAGCTCCTGATGTCCGCCGTATGCCGACTTCACCATTTCCCTTGCAGCACCGGATACTTGGAATGTAGCGGATTTTGTCTCAGGAACAAAATCTCCGACAACAGTAAATTCCGCAACCGCTTTCTTATCCCCCGCTTTTACTGTAAGCTTAGCCTTTCCCGGCTTGATCGCAGTTATGGTTCTTGCATTAGGCAAAGTTCCGCTGATTTCAATTACACCTTTAGGCTCAACCTCCCAAGATATCCGATAACCCTTTGATGCACTGCTTTTTATTGTGGCATTCAAATAATCAGCATCGCCAACATAATACTCATTGCCCTTTGTGCTTAATGTAATATCATCAATAGCAGGCTCTTGATAGGTATAGTTTCCTTCCTCTGCATAAATCTTCAGAAAATCATAATCTACTACACCTTTTTGAGACCTGAGGCTTATTGTACCCGGCTCAACTATAACGTCACGTGTAGCTTTTATATCAAGCTCCGTCCAACTTTTTTCTTCCGGGAACTTAACGTATACATAAGGCGTTTTTTCAAGAACAGTAAGCTTTATATCTATCCATTTTCCAAAATGATTTTTGTATCTCTCCGGAAGCTCTGCAAGTTCTGCAAGTGAAAGATAGCCTTGACTATACTGCAGATATCTCATATTTGTATTTGATAAAAGAAGCGAAAAATTTGTATTCCCATTTACACCAAACATAATTCCCGAAGAACTATCCGGTGCTTTTTCATCAATTCTCATTCTGAACTCTGCACTGTAATTACCTGTAGGCTTAAAACTCTCTAATCTTGCCTGTGCAAAATCAGCATCTGAATATGCAGTACCGGTTATAGGCTTTTGTGCTGCTCCATTTATAACTGAATAATTATTACTTTGCATTGTCCACATACTTAATGTATCAAAATTTTCCTCAAAAGCAATAGGCCAATCCAATTCAAAATCTTCAGCATACACTTGAATTATTCCTGTTTGTATAATTAGTGACATGCAGATTAAATATGCTAAAATTTTTTTCAATCTAACTACCTCCTTAAACTCTCCAAATCAGCATACGGGAACATATTATCTGACCATATAAATGATTTAATTACATAATTATCGCCATCAGACGGTAATGTGACTATCTTTGATTTGTTATCAGAATGTCCTTTATCTACCCAAACACTCTCAGCTTCCACCTTTACAAGTCTTTCAACTTCTCCGTCCAACTTGTATACAGCAGTATAAAGCTTGGCGGGACTATCTGATTTTACATTTGAGATGTTTAAATTCACAGAATACTCAATATCATTTTCTTTTTCAATATTAAAATGATTTACAATATATTCATTTGTATCAGATATTTTTTTGAATATCTTAACATTATCAATAATTGTTCTTGCATCATAGGTTCTTATTTGTAAGCTATTGTTAGAATCAAGTAGTTTTAAATTCGCAACAGTCCAATCATCTCTGGATATGTAAGTCCATGAATCATCTTCATTCAACTTGATATACGGACGTATTTTGTAATATTGTTTTGTATTATCTACTTCAAGTCTTAAATAAAAATAGCTATATGGCGCATCTGATTTTTCCTCAGGAGTGACTCCTTCAGGATATGTAGTATAAGGATAAGGATCATATTGCTGAATGTAATCCATATTTCCCATAGACTGATACATATACGAAGGTGCAAATGCATACCTTAACGGCTTACCTGTATTTCTCGAATCGGTACTGAAGCAATGACCATCAAAACGGATTTCAATCGGATAATATGTTCCGCTTTCCGATGTTAATTTACCAAGTGTAGCACATTTTACTTCTAAAATAAAATCGCCATTTAGTCTGCTGTCTGTAAGAGTTGCAATACTTCTTACATCACCGCCCTGCTTACCGAATACAAGCTTATTATCAATCACATCAAATGACTGCTTCACCGCATCAGGATTTTCCTCCCATGTACCATAACTTGTTCCCATACTCCACTCGGAGCTTGTCGGTCCGTTCGGGGACATAACATCAGCAAGATTTTTGTCATATACCTTTACCCAATCACCATCTAAAATTGACTCCTCACCAATATCCATCACCACCATACTGTATGGTGCAATTTCGATTTCATCATTATAAATCGGACTATATGTTATAGGTGCGGGTATAATTTCCGGTGCATCCGTAAACAATTCACATTCCCTGTTTAAATGATTCGGGAAATTTGTGCTTATTCCACCATATTCCCAAGTCTTGGCAAGCGCTTTATCTTCCGTCTTCAGCATTATAGCTTTATTGCTTCTGTTTACAGCAACTACCTGCTTTACACCATTTACATCACCAAAGCCCCACAATCCTATTTCCTTAACATTTGGTGTCTTATTGTGGGTCATAGTTGTAACAGTATATTCACTTATATCCGTTGAAGTTATGGGATAATAATATTTATTTTTAGCAAAAACATCACCAATTTCACTGAACGCATAATATTCCGGAAGCTTAGTATCTCCCTGAATAAGACCGAATCCCTGATTATCATTAATAGTATAGTACGAGGTTGCGGTAATATTTTCATTTTCCATAAATGTAAGTAATCTGTCAATATAAGTTATTGCTGCACCCGGAGATTTTGCAATCACACGTCTTGCTCTCTCCGAATAATTTGTACTTGCCATAATTCCTTTAGGAAGGTTACCCCATTCAGTTATCCATATCTCTTTATCTGCAAATTGACTGTTTAAATTCTCAATTAAATCACAAGTATCCACAGTATATCCAAAGGAGTTTTGCAAATAAAAGCTCTGTGTTCCTGTTGTAGTGTTAATTTCCTCATATATATGCGGAATCACTGCATCATAATAGCTTGTATCTTTTGCAATATTAGTATTCCAAAGCGCATACAAAGGATTGCTTGACCTTGATACAACATCAGGCGGAACTATTACAATACCTATTTTTGCATCAGGATACTTTGCCTTTATTGCATTCGATACCTCTTTCGCACGGTCTATATACGCCTTTGCATTGTTAAATAATGTAGGAGCATACTTTGGTATATCATATACCTCATTACCCATTTCTATCATTATATCGCCTGAATAGTATTTTTTTATTTCTCCGACGATTTGCACAATCTCTTCTGTTGTCTGAGAAAAAATATTCATATTGTATATGTATGATGAACCTATTCTGTCGGCAGCCTCAAATATATCATCAAATGTTAACGAAGGATAATTACCCGGTCTTACACCGCTTTCTGTCTTAAGTCCCAAATTATCGAATTGTGATGAGGTCTGACCATAATAACCACTCAGGTTACCGTAATGTTTATTATACAAATCTCCGGTTAAAGAAAGAAAATAATTTCCGTCTATTCCGCCGGGGCCTCTGATATTCCATGGTTGTACATCATCCAAAGCATTTTGTATGTATTCAGGAGTATGGTCATATCTTCTTCCAATCTCCCATGCCTGAACATCATTTATGCCATAAAATGTATCAGGAATTTTTCGTCCGTCAGAAATTTGCATATTTACAGTTTTTTTCTCAGAAGGATGGTTGTTTACAGTCACAGTAAAGCTTGAGGCTCTTCCTGCCGCATTTACTGTAACAGTTGCCACTCCGGAAGATAGTGCGTGAATGGTTCTTGAAAAATTGTCAGTTCCTTGTATTTCAACAACACCTTCAGGCTGTACAGTCCACTCTGTGTAATAGCCTTTTTTGTCACCTGTTACCTCTGCATCCGCAACATAGCTTTCGCCCACATATAATGTCTTTGATGCCGAAGAAGTTGAAACAGCGGTAACACTCGGCTCTTTTTTACTATTTGTTGAGCCTGTCAAATTCTTTATTTTTACAAAATCATATTCTGTTCTGTTTCCCTGACTTCTCAGGGATAACTTTGCATTTGTCGGAACACCGAGCCATGAAAGATTATAATCTATTGGCAATGTTTTCCATAAAAAATTAGTTGACTTTTTAATCTGTACCGTTGGCTTATTCCAACCATCTGCAATCTCGGCTTTAAGCTTTACATCAAGCCAGTCATTTTCTGTAAATGTAAAACCGGACGGATAGTTACTTAGCTTTGCAATATACATATTTGCACCACCGGGCAAATAGCACACATCTGTATCACGGAAAATCAGTGAAAAATTATCTGTTCCGTCTGTTATCATTATACCGGAGCAAGCACCGCTTGCTATTTTCATTCTGAATTCAATTTCATATGCAGACTGCAATGTTACATTTGCAAGCGTAGCCTGAGAAAATAGTGAATCTCCTGTTGCTCCGAATACAGGCATTATCATCTCTGAATTTCTTGTAACATAAACTCCGCTTCCGATATTCCACATTCCATCTCCGTTATCAAAACTATCCTCGAAAAAATATCCGCTGTCTGCCGCAAAAACAGGAAATGCCGAAAACAACATTATAAAAGATAAAAACAATGCTGTCATCTTAGACTTCATTCAGATTCACCACCTATTCCACTGTAATTGCATCACTTATTAAAACATAATCCGTTAAATTGTTTAAAATGAATACTTTAGCTGTTTGTCCGCTTTCAAGAGCTATCGTTTTCTGACCTTGTTTTTCTTCATTTGCTGCAAGTGAAATTGTTTCATATTCAAGTGAAGACATCTTTAACCCATTATACTTTATAACAAGAACCTGTGCTTCCATTGATTGTCCAAGTCTGTTTTTAAGTTTATAACTAACTATATTTTCGTTATTATCTAACTCTGCGTATACATCATATAATACCTTCACAACATTATTCCCCTCAAAATCTATTGTCTTAAGGTTAACGCCGTTATCAGTATATACATTTATTTCATATTCTACGCCCTCATCAAGTTTTGTTTTTGGAATTAAAAACGCACCGTTTTCGTCTATCGTATATTCCCCTTCTGTTTCAGTCTGTGTTACACTGTTTTTGAAAGTAACAGAAGAATCTTTTAAAATGCTTACAGCACCATCAAGTTCAATTTTCCCGTTTGATGTAACATTTTCATTCAATACTGATATACTTCCGTATTCAACTGATTTAATTATGTTATTTTTATATACAATGTACGTTTTTAATATATAGTCTTTACCGTCTTGCGGCACACTGATATTCTGCTCATAAGTATAAACCTGTCCAATTGTTCCTGTATATTCATCAACAATCTCATCAACAAGATTCAGATTTGTTCCTTGAGTTTCGTATATCTTAGTACATATCATTGCAGGAATATCAGTTCCTATATTTGTTAAATTTACTCTTACTTTGTATTCCCCATTACTGCTCTTATTTATTTCAAAAGAATCTGCTATGTAATCAGGATATTCTGCACTACTTTTTAATACCTTTACACTATCAACACCGACAATACCTCTATGAAGGTTAAATATAATCTGCGTATTGCTTTCATCAATCCTCAAAGATTTCATCGCATCTTCCGCACCGCTTATCTTTTTCCATGGTGTATCTTCACCATATCTTGTCAATACAGTTGCACCTTCATCTTCTGTAAATTCAAGTCTTACATAATGATAACCGTTAAAATCGTCAGGTAATTCCTCAACAGTCGCACCTATAGTAGGATTCATCCCTGCACCTTGTGCATAACTACAGGTATAAGCTGTACCTGAAATATTTGCCTTTATCCCCACAGGGTAACCCGAATTGTCTTCAAAACTAAAATCCCACGAAGCAGCGCTTCCAATACTAACCTGAATAACTCCCGTACCATAATTCGGCATGGCTCCATAATAATTACCATTAGGAAATCTTTCAATTTTGTATGGAATATATTTAAGTTCAACCGCAAAATTGCCACTCAGATATTTACTGTCCGTAAAATATATCTTTTTATCACCATATGCTCCGCCGCCAAGAGCACCGTCATGTGTCCATAAACCCCTTAAATACGGTGCATTTCCACCTATATTTTTATAGGATGCTCTGACTGCCTGTGCATTATCCTTTGACATACCGTAGTTTGTTCCTATCGTCCACGGAGCCGGCGGCAATACAACAGTGCCGTCCGGATAACTACCTTTCAAACTACTGATATCAATATCGGAAAAGCTACGCTCAATTACTACTTTATCCAAATTGTCATTTGACTCATCGCCATCAATCATACTGCCTTGAGCGCTAACCGAAGCTTGCGCTGTCATAAAGCAAAGCATTAAAGACAAAATGAAACAAAGTCTTTTTTTAAATGTCATATATTATAATCCTCCTTCTTGAAAAAAAGGAGCAAATTTATTAAATATTTCGCATAAATTTGCTCCTATATTTTATTGAAGTTTATTAATAATTCTTACGCTATCACTATTTATTGTTCAAGAGGTAAAACTCCGCTAAGCGGACTCAGACTACCTGCTTCCCAAAGGAATGCTTTAATTTCATATCCTTCCTGATACTTGCTTGTATCAACAGGAGTGCTTATAGTTTTCGGCGTTCCCTTTACAATTGTATCCGGTGTAACATTTACACTAACAAGCTCTTTTCCGTTATAAATAGCGGTAAACAGCATTACATTCCAACCATCAGCTTTATTGTTATTTGTCAGTGTCGCTGTAGCCTTCAAGCCCTCTTCATCCTCTGCAAATTCAAATGAATCAACTGAATTAACTAAATTTTCAAGGTCTGATGCAAATTTGTAAACCTTAACACTGTCAAGACCAATTATATTCCAATGAAGATTAAAGTAGATTGCTCCGTTACTATCAGGAATTCTTACATTACTCATAACATCATTTCCTGATGATATATTTGCCTTTCTCCATGGCATATCCTCGCCTATTTTTGAAAGTACAGTTACGCCCTTATCTTCCGTAAACTCCAATCTCAGATACTGGTAATCGGTAAAATCAGCAGGCAATTCATTTGTTGCGGCACTGAGCTTGGTTGTCAAACCGCTTCCGCTGCCGTATGAATAGTTTGCAATGTATGTATGCTGAGTAGGATTAGCCTGACTGACATCCGTATATGCACCAACACCTGTTCGTGCAAATGTACTGCTTTCCGCACCAAAATCCCAATACATCTGCCCATATTCGGTTTCATCGCCGGACAGAGCATATTTTTCAACGCCCATAGCCAGATACGCAGAACTCGGCTGGCAGCCAAAATAATCACCGCTTCCTATACTCTGGTATATCTGTGCCTGTCCAAAAGGAATACATTTAAGCTCTATCGCAAAATTACCGCTCAAATACTGATTGTTATAAAGCTGAATCTTTTTTTCACCATAGAATTTTCCTGCAGGATTCAAATCCCCTGTTCTTGTCCATAAGCCCTTGAGGTATGCTTTGTCGCCGGAACCCACGTTTTCATAAGAATTTCTTACCGCATCGGCATTATCAAATGACCATCCGCCAACACCTGTTCCGATATTCCACGGTGCAGGAGGAAGCACCTGAGTATTATCCGGATATGAACCCTTTAAATTATTAATTTTGATTTCTGAGAACTTTTGGTTTATAACATTTACATTAAAACGTGCATCTGCCTCTTCAAACTCCGATTTCATTTTATAAACCTTAACACTGTCAACACCAACAATTCCTTTATACAAGCCAATATAAACCTCTTTATTGTTTTCCGGCACTCTTAACTGTCTCATAACATAGTCGAAACCATTTGTAGCAATAGTAGCCTTCTTCCATGGAGTGTTCTCGCCTCGTCTTGTAAGTACTGTTACACCGGTATCCGTTGAAAATTCAAGTCTTGCATAATGATATCCGTCAAATCCATCAGGCAATTCTTCAGTTGTCGCAGGTATTGTCGGATTGATTCCACTTCCGCTTGCATAGTTATATCTGCAATTAAATGAACCCACCGCTGATTGCGCTCCCGAACTCATATCACATGGGTTAGCACCAATTCCCTTGGGATATACAGAATTATTTTCATGGCTGAAATCCCAGAATACTGACTTGCCCCACGAACCGCTTTGTCCTTCATATTTATGATCAGCAAGACCTATACGAACAAATCCGGTTCCGTTATTCGCTAAAGCACCATAATAATTTCCGTTGGAGAACTGTGCAATGTTATAAGGAATATACTTAAGTTCAACTGCAAAATTTCCGTTCAAATATTCATCCGTAATACGGATCAATTTTTCTCCGTAAGGACCCCCTCCCAAAGTATTATCGTGCGTCCATAACCCTTTTAAATATGGTGCATTTCCACCGATGTTCTTATATGCAGCTCTGACACCCTCTGCATTATCATTAGACCAGCCATAAGCAGTTTTAATTGTCCATGGTGAAGGTGGTAATACAACGTACCCATCAGGATAGCTACCTTTTAAAGCATTAATATTAATTTCGGAAAACTTATTGTCAATGACACAGTAGTCAAAAGCCTTATTTGATTCATCTCCCTCAATAGCCGCCGAAGCCGTCATCGAAAATCCTGCAAATAATGTTGCAAGCATTGACAGCACCGCAATCGTTGAAATCAACCTCTTAAAATTTTTTTTCATTTTTCCCATTCCTTTCTTTACTTTTAATTTTTTAAATATATTAACCTTTTACCGCTCCTGCGGCAATACCTTCAACAAAGTATCTGTTTGCAAATATGTATGCTATCAGCACAGGAATAAGTGCTATTGTCGTTCCTGCAAGCATCAGGTTCCATGAAGCAGCCGCCTCACCTGTTGATTTTAACTGGACAATACCTACTATCAAAGTTCTTTGTTCAGGCTTGCTCATAGTAAAAATCAACGGACTCAAATAATCGTTCCAGGAACCCTGGAATGTAAGAATCGCTATGGTTGCAAGAATCGGCTTTAACAGTGGAAATATAATTTTTGCAAAAATCCCCACAAAACCACAACCATCTATCTTTGCAGCTTCATCAAGCTCTTTGGGTATCCCCTCCAAAAAGCCTTTGACAAGATAAACATTTGCCGTAGGCATTCCAAAACACCTTATTAAAAGCAATGCCGACAAAGACTTATCTATATGCATAAAATCAAGAACCTCAAAATACGGATACATTGTAATTGTTCCAAGACTTACAAACATAAGTGCTGTAAATACGGCAAAGATTGTTTTTTTACCCGGAAAATTACCTCTTGTAAAAACATATCCGGCAACAGCTGACATAATCAGAGTAATTATTACCATACCTAAAGTGTAATATATACTGTTAAAAAGCATTTTTGATACAGAAAAATTGTTTGTATTCCATGCCTGTTTATAGTTATCAAGTGTAGGATTCATCGGTATTATCGTCTCAGGATGTGCCAATATCTCCGCATTTGATTTAAACGAACACAGAATAGTATATATTATTGGAAAAACAATCACAAGCATCAACAAAATAAGAAACATATGCTTTAAGATACTCGGTAGATATTTGTTAAAAAATTTATTTCTATTCATATCGTCACCTAATACCTTTCCTTTATTTTTGTGCTGAGTTTGTTGAACGATATTCCAATAATACAGAATATAATACTTGTTATTATGGACATAGCCGCAGCATATCCGATGTCAGATGTGTTGCCAAATCCCGGAACAATGTGGCTTGTCAGATATGAAGACACAGTATGAGTTGTACCTCCCGGTGCGCCATTTGTAAGTACAAGCACCAAATCGTTTAATTGCAGGATTCCGTTAAGTCCTAACAGCATCATTACCTGAAGCATCGGTAATATCATTGGAAGTTTTATTTTGAAAAGTTGTGTAAATGTTCCTGCTCCGTCCAATTCAGCACTTTCCATTACATCCTTTGATACATTTGATAATGCCGCCAAAAAATACAACACATTTATTCCAAAGCTTTGCCACAATGTTGTAAGAATCACCATAAATATAGCCGTCCATGTATTTGCATACCAATTTATAGATTCCTGTACAATCCCAAATTTAACAAGATACGTGTTAATTACCCCGAAATAGTCAAACAGGTTTGAAAAAATAAGTCCGACAATAGCTGCACTTACAATAGCAGGCAAAAAATATACCGAACGATAGAAGCCTGAAAACTTTGTTTTTGCCATAAGCAAATTTGCCGTAACAAAAGCCAGTAACATTTCCACCGGCATTTTGATTATAAAGAATATCAAATTTACACGCCATGCTTTCCAATATCCGCTATTACATATAGCATCCTTAAAGTTTTGCCATCCAACCCATGCTGTGTGAGAGTCTATACCATCATAGGAGAAAAACGATATTTTCCCCGCCCAAAAAAACGGATACAAGGTAAAAACAAAAAATCCAATTATTGGCAATGCCAAAAGCATATAACAGGCAGCTACTTCCTTTTTATTATATTTCTTCTTTATCTTATTGCTCAAAATGTATCTCTCCCAATTTTTGTTTCCCAATCCTCATCTATATATATAGAATAATCCAAATCAGGCTTTTCTTCCTTATATGTTTCAATTCCTTCATTTGTAAGCTTTGTTAATTCTTCAAGCATTGCTTTCGGATCTGTTCCCTTTGTCCAGACCTCATCAACAGCTATTTTTTGCATTGACAATTCAACACCATTGAGTTTTGCAGGCATTTTCAGTGAAGGAATAACACTCTTTGCTGCCATTTCTGAAAATTCTTTCCAGCCGTTTGCCGCATCTGTAAGTTCTACATCCTTTACAATATCCCAGATAACCGGTATTTCAAGGCCTTCCTTATACAGTTCAGCTATCATCTCATCACTATATAGGTACTGGTATATTTTGGATGTAGTATCTGCGCCAAGCTTTTCAATACAGTTTTTGTTTACATACATTGTCTGCGAACAATAAGAATGCTGTTTATAGCAATTGTCTGCGTCCTTAACAGGAAGTGGCGCTACACCCCATTCCATCTTTGTAGGGAACTGTGTTGAGAACACACCAACGTCAAATGAGTATGATATTTTCATTCCTATATTGCCTTCAGCAAATTTAGCACGTGCAGGGTCATTATCCAAGCCTTCTGCTCCGGGGTAAACACTTCCGTCATCCTTTAAATTTTTAATCAATTCAAGCTCCGGTAAATATACAGAATAATCATATGTACCGCTTATCGGATCATACGCATCTCTGCCTGAACTTGAATAAGCAAGCGATGTAATATCACTTTCTACCCACGCACCCCATTTAACAGGGAACATGATACCGTACTGATTTTTGCTCTTATTGGTAAGCTTCTTTGCCGCCTCACGCAATTCATCATAAGTTTTCGGCGGTTTTGCTTCTCCGTTCTCGTCAACAATACCTGCTGCCTTGAACATATCCTTGTTATATATAAGACCTCTTGTTGTGATACCGAATGGAAGAGCATATACTTTTCCTTGTACCTTATGTATGTTTTCCAGCATATAAGGCTCGTATTTAGCTATTGTTTCTTCCATTCCCGGCAGTTCCTCCAAAGACAGTACTGCCTCTTTGTCTACAACATTTGTAGCATGTCCTGCAAAAAACATTTCAGGAAGTTCACCTGACTGCAAGGCAATCTCAAGCTGCTGATCGTAGCTTGAATCCGTCTTTGACTCCAACACCAATTTAACACCGAGGTCTTTTCCCTGAGAATCATTAAATTGCTTCACCTTTTCCTCCCAGAACGATTTTGAATGTCCTGAGTTCATCCACAATTTAACCTCTTTTGTGGAATCGCTTGCTGTCTGTTTGGAGCAAGCTCCAAAACTCATCACCATTGCAGCAGCAGAAAGTACTGCTATAATTTTTTTTGTTCTACTTTTCATATGAAAAATCTCCCTTCTGTTTAGTAGCTGCCTAAACATTACTATTATCCATTTACATTATACCAAACAAACATATCAATGTCACGTTCAAAAATCCTAAACGCACCCCCATGTTTGCCACTTTGTAATATAAATTCAATCTAAAAAACATAGTATTTATCTTGCTTTTTCTCTTTTTTCATAATATTTTTGTAGTCATATAACAGTTTAGTATTTAAAACAGATTTTGTTAATTTTAGCTATATATTGTAGGCATATAATATTGAAACTGCACAAAACCTATGATGCCGTGTCTTTTCACATGCTCATTCATTTTTTTGTATTCTAAAATGCTGTTAAGGGTTGCAATTTTTACATTCTACATATCCTCTTGCTATATGCTCTTTCCTTCTTCAACATCATAAAATGCAACCATTACAATCCCAACAAGTAAATGTGTTTTTTTCATAATCTCCTCCTGCATTTTAAACGCATATGTTATAAATAAATACAATTATATTTGTACATATTTTACCATAATACATCCTTTTTTTCAATCTAATTTTTATCACAGTTTACTTTGTTTTTTTATTTTCATTGTGTTGGTTTGTGACTGTTTGTACACCCAAAGCACAATCCTTATCAGCTTTAGGAGGTTGATTTTTAGAAAACTTGTTTTTTCTGAAAGATTTAGAATTGGAATGGTATAATAAAAATAGGTTCAATCACTCGTGATATTTTATTTTAGTGTTAAACAATTAATTTTTGAAACTACATATCTTTTATCTGTTTATAATTTCATTTCTATAAAAATAAAATTTTATGCATAACAAAAGGGCAAGAAACCCTGCCCCTGTTACAGTTGATTTTTGAGCAACAAAACACTCACCCTCAAGCTTTATTTATTTTTCATACATTTGGGCAAGTTTTTTTGCTGATTCTGCCATCTTCTTTATTCCGTCAAAGACATTTTCGCTTGTATAATCGCTTAAATAACAATCTGCCTCCAGTGTGAAATATCCGCTGTAATTTATTTCTTTAAGTGCCTTTACAACCGCTTCAAAATCTATCTGCATTGAAAACGGAATCTGATGTGAATCATGCCATTGGTCATTATCATGTATATGTAAAGCCTGAAGTCTCGATCCGAGAGCCTTTATCATTTCAACAGCAGTTGTTCCAAGCCCTTTCATTTGAGCATGACCTATATCAAGACACGCAACAAAGCTCTCATCATTTACAGCATCAAGATGTGCATTAAAGCTGTCAGGTGTAGCACACGCCGCAAACTGTGCTTCATCTTTTTCATTGTCCCAGTTCCACATATTTTCAGTAGCAATTTTTACACCGCATTCTTTCGCAAACGGCAGAAGCTCAAAATACATTTCTGCATTTTCTTCGGCTGATTTATTATTCTCAGGATGAATTATACAAATGCTTCCACCTGCCTCTGCTGTACATTCTATTGCACGTTTTAAATAAGAACGTATTACTGCACACGAGGATGGGAACGGTGCATGCGACTGATTACATATAATCCCGTTATCAAGTCCGACCTGTTTCAGTTTTCTTGCAAATTTAAGATATTCATTGCCTGATAGCGGATGATTTGTCTTAAGTATCGACTGAGTTTCCCAGTTAAACCGACACATATCAAACATTGAAAAATCCCATGCATCAAAACCGGCTTTTGCAAGATATTCAATTACTTTTTCTTCGCCTATATGTTTAGCGGCAGAAGCTATTTCTGTAGATATTTTCATAATACAAAAAACTCCTTTTTTGTTTTCAGTATATCACCGTTTGTTTCTGCTGTCAAGAAGATTTTTCATGCTCCGTACACAGTTCTGTCGATAACTGTTTGCTGCAGTTTCGGAGACAGGCGAGTAAAGTATTCTGAATAACCTCCTATACGTACAATAAGATTTGGATATTTTTCCGGATGCTTTTGTGCATCAAGCAAGTCATCTTTATTTACACAAGTAACTTGCATTTGCATTCCACCGCTTTCAAAATAACCTTTTGCAAGAGCCTTTAAGCTTTTGGATGTTTGGTTTTCATCCAGTTTGATATTAAGGACTGGTGTACCTGCAAGTTTTTGCTGACAAAGAGAAGACGCACTGTTAAGCAAGGCTGTAATGCCAAGCTTGTCGTTTCCATGTATTGCACCAATAGAATCACAAAGAGGCTCACCGGCTTGTCTGCCGTCAGGTGTAGCACCCACCGCTTTTCCGGCATCAATATAAGTTGTAAACTGAATTGAAGATGGTAAAAACTTTCCTCCTGAATAAGGTATTTTGCCATCAAATACTTTGCATATATCATCTGTCAACCTTAAAGCCATCGCATTGGCTTCATCCGAATCCGTTCCATGACGCGGAATATCAACAAAATTTAAGAAGGTTTCACCATTGTCTATGCGAGTCAACATTTCTGCACCATTCATTTTTCTGTCATTAAAAACGATTTTTCTAATAACAAGCATCGAATCCAACACATTAATTAACCCGGAAAGATTAACTACACTCCATGTATATCTGGCACCACCATCATTAAAATCCTTTTCCTTTTCAATGCAATCATCAATCAATAAGGTGCGCATTGGTTGCGGCCAATACTTTGCACGCAACTTCTGGGATTCACTTATAGCATCTAATACTTTTTCAATCTCCTGATGACACTTATTAATGAACAACTGATAAAACGTATCAAAGTCTGCAGCATATGGTAGTTCTTCTCGCATGATGCGTTCAAAAATAAGGGCAATATTAACTCCTGCATCCAACGAACCGACATTACTGATGCCGGTTAACATTGTTTCTGTACAGCCACCACCACAAAAACGCAATCTGTCCTCTTTGGGGATTTGCGCAAAAAGATTACTAAGTACTGTCTGATATGCATCTTCGTTATAAAGACTGGGAGAACCACCGCCGGCTTTAATTGATTCAATTGCTGCATCCCAGATTTCCTGTGGCATATCAGGTGTTACCCGAAGCTCGAGGCTTGGTCTTCGTATTCCTCTGCAGGCGTGCAAACATTGTACTGTCAAAGCGTTGTAATCAGGACCTAAAGCACCGGACCATCCGTTGTTGGCATCAACATTCAGAAAAAGACATCTGAAAACATTGGTCATATCTTCATTTCTATAAAAATCAATTAAATCAGCATCCAAATGCCCGATATTATCACAACCATCCATATAGTAAATAAAGTTCCAACATACGATAGCCTCATAGAGTGTATCAGCAGGTTTAAACGGAACTTTTTCAAGAGCCTTATATAATTGACTCTTTGTTGCTCCGCTTTCTTTCAGCAGTTTAAGAGTACGGGCATGAAAACATCTGATTCCTTCCAAAACATCAAGTAAGCCACAGCGAATGTCACTTTCTGTTATTCTTTCTATTCGCTCTTGATAGGAATCGAGCCCTTCACGTACAATGCGGCGAAAATTTGCGAAAGAATGTGTGTACATCTCACCACCTACTGTATGCTCAGATGGCACGAGCGAGTGAGGTGTCCCAAAATCTTCTTTTAACTTTTCTGCTGCAATTTCATCTTTTAGTTTAAGCCTACCCCAGTCAATGCTTACCGTATACGAATAATCATACTTCACACAGAACTCATTTGAAAATGAACCGCACGGATAAAGCGGCTCGCCATTATACACCGGCATTTCGCGATTCTCAAGATAACGTCTGATTCCTCTTGAAAAGCGAACAAACAAGGAAGATGTGGGCTCCTCATAAAGACCTGACGCATAAAATTCATTGATATTTTCAAAACGTTTTTTCATACTGATTCCTCCCAAATTAATAGAATTTTATTAAAATCCACTTGCATTATAACAGAAAAAATGATATAATTATAGTAATAATATACCGATTTTTAAGTAAAAACGTTCCATACAAGAAAGGTGGTCTTTATGAAAATTCCTTCATTAACCATATCTGAATCAAAATCTCATTGGAGTTACTCTGATAATTTTGGAACCGATGAATACGAATATATTAAATCATTTGTACATAACGAATATACTATCGGATATCATACGCACAGCTTTTATGAATTGAATATAGTCTTAAACGGTGAGGGTTATCACTACATCGAACAAATGTCGTGCCACGCAAAGGCAGGTTGTGTATTTTTAATACCGCCGTATATTAAACACGGGTATATCAATCAAAAAAATCTCAATGTATATCATATGCTGATTCACAGAGATTTTATTGATAACTGCTTTGGAGAATTTAAAAAAACGGAAGGTTTTTTTCTGTTGTTTGAAATTGAACCATATTTACGGGCGCATTATAAAGAGAATACTTTTTTGATTCTGACGAATAATGAACTTACGCAAGTTAAGCAAGATATTGAGATTATAAAAAGCTGTAGCTCCATAAAAAACGCAAATATCTTTATTAATGCTGTTGCAAAAAAGGTTTTATGTTATCTTTGTATACAGATTACTAAACACTGCGGTATTAGTAACAACCAATTACAAACAAAAAAAGAATTGATAACTATTGCAGATTGTTTAAATTACATACATCAGAATTTTGATCAAAAGCTGACAATTATGCACTTATCCGAGAGAATGAATATGTCAAGATCTACATTTATACGGCAATTTGAGAAAATATGTGGTTGTCCCCCCCACGAATACATTCAACAGTATCGTGTAAAAAAAGCTCGTGAATATTTAAAAAACACCAATAAAACAGCATCCTACATTGCTCAGGAATGCGGTTTTTATGATGTTTCTCATATGCAAAAGCATCTTGCAGCAGATGAGAATATTTAATACAAAATTCCACAGCCAAATTATTACGCATGCCGAGCACACTACGGGGATGTAAAAAAATAGTGCAGAACGGACGAAACGAAGGTTTATGTGATGAAATCACATAAATCCCTGCCCGAAGTCGTACGATGGTACGTCGAGTGGTTCGTTTCGTCCGTTCTGCACTATTTTTAACCATCCCCATGGTTGTGGGTTGACTTTATAAACAGCCCCTTTATTTTATTCA
>JAZULT010000035.1:0-9835 GCA_045603225.1 Clostridia bacterium | reverse complement strand
CGTGGTTATTTAAGGTTTTCATCGACTATATTATACCACAAAATGGCTGATTCCGCTATGGTTTCAGCCTATTTTTTTGCACAAAAAATCGAGGACTTCATCCTCGATTTTCAGGGGGAGTTTTTAAACATCCCCTTTTTTACTTACATTTATGTTTCGGGAGGATGCTCTAGGTTCAGTATGGAATTTCTGAAATGTATCGGAGTTGTACCCTCAAGCCTCTTAAAAAGCTTGATAAAATAACTTGGTGAATTATACCCTACCGATTCTGAAATCTCTGAGATGCTCATGGTTGGGTTTGAAATTAATTTATTTTTTGCTTCCTGAAGGCGAAGTTTTTTTATGTATTCTACCGGCCGCATATTATACCGTTCCTTGAAGAGACGGCAGAAATGCTCAGGTGTCATGTTTGAAAGCTCGGCTACGTGAGAAATTTCTATCGAAGATGCATAGTTTCGCTCAATATAATTTATAGCATCACGAAGCTTTGAACGTTGTTTAAGATAATTTGTATTATTAAGATTCTCTCTTAATTCTATTAACAGCTGATAAAGCAAAATAGAGGCATTTTTACTGAAATGCAGAGTTCCGATATCCTTCAGCATAAGTGATATAATATTTACAAACGGTTCTATTGTGGAAGTGCTGTAAATACCGCTGTCTAGCTGCAGAATATCATATGCCTTGTTCTGCACGTAGGTAAGCCACATAACTTCCCATTTGTCCGAAGTTGGATAGTAATACTGGGGGGTTCCGGGCTTGAGGTACATTATGTCGTTTTTCTTTATGTCTATAAATTTATTATTTATTTTTATACGTCCTGTTCCGCTTAATGTGAAATGTAACTGGTGATGCTGAGTTCCGTGCGGTCTGTGGGTGAGAAGCTGGGTATCCTCTTTACCGACTGTTACAACATAAAAAGGATATGATTTGTCCGATTCGTTAAGTATCGGAAACAGATATTTTGTATCCATAAAATCCCTCCTGGTTCTATAATAACATAATGCGGTATTTTTGTCAATAAATTTGGATTAAAAAATATGGGAATTTTCTAATTTTATACTACAGTTATTGAGTTTTGGAAATAGCTGTTTTTTTTGAAATATCAAAAAAATTATATTCAATATCAGAAAAGTAATATTGACAAATAGCGGGTTGAGTTATATAATAAAACTAATAATTTTTTTAATGAGAGGTTACGGAAATGGAAAATGATGTTTATATTTCGGAGAAGTTCAAAAACCATCCGCTTTTTACAAAACGTATAAAAGGGATGAATTTTGGTTTTCTTTCAAAACGCGGATATTATGCGCGGGAGGATGTGTTGAAACAGCCTGAAATAATGGCGGAAATGGGTGTAAACTGTATTACGCTTAATTTGAATATTTGTCAGGAAAAATATTGTTCTACAAAGATTTATCTTGATTTTGAGTACAGTGTCGGAGAACTTGAATTGAAAAATATGACTGACAAATGTCACGAGTTTGGTATTAGTGTTATTTTAAAACCGTGTATGACTTGTATGGACAGCCGTTCAATGGGAATGGTGTCATTTCCTGATGTAGAAAATCAGATAGAAGGCGTATGCGTTGATTACTGGAAGGAATGGTTTGATAGCTATAGAGCTTGTCTCAGATATTCAGCAAATCTTGCACAGGATATAGGTATGGATGCACTTATGATAGGTGCAGAGATTTTCGGAACGGAGCGTAAAGAGGAGCACTGGAGAAAAGTTATAAAGGAGGTTCGTGAAATTTTTGGTGGACCGATTACATATGAATTTACTCCTGATTCTAAAAAGCTTCATGATCTTAACTGGGTTAATGAGATGGATTTTATAAGCTACAGTTATTATCCGCCTGCATGTGATAAAACACATATAAATGATCCCGAAAATAATCCTGTATACTCATATGATGATATATACAACTATCTTTTGCCGAGAAGAAAACGTATTCATGAGCTTCATGAACGTTTTGGAAATAAGCCTGTACTCTTTACCGAACACGGAGTTCGTTCCGTTCATGGTGGAATTATGGAACCGTATCGTATAGATATAAAAACCTGGTACGATGGACAGGAACAGGCTGACTTTATGAAAGCAAGCTATGAGGTTTTTAATGTTTTGCCTGAATGGATGGGTTTTCTGTGGTGGAAATGGGACGAAACTCAGAACAGACCGCAGTATCATCATCCTGACGGTGATTGCGGGTTTACAATTCAGGGAAAGCCGGCTGAAAAAGTATTCAGAGAATTGGAGGTAAACAGGTGATTACAATTAATGATAAATTTATGGTAGGTTCTATGTATGCACCGTTCTGCCGTACGAAGCACGCACCTATGGAAGAATGGGACAATGACATGAAAAATATGGCGGATTTGGGATATACATGTCTTCACGGGTTTGCAGAGTGGCATGATATAGAATACGAAAAAGGGCATTTTGACTTTACAAAAATAGACCACTTTGTTGAGTGTGCACACAAAAACGGGTTAGTCGCAATAATTAATATTGCAACAAAAAATAGTGTGGGTTACTATTCTCCAAGATGGCTTATGGAGGAGCTTCGTGGTATTAGCGAAGGGTATGTGGATTCTCAGGGGAGAAGTGTTGTTCAGAGTGAATATGTCCTTCCGTGTCTGGACGACCCTGTCTATCAGTCATATTCCCAACGATTTCTGAAAGAGGTTGCCTGTCATTTTGCGAACGACGAAAGAGTCGGAGCGTTTGTTTTGTGGGGTGAGCCGAATATTGAAAGTCCGCTTCAGGGTAATTCCGGGATATGCTACTGCTCTCATACAAAAGCAAAATTCAGAGTATGGCTTAAAGAAAAATATAATACAATCGGTAAGCTTAATGAAACATGGGGGAATGAAGGACCTTCTGATTATATCGATTTCTCACAGGTTAATCCTCCTACAGGCTATAGCCGTCAGATAGGCGGATTTAACTCATGGGAAGACTGGCGTGAGTTTATGGAATATAATCTTGCCGGACATATTAAAGATGCAGAGAGAATTTTTAAGGAAAACGGAGCGACACAGCCGACAATTACCGAAATGCTTACTGATATAAATAACGGCATTGATTCGTGGAAGCTTTCTGAATGTACGGATATTATCGGCATAAGTCTTTTTGGTAAGCCTGACAGACTTTCGTCAATGCGTATGACTGTGTCTGACAGCATAGCGAAAGCTCTTGGTAAAAGTACATTTGTTGTTGAAGCAGGCGGCGGTTCTATAAAATTTGATAATCCTGAAGATAATGCCGTTTCTGCGTTTACTCCGTCAGCAGATGAGCTTAAAACAGCGGTGATGATGCGTGCCGGATTCGGAACAAAGGGGATTATGTTCTGGTGCTGGAGACCGAGACTGAGTGATACTGAAGGTAATGACTTCGGTATGTGCAAGCCGAACGGACAGCCTCTTAAACGTACACGGGAACTGGGTAAGTTTGCAAAACGTATGTATGAGCTTTCAGATGTCTATAACAGCGCAGAGAGAAAATCTGATGTTGCAATATTTATGTCTCAGCAGATAAATCATCTTATGCATGGTGAGAGAATGAGTGATAATTATATAAGCGGTCTTGTTGGTGCAAATCTTATGATGACTGATCTTCACATTAATTCTGATTTTATATGTGAAAAGGAAATTCTGAAAGGCTCACTTGGAAAGTATAAAGTTCTTATTCTGCCTTGTATTTATATTATTTCAGAGGAATGTGCGGCAAAAATTGCAGAGTTCGTAAAAAATGGCGGACATGTAATAGCCGATTATATTCTTGCTGAAAAACGTCCGGGCGGAGTTTGCTATACAGAACTTCCGGGAGCAGGGCTTAATGAAGTTTTTGGAATCGACAGGGAAGATGTTTTGTTTATGGCACATCCTGTAATGGTAAAGGAAAATACTTTTGGCATTACTCTCCATAGATTTGTGGAAGAAATCAATCTTATGGGAGCAAGGTCAATAGAGGGTGAGTACATGCCGGGGTATCCTATTGTTACCGAGAATAAATACGGGAAGGGAAAAGCTACTTATATTGCTACGCAGTATTTTAACAGCTACCGTCATAATCCGCTCAAGGTTGTACGGGACAGAATAGCAGGTTATCTTGAAAGTGACGGAATTTTGCCGTATGCATCACTTCAAAATGAAGACGCGAAAGAGCCTTCGGCACTTATGACTTCAGCTATGTATAATAATAACACGCTTAAGGTGATTACTGTGACTAATACAGATTACTATCCTGTAAGTGATACTCTTGTAATAGATGATGGCGACTACAGCTTTGTAGAAGAATCCGATAAATATGCGATTGTACGTGAGGATGGAAAATGCAAGGTCAAATTTACTCTTGATTCATTGCAGTCGTTTGCAATTTATAAAAAGTAACAAATTAATGTAAAAAGGTGATATTATGAATTTTATGCCTGACTGGATGAAAATAGAGAAAACAATGCCGAGAGGTGAAAAAGCAAAGGCAAACTTTGCACCTATGAACGGTAATGGCGAAGAAAAAATTCAGTATCTGAACGGCGAGTGGGCGTTTAATTATTCGGAGCATACTGCTTATGCACCGGACGGATTTGAAGAAGATGGATATGATGTTTCTAAATGGGACAAAATTACCGTTCCGTCCTGCTGGCAACTGTGCGGTTACGGAAGAAAACATTATTCGAACGTACGTTTTCCATATCCGGCAGACCCTCCGTATGTACCGCAGGAAAGCGGAGTTGGCTGCTATAAACGTGAGTTTACAGTTCCTGATGAATGGGAAGGTGAAAAGATATATCTGACATTTGAAGGTGTGCGTTCCTCGTTCTTTGTATGGGTAAACGGAATAAGCCTCGGTTTTGGACAGGGTAGTCATACAAGAAACAGATATGATATAACAGAAGCGGTGAGAAATGGAATAAATACAGTTTCAGTAAAGGTGTATCAGCTAAGTCATACAAGCTATCTTGAAGACCAGGATATGTGGAGACTTAATGGAATATTCCGTGATGTGTATATTTCTTCTCAGATTAGAGAAGGTCTTTCTGATATATTCATAAAAACAGATTTGGTAAATGATTATAATGACGGCGTGTTAAACTGTGAAATGACCTTTGATAATCTGTGCGGAATTGCAGAACTTACTCTTTGTAAAGACGGCAGTGAAATTTTCAGAACAGTAAAAGAATGTACACATGAGCTGGCTGTTGAGGAAACAGTTAAAGAATGTAAAAAGTGGACTGCGGAAACTCCTGAGCTTTATGAGTTGACAGTAACTGTGAAAACAAATGACGGTCGTATTGAGTATTATAACTTCAATGTCGGATTCAGAAAAATTGAAATAAAAAATCAGATGCTTCTTATAAATGGAAAGCAGATTAAAATAAAGGGAGTAAATCATCATGATTTCACTCCCGAAAGCGGATATGCACTTACCAAAGAAGAAATTGAACGTGATGTTATACTTATGAAGAGGAATAATTTCAATACTGTTCGTTGCTCTCACTATCCTCCGCATCCGTATATGCTTGATTTGTGCGATAAGTACGGATTGTATGTAATAGATGAAGCTGACCTTGAATGTCATGGATTTATAGCACTCGGTAAGTGGGAATGGATTTCTGATTCTCCGGAATGGGCAGACATTTATATAGACAGAATGGAAAGAATGGTTGAACGTGATAAAAATCATACATCAATCATCATATGGTCTCTTGGAAATGAAGCAGGAGACGGTAAAAATCACCGTCTTATGTCCGAATGGGTTAAAAAACGTGATTCATCAAGACCTGTGCATTATGAAAGTGCGACTAATGCAGATTATGTTGATATGCCATCCGGAATGTACGAAACTCTTGCTGAATGCGAAAGAGAAGCAAATCTTGACGACACAAGACCGTTTATACAGTGTGAGTATGCACATTCAATGGGTAACGGTCCCGGCTCTGCACACGATTACTGGGATTTGTATTATAAATACGACAGACTTATCGGTGGTTGTGTGTGGGAATGGGCAGATCATGGCATGAAGGAAATCAACGATAAAGGTGAAATGGTTTATAGATACGGCGGAGACTACGGTGATTGGCCGAATGATTTCAATTATTGCTGTGACGGACTTAATTTTCCTGACAGAAAACCGCATACAGGTCTTGAACATTTCAGAAATGTCATGTCACCTATAAGAATTGAGTGTGAAGATGGAAAGATTTATCTTATAAACAGATACGATTTTCTTGATACATCGTGCCTTAACATAAAATGGAGCGTTATTTCCGAAGGAGAGGAAATAAAAGACGGTGTTATGAAGGTTTCAATACCGCCTCATGAACGTGCAGAACTTGAAATACCGTTTTACCCGAACAGGGATGGTCTTGAATACTTTATTAATCTCAGATTTTGTCTGGCGAGGAAAACATCATGGGCGGAAAAAGGTTTTGAGCTTGGTCATGCACAGGCATGGGTGTCAGGTGAATGGGTAAATGAGAAACCTTCCGGCGGAGAACTTACAGTTGATGAAGATAAGCTTAATATATCTGTTAAGGGCGGAGATTTTTCGGTTGTTGTAAGTAAGGTGACGGGCAGAATAGAAAGTCTTGAAAAGTGTAATACTCAGTTGCTTGATGAAGGCCCGCAGATGAATATTTACTGGCCTACAACTGATAATGACTGGAACTGCGGAATCGGATTTACAAAGATGTGGAAGGATGCAGGAATTAATCATATTGAGCATTATACAGAAGATGTGTATGTATATAAAAAGTCTTCTGATAAGGTTATTATAAAGGTTAAGTCAAAGCTGGCAACACCGTATCTTATCCCGATATACCGCATTGAATATACATACACTGTTTACGGAGACGGCAGTGTTGAAGTAAAAACTGATGCAAAATACAGCAAGGTGACATTTAAGTCGGAGCTTGAAGCACTTCCTAAAATAGGACTTGTTACAATGATAAAGGAAGAATGTAACATTGTTGAATGGTACGGTGCAGGACCTATGGAGAATTATCCTGATAAATACGATGCTGCAATGATAGGAAAATATAACATGAAAGTTGATGACCTCTTTGAACATCATATACGTCCGCAGGAAAACGGGAACAGATCTGATATTAGATATGTGAAGCTTACGGATAAAAACGGGAGAGGCTTGTATATAACAGGGGATGAGCATTTTAACTTTAATGCAAGATATTATACAGATAAGGAAATGTGTGAGAAACAGCATGATGATGAGCTTGTAAAAAGCGGAAGTGTTGTACTTCATACGGATTATAAAGTGTCGGGAGTGGGGTCTGCAAGCTGTGGGCCAAAGCCTGAGGAAAAGTATCTTGTTAAGCCTGAAGATGCAAGCTTTACCATAAGATTTAAAATGATTTAACAACAAAAAAAATCGCTTATTCAAGCGATTTTTTTGTTGTATACTACTTATGAGATTTTGAATATTGTTTCGGAGATTTTCCGATTTTTCTTTTAAACAGACGGCTGAAGTAGAAAGGGTTGGTATATCCGACAATGTTTGAAATCTCTTCAACCGACATGGATGAATTTTTTAGATAATGGCAAGCAGTGTTGATTCTTAGTGTTATTATAAACTCAAGCGGTGATTCGCCTGTGTGGTTTTTAAATACTGTGCGGAAACGTGATACACTTAAATTTTCCATTGCAGCTAACTTTTCTAAGGAAATGTCTTTGTTGTAGTTGGCGTATATATATTTTATCGAATTGATTGGAAGCAATGACGGTGATGATGATGACCGTGACAAGTATGTCAGCATTTCAATGAGCAGTGAAGCTGTCATGGGTATAAAACTATTATCGCGAATAACAAACTCCTTGAATATTTTTGTAAAACAGCTTTCGACACTTTCGCTTATTTCAGATTTGTGTACGGTATTGGTTATAATATTCAAATCCTCCAGGATTTTATAAACATCTTTTCCTGTGAAGTGTATCCAGTAATAAGCAATAGTTTTTTCGCTGAAAATCTGGGTGTATGCCGTTTCCGGTTCTATTATTATATAATTCCCGGGATAAAGTGTCTGTGTTCTTTCGTGTAAACAGACGGGCATATTTCCGTCAACAACATATATCAGATAAAAATCGTGTCTTGATTTTGATGACGTGAACGACGAATACCGATATTCTATTCCCGAACAATTGACCTGAATCGGATATTTATCAGAGCATATGTTTGATTCATTCGGAATGTCGGTAGTGTAATGGTCTTGTCTTATCATACGTTTCATCTCCCTTGATTTCATTATACATTAATTTTTTGATTTTGTCTACTGTTTTTTCGGTGAATTATCGAAATGTGTATATTTTCAATTGATTTGTGCATGGAAATTTGAAAGGAAATATTGTATAATAAATATACAAAATAAAGTGCATAAAAGAGGATTTACAATGAAATTTGTACAAATATCATCACTCGAAAAGGTTTTTCTTGACGAGGATTATGAAAATAAAAAAGAGATAAACAATATAACAGCGCTCGGCGGAGAGAGGGTATCGTATCAGATTTTGTATACCGGTGGTGAAGACCGCAGGCTAATGAAGGTTACAGCAGAAGCTGACGAACGTATCGAAGTGATATTGAGAACTGTCGGAAATGTTCCGTGTTCACTTACTTCGCATAAAGCGTTGTCTGACGAATATTACCTCAGAAAGAAACCGGGACTATATCCTGATGTTTTGTATCCGCTGGAGGAAAAAGGTGTGTATGTACATTCTGAGCTATGCCACGCACTTTTTGTTACGTGTATAGTACCTTTCGGAATGACTGCCGGTGAGTATCCTGTTAAAATTATTTTTTCGGATGATAGGGATTGTTTTGAAAAAACAATGAATCTTAATGTAATAGGACTTGATTTGCCGAAGCAGGAAATTACATATACGCAGTGGTTTCATGCCGATTGTATAGCAAGCTATTATAGGTATGAGATATTCTCGGACGAGCATTGGAATATGATAGAAAAGTTCATGGAAACGGCATCATATACAGGGATTAATATGATTCTTACTCCGCTTTTCACACTTCCGCTCGATACTGAAGAGGGCGGTGAAAGACCGACGCTTCAGCTTGTTGATGTAAAAAAAATAGGTGATAATTATGAATTCGGATTTGAACGTCTTAAAAAATGGATAGATATTGCGAGAAGGTGTGGCATTAAAAAATTTGAAATGTCACATTTCTTCACACAGTGGGGGACAGGAAAAACTCCTAAGATTGTAGCGGAAACGGAAAACGGCATGGAGAAAATTTTCGGATGGCATGTGGCATATGACGATGAAAGCTACAAAAAGTTTCTTGGAGCATTCATACCTGAACTTGTTGATTTTCTGAAAAAAGAGAATGTGTATGAAGATACATACTTCCATATATCGGATGAGCCTGATATAGAAAAGCATCTTGAAATTTATAAGAAGCAATATGAAATGATAAGTGAATATATAGATTCCGACAAACTGACAGATGCTATGTCTCATGTGGAATTTTATGATATGGGGTTGTCGAAAAAGCCTGTTGCTCTGACAAAACATGCTGAGAAATTTTTAAATAAAGGAATCGACAATATATGGGTTTATTATTGCTGCGGACCTGAAGACGGAGGCTACAGTAACCGATTTATTGCAATGCCGTCAGGAAGAACGAGAATTATGGGACTTCAGCTTTATAAATACGGAATTGACGGATTTTTGCATTGGGGATTTAACTTCTATTATGAACAACTGTCAAAAGGTGAAATAAATCCGTTTATGGTAACGGATGCAAACGAGGCATTTCCTGCAGGTGATGCGTTTACTGTTTATCCCGGACCTGACGGTGCAC
>JAZULT010000034.1:0-35034 GCA_045603225.1 Clostridia bacterium | reverse complement strand
TTGCTCTTCAGCAGTGCCGTATCCTGTATTGTGGTAAAAACCAATAATTATTATTGACACATTATATTAAGCTTATACCTGTGATTTTCGCCTTGTCGAGTTTTGTCAGATATCGCTTACACAACTTTTTCCGCAGAACCATTGCGGATTTAAAGTACCTCTTTTGTAGTACTTCTGTTAAAAAACGTTTTTAATATTATAAAGCTGATACAGCCATTTTGCCACTTTTGCACGTGTAGCAGGCACGTTTTTTTTCAATTCCTCGATGTCAACACCTCTTTCACCTGCGATTGAAATGTAACCGTCAGAATAACCACCTTTTTCGTCAGCATATGTTTCAATGTATTCAACATCTTCATATGTATCTCCAATCATACGACAAAGAACCGTTATTGCCTGTTCTTCTGTTAAAGTATCATCAATGCCGAACACTCCTCCGCCGTATCCTTTTAAAAGACCTTTCTGATATGCGTTCATTACATAATCATATCCCCAGTAATCTCCAAAAACATCATCAAAAGCATTATTTTCTCCGGTAAATTCAATGTCATTATTTGTAAATCTGCAAACAATAGCCGCAAATTCAGCTCTTGTCATACTTTTATTCGGTCTGAATGATCCGTCTTCATAACCTGTCATAGCTCCGTTTCCTTTCAGGAAATTTATCGCCTCTTCCAGTTCTTCATCAATAATATCCATTGATAAATCGTGAACTGTAATTTTAAACTGAGCTAAATCTCTGCCAACTTCTTCGCACAAATCCGAGCGCACATAAGCAACGTATTCACCTGCAGGAAGAGCATCATATTTAAAACCTGTTCCGTCTCCTTCTACTAAATAATGATAACCATCGTCAATTTCCTGCGCATTTTCCGGTAAAATCAATACATAGTGATTTTTGTCCTTGTAACCCTTCATACTGTCAGGTTCGTTTATATAAGCCGTTTTGAAATTCAAATTAAATGTTTCATCAGAATAAACATCAATGAAAAATTCTTCGGTATCATAAAATAATTTCAAATCCGGATTCATATCTCCGCTTCCGTAATTATAAATGTATTCTTCTATCGCATCTTCTGTTCCTATTTGTAATGCTTTGAGATATTCTTGTGCTTTTAGGTATTCGCTTTTTGAGATTTCTATTTCTTTTTCAGTTATGCTTGGAATTTGAGTGTGTTCTGTTGACTTTTTTTCTCCTTCTATCATTTCTGCTGAAAGAGGAATATAGTTTATGTAATTACTCTGTGGCATAAATGCACCCAAACCCATATTGTTATTTAAAAATGGATTATTCATTTCTTTTACCCATGTTTCTGCGTTTTCATAACCATATACAGTAAACTTATATCCTCCGGTCATATCATATACACCGATTTCAGCCCTCAATGGATTTTTTGTTAACATATAAACTTTTTCAAGAGATTTTAGACCATAGAAAAAGTTCTCCTCTATACTTGTCACAGATTCTGGTATTGTTAACTCTCTTAAGTTTGGATCGGTTATCATACCACCGGTTAAAACTGTAACGTTGGAAGGAATTTTAAATGTTCCACTTATACATCCTTCGAATGCTCTCTGTGCAATATTTTCTACAGAATCTGATATGTTATCCGTTTTTAACTTTGAACATCCTAAAAACGCTGCATAGCTTATATTTTTTAAATTATCGGAAAAATGTATTTCTTCTAAATTAAAACATTCACAAAACGCATATGAACCGATGGTTGTTATAGTATTTGGCAATGTTATGGTTTTCAAATTTTTACACCGAGTATCTGTAATACTTCCATCCATATTTTCAATTATAGTACCGCCAAATGCACAATTACCTATACTTGTAACATTTCCCTCGAAAGATACATGCGTCACCTTTGTATTATCCCAATGGTTTTTACCTACAGGGAAACCAGCTTTTAAAACTATTCCATCACTATATTCTGAGTGATACATATCTCCATCTCCGAATATAATCAGTTCTCCATCTTCTGTCATCTCCCAATATACATTTTCACCGCACTGTCCTCGATCAATAATATCAATTGTTTTTTGTGATTTAGAGTATTCAATATATCTTTTAATAATTTCATCATTATTTAAAAGCTTCGCTATAAAACTATAATTTTCATTCCCAATGCCCGCAGCATTATTAACATGATACCAAAAATCATCTGCGTTGAGATTATTAGCGTAGTTAAAGCACAGGCTTTGGTTTGTTTTACAAATATCAAAGAGCATTTTCATCTGCTGATACTCTGCATATGAAAAATTATCATCCGAAAGATATTCCCGTCCTTTTTGTATAAACTTATTTTGGTACACATAATTAAAAGCACTTGCAAATTGCAACTTGTTTGCAGAAGCTACAGCTGTTCGCATTCCAGATGTCTCGGAACATATATCCTTAACGCATATTGCTAAATCGATATATGAAAATGCTTTTCCAACTAAATCTCCTAAATTAAAATCTTTAGCAATTCCTATAATGATAGTTGATTGTGATTCTTTTATTAACTGTGAAACTAAATTTTTGGCAACATCGTCTATAAATTTAGTAACTGCAGCACTTGCTCTGTCATGATACGATGAATATGCTTTATCAAACCCTTTTTTCATTGCATCGGCTTTTGATTTATCGTCTGTTTGCTCGATGCAATCGTAAACAGTTTCTTTCATAATATCAAGGTAACAGGCATATGATTCATAGTCTCTAAGAAGAATTGCCAGATAATCTAGCGCTTTGAGTTCTAAGTTTGCTAAATTACTGCTAAATTCAACATCGTTTTGAAATGAATCGGGAAGTTCTCCTAAAACGATTTTAGAAAGCTTTGCAGAATTTTTTTTGCATAAGGTTTCGTATGCTTTATAAACATAATCATTTTTGAAAATAGCTTCACCTTTTTTATATACAGTTAGTGCTGTTTTTATTTCTTCAATACGCTCTTTCGAAAATTCTGTTTCCTTTTCTTTTTCCTTTTCTGCGAATTCACCAAGAGATATTATCATATCTGAAAATAATGCCTGATATTGTTCTTCGCTATATACATCTATATCCCAAAATTCTTTGAGATAATCTTTCCAGAATGTATCCCAGTTAAAATCATCGATATAGTATTTCCATGCAACTTCATTGTAGTCAACGTTTTCGATAATTTTTACTATTTGGTAATTGTAATCTTCAAACGGAGCAGGAGTATATTTCTTTGTATTTTCATCGATTAAACATCTGATATATTGCTCCATATATTGATTGTTAGAGTTGATGTCCTCTGCCGAAAATGCAGTGATACTAAGTATAGGCAACAACATAGATAATGCAACAATAAAACTAAAAATTCTTTTTTTTATTTTGTTCATCCTTTCTGTTAATTAAATAATTACGCATATTTTAATTTACAGAATGAAAAAAACTACCCTCCAGTCTATCATATTTATTTGTAAAATAAAAAATGCGCCAACCGCAGTCAGCGCATAAAAACGCAAACTCCGGTAGTCGCCAAACTAACTTAAATAGAAACAGGAATAAACCGCAACGCTATTTAATGGAGTTTGTGTTTTTTTCAAATCCCAAAAATAACGTTGCCAAAAAAAGAGTACATTATTCCTCTAAAAAAATACTCCTATTTCATGTTATATTAAGTTAGTTTGGCATATTTATAATACCACATTTTTTACGATTTATCAATGGGATTTTTAAAATAGAGCAAAATGCACAAAAGAAAACCGCCACAATTGTGACGGTGTAAATAGTAGATTTTATTTGAATTTCAGGTATTTGTAAATGAAGTATTTGCCTTTGGCAAATATGAAGCAGTGGCTTTGCCGCTATGAAGCGAAGCGTTCCAAAAAATGTTGTGAAGCAACACTTCATTGCTTGAGGCAACTTCATTAGCTTTAGCGACTTAAGGTTCCTGAAAGGAACGATTCATTGAAAAAAAGCACTTCAAAAGAAGTGCTTTTTTCTGGCAGGGGCAGTAGGATTTGAACCCACGACTTACAGTTTTGGAGACTGTCGCTCTACCAGCTGAACTATACCCCTAAAAACTTACTTAATCAGTATATCATATATACTCAAAAATGTCAAGAGTTTTTTGAATTTTTAATATTGTTATGCAATAAAATCATAAAAAATATCCTTTTTTCGTTTTATTGCATAAATAAATTGGTTGTTAGGGCTGTCACAATAAGAAAAGTTAATTATCGTATAATATTTAAAAATCGAGTCATTAATTATATTGGGAACAGATAAAAATACAATGTTTTAGATGACGTTGTATTTTTTGAAATAAAATTATTATGAAATTTATATATTTTTTAAGTCATGATTTTTACTTGTTATGATATATTTGGTGGAAAATTTATATAAGTATTGAAATTTTGTGTTTTATGGTGTATAATTATAAGGTATTTTATGATAAAGAGGTGTGAATATGGTGGCAGTTGGTTTTGATAATGAAAAATATCTTCATATGCAGTCAGAGCATATAAGAGAACGCATTTCTCAGTTTGGCGGAAAGCTATATCTTGAGTTTGGCGGAAAACTGTTTGATGATTTTCATGCTTCGCGCGTCTTACCGGGGTTTAAACCTGACAGTAAACTGAAAATGCTTCTGCAGCTTAAAGACCGTGTTGAAGTTGTGATGGCCATAAACGCATCAGATATTGAAAAAAATAAACTTCGCAGTGACTTGGGTATAACATATGACTTGGATGTAATAAGACTTATCGACTGCTTCCGTTCGATAGGACTTTATGTGGGCAGTGTTGTTATGACACGTTTTGACGGACAGGCTACAGCGATTGCTTTTCAGAAACGTCTTGAATCACTGGGAGTTAAAGTATACAGACATTATAATATTGAAGGGTATCCTTCAGATATTGCGAAAATAGTAAGTGACGAGGGATACGGAAAAAATGAATATATAGAAACAAGCCGTGAGCTTGTGGTTATTACCGCACCGGGGCCGGGAAGTGGAAAAATGGCGACATGTCTTTCTCAGCTTTATCACGACCATAAACGTGGTGTCCAGGCGGGATATGCTAAATTCGAGACTTTCCCTATATGGAACATATCGCTTACTCATCCGGTGAATCTTGCTTATGAAGCGGCTACGGCTGATTTGAATGATGTCAATATGATTGACCCGTTTCATCTTGATGCATACGGAGAGACAACTGTAAATTATAACCGTGATGTTGAGATTTTTCCTGTTGTAAAAGCGATGATGGAAAAGATTCTCGGAACATGTCCGTACAAATCGCCGACAGATATGGGAGTAAATATGGTCGGTAACTGTATTACTGATGATGAAGTTACGAGGGAAGCGTCAAAACAGGAAATAGTTCGCAGATATTATACTGCGCTTTGCGATCAGAGAAAAGGTACTGCAAGTGATGAAACTGTTCTTAAGCTTGAATTGCTTATGAAAAAAGCAGGAATTACAGTAAACGACAGAACTGTAATAGGTCCTGCACTTCAGAAAGCCGCACTTACAGGTGCTCCGGCAGCAGCAATAGAGCTTCCTGACGGAACGATAGTTACCGGAAGAACATCTGAATTGCTTGGTTCTTCGGCAGCGTTGCTTTTAAATGCTTTGAAGACTTTAGCCGGGATTAAAGATGAAGTGCATCTTATTTCACCTGTGATTATCGAACCTATACAGCGACTCAAAACAGACCATCTTGGTAACAGAAATCCGAGATTACACACTGATGAAGCTCTTATAGCGCTGTCAATATGTGCTCCGTCTGATGATAATGCGGAGCTTGCATTACAGCAGCTCAGCAAGCTGAGGGGATGTGAACTTCATTCTTCAGTTATACTATCATCGGTGGATGAAAAGGTAATAAAACGTTTAGGTATAAATCTTACTTGTGAGCCTGTATATCAGGTGTAAAATATTTATCTGGCAATGATTTGGGATAAAAACCAAACTTGTAATATATTTAAGGAGAGTGTTTCTGATGAACAAAATTTATGAAGGAAAAACTAAGGATGTTTATGAACTTGATAACGGAAATGTTATGCTTAAGTTCAAAGATGACTGTACCGGTAAAGACGGAGTTTTTGATCCGGGCGAAAATAGTGTAGGTCTTACAATAGAAGGTATCGGTAAAGAAAATCTCAGAACATCTGTTTACTATTTTGATCTTCTTAAAAAAGCGGGAATAAAAACACATTATGTTGATGCGAATGTTGATGAGGCTACAATGGAAGTTCTTCCTGCAACAGTATTCGGACATGGGCTTGAAGTTATTTGCAGACTTGTAGCAACAGGCAGTTTTATACGCAGATACGGTGAATATATAGAAGATGGTACAGTGCTTGAAGGCGGATATGTTGAATGTACATTCAAAAATGATGAAAAGGGTGATCCGCTTGTTACAGGCGAAGGTCTTGCTGCTCTCGGTGTTATGACTCCTGAAATGTTTGAAAGCATGAAAGAGCAGACACTTAAGATTACAAAGATTGTTGCTGATGACCTCAAGACTATTGGTCTTGACCTCTGGGATATTAAGTTTGAATTCGGATATAACAATAACGAAGTTATACTTATTGATGAAATAGCATCAGGTAATATGAGAGTTTATAAAGACGGCAAGATTGTAGATCCTGTTGAACTTACTAAGCTTATTCTTAACAGATAAAAAAACTGAGACGTAAAAAACCAAGTTTTTTACGTCTCAATTTTTTTAATTAGCTTTAATTGGATTTTTCAAAAAATATAACATAGACTACCAGCAAAATCGCTCCGATAGTGATTGCGATATCAGCAACGTTGAAAATAGGGAAGTCCATGAATGCAGTTTCTATGAAATCAATAACACCGTTTCTGAAGATACGATCTATAGCATTACCTGCGGCACCTGCAAATATCAGCATGAATGATATTTTCTGAAGTGTGGATTCCGGTTTTTTTCTTAAAATATATATTACTAATCCTATGCAGAAAAGTACAGACACGATTCCGAGAATTGATACTTGATTCTGTAAAATTCCGAATGCCGCACCGGTGTTTTCATGATAAGTTATATTAATTATGCCCGGGATGAGCTTTATGTTTGTTGTAGGTGATACAATTAGCTTTGTTATCTGGTCAGCTGCTATAATCAAGAGTGCTAATATACTGTATAGAATCATTTTTTTAAAATCCTTTCTAATTTATTTTAAGAGACGGTACTGCATTTAATGTATTATCTGAGAAATTACCGGATAAGTATTCGTAGTATCCGCAGCATGAAATCATTGCCGCGTTATCTGTACAGAGAATTGGTGACGGATAAAGTACTTTTATATTTTCCGATTCGGCCATATCCTTCATTTTTTCTCTCAGTGCCGAGTTTGAGGCTACACCGCCTGCTAATGCGATAATATTATTGCCTGTTTTTTTAGCGGCTGTTATAGTGTGCTCGCAAAGAACATCAGTGACAGCGTTCTGAAAGCTTGCCGCAACATCAGCTTTGTTTATTTCGATACCTTTTTGCTCGGCGTTATGCAGATAGTTTATTACCGACGTTTTAACTCCGCTGAAAGAGAAATCGAGATTCCCGTCTTTAAAGCTTACACGCGGAAATTCAATGGCGTTTGGATTACCTTCTTTAGCCAGCTTATCAATCAGCGGCCCTCCGGGGTATCCGAGACCGAGGACACGGGCAATTTTATCGAATGCTTCGCCTGCAGCGTCATCACGTGTACCTCCTATGACTTCAAGCTCTGTATATTTTTTAACATTTACTATGTGACTGTGTCCGCCTGATGCGACAAGGCAAGTGAATGGCGGTTCAAGGTCTTTGTGTTCGATTAAGTTAGCCATTATATGACCTTTTATGTGATGAACACCAATCAGCGGTTTACCTGAAGCATAAGCAAGTGCTTTTGCCTCGGAAACTGCTACAAGAAGAGCACCGACAAGTCCGGGACCGTAAGTTACGGCAATTGCATCAATGTCATTTAATGTAACTCCCGCATCTGATAATGCTTCGTCAATAACAGCATCTATTACGTTTATATGTTGTCTTGAAGCGATTTCGGGGACAACTCCACCGTATTTTTTGTGTATATCTATTTGCGAGTTTATAACATTTGACAAAACTTCTCTGCCGTTTCTTGTTACAGCGGCCGCTGTTTCGTCGCAGGAACTTTCTATTCCGAGTATAAGTTTATCCATTTTCCATAATCCTTTCGTTGGTTAGGTAAGCCTAAGTAACCAACACTAAAGACGCCTGAAACGGTGTAAGTCCGCCATCTTTTAGCTTGTCGTCCTTGAAAGGCGAAAGCATTCCTTCGTCCTCCGCACTAAAATATGATCGGAATTCCATCCGTTTTAGGTCATACGAGTTTAAAAATAATAATTTTTTGTTTCAACAAGGCAAAAACGCAGGGAATACTCTCGTATTCGCGAGGATTTTAACGCAGTTGAGACGGAAATTTATATTTTTAAACCGCCTTTATTGTTGGTTGCTTAGGCTAAGACTCATTATAATTGCATCTTCACTGGGATTAGAATAGTATCTTTTTCGTAATCCTATAGGCGCAAATCCGAATTTTGAATATAGATTTTTTGCTGCTGAATTAGATTCTCTCACTTCGAGATTGATACTTGCAAGTTTCTTTAAGACACAACAGGAAATAGCCTCTTTTAAAAGAATACTTCCTATTCCGGATTTTCTGAATCCGGGAAGGACAGCAACATTGGTAATATCAGCCTCATCTGCTACAGTCCAGAAGCCTATATATCCGACTACTTTATCTTCAGATAATGCAACAAAATATGTTGCCAGATTGTTCGCAAGTTCATCTGAAAATGATTTTTCACTCCACGGTGTTGAAAAACTATTGTTTTCTACTTCGGCAATTCCTTTCAGATGTTTTTCCTCAAAGGGTACAACGGATATATTCATTTTTTAATATCTCCCTGAGAATCTGCTATCTTTTCTGCTATTTCTGTAAGACAATCATAAATTGCCTCTGCTGTTTCTTCGTATTCTTCAACATCACCACCGAATGGGTCGATAATGTCACCGTCATATCCGGAAAATTCGCATATAGTAAATATTTTATCTGGTGCCAGTGCAGACGTCATCATTTTATGACCTTCTGTCATGGTTAAAATCAAATCTGATTCGGCAATCATATCGTCCGATATGTTTCTCGAACGGTGAGATGATAAATCTATTCCGTAGTCTGCCATTACCTCTATAGCTTCCTCACTTGCAGGTTCGCCTGGATCAGCATATATTCCTGCAGATTGAGCTGAAATATCGAGGTCGTTATTTTCAGCAATTTTATTCATTAATGCAGCAGCCATGGGACTGCGGCAAGTATTTCCTGTACATATAAATAATATTTTCATTTCTATAGCCTTTCTGTATTACACATAAATAATTTTATTTCCGGCTGATTTATACAGTCGGTTCTTTACAGACATTGAATATTCATCAAAAATGCAGAATTCGGCATATACCTTTTTACATTCTGCTTCATCAAAAAATCTCAGATACGTAAAAAGAGAATGAGCATATCCGATATTTCCGTTTTCTGTTTTCAGCGTATATGCATTGTCGTAATCGTGGTCTGTGCATGACAGTACACCGACTTTGGTATCTGATTCAGCGATTAGTTTTTTTATTTCTTTCTGTACGTTTTCGGGCGAACCTTCAATTACGGTCACGTCAGCATCGGGGGAGTAGTGCTTATATTTCATTCCGGGACTTTTCGGGGTTTCATCGGCTGAAACTGACTTAAGGACATGTTTGTCTACAGTTACACCCGGAATTATTTTTTTTATGTCTTCATAAGTGATAATTCCCGGTCTTAAAATAACGGGATTTTCTCCTGTGCAGTCAACAACCGTTGATTCTACACCGGCACTGCATTCACCACCATTTATAATTGCATCGGCTTTTCCGCTCATGTCATCAATTACATGCTTTGCAATTGTGGGACTTGGTTTTCCGGAAAGATTTGCGCTTGGTGCAGGGATTGGAGTGCCGGATGATGAAATTAAAGCCTGAGCTGTTTTATCTGATGGAAATCTGACAGCCACAGTATCAAGCCCTGCTGTTACATAATCGCTTATATCTCTGTTTTTTCTTAGTATTATTGTAATAGGACCGGGCATGAATGTATTCATTAAAATTCTTGCCGATTCAGTGACTTCAGAAACAATTCCGTCCAGCATTGAAAAATCACTTATGTGAACAATAAGCGGATTGTCTGCCGGTCTTCCTTTGGCTTCGAATATTTTTTTAACAGCGTTCTCGTTAAATACATCAGCTCCGAGACCGTATACAGTTTCGGTCGGGAACGCAACAATCCCACCGTTTTTTATTATTTCTGCGGCTTTTTTGATTGATTTCTGATCTGTGCCGAGTATTTGGGTGTTCAATTGAAATTTACCTCGCTTCAATTTTTAAATTCACTTAAAAGTCCGTACTTCATGTCCCACAGCTTTTGAGACATATCTACATAGTATAAGTGTGGATTTTCAAATCTTTTGACCTCATCCCAAAGACGGTCTGTTTCGAGTTTACAGTATTCTCTGAGCACCTCAAGTGAAGGGAGGTCGTATACAAGCTCGCCTTTCTTGAATATCTGCTTGAGAAGCGGTCTTGCATAATAATCGGTTACTGTTTTTCTTTTCCATGTGTGTTCAGGGTCGAAGATTTCAATAGGCTGTGAATCGTCTATTATTTCATCATGGAGAGTCATAAGGTCAGCAAGAGGCTGAGAGTTTTCGCGTGAATATAATCTGTAAACCTGCTTAAATCCCGGAGTTGTAATTTTTGCAACATTCTCGCTAAGCTTGATTTTAGGTGTAATTTCTCCATTTTCGTTTTCTGTTGCTACCAGTTTATATACACCACCGAATACCGGTTCGGATTTTGATGTGATAAGACGTTCACCGACTCCGAAAGAGTCAATTTTTGCACCTTGTAGAAGAGTATCACGTATAATCCATTCATCAAGAGAATTTGAAGCAACGATTTCGCAGTCGGAATATCCGTGTTCGTCAAGAATGCGACGGCATTTTTTTGAAAGGTAAGTTATATCACCACTATCTATGCGTACGCCTTTAGGTCGCTTGCCGAGGGGCTTGAGTACCTCATCAAAAACCTTTATTGCATTCGGGAGTCCTGAATTGAGAACATTGTACGTATCAATAAGCAAAGTACAGTTATCAGGATAGTTTTTTGCATATGCCGCAAAAGCTTCGTATTCACTGTCAAATATTTGAACCCAGCTGTGTGCCATTGTTCCGAGAGCGGGAACTTTGTAATCGCGGTCTGCCATAGCGCAGGCAGTGCCTGCACAGCCGGCGATGTATGCAGCTCTCGAACCAAGAAGCGCTGCTGCAGAACCCTGAGCACGTCTTGAACCAAATTCCATTACTGCGCGTCCGTCTGCGGCACGTACAATTCTGTTTGCTTTTGTGGCAATGAGGCTTTGATGATTTATCAGAAGAAGAACCATTGTTTCAATGAACTGCGCTTGAATTACAGGACCACGGACTGTAAAAATTGGTTCTCCGGGGAAGATAGGTGTACCCTCAGGAATTGCGTAAATATCGCATTCGAATCTGAAGTTTTTCAGATAGTTCAGAAAATCATCTCCGAATATTTTTTTGCTGCGGAGATATTCTATGTCTTTATCTGTAAACTTCAGTTTTTTTATATATTCAACAACCTGTTCAAGACCTGCCATTATCGCAAATCCGCCACCGTCCGGATTTTTTCTGTAAAACATATCAAAATATGCAATCTTGTCTCCGATGCCTTCGCGAAAAAAACCGTTAGTCATTGTAAGTTCGTAGAAATCTGTTAAAAGAGTTAAATTATCGCTAGTCATATTAATTTCTATAGCCTTTCTTAAAAAATAGTAATGAAAAATATATGCAAAACGGACGACCGTTTTGCGGTCGTCCGAAAGTTACTGTCGTCCACCGTTACGTTTGTAACCGCCGGAACGCTTTGAATCGGCACTACGTCGGATTGCAGCCATATTTTCATCACTGTCAAGTTTGAATTTGGAAAGCTTGTCTTCAAAAGACAATGTATCATCACTTTTTTTACTCCAATCAATATCAGCCGGACGTACAGGTTCTTTCTTTTGCGGGTCCCGCGATTTTAAAGAAAGTGCCTTTTTGATAGAAAGGCTTATTTTGTTGTTTTCATCAATTTTAATTACTACCGCGTTGACAACATCTCCGATTTTAATATGGTCATTGATATTTTCCACGTAGTTACGTGAAACCTCGGAAATATGTACAAGACCGGTCGTTCCGTCATCTGATTGAATAAATGCGCCGAAAGGAAGTATTTTTACTACCTTTCCTGTGATTATAGAGCCGATTTCTAACGCCATGTTGATTACTATGCCTCCTGGTAAATTTTTCAAATGTATATTTAGTTCGTCTGTGACTTGGAAACGTCAATGAATATACGCTCGTCAGCTTTTATCATGCCAAGCTTTTCTCTTGCAATTTTTTCGATATATTCATCAGTATCTGCAATATCACGCATATCTTCAACTTCGAGCTGTCTGTTTTTTTCATATTCAATTTCTTCGGTTATAGCTTCAATTTGAGCTTTGTTTCTGTTTATCTGAGGCTGTTGCATTATACCTCTGAGCCACATTCCTGAACATATCAGAGCAAGAATTATCAGGTTTATTTTTATCTTGTGCTCTCTGTAATATTCAGTTGTTTTATTTGCAGCTTTGGAATTTCTTATTTTCCTTATTAATTTCGGTAAGTTCATTTTTACCTCCGATAGTTTTCTTTTTACTAATTTTCGCGGTCAATAGTTCTTTTGTATATACAATAATTTTATACAAAAAACGTGGCGGTGTCAATAGTATTTTTAAAATAATTTCTATTATTTTAAAAAAATTTACAAATACGACATTAAAGACCCTGTTTAATAATAAAAAGTATATAAAACCGCCAATAGCGATTGCAATAAATTCATATAATCTGATTTTGCCGCTGTTGGTAAAAAATATACATCCATAGCATATTATACATGATATAATCCAGAATAAAATATCAGAAATATTTATTAGAAATGT
Organism: Clostridia bacterium; assembly: GCA_045603225.1. GTDB lineage: Bacteria > Bacillota > Clostridia > UBA1381 > UBA1381 > RGIG9115. The sequence continues at coordinate 21,968 of JAZULT010000034.1, read as the reverse complement.
TTTTTGCTTATATCGTTTGCGTGATATCCGGAAAAAATCAAATATAGCAGAACATATAATTCCGCATATAAAAGAAATAAAAAAAACATATAATTCGTGATTTATATTTATTGTCAAAATTGAATACCCCGGATACTTATCGGAACAGGGAAGTAATCCTGCCTGATGATTTTCCGGATTTTTTATATTCTAATTTATTAATTTCGCCATTCATTGAAAAGTCTCCGGTTTCAACACTTATTTTCCCGATTGAAAGATTTTTTCCGTAAATTAGTAACTTTCCCATGTTTGTCATAAGTTTTACGCATGATTCATCGGAACTTTCTACTTCGGTAACTCCGGTCATGGAGAAAGAGTCTCTGTTGTCTATAGTGATGTGTTGTATAGGTGGTTTCTTTTCATTCATTTCATATACCTCCTGTTATGAATAACTGTTAAGAGTATATGAAGCGGGAGAAGTGTTTATGATAATACTTTGTATAATAATCGTGCATCATCTTTGAGGACGTGTTCGGCTATTTTTTCAACCTGAACTCTGAGAATGTTTTCTCCCATTTTTATTTCGATGACGTCTCCGACCGATACATCGTAAGATGCCTTAACGATTTTACCGTTTACTGTGATTCGACCTGCATCGCAAGCTTCATTTGCAATAGTACGTCTCTTGATGAGTCGTGAAACTTTAAGATATTTATCAATTCTCATTGTTTACCTCCAAAATGTGTAGCCTAAACAACCGCCTTTAGTATTGGTTGTTTAGGCTAAATTCGCAATAAAGACAGGCAAACTGATGTCCGCCTGTCTTTATAGTTGAAATAAATAAAATTATTTGTTAACTGCGTTCTTAAGAGCCTGTCCAGCTTTGAAAGCAGGAACCTTAGAAGGTGCAATCTGGATAGCTTCGCCTGTGCGAGGGTTCTTACCTGTTCTTGCTTCTCTTGTTCTAACTTCAAAAGAACCAAATCCAACAAGCTGCACTTTTTCGCCATCAGCTAAAGCGTCAGCTACTGATGAAATAAATGCTGCTACTGCTTTTTCTGCATCCTTCTTTGAAAGATCAGCCTTTTCAGCAATTGCTGCTACTAATTCAGTTTTGTTCATAATAAATTTCCTCCTTAAATTAATTATTCGCCAATTCGGCAAAATAACTTCATGATAATATTTTATTACATATTTCGCATAATGTCAAGTGTTTCCGTTAAATTTTTTCTAAATTCTTCTAAATTCTTCATTTTGATGAAAAAGTTATGTTGAAAACTGCTAAAAATACGATTAAATTTTGGTCTCATTGCACAAACCGTGTTTTTCGTTGTTTTTAAAAGAACGGATAAAATCGTTGGTTTTATCCGATAGTTCTGTTTCCGGAGAGAGTTTCATGAGTCTTCCGAGATTAACAGTTTTAAATAAAAGTTCTTTATATAAATCGGCAGGTATTTTATTTTCTGAAATCTCTTTTTCGATATTTGAAATGATATCAGAAATTTCAGCCGCTTCTTCTGTCGTTGTTCCTGTAGACGCACCAAACGATACAGCTTTTTTCTGAACCTTTTCTGTACGAAGCAGAGAAGGAAGATGATGCGGAACTTCATCCAGAATCTGACCGGAGGTTGCATCACCACTCTCCTTTTTTTTGTTTTTATCCCATGTGCTGAGTGCGTCATCTGCATCAGATGCGGAATCGTCTCCGAATACATGTGAATGTCTTGTTATGAGTTTTGTACATATTTCATAAAGAACACGGTCAAAATCAAATATCCCGTTTTCTTTTGCAATTTGTGAATGGAAAACAACCTGCAGAAGAACATCTCCGAGTTCATTTGCAAATAAGTCATAATTTTTTGCATTAAGTGCATCTATAGCCTCATATGATTCCTCAATCATACTTTGCTTGATACTTTCGTGAGTCTGAACTTTATCCCATGGACATCCGTTTTCTGAACGCAATGCTTCCATGATTTTCAGAAGGTCTTCAATTGTGTATTTATCTTTAAGAATCGGTTTGTACATTGTTTTATTTTCTCCTTTTAACCAATCTTTTTTCTATTGCATACATTCTGCCGGGTGAAATGAATATAAGCAGATACATTATTGCATGAGTGATTGCAGCGGCATAGCCTCTGAATATTTCGTGACCGGAATCCGGATTGATTGCATCAAAAAATAAATATGAAACATAATCAAAAGGCATAAATATAAAGTTGTATAATTCTGCCGGCATATACAGTCCTGCAACGTTCAAAGCCGCAAAAAGAGTATAGGCGATAATATTTACTCTGAAATATATTTTTTTGTTTCCCATGCTGTAGAAGAAAACGCGATTTACATATATGTTTAAAATGATAAATACAAAAACACTCAGAAATGTAAGTCGCATCCCCCATGTTATTGAAGAAGATGCTTTGTAGTATCTCAGAACTTCAAAAGGGAGGGAGGCTATTATTGAAATAATTAATGTTTCTATCAGTCTTCTGAATAAATATGGGAATTTTGGTGCTTTTTCGAGTGCAGTATCTGTGTTTATATTGTTAGTTGACATTTTGTTTTTTGACAATGCAAAAGCCTCCATAATGAATATATTATTCTGAATAACCAAAGGTTGTCCGGAACACGTTCATTATATCACAAAATAGAAAATATTTCAATACTTTTTTTAAAAAAATGTTATAGAAGTGTATTTTTGGAGCTAAATCCCTCACCGAATATTCCTTCTGATGCGGAAGATGTCAGAAATGCATTGTTATCTACAGAAAAAATTAATTCTTTTAGAATCGGAAATTCCTGTCGTCGTACGGCACACATCAGTATTGTTACATTTTTTCCTGTGTATCCTCCCCGTGCATTCAGAATTGTTGTTCCTCTGTCAAGGTCGGTTAGTATTTTATCTGCTATTTCTTTGTATTTATCGGATATAATAAATGTGAGAGTTGCGGCATCTCCTGAGTAGATGATGAAATCTACCAATTTTGTTGAACAGAAAAGTGTGATTATTCCATACATTCCTGATTCTATATCATTGAATACAAGGATAGATGCGGAAAGAATTATGCAGTCAATAATAAGCATAGCAATTCCCATGCGGAGATGAGGATGTTTTTTCTTTAGTAAGAGAGACAGTACATCAGTGCCTCCGGTTGTACAACCGTTTAGAAAAATAAGACCAAGACCTGCTCCCATTACTATTCCTCCGAATATACTTCCGAGCAGGCGTTCACCGTGATATATCGGGAAAAAGTTTGTTGCAACGAAATCAAGTATAAAAGATGAAAGAAACAGTGCCGGAATGCTTTTAAGTATTGTTTTTTTGTTAAGATTATAATATCCGATTATAAATACAGGTATATTTATAACAAGAGAAGTCGTTCCTATAGGTAATCCGAACAGATAATTGAGCATAATACTTATTCCTGAAATTCCGCCGGGTGCTATGTTGGAAGGGGTGAGAAAACTGTATATTCCGACTGCATACAAGACTGAGCCTGTGCAAATATTTATAAAACTATTAAAAAATCTTTTCTTCATTGATAAATACCTCAAAGTTTTGATTTCCGGATTATTATATGATAAATTATGAAAAGTGATACAAAAAAGATATATTTACTTGACACAATTGCGTAAATCGGATATAATATAGAAGTAATGATATCATGGAAGGAATAATTGATAATGGAATTTGAAAAACTGATTGCTGACAGATATTCTGTAAGAAAATTTAAAAAAGATAATATTGAACAAAGTGTTGTTGATAAAATTCTTGATGCGGGACATAAAGCTCCTACCGGTTGCAATAATCAGCCGCAGAGAATCATAGTTGTCAATAATGAAGCATCAATGAATAAATTGAGAAAATGTACTAAATGTCATTTTGATGCTCCTGCGGCAATGATTGTGTGTTATAATGTTGATGAAAGCTGGGTAAGACCGTATGATGGAGCTTTGTCTGCACCGGTAGATGGAGCTATTGTTGCAACGCATATGATGCTGGAAGCACATAATCAGGGTATAGGATGTTGTTGGGTGATGCATTTTAATCCTGAGTCCTTGAGAGAGGCTTTTTTAATACCGGAAAATGTGAATCCTCTTGCGATTCTTATTATGGGATATCCGGATGCTGAATCAGGGCCGATTGAATTACACTATAAATACAGAGATAAGAATGAAATTATATACTATGATACATTTTAAATAACGAATAGTGAAAGAGGGATGTTTTTTGAATAAAATTGTTATCGCTGTTGATTCCTTTAAAGGGAGTCTCAGTACGTTCCAATCGGGCAAAGCGATATCTGAAGGCATTAAACAGGTGTATAAGAATGTACAGACGGTAATTTCTCCTGTTGCTGACGGCGGGGAAGGAACTGTGGATGCAATTATTTCAGCTGTGAATGGTGAAATGGTGGAAGTGGAAGTTCACAATCCCCTGGGTGAAATTATAGCAGGGAGTTACGGGATAATACCGCATACGAATACGGCAGTTATTGAAATGTCTGCCGCGGCAGGAATTACACTCATAAATGAAAATGAAAGAAATCCGATGAATACTACAACTTATGGTGTGGGTGAAATGATATGCGATGCTGTTTCAAAGGGATGCCGTGATTTTGTCATAGGTATAGGCGGAAGTGCAACAAATGACGGTGGTGTCGGAATGCTTCAGGCGCTTGGTTTTGAATTTCTGAACGAAAACGGAGAATATATTTCGTGGGGAGCAAAAGGCTTGGAAAAACTGACAGAAATCCGTACCGGCAATGCTATGCAGGAACTGAGAGACTGCACATTTTATGTTGCTTGTGATGTAAAAAATGTTTTATGCGGTGAAACCGGATGCAGTGTTGTTTACGGCCCTCAAAAAGGCGGAACACCGGAAATGATAGAAAAAATGGATTTATGGCTCGACAGATATGCGGATTTGACGAAAACAGTTATTCCGGATTCTGATAAGAATTATCCCGGTGCAGGGGCGGCGGGCGGAATGGGTTTTGCTTTTCTGTCATATCTGAATGCTGTGTTGCAATCGGGAATAGACCTTGTCATCAAGGAAACGGGACTTGAAGAACATATAAAAGATGCGGATATTGTGATTACAGGAGAAGGACGGCTTGACGGACAGTCGTGTATGGGAAAAGCTCCTGTCGGAATAGCGCAGATGGCGAAAAAATATAACAAGCCGGTTATAGCATTTTCCGGGAGCGTTGCAGATGATGCGGTTGTCTGTAATGAGTACGGTATTGACGCATTCTTTCCGATTGTCAGGAGACCGTGTACGTTGCAGGAAGCTATGGACTGTGATGCTGCATATGAAAATTTAAAATATACTGTATGTCAGGTTTTTAGGCTTATTGATATGTGTATAAAAAAATGAAAAGGAGACTAACTATTATGATTAAATTATGTGTTTTTGACCTTGACGGAACAGTGATGGATACTCTTTCGTCTATAGCATATTTTGTAAACTACACTTTGAAAGAAATGGGATTTGATGAAATAGAAAAAGAGCATTTCAAATACTTTGCAGGAAAGGGAAGGACTGTGTTACTCGAAAAATCTCTTAATCATATAGGGAAATATACGGATGAGAATCTTAAGACGGCTATTTCTATATACGATAGAGCTTATGAAGGCAATTCGATGTATCTGACAAAACCTTTTGATGGTATAATAGAGGCTGTACGCAAAATAAAAGAAAGCGGAAAGAAAATAGCTGTTTTGTCAAACAAACCTGATAATGTGACCAAGGCAGTGGTGGAAGAAGTGTTTGGTAAAGACTTTTTTGACCATATACAAGGACAGACAGAAGATGTTCCTATGAAGCCGAACCCGGTCGGGTTTTTGAAAATAGCCGAAAAATTCGGTGTGGATATCAGTGAGTGTGTTATGGTAGGAGATACAAATATTGATATAGGAACGGGAGTTAATGCAAAGTCTCATACTCTTGGTGTTTTATGGGGATTCAGAAAATATGAGGAGCTTGCCGATGCCGGAGCTGAGAAAATTGTCGGAACAACGGAAGAAATGGCTGAATATATATTAAATTTCTGATACAAATTTGAATAAAAGATTGAAAAAACAATTAATTTATGGTATAATATTATGGATTAAAAATGTCGCTTAAGCGACAGTAAGGAGAATGAATATGTCATATACGTTCAAAGGTGGCATACATATTAAAGATTATAAGCATCTTACCAATGCAGAAAAATCTGTTGTATTGCCTGATTATCCGGAACATATATATCCTCTTCAACAGCACATTGGTGCTGTACTTACACCTCTTGTAAAGGTGGGAGATACTGTATGTGTCGGTCAGAAAATCGCTGACAGTGACAGTTTTATGTCAGTTCCTGTACATAGCTCGGTTTCAGGGAAGGTGACAGCTATCCGTCACAGACTGCATCCTTCATCGGGAAATAAAATTGATGCAATTTTTGTGGAGAATGATATGCAATATACTCTTCACGAGAGTGTAAAGCCTGTAAAGAACTTTGCTTCTATGTCGAAGGAACAGCTTCTTGATGTTATCCGTGAAAAAGGACTTGTCGGAATGGGCGGAGCAGGATTCCCGACATTTATAAAGCTAAATCCGAAACAGAAGATTGATTATATTATTATAAATGGTGCGGAATGTGAACCATATATTACCTCTGACCACAGGAGAATGCTTGAAAATCCGGCTGAGGTTGTAGCAGGACTTCGTATTGCTATGAAGGTTTTGGGTCTTGATAAAGGATATATCGGAATAGAAGAAAATAAGCCTGACGGTGCGGAAGCGTTAAGAAAGACTATCGGAAGCGAGACTGATATAGAAATTAAAATGCTTAAAACAAAATATCCTCAGGGCGCTGAAAAGCAGCTTATTAATGCTATTACAAAAAGAAGTGTTCCTTCAGGAAAGCTTCCTGCAGATGTAGGCGTGGTGGTTGTTAATATCGATACGGCGTACGATTTGTGGAATGCATTTGAAAACGGTATGCCGGTTGTGAGAAGAATTATAACCGTCAGTGGTGACTGTGTGAAAAACCCAAAGAATTTTGATGCGCCTATCGGAGTGCCTTTGTCGTTTCTGTTTGAACAGGCGGGAGGATTTACCGATGAGCCGAGGAAGGTAATCTGCGGCGGACCTATGATGGGAACGGCTCAGTATAATCTGAAACCTCCTACAATTAAAACTACATCGTCACTTCTTGCATTTCATAATATACATGATATATATAGTGAAGAGACTCCTTGTATTCGCTGCGGTAAGTGCGTTGAAAAATGTCCTATGCATCTGATGCCGCTTAACCTGAACCGTTTTTCGATTGCGAAAAACTATGAAATGGCTGACAGATACCATATTCTTGACTGTATAGAATGCGGACTTTGTTCTTACATATGTCCTTCAAAGCGTAACCTTCTGCATAATATCAGAATCGGTAAGCAGGAAGTTATGGCTATAAAAAGATCACAGGGGGGTAAGAAATAATGGAAAATTTAAATCTTGTTGTATCGTCTTCTCCGCATATTCATACAAGTGAAACGGTGCGTCGGACAATGCTTGATGTAATTATTGCACTCATACCTGCATGTCTTGCTTCTATCCTTTTTTTCGGTATGAGAAGCCTTGCTATAATTATGACAGCCGTAGCGGCATGTATGATTTCGGAATGGGCGTTCCAGAAAATAACTCATCAGCAGACCACGGTAAGTGACCTGAGTGCAGCGGTTACCGGCGTTTTGCTCGGACTTAATATGCCGTCATCAATTCCGCTTTGGATGCTTGTTATCGGCTCGGTATTTTCAATTGTTATAGTAAAACAACTGTATGGTGGGCTCGGAAAGAATTTTCTTAACCCTGCAATGGCAGGCAGATGCTTTATGCTTATAGCATGGGCTGGTGCTATGACAACATGGGGAGGAAATGTCTTTGTTGATGCGACTACCGGAGCAACTCCGCTTGAAATGATGAAATCAGGTGCGGAAGGAAATCTTCCTACACTTTTAAATGCATTTATCGGTATTGAACACGGTTCAATAGGTGAGGTTTCGGCACTTTGTCTTTTGATCGGATTTATTTACCTTCTTGTAAGACGTGTTGTAAGTATCAGAATTCCGGCTGTATATATTCTTACATTTGCTGTATTTACATATTTCTTCGGTGTTGATGCAACAGGACACAGTAACTGGTATTTTACAATCATGCAGATTCTTACAGGCGGAATACTTCTCGGTGCTTTCTTTATGGCAACTGATTATGTAACTACTCCTACGACTGTCAAAGGACAGTATATATTTGCATTCGGATGCGGATTACTTACGTTTGTAATCAGACGTTTCGGCGGATATCCTGAAGGTGCTTCATATTCAATACTTCTTATGAACGTGGCTTCGCCGCTTATTGAAACACTTACAGCTCCGAAACCGTTTGGTGCGAAAGGGGGCAAAGGCAATGAAAAACAGTAAAGAAATAATTCGTATAGGTCTTATACTTTTTGCAATTACGGCTATATCGGCGCTATTGCTTGCTTTTGCAAATAAAATCACAGCTCCGGTGATTGAAGTGAATAATCAGAAGAAAACCGAGGAAGCTATGCGTATTCTTATGAAAGATGCTTCAACGTTTGAAGAAGTTCAATTCTCGGAAGATAAGATTTCAAAAGCATATATTGCGAAAGATGAATCAGGAAATCTTGCAGGAGTATGTATTGTAAGTTCTGAATTCGGGTACGGTGGTGCTGTGGAAGTTATGACCGGTATTGATGCTGAGGGGAAGGTTACAGGAATAGATGTTCTCAATCATTCAGAAACACCGGGTCTTGGTGCGAAGGCTGACGAGGATGAATTTAAAAATCAGTTTGCCGGACATACAGAAGGAATTGAAGCGGTAAAAGGTGATGCATCGGACAATGAGATTTCTGCGATGTCAGGTGCAACCATTACCTCGAAAGCAGTAACGTCTGCAGTTAATAATGCGCTTAGTGCTGCGGGAGAAATTATGAAGGAGGCGAAATAATGAAAGGAATGGATGTTTTAAAAAACGGTTTATTTAAAGAAAATCCTACTTTTGTACAGCTGCTCGGAATGTGTCCGACACTTGCTGTAACAACCTCGCTTCAGAACGGTGTCGGAATGGGACTTTCAGCAACGGCAGTGCTTGTTACATCGAATGTAATAATTTCTCTTCTCAGAAAAGTTATTCCTGATAAAATAAGAATTGCAGCTTACATAGTAATTATAGCAACAGCGGTTACAATTATCGAAATGCTTCTCAAAGCTTATCTTCCTGACCTTGCATCGTCACTTGGTATATTTATACCGCTTATAGTTGTTAACTGTATAATTCTTGCGCGTGCAGAGGCATTTGCGTCAAAAAATTCAGTTGTTAAATCAGCTCTTGATGGTGTCGGAATGGGACTTGGTTTTACAGGTGCACTTTGCATAATTTCGGCTGTTCGTGAGCTTTTGGGCAGTGGTTGTATATGGGGAATACAGATATATGGCGAAGGCGTTATTCAGCCTATGTCTATTGTAACTCTTGCCCCCGGCGGATTTATTGTTCTCGGTCTTATAATCGGTGTGATAAATGCGATTGTTTCAGGAAAGGCAGGTAAAAATAAATGATGAAAGAAATTCTTACTATATTAATATCTGCTATTCTGACAGAAAACTTTGTAATGGTAAAATTTTACGGAATATGTCCGTTTTTAGGTGTTTCGAAAAAGGTTGAAACAGCTGCAGGGATGGGCATGGCTGTAACTTTTGTTATGGCTATAGCTTCAATGTTCACATGGCTTGTAAATCACTTTTTCCTTGTGCCGTTCGGTCTCGATTATCTGCAGACTATTGCTTTTATTTTGATTATTGCGGGACTTGTACAGTTTGTTGAAATGTTTGTGAAAAAATCTATGCCATCGCTTTATAATGCGCTCGGTATATATCTGCCGCTTATAACAACTAACTGTGCGGTGCTCAGTGTAACACTTCTTAATGTGCAGAATGAATATAATTTCCTGCTTTCATTCCTGTACGGAACTTTTGCGGCTCTCGGTTTTACTCTTGCTATTATTCTTATGGCAGGTATACGTGAGTTCCTTGATGAAAATTCTGTTGTAAAATCTTTCAGAGGATTTCCTATTGCGCTTGTAACAGCCGGACTTATGGCTATTGCGTTTATGGGATTCTCAGGATTTTCAATATGATAGGGAGGGTGCGAAATGAGTGAATTGATTATACCGGTTCTTGTAATCGGCGGATTGGGACTTTTGTTCGGATTACTCCTTGCATTTGCGTCTGTTATATTTAAAGTTGATGAAGATGAACGTATCGGGAAAATAGAGGAAGTTCTGCCGGGTGCAAACTGTGGTGGATGCGGATATGCAGGATGTTCTGCGTATGCAGCGGCAATTGTTGAAGGTAATGCACCTGTTAATGCATGCCCGGTTGGAAAAAAGCCTGTTGCTGAAGCTATTGCGGAGATTATGGGTGTTACAGCTGAAGATGCAATGCCGATGGTAGCGCATATCAAGTGTAACGGTACGTGTGAGAGTACACAGCTTAAATATGAGTATGTAGGTGTGAAGGACTGTGTGGCTCTTGCGAAGCTATCAGGAGGTCATAAACATTGCCGTAATGCATGCCTCGGACTGGGAAGCTGTGCAGCAGTATGTTCGTTTGATGCAATTTCGATGAAAGACGGAGTTGCTGTAGTTGATACGGAATTATGCGGTGGCTGCGGTGCATGTGCGAGGGTATGTCCTCATAATGTAATTGAGATTATACCTAAGGATGCAAAAGTTCTTGTAAACTGTTCAAATACAGAAAAGGCACAGTCGGCAAACAGACACTGTAAATCAAGTTGTATAGGCTGTCATCTTTGTGAAAAGAATTGTGAATTTGATGCAATTCACGTTGATAATAATGTGGCAACAATTGATTATTCAAAATGTACCGGATGCGGTAAGTGCGTTGAAAAATGTCCTAAAAAAGTACTTCAATATGCGTGATGTAAGCGGAGGGTAACCTCCGCTTATTTTGGAGAGATAAAGATGAAAATTAAAGGTATTGTTGACAGAATAGAAAACGGAACAGCAGTTGTTGAAACTGAAAACAGCATTATAGATATTGCCGTTTCGGATATATCCGTCTCAGAGGGTGATACGGTAGAGATTGAAAACGGTAAAATTATAAGTGTTGCTAAAACTGATAATAAAGAAATCAAAGGATTACTTGATAAATTATTCAAAAATGGATGTGATTAAATGAAGAAAAAAGGAGTATACAAAAGATTTTTGCCGTATTACAGCAGATACAAGTGGATTATGATTTTTGATTTGTTCTGTGCGGCTCTTACCACATTGTGTGAGCTTGTGTTGCCGATGATTGTCAGAGAAATTACAGGTTCTGCCGCAATTACGGTGAATATTATAGCAAAATTCGGAATACTTTATATTTTTCTGAGAATTGTTGATACAGCGGCATATTACTACATGGCATCTGTAGGGCATATTATGGGTACCAGGATAGAGAACGATATGCGGCATGATATGTTTCAGCATTTGCAGAAACTGTCTTTTTCGTATTACGATAATACAAAAATCGGTACGCTCATGTCGCGCATAACGAATGATTTGTTTGACGTTACTGAGTTTGCACATCATTGTCCGGAAGAGTTTTTTATAGCCGGAGTGAAAATTATCGGTTCGTTTATATTACTTTCTATGATGAATTTGTGGCTGACACTTATTATTTTCTCTGTAATACCTGTTATGATAATTGTTCTGATACATTTCAGAAAAAGAATGAAAAAGAATTTTGCAGAATCCAGAGTTCAGATTGGTGAGCTTAATTCTCAGATAGAGGACAGTCTGTTGGGTATTCGTGTTGTAAAATCTTTTGCAAAAGAAAGTGTTGAGCAGGAGAAATTTGATAAAGGCAATAAAAAGTTCTTTTCTATAAAAAAGGAAATGTACGGTATTATGGCAGGATTTCAGTCGTCTACCAGGCTGTTTGATGGTATTATGTATATAGTGGTTGTGATAGCCGGGGCACTTTTTATGATTAATAAAAGTATTACTGCGGCTGATTATGTTGCATATCTTATGTTTGTAACTACACTTATCACATCGGTAAGACGTATAGTAGAGTTTTCAGAGCAGTTCCAGAGGGGAATGAGCGGAATAGAGCGTTTTTCTGAAATAATGGATATCGAACCTGAAATAAAGGATGCATCTGATGCGAAGGAAATGAAAAATGTAAAGGGTGATATTGAGTTTGATAATGTATCATTCCGCTATGAAAGCGAGGACAAAGAAGTTCTTACAAATCTTAGCCTTAAAGTGAAAGCAGGGGAGAGTATTGCTCTTGTTGGCCCGTCCGGTGGCGGTAAAACAACACTCTGTTCGTTGATTCCGAGATTTTATGATGTAACTGACGGTAAAATTCTGATAGACGGAACTGATATAAAAGATGTTACATTAAAATCACTCAGGAATAATATAGGAGTTGTGGCACAGGAGGTTTATCTGTTTTCAGGAAATGTACGTGAAAATATAGCGTACGGTAAAACGGATGCAACTGACGAGGAAATTGAAACTGCAGCACGTCTTGCGGGAGCTCATGAGTTTATTTCACAGCTTCCTGACGGATATAATACATATGTAGGAGAACGCGGTGTTAAGCTTTCGGGCGGTCAGAAGCAGAGAATATCAATTGCAAGAGTATTCCTTAAAAATCCGCCTATACTTATTCTTGATGAAGCAACAAGTGCTCTTGATAATGAAAGCGAAAGACTTGTTCAGATGTCACTTGAAAAACTGGCAAAAGGTAGAACAACATTTACAATAGCGCACAGACTTACTACTATTAAAAATGCTGACAGGATTCTTGTACTTACCGAAAACGGAATAGAGGAATCCGGAACGCATATCGAGCTTATTGAAAAAGGCGGACTCTACAGCGAGCTTTATGAACTTTATTCCGTTGAATAAGAAAGGTGATGTGAATTAAATGAAAGGAAAAAATGCAGCCATTATCTTTGCGATATTGGCTGCTGCGTTATATGCTGTAAATGTTCCGCTGTCAAAATTGCTTCTGGAAAACGCAGCACCTTCCATGATGGCATCTTTTCTGTATCTTGGTGCAGGTCTGGGATTGTTTATTTATAGTATAATTGGGAAAATAATGGGAAAGACAACGATAAAAGAGCCTTTAACAAGAAAAGAGCTTCCATATACGATTGCTATGGTCTTATTGGATATAGCAGCACCGATTCTCTTAATGCTCGGTATTTCGTATACGACAGCCGCAAATGTCTCATTACTTAATAATTTTGAGATAGTGGCAACCTCACTGATTGCATTGTATATTTTTAAAGAGACAATTTCAAAAAGATTGTTTTTTGCAATATTTCTTGTTACTGTATCAAGTATAATACTTGGCTTTGAAGGCTCCGGAAGCTTTGCTTTTAATTTGGGTTCGTTATTTGTTATCGGAGCGTGTGTATGCTGGGGATTTGAGAATAACTGTACAAAAATGATAAGCAGTAAAAGCTCAGTTGAAATAGTAATAATAAAAGGTTGTTTTTCAGGATTGGGAAGCTTTGTTGTTGCACTATTGACAAAGGAACAAATTCCTGAGATTAAATGGATATTGTGTGTATTGGTCTTAGGATTTGTTGCGTATGGATTGAGCATAAATTTTTATATAAAAGCACAGAAGGAGCTTGGAGCTTCAAAAACAAGTGCATTTTATGCAGTAGCGCCATTTCTTGGTGTGGCTTTCAGTATGTTATTGCTTGGAGAAAGACCTGATTTGAAGTTTTATATTGCGTTTCTTATTATGATAATTGCTACAATGCTGATGATAAAAGACACAAAAGAAAATAAAATTGTATAATATGCATAATATTTTGAAAAAACAAAAAAAATCTTGACAAACAAAAAAAATAGGTGTATAATTAAAACAATAATTTGCATAATTATGAAAGGGAAACGATATGATTACATTGCATAATGCTTTTTATACATTTGCATATTTTAGCGTAGTGTTTTATTTTGGCTATGCTTATTTTGCTATTAAAAAGCGCGTTGCAAGTGTATAATCAGTTTCTTTTATATAATTTTAATGTATACTGAGCCTTACTTGCAAACGCAGGTAAGGCTTAATTTTGTTTTGGAGGAATTTAACGTGAAAAATCACGTTAATTTGCCTCCGGCGGATTTTATTGTCCGTGCGATTTTTTCATCCTGTCAGACGAAAACGCACATGGACATAATTTCCATTATACGCCTTGTCCGTCCACAGACAAGAGTGTTATATATTTTTCATTACTATTTGTGGACAGAAAGGCTATGGAAATTATTATGAACATGAATTTTACAAGAAAGTTACCGGTACCGCAAGACATAAAAGCAGAATATCCGGTATCAGAAGAAATGAGGAAAATTAAAGAGACAAGAGATGCTGAAATAAGAAAGGTTCTCAGCGGTGAATCTGATAAGCTTCTTATTATTATAGGCCCTTGCTCTGCAGACCATGAAGACAGTGTAATTGATTACATTTCAAGGCTCAGAACCGTTCAGGATAAAGTGGAGGACAAGCTCCTTATAATTCCGAGAATTTATACAAACAAGCCGAGAACAACAGGTGACGGATATAAAGGAATGCTTCATCAGCCGGACCCTGAACGTGATGAAGATATGCTTAAAGGTGTTGTAGCAATAAGAAAGCTTCATATGCGTGCGATTAATGAAACAGGATTCACGTGCGCTGATGAAATGCTTTATCCAGAAAACCACAGATATCTTTCGGATTTGCTTTCGTACGTTGCAATAGGTGCAAGATCTGTTGAAGACCAGCAGCATCGCCTTACAGCAAGCGGACTTGCAATTCCTGTTGGTATGAAGAATCCTACAGGCGGGGATTTATCTGTAATGATGAATTCAATAACAGCTGCACAGCATTCTCATACATTTATATACAGAGGATGGGAAGTAAAGAGCGAAGGTAATCCATATGCACATGCAATTCTCAGAGGTTATGTTAATACTCTTGGTCAGACACTTTCTAATTACCACTACGAAGACCTTGTAAATTTGTGTGCACTATATGATGAGAAGAAGCTTAATAATCCTGCGGTTATTATTGATACAAACCATGCTAATTCAGGAAAGAAACCTCTTGAACAGGTACGAATCGCTAAAGAAGTACTTCATAGCTGCCGTCATTCGGATGATGTTAAAAAGCTTGTTAAAGGTCTAATGATTGAAAGTTATATAGAAGACGGTGCTCAGAAGCCTGAAGGGGGTATCTACGGGAAGTCAATTACCGATCCTTGTCTTGGGTGGGAAAAGACTGAAAGATTACTTCTTGATATGGCTGAGTTATTATAATAACGAAAAATTATGCAATTCGCATCAACAGCACTATTTGTTGATTAGAATAAAACACCATTTTAAACAAAACGTTAAAAAAAAAGAAAAAACACTTGACTTTTAAACAAGTATTTGGTATAATATCTAAGTCAGCTGTTGAGGACAATGGTTGACTTAGAAAATATGCGGGTGTAGTTCAATGGTAGAATTCCAGCCTTCCAAGCTGGCCGCGTGGGTTCGATTCCCATCACCCGCTCCACCATTATGCGCCTGTAGCTCAGTCGGATAGAGCAACTGCCTTCTAAGCAGTGGGTCAGGAGTTCGAATCTCTTCAGGCGCGCCATTTTATTTTTTTGCATAAATGGTGGATATAGTTCAGTTGGTTAGAGCGTCAGTTTGTGGCACTGAATGTCGTGGGTTCGAGTCCCACTATCCACCCCACTAATTAACAAATTAACCTTTATATAAGGGTTGATTATATATATTTAGTTAGCAGGAGAGATATCCTGTAAAACCCGAAGAACTCTCGGGTTGTTATTTAGGGATATAGCCAAGCGGTAAGGCACCGGATTTTGATTCCGGCATTTCGTAGGTTCGAATCCTGCTATCCCTGCCAGGGCCATTAGCTCAGTTGGCAGAGCACTTGACTTTTAATCAAGTTGTCCGGAGTTCGAATCTCCGATGGCTCACCAAAAAACCTCGTTCTTACGAACGAGGTTTTTTACTTATTACTTATTACCTATTCACTATTCACTATTCACTTTTCCTAGAATATAACAGGATTTTTAAAGAAAAAATATTGACTTTAGAGCATAAAAGTGGTATAATATAGTTACCACATGCTATAATTGAATACTACAACCGTTATATTTGCCAAAATATATCTTTTTTTGTGTTACTTATTTTGGATATATATACAGTCATTTTTGTGTTTGTTAAAAACGCAGGCTTATAATATGATATTGGCTGTATAGTATTCATATTTGATTGTAGTGTGTGGTAACCGGAAATCAAGCCTCGTTTTTATGCGTGGTTCAGATTTCTGTTGCCACGCATTTTTTGTGTGAGAATTAAGAGAGGAGAGGCGAAATTTGATATTATATATTCAAAGGGGGAATAGTGAAAATAGGATTATTCTTTACAAAAAAGGACAATAATAAAGAGTGTGAAAATACAACATGATAATTTTGGAGCTTAAAATATACGATACACCTGTTACTGATTACAATTTCAAGGGTGTATGAGAAGATTGGAGAAAGATATACATGAAAAGAAATATTTTTAAATTTATAATGTTTGCTATATGTGGTCTAATGTTAGTAGGTTGTAGTGGAAATAATGCAAATACGTCAAAAGATTCAACAGAATCAGAGATGTCCGAAACAGAAAATGATAAAAAAGAATCTGGGAAAGATACAGAGATAATTGATTTTAGTGTTGATGATGGTAATTTAAAGTATATTGGTGTTGAAAAGGCAAGTGAAGGATTAATATCAACCAACAAAGATATAGATAAAGATAAAGTTGTTATGCTTAAGTTTGAGTACACGAATAAGCAGGAAGACCCATCTCAATGCCAAAATACATTTTATATTCAGGTGTTTCAAAACGGTGTCGAAGTTAAAAAATCACTCTCGTATAGTTCCGGTGGTGGGGAACAATATGAATTATGCGGTAATTTTTTCTCTGAGGCTTTGAAAGGCGGCACGGTAACATTTGGTAAGTTGGTTTTGTTGAATGATAGTTCTCCGTTGACAATCGTTGCAAAAGAAAAAGGCTCAAGTGATAAAAAACAACAAATGGAACTTGATATTTCATCTGTAATATCATCTGATAATAATTCTAACGGTGAAGCATCTGCAGCTGTTGATAACATGAACGAAAAATCAACAGAGAATGAACAAGCGTTATCGGCAATTGCATTAGGTGAGATGGTTACAACAGACGATTTTGAATTTACATTGAATAAGGTAGAATTATCTTATAATGTTGAACCTGAAAACCCACCGTCATATTATACATATTATGCGGCTAGTGAAGGACAGGTATATATATACGTAAATGCAACTGTTAAAAATCTGACACAACAGGATATAAGATGTGATAATGTCTATTCAGTAACTGCAAATTATAATAACGGATATAAATATAAAGGATTCAATATAATAACTGATAGTGATGGTGACTTTAATTATTCAAATATAAATTCTATAAGTCCATTACAGACTATGGGAATACATTGTTTGGTTGATTGTCCAAGCGAAATTGAAACATCAGGTAACCCGCTAGAGTTGACAATTAAATTAAGAGACGGAAAGGAATATCTGTACACTGTCAGATAAATATAATCAGAGAAATTTAATGGTTTATAATTAGTATTTAACGGAACGGCACAAAAGCCGCTACGTTTTTGTTACTTCAAATCGGCAAGGTTTATTTCAGGGAATAGTGAAGAGTGAATAGGTAAAAAGTAAAATCGACAAGACTCTTATTGAATCTTGTCGATTTTGGTCGGGATGACAGGATTTGAACCTTTTACAAACACTGATTTTAGTGTATAGTGTTAGGTATTGACAACGCAGTGACACAGTTATTTTTATTACGTGATTGTTACATCGAATTCCGGGTTTTAATTGAAATATCCTAAAAGGAGGTATTTCTATGCCGGAATGTGAAGCTCTTTCTTACAATCTCAGGCGGATTCGAAAGAAGATGCATAAGAATCAATTTGAGTTTGCTGAAGAGTGCGGTATATGTGTGGAGACATTAAGCACACTCGAACGGGAGCAAGGCGACCCGAAGCTCAGCACGTTGCAAAAGATTGCCGCTTATGCAGACTGTGAAGTCGCAGAGCTGATTGAAATCAGAAAGTAAAATCATTCAGTTTCTTTGCTGTTTCTGCTTTTCTTTCATTTCGTACGTGAGTATATATTTCACGTGTAAGGTTTATATCACTATGTCCCATCAGCTCTTGTGCATCCTTTAAATCTACGCCAGCTTCGAAAAGCATGGTTGCGTATCCGTGACGGAGTTGGTGGGCGGTGACATTAACCTTATATCTTTTACAATACTGTGTCCAACGTTTTGAATAAGCGCTTTTTGTAAGTGGTTCTTTGCCATCTCCGCCCATGCTGAAAAGGAAGCCTTTAAATTTCTTCGGAATAACATCTGCAAGGCGGTCAAGCAGAATTATATCACGTTCTGCAGATTCGGTTTTAAGTACCGGTTCATATACGGGACGGTTTCCGTCATGGCGTATATGATTACGCACCTTTATTATTTTGTTTTCGAAATCTATATCCTTATTTGTTATTGCAAGAGCTTCGGACCTTCTGCATCCGGTATATAGCATGAAGTAGGGGAGAAGGTCAAATCCCTCGTAATGTTTGCTTATTTCATGGATATCCTCGGTTGAAGGCAGAGTTCTTTTCTGTTTGGGAAGATTTGCCGGAAGTCTGATATCTCTTACAGGGTTATATGTTATATATCCATTCAGGATTGCGTGCGTAAATATCATATTCAGTATGCATTTATGATTTGCTATAGTTTTTTTTGAAAAACCCTGAAGTATCAGTCTGTTAATAAATGAATTGATTTCAAGTGCAGTAATATCTTCTATATATGCGTTGTCGTCAAAAAAGTCAATTATCCGCTCGTATGCGGCTTTTGTATTGGTACGGTAGTTTATGTCAGGAATACGTTTTCTGTATTCCGTATCCCAATTATCTGCGATTCTGATAAAAAGTTTGCTTTTCTTTTCCTCTTCCTGATATTCTACCATTTGACGAGCAATGTCTCTTTCGGCTTTGCGTTCAGTTTCTTCCCGCGAATAAAAGTACACTCTTTTCCCGTTCATTGTGACAGTTTTACAAAATCTACCGTCTTTTCTTCTTGTTAGCAATAAAAACACTCCTTTTTGTTAAAAAATAGTTGACAAAACAAGAGTGTCTGTGATATAATAACATTGTCTTGGTGTTATTATATGACACTCTTATCAAAAATCCCTTTTCGTGTTGGCGCACGAGGGGGATTTTTTTATTAAAATCCAAAGTGAGAATACCATGCGGCTAATATATCTGCTCTGTTAAGCAGAACATAGCGCATTATTTTTTTTAAATCGTTTGCCGGAATATTACTGTTATTGTTTTCAAGCTCTATTCCGTCTCTTGTTATCCATATTTTTGTTGAATTTTCTGCCGGTACTCCTTTGTTTACGTGGATGTGCGGCGGTTCGTTATTCTCGTTTGACCAAAAGTAAAAACAATATCCTAAAAAATCAAGTAACGCTTTAGGCATTTAACGCACCGCCCTTTTCTCTTGCTATATCCCATATAAGACTTGCATTATTTTTCAGATATTTTTCAAAGTATAGCATTTCGTCCTCTGAAAAACCGCAGCTCTTATTAAAAGAAAAATGTGGAATCCTGCCTTCGGCAAAATCAAAACCGTTCTCTGTAGGTCTTTCAAACCGTACATTCAGCATTTCAATGTTATTTTCTGTAAATATATTACTGAATGTCAACGTTACATTGTTTATGGTTGAATAGTAGTTACTCATGAGATAGGCTCCTTTCTTGTTTTAAAATATTCAATGATTTTTGTATAGATTTTTTCTTACCCAATCAGCAAAAGAGCCATCTCCCATTGCTTCTTTTAATTTTTCGGCTTCACCGTTATCCTTACGCGCTTTGAAACTAAAAATTTGATATGCGGTTCGCTCCCATGCTGATTCCTTCTTATAATCTCTTGACATAATAACCTCCTACTTAATGAATGTCAATATAAGATTTAATATCGAAATAAACAATGCAATTATTGAAATTATAAAAGCTGTGTTTTTCATATTGACATGGCAAAGAATTTGTGGTATAATGTAATCACCCTTAAGGGGTGGGGACTTAACGTCCCCTATCTGATAGCAATATTATTAAGTTTATTAATACTGCTATAAGATTTATAATTGCGGTGATAAGGTTGGTTGCGTCGGTCTTATCACCTTTCTTTTTCTTTGCCATTTGCTCACCTCACTTTCTATATATATTATAACACGTTTAAACGTATTTGTCAAGTACTTTTTTCGAAAAAAGTTAAATTTTTTTATTAAAATTCTGTTTTGCATTCGACAACTTTTCCTATGATACGAATGTTATCTTGAGCGATGTTATAAATTTGTATTTGATGATTTGGATTATATGACTGAGGAATTAATTGTATGATATTCCCATCTTTTTTAAATCTTTTAACTGTTGCATTTTCGTCATTTACCATAACAACAGCTATTTCTCCGTTTTCTACATTTTCTTGTCGCCTGACTATTAATAAACTTCCTTCAGAAATAGAAGCCGCATTCATGCTGTCTCCTTTAACTCTTAATGCAAAGTATTCTGCCCCGTGATTTCGATCAGTGTATGTGTAGTCTTCGATATGTTGCTCTGCATAAATAGGAAGTCCGGCAGCTATTGTGCCGAGTATAGGTATTTTGTGTATTTTAGGATTATATTTATTTAGATTAATTTTGTCATCTTCATACTCGAACTGTTCTTGTTTATCCTCAGATATCCATTTAGATAAATCCTTGTTTGTTGTTCCATATTTTTTTATAAGTTCTTCGTATACTGATACGGAAGAAAAAAGCTCTTTCAAATACTTTTCTTTCAATTTAACTGATATATACTCTGTTAATTTTGGATGTTCTGAATCAAATCCGGTTTTTTTTAAGCTACGACAAAAATATATTTTTAATAAAATCTCAGCAGCATCAATTTTTTCTGTAATAGATGCATCTTTATTATATAAGACATTATATGCTTTATATTTTTTTTCGCCCCATTCGTTGGAAGGAATATAAAATCCATGTCGCTCAATGGCTTTGACGCATGCGTTATGAACCTGTTCATGTATTTTTTTATCTTCAGCACAGTTCGTAAAACCTAATCCGCACAGAGGGCAGGGGGATTCTATTCCTAATAAATAGTCTGTTGAAACTTGAAATATTTCTGCACATTTTAATAAGCTTGAATTATCAAGTTCAAATTTTTCGTTTTCCCATCCTGACAAGGTTGCTTGTGTGACACCTAATTTTTGTGCTAATTCTTGTTGACTGAGCTTGTGTTTTTTTCTTAGCTCTTTTAATAATAACATCATAATTCCCCTCTCGGATATATAAATTATATTTATATTATAAATCAAATTAATAGATTTGTAAAGTATTATTTTAGTAAAAATAAATAATATAAAGAAAATTTATAAAAACTATTGACAATGATATAAATAAATGTTATAATATAAATAAACTTTATAAAAAGGAGTGAGAAAATGAATATAAAATGCTTAAGAGAGAAGAAATCTATATCACAAATTGATTTGGCAAATCAAATGAATGTTACACAAGCTACTATAAGTTCTTGGGAAAGTGGTAAAGCAAATCCGACTGCTGATAAATTGATGCTTCTTTCAAATATTTTAGAATGTAAAATTGACGAATTATTTGAATATGAGCCTAAATTCGGGGATAGAGTTCCCTGTGTGGACTGTCCTAAAAATAAATAAGAAAGGATTGAAACATGACACATTCGCATAATTGTAATCATTTTACCGGAAAGAAAAGGTTTAAAACCCCGAAAA
>JAZULT010000033.1:0-2728 GCA_045603225.1 Clostridia bacterium | reverse complement strand
ATGTTGATATTTCACTTGACATCAGCTTTGAGTTTGAGCCTGTAACATATATATCAACATCAAAGTCTTCCATAAGAGAGTTTACAGTCTTTTCCCAGCCGCTGATTTCCTGAAGCTCGTCAAGGAAAAGATAGCATCTTCCTTTTTCTTTTATGGCATCTTTTAAATCGGTATACATCTTTTTTGCCGTAAAGTCGTCATAATCAGGATTGTTATATTTTCTTTCAATAATGTTATCGGGAGAAACACCTTTATTTTTGATTTCCTGTACTAACATTTCAAAAATTGTTGATTTACCGCATCGACGGACACCGGCAAGAATTTTCACAAGCGGTGCATCTATAAAAGGAGTAATTGCATTAATATAATCCGGTCTTAAAATCATTCTGACCACCTCCGTTACCTAAAGTATATCGAAAAGCTATGCTTAAGTCAATAGTTTTTACTTCTATACCGATAAAACTTTGTAATGTTATATATTTTTTCGAGTTTAGATAATGTTATTGTTTACCTTATCTTCTCCCCAAATCCAAGTGTCATCAGCTTTTTTCTTGTTCGGTCGCGCACGTTTTCTTATTTTCTGTTTCTCGAACAAAGCCTTATAATTTGGTTGAGGTTCAGGTATTAAAATATCTAAATTTTCTGAAAGTCCGATTTCATTCAGAATCTTAATAAGATTTGAAAGCTTGGTATCATATCCCATTTCTGTACGGGCAATAGTTTTAAGAGAAAGTCCGCATCTTTGTGCAAGCTCCGATTGTGTAATATTCAAGGAAATCCTGTACTGCTGAATACGGTTTCCCAATTCCACTAATATTGATTTTTCATCATTATAATTTGAAATTTTAATAGAGCCTCCATAATAATAAGTCAAAATTGTACTATTATAATATCAAATCTGTTTTAATAAGTCAAGTTTCTCCTGTTATTTTTTCTTTACAAGTGTATAAAAAATATTTTTCTCAAAATATAGCTATATACCCTATTGATAATATTATGCAGATTTCTTATCTGCCTCTTCAACGATTTCCTTATTCATTTCGATATAGTTAACCACATTTTCGTAAGCATCGTTGAACTTGAATTTAATGGTAATGTTGCCGCCCTCGTGCACAAGGATTTCGTCAATGAGTTCTACCACCATAGGCCTGTTAAGTGTTTCAATATTGCCGTACTGTTTGAAATGTGAGATGAACTCATTCTCACTATTCAAGCCTTGTGCGTACTCTTCTGCTGTCTTTGTAAGGCTTTGAATTGTGCTGTCTATCGACTCAATTTTTTCTGTGAGATTAGCTTTTAACTGCATATATTCCTCTCTTGTAATTACACCCTGCTTCCAGTCAGGGTACAAATCAAGGGACATTTTTATGCACTTCTCACGCTCGGCAGATTGAGTCTTAATCATCTTCTGCAGATGAGTTGACTCCTTTTTTCGCTTACTGCTCTGATTGATTATTTCAAGAATTTCATCAAACTCAATGGCAGTGTCAATCATTTTCTGCAATGTTACAAGCACCGCAGTTTCAAGCTTATCAATGCGGATTGTGTGATTGGTGCAGGCATCCTTGCTCATTTTTCTTGATGTCATACATCTGTAATAGCGGTAAGTACCGTATGAATGTTTGTTGGTTTTCTTGTTCATAATACGGTGGCAGTCGGCACAGCGTACAAGTCCCGAAAACAAATCAACCTCTTTTTTGACGGGCGAAGAGCGGATATTCTTTCTGAAAAGCGACTGAGCCTTATTGAAGGTATCCTTGTCAATAATTGCCTCGTGGGTATTCTCGACAACAATCCACTCATCTTTAGGAATGGCTCGGCATTGTTTGATTTTGTAGCTGATTGTCGTGTTTTTGCCCTGCACCATATTACCTATATACATTTCGTTCTGCAGAATTCTACGCACAGAGCTGTCGTGCCACAAGCCATCATTACTCTTGCCCATAGGATGACGGTAGTTGAGACCTTTCAGCTTTTTATGCATTGACGGATTGGGTATGCCTTCGTCATTAAGAGTTTTTGCAATACCGATAATACTTTGACCTGCTATGAATCTTTCAAAAATCATTCGTATAACAGGTGCAGTTTCTTCATCAATAATAAGCTGATGATGATCATTCGGGTCTTTTAAATATCCGTAAGTCGGAAAAGAACCGATAAATTTGCCTTGCGCTCTGTTCACATTGAGAGTGCCACGCACATTGACTGAAGTAGTTGCCGCAAGACTTTCATTTATAACATTGGTAACGCCTACGGAAATACACTGCGTTGCCGCATTCATACTGTTTGATGCTGTATCAATTCCGTTGTTAAGAGCAATGAAACGCACCTTTAAGCGCACGAAAACATTATCAAGATAATTTCCCGCATCGGTATAATTTCGTCCGAAACGGGACAAATCCTTTACAACAACACAGTTGACCGTACCCGCATAAATATCTTCCATCATACGGACAAATCCGGGACGGTCAAAGTTGGTACCACTCCAACCGTCATCAACATAAAAATCGTGTGCTTCAATATCGGGATGAAGCTTAAGATATTCCTTTAAAATTTCACGCTGTGATGTGATGGAATAGCTTTCAGATTTATCGCCGTCCTCACGGGACAGACGAATATAAAGACCAGACTTTCAGGTTTTAAGTTCCCTGTGAGGCTGCTCTAAATAATCCTTATATTTTGAATACATTAGTATAACCTCCACTTGTTTATCTATATAAACTAAGCG
>JAZULT010000032.1:0-57629 GCA_045603225.1 Clostridia bacterium | reverse complement strand
ATAAAATATTACAACGAGACAAGAATAAAAGAGAAACTTGGATGGATGAGTCCGGTACAATATCGGCTCAACACTATAGCTGCATAAAAATAGCGTAGCAGCCATAAAACTACTACGCTATAAAAAGTCTAACTTTTTGGGGTCACATCAAATTTCTGTTGTCTGAAGGTGTTTTTTATCATTATTCAACGTTTATCTCAGTAGGCATTTCCACCGGCATACTGAATGAAAGCTCTTTTGTCTCTCCTGATTTTGCGGAAATATTAAATTCGGTCTCATCATTTTCTCCATTACCGAAGCGAACGGTAACAATGTCTGATGCATACAAATCAGAAACATTTGTTATTCTGATTGTACACGAAACATTTCCGTTTACGATTTCCACATCAGTCACCTCAACAGAAAATGCATTTTCATTCCCGACATTTATCATTTCACTGTATCCGTTATCTCCATCAGGTTTTATAACATAGCATCCGTCATTGTCGCAAAGGAAGCTGTTATTGGATGTCTTTGCCGCAATTTCAAATACACCGTCATGCCGTACTCTGTATACGGTTACACATGCCGCTCTTCCATCGGTTGTATCCCATGTTATTCTTCTCTCGTTCTCTATATAACTTACATTTTTTATACCCGGTTTATATTCTTTATACGAAAGAAGACGCGGTTCATATCCGTTTACCAATACCGAACCCCCGATATTTTCACCGTTTATAAGGTCAGTCATACCACTCACTTTTCTGCACTTATAGTAAACAGATATATTCTTTGATGTCTGATAATCAAGATTTGCAACATTCACAAGAAGCTCTCCGTCCTCTGTAACTGTATATTGCCAGTCAACACCGTCAGGAGATTTCCCTGTTCTTTCGTCAATCAGTTCGACATCAAGTATGCCGATTTTTTTAAATAGCTTTATAAATTGTTCTTTTACGTTCTCAGATGTATATTCAAATCCATTTTCAATAATCACTGAATTATCAAGCGGTAATTTATATTCATTTGCCGAAAGAACATCTCCTGCGTAAATCACCTTACCGCCTGTTGAAATAAACTCTTCAATCTTATTCTTTGTATTCTCTTTTCCATAAACAGCTCCGGGAATGATAAGGACTTTGTATCCTGTCAGCTTATCAATACTCATATCAGACACTATTCCAACTTTTTTGCCCGTTCCCAGCGTCGACTTATATGCATTAAAGAGATTTGTATCATATTCCTTATCATAATACTTTGACGGTTTTGAATAATAAATCGCCACCTCAGGAGAATCTTTCCAAAGCTCGGTTATCTCAGTTGAGAGCCTTGTAAGGTCAAGAGATGTATGTCCTACCTTTTCAACCACATCAGGGCGGTAGAGAATACTTCCTTCAAAAGACGGATTATCTCCTGTATTCCTGTCCCAGAGCCAGAGAGTTGACATATTTCTCCCATGCACTGCCCCCTGCCACAGATAATTTCCGACATGAGCACTGTAAAGGTCAGAATATTCGGATGTTTTATCTCTTATCACATGGTCTTCCGAATTATAAACCGGTTTACCTGTTACCGACTGCATATAGTCATAATAGAACATAGTTGTGTAATAGCTATCAATATCATCTGCATATGTAAGTGCATCGTTTCCTGCATAATCACTGAACGTATCAAACATTTCAAGGTCAGCACCCTGAATCATTCTGCCGTAATAATACGATTCTTCACTGCTGTCAAGATTTGTTTCAAGAAGCTTTGAATGAACCGGCTTATCACTTATATATTCACGTACAATACCCGCCATCCATGAATGCCACTCAGTAAATATTATCTCATTAAATTCTATCAGATCATAATATACTTCGCTATTTTCCGCCATCGCATTCCATATGCTGTTATCTCCCGAAATACCGTCCGGCATATCAATCTGCGAAAAATCGGTATAGCTCGTTTTATAAGCTTCATTTAGCTTTTCAATTGACACGTGTTTTTCTTCAAGATATGCCTGAAACTTAGGAAGATAGAAGTCATGGAATGTGTACAGGGCAAATCCCGGCTCATTTGAAATACAAATATTCTGAATACAGTCCTTATACTCTGAAATTACAGACAAAAGTCCTCTTAAATAATCTTCAATAACCTTTTTTACAGATTCATCATGAATGTTGAAATCTATAAATGCACCTGAATCAAAATATACATCTTCCGATAAATCATCAGGGAAATAATGTGGAGACAGCAAAAGCGAAACCGCAAGATTATTTTCTTTCGCAGTCTGCAGATTTTCTATAAGCTCTGCAAGGTACGCTGAATTTTCGTCGAAAGCATACTCAGGAGCATCTTTATCTTCAAATCCACCGTTTACAAGAAGATTGTCTGTCGTTCCGTCTTCAGCAAAGCACAAATCATCAAGGTAAAAGCCTGCTGCCGTACTTTCAATATTCACTCTGACGACGGTACTTGTAACACCTTCGGGAATTGTGTATTTTATAGAAAAATCTCTCCAGTCCGAAGCTGACGAAACATAGTTCCTGTTACTGAAATCATTCACGGAAACCCATGTATCCGACATTACACCGTCAACTTTTCTCTTACCCGTAAGTATATACTTCTTTCCCGGTGTTACATCTACAGTCTGATACATGCTGATAAATGTATTATCCTGTTTCGCTCCGTTAAAAGTAAATTTAATTGCATAATCACCTTCCTGAGCACCGTCAGTTATAAATTCGTACGATGCATCGGGGTTATTGCTTTTCATAAATTTCCATGATGTGTTTTTCATAACACGACTGGGGCCTGTTTCAAGCTGAATATTATCAGCACCAAACTTTGAAAAATTCTCCATATCATCTGCCGCAGTATCAAAATGACCGTAACCTACCGATATAACAGGAGTCTCTCCGTCGTACAAAACAGAACCATCATTATGAAGATTAAGCACATCAGGCTTTACCACACAGAAATAAGTTCCCGAATTTGACAAATATCCTTCGAGCTTTTCTTTCGCTTCTGAATAAAGTCCGTTAATTTTCGAAATATTGAACGATGTCATCTCATCAGGCTTTTCGCTCACGATATCATCATTTATATATTCTTCAAAACGTTCAATAACATTGTAGGTAATATTCTCGTATTCAGTCGGAATACCTCTGCTGTTACATTCATCAATTAAATTTCTCAAAACAGCAAGCTTATCTGAAAAATCAACAGATTCAGTCACTGCCGCCGATGCGGCAAACGATGCCGCACCGACTGACA
This sequence comes from Clostridia bacterium, assembly GCA_045603225.1. GTDB lineage: Bacteria > Bacillota > Clostridia > UBA1381 > UBA1381 > RGIG9115. The sequence goes on along the minus strand of JAZULT010000032.1, from coordinate 54,389 downwards.
ACGATATAAAACAAGCTGTTATGCGTTTTAAACTATTCATCATCATACTCCTAAATACCTTGCAATTACAGCAGCCGCTTCTGCCCTGGTTGTGCTTCCTTCAGGGTCAAAACTTCCATCTTCTCTACCCATTATAAATCCGGCAGATACCGCCTTTCCGACAGTTTCTTTATCGGAAATTTTATTACTATCCGTAAATGTCAGCTCTTTGGTATCAAGTATTCCCTGCGATGCTTCATAAAACTTAACAAGCATTTCGCACATTTCGGCACGTGTAATAATATCATGAGGTCTGAAATCTTCACTTTCACTGTCGTATTCGGGAACTGTTATTCCTGTCGCTCTTGATAAAAGCGCATGGAATTGCCATCTTGTTGTTTTACTTTCAGGTGCAAATCTCGATTCTGACACCCCGTTTATAATCCCTCTGCCTGCAAGTGCGGTTATTTCACCTTCGCCCCAGTGTCCGAATGTATCGAAGAATCTGTTTTCAACCTCTATTCTAAGAGTAACCGGCATATATTTTTTAAGCGTCACCACTTCGCCAAGCTCTTCCATACTTCTCATTTCAACAGATTTTCCGCAAAGCTTATCGTTTATATATATCTTAACATCTCTGTCATCTCTGTTGTTTACCATGTTCACGATAACGTTTCCATTATATACTCCGATATTATATTCTATACCGTCTGCATATTCATCTGTTATCGCATCCTTAACCTTCACATAGTAAAGATTCTGCTCCAAAAGCATATCACGGATAATATCATAAAGTTCATCAGCCGACGGGCTTATGATTTTTTCCGATGTACCTTCATAGCTTATAACCTTTGAGTTAGCATATATAAAATCAAGCAATAATTTATCGTTTTCAAGATTTCTTTCGCTCAGCTTAAGGCAGTCTTCGCCCATAATAAGCACTTTACCGCCGTTCTCAATAAATTTCTTAATCTCGGTCAGTGTTTCGGGAACTACATACTTCGAATTCGGAACAATAAGCATTTTACAGCCATGCATTTTTTCAAGCTGTGTTTCCGCTACGAAAAGTACTCTTTTACCGCTGAACATTGCTCCTTCATATGCAGAATATGCCGCCATCTGAACAGATGTATCATTTAATATACTTGCATTTGAGTAAAGAATACCGATTTCACGTTCTTCTTTCTGAACAGCTGTTATTTCATATGAAAGTCTGTTAAGGTCAAGAACCGCCTTGCCTGCCTTTACAATGGCATCGGGACGGTTCGCAAATCCGCCTTTAAGGTCGGTTGCCGCATTCGGTCCCTGTCTTGCCCATACCCATAAATCACTGAATCCTCTGCCGTGAGCCGCACCCATATAAATATCTCTTGCAACATAATCTGCATGATACGGATCATAATTGACGTTTCCGTCTTTTATAACGTGGTCTTCAGTATTTGCGACAGGTACATCCTTAAGACTTGTCATATAATCATACCACATATTCTTTTCAAGCTCAGGACGGTCATCATCGAAATAATCCCAGTAGTCGCATCCGTTAATATCGAAAAAGTCAACATAATATTCATAGTTTGTTCCGTTCCATATCATGTTCGGATCATGACTTTCGGCACTGTATCCCATAATTTTAGCATGTACCGGAATATCAGGAATTATCTCTTTTACAATACCTGCCATCCATTTATGCCATTGTGAGAATACAATGTCATTAAATATCTTATAATCATAAGTCTTTGCCGGATTATTCGCAAATACCATGTCTATTTCATTAAAGCTTGCATGCGTTGTTCTGTACGCCTCATTAAGAGCATTTATATCTCCGTTATATTCCTTTTCAAGATATTCCTGCCAGTACTCCGTATAAAATTCCGGAAGCTTATTAGAATAAAATGCAGGCTCATTTGAAACACATATACTCTGTATTGAATCATAATCCTTTATAAGCTCAAGAGTTCTTCTTATATGAGCTTCTACAACCTCTCTTGCCTTCGGATGATGGATATTGTATTTAAGGAATCCGCCACCGGCATACGGTATATCATACTTTGATGTCACCTGTGTCAGGAAATAATGCGGTGATAAAAGGACACACACACCTACATTGTTTTCTTCAGCATCAGAAAGTGCTGCAAGAAGTGCTTCAAGGTCAGCTGTTGTTCTGTCCTCAAAATCCACACCCTCGGGGTCTGATTCAAAATCACCGTTTTTGAGAAGGTTTACGTTCGTCCCCTTCTCACAGAATGTTATATCATCAATATAAAGCGACTGCGTATTTGAATCATTGATAAATCTTATTGTTGTCTGTTTAATGTCAGCCGGTGCAGTATAGACAGCTTCAAATTCTTCCCAGTCGTGAGTACCTTTTATTTCAAATCTGTCATTATAGTTATTTGCGGAAACATATACGCTTCCGTTTGTCATTTTAGTATATCCCTTAAGTTCATAAGTCTTTCCGGGTTCAACTTCTACTGTCTGACTGAAAGTAGTAAATACATTTTTCTGTACGTCTCCGCTGTATGTAAGCTTTGCGGCATACTTTCCGCCATGTTTTTCTTCCTGAGTAAGCTTTATTGTCCCCTTTGCTTCACCGTTCACCTGGTCTGTCCAGTTACGAAGCTCTGTTCCGATAAAGGCAAGAGTGTGACGCGGACCGATTTCCATCTGCGTATTATTCATACCAAGACTGTCAAAATCAGGAATAAGAGCCTTGGCATCAGCAAAATGACCGTAACCTATATTGAAAACAGGTCTTCTCTCTGCCACACCGTCAAGCTCCGTATCAGCCCATACTGTCTGACCTTCAATTTCTATATCACCTGTAACGTATCTCGGAACCTTCAGCGGTTCTTTTTCGCCCGAAAGATATTTTTCGAGAATTTCTTTCGTTTCAGAATAAAGCTTATCAGTACATTCCTCAGTGTAATAAACCTTTGAAAGGTCATTTATGGCAATATCGTCTGCAAGATATCCCGCAAATTTTTCGATTACGGTATAATTTATCATTTCATAATCAGTGCTGATACCCATAGAAGCACACTTGTCAAGGAGCTTTTTAAGCTCACTTGCCTGTGCTTTTTCCTTTGCTATAACACCTTCTGTATATTCAACACTTGGAAGCTTTCTCTCTATCGAAACCTTAACTTCAGGAGCTACCGTTTCTCCGTTTGCGGATATTTCAATCCGTACATCTTCATCATCCACAGTGTCGTACGTATTAACAAAGCTTCTGCGTATCCCTGTTCCGTCAGGAACAATCACTTCTTCTGATTCTCCTGTAACATGATTTTTTATTGTAAATGTCTTCTCACCGCCATTATTCACAATAAAATATTCATACGTGTATTCCGTTTCTGTAATTACCTTATTATCTCCCTGAATCCATGCATACCAGTCTTTTTCATCAGCAAGAAGTTCAAGCTTCGGGAAATTCGCATTAGATTTTGGAGTACGTGAAATGCCTCTCGGTGCAATTTCCACACAATATCTGCGGACATCACCGTCATTATCATTTATAAGAGCACTGAAAAGTATTTCTTCAGGACATTTTCCGAACTTGACTGTCCACGGAAATGCCATTTCATAATACGTTTTATTTCCGCTTTGCGAAGCTGAAAGATTTATTTTACTAATCTGATTTTCGTTAAGCGCGGGAGCATATATATCTCCCTTTCCCGTCACAGGATTATATCCGAATCCGATTTCAGTGCCGTACGTCTCATCGACTCCTGAAATCGCCATCTGTACACTGTCTCCCTGCCAGTAAAAAGCACTTCCCTCTTTATAGTTGTATTCATCATCGGTAATTTCCATATAAAGATAAAAATTATTTTCATCATAAGCAAATTTACATTCAGATTCTACATCTTTCGGGAGCTCATCCTGAACAAAAATCTCATATTGTGTTGACAATGTAGGCATTGCAAGCACAGGATATTTCTCCCATTCGGAAACATCGCCGTCAACTTTAATTCCGTCAGCCTTGTAAACAGGCATATACTTAAATCCGCCTCTTATACGTTCCATATCCGCTGAAGAAAAGCTTTCCGATTCGGAAATTGTATAATACATTTCTTCAAGACTGGCATCCTCAAGCTCTACTACAGGGGTCGGTCTCTTTGCCGTTTCAAATCCCGGGAACTTCAAAAGTTCTTCGCCCGTCTCGACATTTATAAAGAAAAAATCATCCAGCCAGACAGTCGCATACCCCTGAACTATCACCTGAAAATCAACAGTTGCAGTTTCTGTAGCATTATATTCAAATTCATAATGTGTCCAGTCGTACTTTTTCTGGAACGGTGTCAGTGACGAACGTGTTCCGAAAGCTACCGCAAGCTGAAATATATCGGCATTTTTCGATTTAGCCTTAACACCAAAATAATATTTTTCTCCCGCTTCAACGGTGACAGGAGTGCTCAGGAGTGTAAAATGGTTTGAAATATTAGCTGTATCGTTTATAATTCTCACCGAACGTTCTCCGCTGTACACTTCTTCTGTGTCATATACAACTGTTCCGGTTGAGTTATTATATTTTACAGTCCAGCCTTCTATAGCCTCAGCCGCCGACACAGGGATTACACCCTGTGCCGTAAGCATAGAAATAACAAGTAGTATTGATAAAATGTATTTTCTTATTTTTGACATTATATTATCATCCTTTAATATGTCAGTTTAACACCTTATAACTGTCTATCGGTTTGAGTCCGCTTGTTGAATCCCAGAACATTACTTTAATTTCATAGCTTCCTGTTTCCGGAACTGTAACTGACTGTGTCCATGTATCAGTCGGAATTCCGTCTGAAACTTCAGGATTTGCACCTTCCTTAACCCACACATTTTCAAGCTTTGTTCCGTTATAAAGTGCAATAATTGTTGCTGTTGTAAAGTCGTCACCCTTGCTGATATTTCTTACACCTGTCGTAATATCAATCTTACCTGACTGGATTTTGTTTATTTCTTTACCATCAGCATCCTTAAAGCTTGTTGTAATTTCCATAGGAATAAATTCCATTCCACCGTCTTTCAGGAGATTTCCTGAAACAATTTCATCATCTGCATCAATCTCATAAACTGCCACATCGTCAATCCAGAGACTACCGCACATCTGTTCAGGGAAGATTGTCACTGTTGTATTACATACATCTGCAGTTGTAACAGATTCTGAGAACAACGGATATTCTCCGTCTACAGAAAGATTAAATTCGTATTCTGTCCAGTCTTTAAAGATATAGCTTGATGTGTCCTGTTCAAGATATACCTGATTTGACCACGAACGAACAACACCGTCAATAGCTTCTGCAGATTTTGCGTTTACCATAGCCTTAAGCTGGTTTACGCCTGCTGATTTAGCCTTGAACTTAAGAACATAAAGCTTATTTCTCTGAAGCTTAAGATTCTGAGCAACAGGTGCATAAACATAGTTTACACGGTTAAACATATTACCGTCAATTCTGAGTGATGAATCACCAGAGTATTTTATTTCTGTGTCAATTGCAGGAACTGCATTCATATATGCGCCTTCCGGCTCAGTTCTTGAAATGTCCCAGTTGCCTGCATCTCTGCCGCTTACTTCCTTATAAGCTCCGAGCCAGTCGTCTGTTGAGAAAGGAATTTCCGTAGTATATTCTGTTGTTGTACCATTTTGAGAGAGCTTTGTATTAAGAGTTACAACATAATCGTTATTAGGTGCAAGTCCCTGAATAAGAGCAGTATTTGCACGTGTCGTACCTGTATTTCCGCCTGTTGTAAGGATAAGTGTTCCGAGGTCAAGTTCTGCTTCTTCAAAGCCGCCTCCGTCAATTGTAGCTGTTACAGAATCCACTGCACCGTAGTTCGGATTACGCCATGTAAGAACTGCAGATATTCCTGTTGCTGTCGGGTAAACAATCGGATTGATAAGACCTGCAGCCGCTTTTCTTGTATCTTCAAAGCTTCCGTTTGAAAGCATATTTGCACCTGTTACACCGTTTGTTACAGGGCATAATTCAAACTTATCGAGATAAAAATCTCCGCATCCGTATACTCTGAAATAAGCTCTGTCAGCAGCTTTTGCAGTTGTGATTTCTGCTTCATATTTTGTCCAGCCATCACCTGCGTCAGATGTTGTCCATGTATCAGAATTAAGATTTATCGCACTGTCAAGACCGAAAGCAGTCCAGCCTTTGCTTACATAACCTTTAACATAAAAGCTTACTTTATATGTTCCGATTGCAAAAGCTTGTTTGTCCCAGATTCTCATATAACCTGTTGCAGTATCATCCGGATGAACCATATGCATACTGAAAATTCCGTCAAAGCTTTCTTCAGTGGATGGTTCTGCAAATACATCCTTTTCCGGAACATATGCTGAAGGAATACCTACATACTGCTCCTGCCATACCTGAGTAATGAAGTCTTCAGCCGGTGCCGGGAATTCTTCGGGAGGTTCAGGCATTTCAGGAACTACAGGCGGAACAACAAGTGTTTTTGTTGTTTTCTCAAAATCACCGTTTGTAAGGATATTTGCACCCTTAACTCCGTCTGTTACAGGGCATACCTCCATATCGTCCAGATAGAAATCCGAACCGCCGTTTGATGTGACATAAACTCCGTCCGATGCTGCTGTCGTTTCAAGAACAGCTTCATATTTTGTCCATTCACCGTCAATTGTCTTTGTCCAAACATCTGAATTTGATATAAGCGGATAGTTTTTGCTGATTCCTGCTTTTGTCCAACCCTCGGTTACAGTTCCCTTAACGTAAAAACTTACACTGTATGTACCGGCTGGAATACTCTGCTTATCTCTTATTCTTGTTACGTAATCTCCTTTTGCTTCGTTGTAGAAGTGCATACTGAATTCACCGTTACGTGATACATATGCATCAGGCTCTGTATAAAAATCTTCTCCGACAACAAGACCTTCAGGAAGGGTTCCGTAATGATCTATTACCCATTTTTCAGTTACACAGTCATACTGCGGTCTGTCGGGGTCTACCGGTGTTTCATCTATAACAGTTTTTTCAAAATTTCCGTTTGAAAGAAGGTTTGCTCCTTTTACCCCGTCTGTCATCGGACATACTTCCATGTTATCCATATAGAAATCCGCACCGCCTCCTACAACAACGTAAACTCCGTCGGATGTATCTGTTGTTTCAAGAACAGCTTCGTATTTTGTCCATTCACCGACAACTGTTTTTGTCCAGCCCTTTGACGCAGCAATAACATTAAGATTTTTACTGAGTCCAACCTTTGTCCAGCCTTCGGTTACAGTTCCCTTAAGATAAAAGCTTACATAGTATGTACCTGCCTGGATGCTCTGCTTATCTCTTATTCTTGTGTTATAATTTCCCTGAGCTTCATTGTAAAAATGCATACTAAACTTACTGTTGCATCCTGTTTCCGAAGTAGGTTCAGTATAGAAATTTTCACCTGCAACAAAACCTGCCGGCAAATTACCGTAAGCATCAATCAACCATTTTTCAGTTGTACAGTCACCTTTTGCCGCCGCAAATACTGACGGTACTGTCGACATCAGCATTGCTGCTGACATGATAAGACTCAAAATTTTGTTTCTTTTCTTCATTTTCTTTCTCTCCTTTTTATTTATTCAAATACCTGACAATCTCTCAGGATATTTAAATTACTTCTTGAATCGAGGACGAACACCTCTACTCTGTATTCACCCTCAGGCAGTTCAAAGCTTTCGGTTATAGTTACCGGCTTTGCACTTACTGCTGTTTTAGCTATAAGATTTTTTGCAGATTTAAATATTACAAGCTCTTCTTTATCGTTATATACCGCCACAAAATGCTCCGTCTGAACTCCGTCTTCTATAAGATTGTTCTTAAGCTTTGTTGTAAGCACATAATCCCCTGCACCGTCTGCTTCATTAACTTCTTCACCGTTCTTTGTCAGAACAGAATCAAAAATTTCAAATTCGGGAAGAACTGTAGTTACACTCACTTCCGTACCGTTGCCTTCATATCCGTATTTGTATTCAGGAACTATCCTGAACAAGTATTCAGCACCTTTTTTGAGATTTGAAAGTGTTATTTCTCCCATTCCTTTCGGAACGTTTGCAACTAAATCCCAGTTTTCAAAGGTTTTAACATACAAATTAACCATTTCGCAGTCTGACGGGATTTTGCTCCATGCAAGCTTCACTTCACCGACTCCTTCTTCCGCATCAAGCCCCGGAAGAATATCGTTCTTTTTTACAAGATTTTCAAATCCGCCATTCGTCAGAAGGTTTCCACTCACTATTTCGCCCGAACCATCTATCTCATATATTTCAAAATCATCAAGCCATAATCCTTCACATCCGCCTTCGTAAACAAGAAACAATCCGTCCTCGCCTATACTTTCATGATCAAAGGAATATTCAACCCAGTCATCGGTCGTTCCCTTAAAGATGTCCGTTGTATAACGTGATTTCCAAGAGCTTCCCTGCATCGTTACCGTAAGAAGCTGATAATCTGCATTTTTACTTTTTCCGTAAAACTTTATTCTGAATTTCTTACCCGCCTTAAGGGGAGCTTCAAACTGTACACCTATATATGTGCTTTTCTGAAGATTTGCAAGAGTTCTGTCAATGTTCGAAACAAGCTTCAGGGAAGCATTACCTGTTCTTGCAACATCGCTATCCACAACAGCTTCCGCCGGACAGTAAGAAGTTTCCGCACTTCTTATTCTTCTTATTTTCCATGTATCTATATAAGAATCAAGTCCTGATGCTGCCGCACCTCCTGTATAATAAGTGAATTCAGGTTTTGTACGGTAAGTAAATACTATTTTGTAATATCTTGTTCCGTCACCGACTTCCGTTATTGGATAGTTGATAATTGCATTCGGTATTGTAGATATCTCATCCGACAGGAGAACTTCACCATTTGTTATATCATACAGCTTAACATCAACAAGCTCATCGGTTGAAGGGTTTCTCCAGTTAATGTCAATCATACCGTTTCCGGGTGAACAAAGGACATTTTTCGGACGGTAACCTGTCGTATCGTAAGGAATGTCTTCCTGTACTGAGTCACCAGAACCTTCGAAACCACCGTTAACAATAAGATTTTCATCACTTCCGCTAACAGTTAATGCAACATCGTCTATATAGAGTCCTGCTATTGAGCGGTAGAATCTGAACGCCACAAAGTTGTTCTCCTGCTGTGTGTAGTCAAAAGTCACCGAAAACTTTGTCCATCCATTATCCTGAACTTCAGCAGTCATATCATTTTTGTGAGAAAAAATATTCACATCACTGACTGAAATTTCAGTATAGCTTGACAGACTTCCAAGTCCCATAAAACTGAGCGTATAGCTTCCGCTCTTCATTTCACCTGAAAGCGGATTCTTAAGTTCAAGATATTTTGTTTCGTCCTTCGGTTTTACATCATACACAACCTTGATTGACGCTTCACCGCCCGTCTTGTTGTCATAGTCAAACTCGGCATACCGCTTTTCTTCTTTTTCCGCACCGACATAATTAATCTCCCAGTCGTCTGCACCTTCGGCATATACAACGGCTGACGGCAGAAGCACAGTCAGTGCAAGAATAACCAAAAATATTTTCTTCATTTTAGCCTCCTTTCTATTCCTCATCTATTATTACAATTTCTTCAATACGTCCCATTTTAAGACGGCAGATAATATTTTTATCTTCTGTCACAGATGAAATATCATCAAAACTGCATTCATTCCGTCTAACGTTATAAGTAAGAACTCCGAGTGTTGTATTAAGTCTGAAATTCTTTTCATTCGCACCAAAGCTGATTTTTATTTTACCTTCACTGAGGTCAACCTTTGATACAGTTCCTGCCATAATTGCATTTGTTGTATAGCCGACATATTCCATAGGTACAAAATTCTTTGAAGAAGCCACGTGACTTACACCGCTTATTTCTCCTGCGCTGTTTATGGAAAGTCTTATAATATCTCCCTGCTCAACATTTTCAAGTATTTCAGGTTTTTCCGCTGCCAGACTCAAGTTACGATAATTTACCATGTTCCCTGTAAGTCCGTAAACAACATCTCCGTTTATAAGTCTGTCTCCGATATCCTTTACTACAAACAGATTCAGAGTGCTTCTTGCACTTTCAAGTGCGGAATTATCCTTAATACTTATTACATCGGTAAAATTAAATTCATCCGCATCATACACGGAAATCTGACATCCTGATGTATCTGTATCGAAAAGTGAAGTTACCGTCTGAACACTGTACATCGTTTTATCCGATGTATATTCACCGGGAATAATAAATGCTTTTGCACCTTCATTCAGATAATATTTATGGTCAAAATGCTGTTCATAGTATCTGTAGGTATATGAAGCCTCAGGAGTTTTTGTAAATTTATTTTCAACATATTCATCGGTTTCATAAGCTGTTTCAAGCTTTTTAAGCTCGCCGTCTGCATTTTTACCAAGCTTTACAACCTCTGTTTTTAAATACTGTAAATCTGTATTGTATGCATCAGCCGACTTTACGCTTGTTCCGTTATATGTAATCCTGTCAGCGAGAGGAACTGTGCTCCATTCCTGATTTAAGTCCATGTAGACAGCGTAAAGCTTTTCATCATCTTCATATATGCGTAGAAGCATATAATACTCAGAATCACTTACAGGTCTGAAATATGCAACATTTCCGAAAGCATCAATATAAAATGTACCGTTTTTCACAATCTTAAGAAGGTTATTCTTATTATTCTGCTTCGTGAAATCAGCTGACACAGGATAAACTGTTCCGTCAATGCTTACTTCGTCTTCATTATTGTTTATTCCTGTGACTGTTCCGCTTAGAACGTTTTCTGAAACAAGTATTTTTATAAGTTTGTTGTTATCGCTCTTACTTTCAGCGATGCTTAGAACATCAAATACTTTAATTTCTGCAATTTCAGCCGGGACACCGTCTTTTTCGATTGAATATCTGATTTCATCATCTTCAAGTTCAAGGAGCTTTAAACAATCATCAAAGTCATATCTGCTCTTAATCACATCATCACTGTAATTCACACTGTCAACTATAACCGTTTTGTATGAATCTATCTTGATAATATCATACCTTCCGTCGGAGTCGTTATCTGTAAGCTCAAGACTGCCGATATCGGGCATAAGGTCTTCTTTTGTATATTCTCCGTAAAGAACACCGTTATATATTACTGCCGGTGTCGGAGACAGCTTCGCTTTATATATTTTGTTGTTTTCTATGTATTCAATATATGAATATTCATTATCAACATCTTCTATGTTTTCTGCGGAAATACTCAGAATATCATTCTTTTCTTCATGCATATAAAGAACCTTGTACTCATCAGTACCTGTTTTCTGAACATACGCAACTACTCTTTTTCCGAGATAATCCGTATAATCATCATTCACTTCAAACTCTGTGCCGTCAATCATGATATATCCGTCAACGCATCCGTCCTCCCGATAAAGAGAAGTGAAGCTGTTAGCGTTCTGAATTCCCTTTACTTCATATATATTCCGGTTTAATGAAAGCAGAGTTTCACCGTAATTTATTGCATAGCCTGTTTCCGCAGAGCTTACAAAATATCTGCTCATAGGCTCAATATCCATCATCTGATAAAGAATTTTTACAATTGACTCTGTATCAATCGAAGCTGATGACAAATTAACTCCGTCAGTTATTCCAAGCTCTGCCGCTACACGTCTGTATGCACCGCGATCTCCGCCATACTGAAGAGCGAGAGTTTTATATCCGAGAGTTACAACTGCATATTTAACTGCATCATCTGCAGTTAATACTTTATTGCCCTTATACACTTCTCCGGAATCAAGCATGCCCGTACTTCTTGCAATACTTTCCATATTTCCGGGTTCCGGAGGACTGTTGTACAGGAAACACGCAAGAGACCTTACATAATAATCGTATAACACTTTCTGCGGTATCTCTCCGTTTATTATATTAAGATTTTTGAGAGTTTCAGCCACCTGATTTGTATCATAAACACTTTTCAAAGGAGCCGCATTTGCAGGTATCATACAGGCAATAACCGAAAGTGTACATATAAAGCTTATAATCCTTTTTTTCATGATACCCTCCTTATTTAAATAAATTATAGATAATTACAGCCGCCTGTGCTCTTGTAGCTTTGCCTTCAGGCTCAAAATTTTCACTATCAACACCGTTTATAATACCGGCTTCATACAAGGCTTTCACATCTTCAAGCGCATAGTTCCTGATGCTTTTCTCATCAGCAAAATTAATGTACTCACGTATCGGTTCAAGCTTTTTGATTTTACTGATACCACGATTACACATAACAGCCATGTCCTGTCTTGAAAGCATTCTTCCTACACCGAATTCGGTTTCCGAAATTCCGTTTACAAGTTTGTTTTCAAAAGCACTTGCGATATATGTATAGTACCATTTATCCTCAGTAACATCGGTAAATTCACATTTTGAATTCTTATCATGCATTTCAGAAGCAACTACAAGCATTTTCACAAATTCCTCGCGTGTAAGTGCTCTGTCGGGATAGAATCTGCCGTCACCGTCACCTGAAACTATTCCCTTTCCGGCAAGTGCATAAATGGCATCTTCAGCCCATTTAACACCCGACAAATCACTGAAATACACTTTATTTTCAGCTTCTGACGGAACTGCTACGGACACACCGGGAACAGACGAAATGTTTGATGAGATAGATGACCCGCCTCCACCGCCTGACGAACCGCCTCCGCCGCCTGAACTCTTCTTCTCAACACTTGCGACTGCATCGTCTATTACATCAAGCAAATCATCAACATTTTCAGCAGGCGAAGATTTGAGCTTTTCGACAATCTTCTTGTCAGCCTTTTCACGATTAACTGAGCTAATATCCAGATAATCATCATACTCACTACTTGAAGATATTCCGAGACTTTCCGCATACTTCTTAAGCGTCTTTTCCATTGCAGTATATCTTGTATTATTTATAATATGAAGAATATTTGCTTCATTATAGCTGTTCTTTACAGCATCATAAGAATTGTAGTCTCTGCCCGAGTAAATATAACTTATAATAAAGCTTCTGAGTTTTTCATCGTTTATATCTTCAAAATCTGTATTCTCAAAGCTGAGTCCGAGCTTACTTATATATGTATCCGATTCTTCATTGTCTTCATTCAGATAATGGACCAAAATAGCATAATTTACCGCATCTGAATAATCACTGTCAGAAGATGCGTTCTTCATGATTTCTTCAGCCATAGAAATAACAGATGCCTTTTCATCAAGATTTTTATATAAATCCATTTCGATACCAAGCGCTTTTAATGCAATCTCATTTTCTTTATTATTCAGCACCGATTCAACATTTCCTGATTTAATTTCAAAAATCATCTCATCTCTTTTTTCAACAGGTGCATAGAAAAAGCTTCCGGTCTGCATTTCGACTTCAGTTTGCTTTATATATACTTTATATTCTCCTGCTGTTGAAAGCGAGTTTTTTTCTTCGGGAATGCCGAAAGAAAAGTTCACCTTACCATTTTCATCGGCTGTCGCCTGCCTCATAGCATATACATTCGAATCATCGTCAATTGACGCATCTGCCCTTACGACAAACATAGTAGCCTTCGAAAAAGGCTCTATAACTGCCGTTACGGTAATTTTTCCGCCATCTGTTTTAATGCCCGGTTCAGCATATGCTGACATTGCACTGAAAATGGAAATCGCTAAAACAAGTGATGTGATTCTCTTTTTCATCACTCAACACTCCCTTCCTGTTTTTCTGAATTCTTATTTCTGTACGCAAGAGGTGAAACACCGTAATTTTTTTTGAATATTTTTCCGAAATATTCTGCCGTTGAAAAACCGCATTCCTCGGATATTTCACTTATACTCCTTTTCTTTTCTTCAAGAAGTATCTTTTCTGCCGCTTTTAGCTTAAGTCCGTTCAGGTATGAAACAACAGTAACTCCCGTATGTTTTTTAAAAATACGGCAGAGATACTCTTCGGAAACAAAAAACTTGTCAGCGATTTTTTGCACATTTGACAGTCTTTTGTAGTTATTATTTATGTAACTCAATATATTTGAAACAAGCTGCATTGATGTACTACTGGTAAGGTTTTTTTCCGAATTGTAATCCATCCTTTCGCACAGAAGGAATAAGAGTTCCGAAAGCTTTATTGCCATTATTTCTTCGTTTCCGTCCTTGCTAAGAGCTTCTATCTGACTAATAAAATCAATTATCCTTTCAAAATCCCCGTTACTCACATTAACAGTAAAGATGTCAAAACATTTCAGCATTTTGTTTATCATGTGCTGACTGAAATACCTTCTGAGATATTCTTCGGTGAACTGAATCAGGACACGGATATTTTCCGCACCGCTAGTACGGTGTATATACTGAGGAGGGATAAGAAAAATATTTCCCGCACATCCTTGATATATTTTATCCTGAAGAATCATTTTACGTTCTCCTGAAAGTATTACGAAAAGCTCATAACAAGAATGATAATGGAAATACGACATTTCATAGTCTTGTGAACGTTTAAGTCTTTCAATCGTAAATTCCTTTACTTCTTCATTAATTATATCCATATAAACCTCTTATTCGCACGAAAGCGCCATCATGGCAAGTCCCTGTGTAAAATAGCTGTACCCAAATCCAACATCGTTATACTTTTTATAGTCTTCCATTACACATGTGCCTATTGAGCCGCGTAGAACATTCCCGTTTTCGTCAATATATTCTTTAAGACATTCCATACTCTTTAAAGATGCAAGCTTATATTTTTCGTCTGTAAGTCCGAATTCGGATGCAACAGCAAATGCATATGTAAATGCCGCAGTTACAGACATTTCAAGATATGTATCAGGTCTGTTCATTACAGTACACCAACCGCCGTCTTCTCTCTGGAATTCCATAGCCGCATCAAGCTGCTTCTTCCAATTATTAAAAATTATGTCATATCCGGGCATATCTTTGGGGATAAGCCTCAGAACTTCAGGAGATGAAACTGCAAGCCAGCCGTTACCCCTGCCCCATAAAACACCTTTCTTTTCCCTGTCGTTACAGTCATATCCATGATAAATAAGTCCGTTTTCATCTGCCAAAAACTTGCAGTGAAGTATAAACTGACGTACAGCTTCTTTTATATATGTATTATCGTTTTTATAAACACCCCATTTTACAAGGAAAATACATCCCATAAAGAGTGTATCTGCCCAGACTTGATTATCGTATTTATTCTCTGTACAGCTATGCTCGAAAGCCCCTCTGTCAGCTCTCGGAGCTTCAGACATACACCATGATGCAAAGCTTTCACACACTTTCTCATATTTTTCGTTCCCTGGTTCTTTTTCAAGAAGTTTCATAACCCCAAGAAGCGGGGCTGTCGTATTTATACTGAATCCGAAATCCATTCTTTCAAGGCGGTAATCAACCCATTTTTTTATGAACTCTATTATTTTTTCATCACCTGTTTTATCATATGCTTTTGCAAAACCATGAAGAGCTACTCCCTGAAACCACTGCCATACGTCCATTCCTTCTTTTGTTCCAAACTCACCGAGTGCTGTTTCTATTGTTCTGTCATATACTTTTTTCAATAATGTCATTTTATTAGTTCCTTTCAAATTTATATTCCGCAGGATACATTACTGCGATAATGATTATAACCTGTTGCCATAAGCTTCTGTGCAAATGCGTGATATCCTTTATATGTCTGTCTGAAATTAAATATCTCACTGCCTTTTGCTTCTGTATCTCCATAAATTCTGACCTTTCCGTCCTCACAGGCAATCATAACCTGTTCACAAGGATAATCCTTCAGAATCCAGCCGTTTTTAACCTGAACACCTTCACGAGGTTCAAATGATTCTTTTATCTTAAACAGCTTGTTTCCGTCGCTGTCAAAAAACCATCCTATATCATCACCTTCGGCACAGAAAAATTCTGAATATCCGTCACCGTTTATGTCAACCGGAACAACCTTCGAGCCTTTGCATGGGAGACTCCAGTCAAGGATTTCGCCCGTAAAAGCATCAAAATAGTACTCCACCTTATCGTCAACAGTCAGTGAATTTTCACCAAAATGCTGTACAAGCTTCATTGCCATAACAACACGTCTGTATCCGTCACCGTTTTTAACAGTTGCAAGCCATCCGTAATGCATATGTCCTTCATCAAGAGCATTCCATGCATGACTTCCGTCTTCATTAAAACATACAACTCTCGGAACATCGGCTTCATCAGCGCCTTCACGGCAGGTAAACAAGAGTCTTTCCTTTGTCTCAAAGTTCAGAAAAGGAATAATTATGTCGGAATGACCTTCATAAGCATCCCTGTCATAACATATCACCTCGTGTCCGTCCTCAACACTTATCAGTCTTTCTCCCCAGAAAAGCTCATCAATACCGTCATTGTTAAAGTCAAGAACCGGTGTAAGATGACTTGCTCTCGGTCCCGGTTCATCAGCGGGAATGACTATATCCCATTTTTTCTCCATACCCGGTCCGTATCCCTGAAGATACATATTACCGTATGTACCCTGTGAAGTTATAAGCACAGGCTTACCGTTTGAATATCCGGCAATAAGATAAAATCTGTAACAAAGCGAAAGTCTCTCATTGAATGTATTCTGAGGCCAGTCCCACCGACCGATAGTTTCTCCTGTCAGAGGTGAAAGAGCTTCAAGCTTTCTGTACACAAAAGAAAGCGGAGCATTCGGATTAATGTTATTTACAAAATAAATTTCATCAACCCCGTCACAATCAAGATCAAGCGGCAGAACCGGGCAAAACCAGATTCCGGGAATAACACCTTCTCCGAGGTCCTTGACCCACAGCCTTTTCCCCTCAGCAGTATATACAGCAATTTTCAGCGTATCCTTCGGGTGATGATAATATTCCTCTCCCGGATCTATACTGTCATAAGAATAAACAAACAAAACTCCTTCTTTTCCGTCACCAAGATTAACCGGTGCAGAACGCACATGCTTTATTCCGGGTGATTCAAGATTAAATTCTCTTAAACATTCTATATTCATGATTTTCATCTCCGATTATTTTATATTTTTATTATATCATCTAATACATGTAAAGTAAACAGAAAATATTATCCTGTTTTTTGTTTTTTTGGTAATATTTTGACTATATTTTTTAATTTTTATCATATACAAATAGAAAATAACTTTAAAATCACATCAAAAAAATACTGACCTTAAGTAAAACTTAAAGTCAGTATTCCGGATTTTAAAAGGCTCTTATCGCTTTTTGAATATTATTGTCATTTTCCTGAAGTAATACAGCAGCAGCATCTTCGCTTATTCCACAGACCTGAGAAATTATAAATTTTGCTCTTTTTTCAAGTTTTTTATTTGTCGGACTCATCCATGTCATAAAGTTGCCCGTTACCCTTCCGAGCTTTATCATTGCCGCTGTACTGAGCATATTAAGAACCATTTTCTGAGCAGTTCCGGCTTTCATTCGGGTAGAACCGCTGATAACCTCAGCACCCGTAGGTATACATATACTGTACTTTGCGTGGTCAGCTATTTTTCCGTGAGTATTACAAAGAACTGCAACAGTATTCGCACCGTTTTTTGTTGCCTCATCAAGAGCACCGCATACATATTCCGCACCGCCCGATGCACTTATACCGACAACAGTATCATTTTCCGATACGTTATATTCCCTTATATCCCCTGCTCCGCCTTCATAATTATCTTCTACATTCTCGGAAGGAGTAAAAACAGCATCTCTTCCCCCTGCCATGATTGCAGATACAGTACCGGGTGCAACTCCGTATGTAACTGTACACTCTGCCGCATCCTGAATTGCAAGTCTTCCGCTCGTTCCTGCACCTACATATATCATACGTCCGCCTTTTTTCAAGCCATCGGAAATCACATCAACCGCCGCTGCAATCTGAGGAAGCGATGCACTTACCGCTTCAGCAACAGTTTTATCTTCGTTGTTAATAATAGTCAGCATTTCAAGAGTTGATTTCTTATCAATATCCTTACTGTTCGGATTTACATTTTCAGTGTTCATTTCAATCCCGCCTCTGTAATAAATTTGTTCGTGCTGAACATTATATTAGTTATAACTTTGCCGATTACAACTGCATGTGCGCCACATTCAATTCCCTTTTTAAGGTCCTGAGGTGAAGTAAATCTTCCTTCTGCAATAATCGGTGTTTTAATTTCAGCTTTAAGTCTTTTTATCAGCTCATAATCAGGACCTTCAGTCATAGGTGAATATGTTGTATAACCACTGAGTGTTGTAGCTACTATATCAGCACCTGCCTTTTCTGCCGCAACACCTTCTTCAAAGGTTGCAATATCAGCCATAACATACACGCCAAGTTCATTTTTAATTTTCTGTATAAGCTCTGCAATATCCACGCCATTCGGTCTCGGACGGAGAGTAGCATCCAAAGCAATTATCTCAACACCTAAATCTGCAATTGCCTTTGCGTGTTCAAAATCAGGTGTGATATACGGAATTTCACGAGAAGGCTCTGTCTTATATATACCGATTATCGGGATATTTGTACGTTTTTTTATTTCTGCAATATCTTCAGGTCCGTTAGCACGAATTCCGACTGCTCCGCCAAGCTGTGCCGCTTCTGCCATAGCCGCCATATAATTTGCACCGCGAAGTGGATTACCCGGAAGTGCCTGACATGATACTATAAGTCCGCCTTTTATTTGTTCGATTACGTTCATTTTAATTTCCATAGCCTTTCTGTCCACAAATAATAATTAAAATATATACAATCTTGTCTGTGGACCGACAAGGCGTATAATGGAAATTATGTCCATGTGCGTTTTCGTCTGACAGGACGAAAATATCGCACGGACAATAAAATCCGCCGGAGGCAAATTAACATGATTTTTCAAGTTAATTTCTCCTCTAAAATCTTGTTAAATATTTCTTTATTAATTTCTATTCCATTATTTTTCAGAACAGCCGCTTTTGCCGCCACAATTGGGCTGAAATTCGGATTGTAATTCACCGTGCCGCCATTGACTGCATAAAAAAGTCTCCCAACCTCTGCAAGGAGCTTCGGCTTATCTTTAAGGAATCCGCCGCATAAAAGAACCGAACCGCTGTCGCTGACAGCGTTCGCCATCAGAACTATCTCCTCTGCCGCCTTTGAATACAGCGACTGAGCGACAGAATCACCCTGCTCCGCAAGTGTATATATTTCGGGAGCAAGTGATGCAAGGTCTCTTCGCGACATATTAACAGCTCTTTCTTTGAGCTTCATACGACCGCCAAATTCACTTATATCAAGTCCGTCTGTAAGTTCTGAAAATAGTTCTCCGACCTTGCCTATATCTTCAAAGCCGTCAACCGCCCTCAAAAATCTGCGAAGAGCCTCACTTCCAAGACCACCGCCTGAGCCGCCGTCGCCGTAAACCGGGCCCCAGCCTCCGGAATATTTTCTGCCGTCCTTTGTGTCTCCGACTGCCACACTGCCGGTTCCGCACATAACAACCGATTTACATCCGATAAAGCTTGCCGCATATAAAACAGCATTTCCTGTCGCTTCTCTTTCGACTGTTACAGGAATCCCTGCCCACACACTTTTAAGTGCCGTTTCAATCTCATCTACATTCGGTCCACCGAGCGATAAATATATCCCTGACGGAATCATGCCAAGCATTTCAGAAGCTTTTCTTACAGTTTCCTCTACAGATAGCATTCCGGGTCTGACAGAAGCCATCCCGTCAGTTCTGCACACTGAAATTTCATCTCCGTTTTCTGAAATAAGAGACCATATGGTTTTACTGCCTCCTGAATCTGCCGCAAGATAAATTTTATCTAAACTCATTCATGCCACCTTCTTTCTTTTCCGATTATATACGATACATATATTTTTTTCAAGCAACAAAATACACATAATATACAACAATATATACTTTTTTTTACAAAACAAATAGGCTGTTGCATTCAGCACAGACCATTCTAAGGATTCAAAAATAACATGCGATATTTCATATCTTTGAACCATACACAAAACTCACCATTCAGCATACCGAAGTACGACCTCCGGCATAACTAAACGCAGATGAATCTGCATCCTTTTTCGTTTCGCTCCCATTCATGATAATAGTACCATTTGCCCTTACCTATCTGCGAGTATAATCCCGGTAAATAAACATTCCGAATCCGAGTTTTATTTACGTCCAAATACCGATTTTATCTTATTTTCATGGTTAACTTTAAAGTCAGGCATAGAAAAATCCCCTCAGAATAGTTTTGAAATATTATTGTTATTTCAAATGTCTACTCTAAAGGGATTATATCATTTTTTTCTGATTATTTTATCGTAAGCTTATAACTATCCGCAATCATACTCATAATTGCATCATCAGGAACTGTCCCGTCAAGTATTATTGAATTCCAATGTTCCTTGTTCATATGATAAGCAGGAATTACTCCCTCAAAGGCATTCCTCCAGAAATATGTAAAATTCGGTTCACATTTAACATTAATCCAGATTTTACCGTTTCTTTCAAACACTGTTGCAAATGATTTTCTGTTATTACGGTGTCTCATAAGAGTCCAGTTATCATCACGGAACGGATAATCTTCATAAACATTCTCAAACGTTTTACAAAAATCAATTACATCCTGCCTTGTTTCCATACACTCACCTTACTTAACAACAAGAATTGAAGAAAGCTTATCTATTGTTATATTCTTAACTCCGCCGCTGATTGTATACGGTTCTTTACCGTATTCATATACAGTGTATTCACCTTCAGGAAGTTTTACTGTACAGTCTGTATCTTCTTTATTATAGTTTATAAGAATCTGACCTGTGCTTCCGTCTGTGGCGTTCCATGCAGAAGTATGAATTTTCGGTCTGTAAATCGGTGTTCGTCCTTCTTTTCTGTAAATGATATTCTCGTCACACTCAACTTCCCACGCCTTTACCATTTTTCCTGTATGGAGATATTTACCGAAATTCTGTCTCCAGTAGTTTGCATTCTTTACAAATTGCTTTATACTTTCCTGTTCAGGAATTGCCATTCCGTCAAGGTTCCCCCAATTCCAGTATATATCACCGTCCTGGTTAAGAACAAGTGTCAGCATATCTCCTGCCGAGAAAGAATATGCGAATCTCTCAAGTATATTAATCGGAGATTTTTCATGTTCTATCCAATAGTTCACACATACCTGATTACCCATAAAATTATTGAGGTATTCATGGAATATATATGCATATGCAGGAACCTGTTTTCCTACAAGATAGTTCAGGTTAAATCTGTTATCGCTGAAAAGGAGATATGGTATAAATCCTTCAGCCGCTGCAGATTCGCATCCAAACAACACATTATCATACTTTGCCGTAATATCACCCATAAGCTCTTTCACAGCATCAACCTGCCACTTGCCCGGTACAGGTGCATGACCGTGATTTTTGCTGTAACAGAAATATGCCGTTCCACCATGATTCTGGTCAAGAAGCTGTATGTAGTCAAGTCCTGAAGAAACCATCTTATCAACTTCGTTCTTAATCACTTTCTTTGTAAAATCACGTGTCGGACACATATCATACCCGACTCTTTGATCAGTACATATTTTGCTGTACGGAAGCTCCTGTTCAGGAGAAAGACACATTTCATCTTTAAGATTATTTTTTTCAAACTCTTCCGATGTTTCATAATCATCAAGATTACTCTTTACAGTCCAGCCGAGACCACTGCAGTATACGCCGATAACATCTCCTCTTTCATGAAGCGCATCAACAAGCTTTTTAAACTCTTCCTCTCCACCGAAAGGAGGCCATACATAAGGCGGTGCCCACGGCGCTGTACCTTCCCAGTGCATAAGAATTACCATAATCTTACTGTCAAGCTCTTTTTCAAGTCTCTCAACATGAGGCATTACATTTATATACGGGAACAGCTTATTAGGTAACATTTCATCAGTATCATGAAGTCCTCTTACAGGATATGTAATAATTACAGGAGATTCACCATACCATTTCGGAAGCTTTTTATTTTCGCAAATTGGCGGAACAAAGCTCTTCGCTTTATTATTTTTAAACCAAACTCTGTAGATTTCAGATGCATCCTCCCAGCCGCCGGCAAAAAATTTCATCACCATTGGGTATGCAAGTGTAAACTTCTCACCGAATTCACAACCGCAGAAGTGTCTGAACTGTAATTTAACTCCCTCGTCATTATAACGGTAAAAATCAACGCCTTTAAGATAATCATCAGCATCATGAGCTGCAAAATAAAGACCGTTCCTACCGTTATAGTATGCCATAAACTGCGTTTCAACAATCGCAGGGTACATTCCCATTACACCTGTCGCCGGATACTCAGGTTCAATATATCCGAACGCAATTTCACGTTCGTCCATACTTGAAACCTCAACCCCTTCATTAAATCCCCATAAAATTTTAGAACCGGTTTTATCTTTCGACAAATCATTCGGAACGGCAATCTGAGGATAGTTTACCCATTCGAGAACATATTTTTCATCAGCGGATGCATTAATAAACCATTTTATTTCATCGGTAATTTCTGCAGAAATTTCAACACTTACATCCGTCCCTTTATATGATGCCGAAAACCCAGCTGCACTGCAATCGCTTTCGGTACATTCCATATCAGCTGCACTTACTATTATCTGTTTCCCATTTACGTCACGAAGAGAAACTTCAAAAACAGGCAGTACCTCTTTTACATATTCTTTTATACCATCATTAAGTGATATTATCTCACCTTTTAACTCATCAAAATTCAGCAAAATATTATTTTCTTTTAAAATTATCATAGACAATACTCCTCTCTTCAGATAATTATATAATATTATAAAAAAAAATTCTTTTCATTTTTTAATATTTTTTTTCAAATTTTAACATTTTTTTGCTTGCAATTATAAATCTTATATGATATAATAAAAAAGGTGAGAAAAATGAATAAAATGATACGTCTTAACATATACGATAACATACTTGAAGATACAGGGATAAAAGTGTCTGAAAGAAGTATAGAAATGATCAATAATCACTGGCATGAATATTATGAACTCGAAATTATTACATCCGGTACCGGCTATGCAGAAATCAACGGCACTAAATACAAAATAAGGGAAGGCTCGGTTATCCTGATTACACCATCAGATATTCACAGATATACTGACATCTCAGGAAAACTCACACTGATGACTCTTGCTTTTGTGCCGAAAACACTTGAGTACAATTCATTTGCAGATTCAATTTTGATGAATAACAGTATAGTAGCTCATGCAGACAGTGAAATATCAAAGGATATTGTCTTTCTAATTAAAAAAATAAAAAATGAAAGTACTTCCGGAAAGCATCTGAACAAAAAATACATATCATATCTTTTAAACTGTCTGATGATTGAATTGAACCGAATGAAAAATTCAAGAATTTCAGCGGAAGAAAATAACGACCGCTCCGTCAGAAAGGCTCTGGCATATATCCGTGATCATTTCAAAGAACAAATAACACTTAATGAGGTGGCGGAAGAAATAAACCTCTCACCTGTGTATACATCAAAAAAACTGAATCAGGTACTGGGATACGGCTTTAACCGCCTCATTACTGAGCTCAGACTTGACTATGCCGAACGTCTGCTTATGTACACCGATGAAAATATAACAGATATTTCATACTATTGCGGATTTAATTCGACCTCATATTTTTCGAGAGCGTTCAGAAAAAAACATAATATATCCCCAGGAAAATTCAGAAAAATTATTGACAATAACCTTTTGTTATGATATAATCCAAAAAAATTCAGGAGAAAAGATATGATTATTACAACAAATTATTATTAAGGCGGAAAAACAAAAGCTGTAATACTAAGCTATGACGATGGACAGGTTCATGACAGAAGAATGATTGAATTTCTTAACCGATATGGTGTAAAAAGCTCATTCCATTTAAATTCATCAAGACTAGGGATGAATGGATTTGATCAGCTTGATGAGAATTGACAGATAATATAATTCAAAGGGAATGTAAAAAATGCACATACCGTTCGTTTGCCCGTTTTGCAATATTTTTTACATCCCCTGGTACTAATTAATCAATAACAACTTTTTCAGAACAAAGATTCTGTGAAATCACACTGTCTACAGCATATATTTCTATTTCAGATGCCTTCCTCACGGTCGGGACAGTTACATTAAATGAATCTGTCTTTTCCGGAAAAAGATTAAGCTTCATATATGCGCTTCCGACTGTATTTCCTGCAGAATCCTTTGCAATTACGCAGGTAACGCCTGTACTCAGTGTTTTCTCTTTATTTGAAACATTAACGACAGCCGATATACTGTCACCTAAAATCTTATAAGATGCACAGCTTACCTGAATCGGTGCATTCTCAGTAACAGTAATCATTCTGCCGTTGCTTTCGAACATATCTTCACCGAGTGCGGTAACAAGGTACGTTCCGGGAGATGTATAGCTGTACTGATTCGTCCTGACAGTTCCCTTAAAGCTTAACGTGCCGTCATTTAAAACACTATATATATTAGCTCCGAAATATTTATCCGTTCTGTAATTCCACTTAATGAGGCTGTTTTCTCTGTCAACAGATATATTATCTATTTCAAGAGTAAGCTGTTTGGGAATACGGATACTCATAAGTCTCGGAGTATAACCTTCTACCGAAACTGTTTCAATTTCCTGCTCCCCGGTAAAGCAATCCTTTATATTTGTAACAGGCTCATCATTCATATAAAGTACAAGATTTTTTGTACTGTCATACTCAAGATTTGTAACAGCAAGCAGTATGTTATTCTTTCCTGCAGAATACTGCCAGTCAAGATTCTCAGCTCTTTCGCCCGTATCAGCATCTATAAAGTAAAGCTGTGCTCTTCCGCACTCTCTCATAGCAGAATACAATCCGCTATTAACAGCATCTGCATCTTCTGAATTATATAAATAACCAAGCTCTGATACAAAACTGTTATCAATCGGATTATTATACTCATCAGCAGAAAGCGCATCGCCTGTATATATTACCTTTCTGCCGCTTTGTGCAAATTTCTTTACTGTTTCCAGAGTTTCAGCTGTACAGTTTGATGCTCCGGGAATTACAAGAACCTCATAACCTGACAACAAATCAATACTGTTATCAGACACAACTCCAACTTTTTCGCCCATATTCACAAGCGAAATATATGTCCACAAAAGCTTTTCCATATAGCTTTCATCATACAGTCTTGACGCTTTCGAGTATAAAACAGCAGTCTTCGGCTTTTCCTGCTGAAGTCTTGCTATCTCGTCATTAAACCTCATAAGGTCAAGGCTCGTTCTTCCTGCCTCCGCCGCAACGTCCGGTCGGTAAGCAATACTGTTATACAAACCAGATGAAGTATCTGTTGATTTATCCCAAACCCATATGGTCGACATACTCCTGCCGTGTACAGCACCCATTATCAGATTATTTCTCAGATGCTTTCTCTGATTTTCTGAAAAATCTGTGCTTCTGTCTTCTATAATATGGTCTTCAGAATTATATACCGGCTTGTCTGTTACAGAAAGCTGATAATCATAAAGGAGCATGGTATTATAGTAAAGATTGATATTACTCATAAAATCCCATGTATCATTTCCTGCATAATCACTGAATTCATCAAAATATTCAAGGTCTGTACCCTGAGTAAGCTTGCTTCTTGCATTATCATCCTTACCGTTAGCAAAGTATCCCATCATCTTTGCATGAACAGGAACATCCGGAAGATATTCTTTTATAATACTTACCATCCACTTATGCCAGTCGGTAAACGTTCTGTCATTAAACTCTATCCAGTCGTAGCATACCGCATCATGACCTGTAAGGTCGGTCGGCATATTTATCTCACTGAAATCATCATAATCAGAATTATACTTTCCGTTCAGGGTGTTTATATCCCCATGCTTTTTCTTCAAATATTCCCTGAACAGCGGATTATAGAAATCATAAAAATTGATTGTACTGAATGTAGGTTCGTTTGAAATACATATACTGTCCAATGACTCATAGCCCTGAATTATTGGCATAAGAGCTCTTATATAATTTTCTATAACCTCCTTTGCATCAGGATGATTTATATTGAATTTAATGAATCCGCTTTTATCCGTGTACACTTCTTCATCAAGATTCGTCGGAAAATAATGCGGAGATATCAAAAGGCAAACAGCTATATTATTTTTTTCTGCCGCCTCAAGAGTTTTTACAACATAATCCGTTGAAACCGAATAGCAGTTATCACTTTCAAGTCCCGGATTTTCAACAAGGTTATCGGATTTTGGTGCATCGCTCTCATCAAGCTCGTACACATAAAAATCGTCAAGATATCCGTTTGTAATATCCTCACTGCATATACTGAATGTCAATTCCTTCTGTTCACTTCCGGTTGTATATGTAAAGCTGTGTTCTTTCCAGTATGCCGAAGTTGTCAAAGAATTTCTGTCCGAAAAATTATTAATCGAAATCCATACCCCGTCAAGATTCTCTCCCTTTGTATAGCATCCGAATTTATATCTTGTATCAGGTTTACATTCAATCTTCCTATAATATCTGAGATAAGAACCGGAACTATATGACGTATTATTTACAATACGCATTGCATAATCACCGTTTACAATCTCCCTGCTCCCTATTGCATCAGATTCGCCGGAAATCTGCTCCGACCATCCGTAAAAATCGGGTTTTAAATATGTCGGTCCGATTTCTATCTGCATATTTGTCATTCCGAAATCACTGAATTTGTCTATATCATTTCTTGCCATCCCGAAATGCCCGTAGCCTACAGAGAAAACAGGCTGACTTCCCGAATAAACAACTGAACCGTTTTTGTCCGTATTTGTCATATCAGGTCTTAGCGGTTTATACGATTCCTTATTACCTGATATGTACGCTGTCAGATTTGATTCAGTCTCCTCACAGAGGTCATCCATATACAAGATATTTTGCTCTACAGCCGGATGACCGTTTGCAATATCATCATTAAGCAAGCTTTCAAAACGTTTTATTACCGAATAATTCACACGTTCGTAATCGGTCGGAATACCAAGTCTTTCACACTCAGCCAACAGCTCTTCAAGCTCTGCAAGCTGTGCGGGGTAGTCAACAGACTCCTCCGCATACACAGCTCCTGCAAAAAACATATTTGCTGCAATAAGCAGTGATATTATTTTTTTCATAACTTCCTCCGTTTTCATTTTAACATTCTACTGATAACCGCAGCGGACTCAGCTCTTGTCGCAAAGTCTGATGCTCCGAAAGAACCATCGTCCCTGCCCTGCATAAGTCCGAGCGAAACAGCCTTGTCAACTGCATTTTTATCTGAAATTCCATAGTTATCGGTAAAATCAGCCTGTTTCTCAACCACAACTTCTCCGTTAACTGCTTCATAGCATTTTACAAGTATTACGCACATTTCCTCACGTGTAATATTTTCATTCGGTCTGAACGGTATATCTGTACCGATAATTCCGTTATTTACAGCTGAAGCTACTGTTTTTGCAAACCAGTCGTCACTCACTACATCGGAGATATTGTTCTGATATTCAGCCTCTCCCAGACCTGATGCTCTCATTGCAAGTGCAAGGAATTCAGCTCTTGAAGTAGTATTATCAGGCTTATAGCGTGATTCACTCACACCGTTTATAATACCTTTATTTTTAAGTTCGGAAATATTATTCTTCGCCCAATGCCCGTACGTATCAAAGAATGTACTGTCAGCCTCTATTTCAAGCATTATCGGCTCATACTGCACAAGATGCACCGTTTCACCGAGAACAGTCTCGCTCCTGCGTTCTTTTGAGCTTGTAACGAGTTTGCCGTCAACATAAATCTTCACATCCCTGTCAGGTGTATAATTAACAAGGTTAACAATCACCTTTCCGTTGTATGCACCGACGTTATATTCCACCTCGTATACAGGTTCTCCGCTTTGTGCATCGACAACAGATACATAATACAGATTTTTCTCTTTAAGCACATCTCTGAAAATCTCTCCGAGCTCAGGTGAAGAATTATCTGCATACTTTCCGGTAACACCCATATAGTCAACTAACATTGAATTGTTTACTACATGGTTTACCTTATTTATATCATGTTCAAGCGCATGAACGTCCCACTTAAGCGCATCGCTGTCACCCAATATAATTACTTTTCCGCCGTTATCCACATAACCGCAAAGTGCATCAAGCATTTGTTCTGAAAGATATTTTGTATTCGGAACTGTAATTATTTCATAGTCGTTCATTGTATCAATATGCGATTCCGTAATGAATTTAACAGGCTTTCCGTTATAAATTCCTGCAGCATAGCTTTCGTAAAGTGCACGCATACTTAATTTGTTAACAAGCAAATCAGATTCAGAGTAAAGTACACCAACTTCTACCTCTTCATTCTGAAGTGCGGTAATTTCATACGCAAGTCTGTTAAGGTCAAGTGTAACGTCACCTATCATCTTAAGTTCATCAGGTCTCTGCAGCACATGACCGTAAAGAGCACTTGAACGGTCATATGTTCTTTCCCATGTCCATACGTTTGACATATATCTGCCATGGATTGCACCCTGATAAACATCCTGTGCCGCATATTTTGACACAACCTCAGACCATTCCACATTACCGTCAGCAGTAAGATGGTCTTCTGAGTTTGTTACAGGTGCATTTTTCACACTGCACATATAGTCGTACCACATATTCTTTTCAAGCGGCATCATTGTTCCCAGGAAATTCCAGTTGTCGCAACCGTTTATTTCAAGGAATGTATAGTTTTCATAGCCTGTACCGTTATTCTGGAATTTAGCGGCTGTCATTTTTGTATCGCTTGCAACGTATCCCATTACCTTTGCGTTAAGCGGAATGTCAGGAGCGATTTCTTTTATGATATCCGCCATCCATTTATGCCACTCAGCGAAAACCTTATCATTGAACTTCTTGTAGTCATATTCCTTTGCAAAATCATTTTCATATCTTACAAAATCCACTTGATTAAAGCCCGAGTAAGAGGTTTTGTAAGCCTGATTAAGCTTTGAAATATCATTACCGTATACTTCTGCAAGGTAGCTTTGCCAGTCTGCAAGATAAAAATCTCCGCATCCGTCTACCCAGAACTGAGGTTCGTTGGTAATACATATGTTATTGAGTGACTTATAATCCTTTATAAGAGGAATAATTCCTCGTAAATATTTTTCTATAATCTCTTTTGCGATATCGGCATTTACATTATATTTAAGGAAACTTGTTTTTGTTACACCAATGCCGTATTCCTCAATTACATCTGTCATGAAATAATGAGGAGAAACGAGAACTGATACCGCAACATTATTCTTTTCTGCATCCTCCAGCATTGAAATAATGTTTTTCACGGTAGGCATATTTTCGTTAAATGAATAGCTGAGCTTTCCAAAGTTTTCAAATCCGCCGTTTGTCAGCAGGTTTTTATCTGAACCTTTTTCGCAGAAGGTCACAGCATCAAAAAGAACTTCCGATACAGGCCCCTGCACAAGAAATCTTACAACAGTGCTTGTTTTACCCTCAGAAGCAGCAAATTCCGTCTTATACTCAGTCCAGTCATAAGAACCTTTTGCAAGATGAACACGGTCACTGAAATCGTTTGCAGAGAAGAAAACACCGCTGTCGGATACATTATTTCCTTTAGCCATGAATTTCATTTCATAAGTCTTACCCGGCTCAACGCTAACACTCTGATAAAATGAAACATACTGATTTGCGGTTATCTCATTTTTATAAACTACCTTCAGCGCTGTTTCTCCTTCAAAGGCATTTCCGACCGATGTCGAGTATTCCATATCAGGGTCTTTACTTTCGTAAACTGTCCATGCAGAATCCGAAGTCATCGCCTGCGTAGGTCCGATTTCGTTCTGAATTGCATTTGCTCCGAAGTCATTAAATAGCGGCAAATCCTTTCTCGATGCCGCAAAATGTCCGTAGCCTACAAAGAACACAGGTCTTTCCTCGTATTTTCCCTCATATTCTGTCATAGCCCATGTAGTTTTTCCGTCTATACGCATATCGCTTGTGATATATTCCGGAACTGCTTTGGCTTCCTTTTCACCGCTTATATACGATTCGAGATCAGCTTTAGCTTTTTCAAACATCTTATCACAAACATCTTCTGTATAATATACTCTCGACAAGTCATTATTTGCAACATCATCACGCATATACTGCGCAAATCTTCCGAGAATCATATATGTAACAGTTTCATAATTGGTAGAAATTCCTCTTACTTCACACTCATCAATCAAAGTTTCAAGAGTTTTTGAATTTGTCTCAAGCTTCTTTGCAAGAGCTTCAGCATAAGCATTATCAGGAGGCTTCTTTTCAGATTTTATTACGGTTTTTGACATAAACTCATCATCATCTGATTTGATTTTTACATTCACATCAAAATCTCCGGCCTCACCAAATATATGTTTTATTTCACGTCTTATGCCCGAATTTGCCGGAACTGTTACACTTTCAGATGTACCGTTAAGGGAGTTTTCAACAGTAAATGTTCTTTCCTCACCCTGATTTACAAGATAGTATTCAAAAATTTCTTCTTCGCCTATATAAGCACTTCTGTCACTTTCAATCCAGCCGTACCAGTCTTTATTTGTATTCATAATTTCAAGAACCGGGAAAAGTGAATTTACCTTTCCCTCCGCAATACCCGGTGTGAGTTCTGCAACGTATCTTCTTCCGTCGCCGTCATTATCGTTTATAAGAAAATCAAACAAAAACTGTTCGGGAATCTCATCAAATTTTACGTGCCACGGGAATTTCATTTCATAAATTGTTTTATTCCCCTGCTGTGATGTTGAAAGCTTAAGATAAGCACTGCTTTCCTGCTGATTAATTACAGTACCAAAAATTTTACCCTCATTCTTTTCAGTATCATGTATCAGACCAATTTCACTTCCGTATTTTTCATTCATGCCGGAAATTGAAAGCTGAATACTGTCACCCCTCCAATATGTTGTATCAGTTGTATAATAAACGTACTTGTCATCAGTCACTTCAATCATGAAATAGAAATTTTCATCGTCAAAAGCGAATCTGCTCTTTGCTTCTATATCCTTCGGCTTTCCGTCTTTCATGTAATCGGTATACTGAGTCGGAAGTGTAGGCATGGAAATTGCCGGATAGCTTTCCCAGTCAGATGTATCGCCGTCTACTTTAATGTTTTCTGCACGATACACCGGCATATACTTAAACGCGCCTCTTACCTTTTCCATATCTTCTATAGAAAAGCTTTCAGAAGAACGGATACCGCTGTAAACGTCAAGAAGACTACCGTCTGCCACGTCGCTCCCTTCAGGATCTGACTGTTCAGGAATCAGCATTGCATTTTCGTCTTCAAACCCGGAATTTTTTACGAGGTTCTCAGTTGTGCCTGTTTCCCTGACTATAACGTCATCTATCCATACTCCCTCGGTTATACCTTCGACAAGTATTCCTATAAAGTTATTATCATTTTGCTTTGCACGGTACACAAACTCAAAATTCGTCCAATCGTATGTCTGACCGAACGGGAGAAGGTCATATCTCTTATCCCAGCTCATAACTACTTTAAGACTCGATGAATTTTTTGACTTTACCTGAAGCTGTATATCGTAGCTTTTTCCGGCTTCAAGCTGAACATTGCTTGTCACATTTATATACACATTTGAAGCCGTAGGAGTATTATTCACAATTTTAAGAGAAGAACGTCCGCCTTCGCTTTCTGTATTGTCAATCTCCATCCATCCATTTGCACCGCCCTGGCTGATAAAAGACCAGCCGGAAACTTCTGCTGCTTTTACAATCGGAGCTGTAAACAGCGAACAGGTTATCGCCGCAAACATAACTACTGAAAATATTTTTTTTGCTATTTTTTTCACTTTATGCTCCATTCTACCTTTATAAGGTTACATCATTTTATGGGGATAGAAAAAATGCTCAGTTTTTTCATATCCCCATATATTATTATTCTGCTGCTGTCAGTTCATCATAAGCCTGAAGTGCTGTCAACGAATTAAGTCCATTCCAGTACATAACTTTTATACTGTAATTGTTATTTTCAAGTGCCGGAACTGTAATATCTACCGAGAACTCATCTGCCGGCAATGTCATAGCACTTTCAGCTACATTTTTCTCCATAACAGCAAGTGTTTCAAGCTTTGTTCCGTTATAAAGAGCCGCAATTACTGCCGGAGTGAATGAATCACCCTTTGCATTATTCTTAATCTTTGTTGTAACACGGATTTTTCCTGATGTAATATCAACAACAGGCGTAGTTGTTCCGTCTTCTGCAACTACTGCAAATTCAGGTGCTTCTATTGTATAATCAGGTAAATCAAAGTGTCCGCTTCCGCCAAACAAATCTACTGTTCCGAGATTTCCGAGATAATCTATTTCATAAAGCTCAACATTGTCTATATAAACAGAACCTAAGCCTGCTTCAACAAGGAACAGTACAGATGACAAATATGTATCACTACTGAATTCATCGTCAATAAATATACTGTCAGGTGTCAGAATAAATTCTCCCTCTTTCCAGTCGTTTGTTGTAAGTGTTGAAATAAGAGTCTTCTTTGAACGTTTTGAACCTTCACCTATATCATAATCCTGTGCAACTGACAAAAAAGATGTATTTTCTGCCTTGTACTTATATTTAAGAACATATTTTGTATTTCTCTTAAGTGTAAGGTTTTTACTGAATATATTTCCGTAAACACCCGGTGTTATTTCAGGAATGTTTGAATTAATACGCATAAATCCGTTTCCTGAACCGTCTTTTTCAAGTGTTACAACTGAGTTTCCGTAATTTCCGTCTGCTTCGGTTTTAACTGTGCTCCAGTCACCGAAAGATACTCTGCTGCTCTGAGCTATAGGTGTAGCTGTTGTTTCATAAACAAATTCTTCGCCTGCTACAGTTACAACAAGCTTAACGTTGTATTCCTTATCGTTTGTAAGATTATAAACAAGCACTTCATTGAAAGCACCGTATGTCTTATCTATAGCTGAATATTCAGCTCTTGCATTATTTACGTAAAGGTCTATATCATCAATCAGATGGCTCTTCGGGTTGTTCCATGAAACATTAATCTTATTACCTTCAATTACAGGATATGCTACAAGGTTTGTATCAACTGTTGAAACAACGTCTTCAAAATCACCGTCTACAAGGTTTTCGCCTGTTATTTCATAGTTTGTAATTGAGACAGCCTCAGCTTCATCCTTAGCCTTTACAGGGTAAACTTCGAGGTCGTCAATATAAATATTGTCAAGATTCTGTCCGATAAAGTGAAATGTGTTATTATTATTTGTTACTTCAAGGATTTTCTGAACAAGAGTCCAGTCAGAATATGAACCGTTTTCCGTTACACGTGTACCATCAAGACCACCGTCTAATCCTGTTGTTATCTGAAGTCCTGTACCCTTTCCCTTAGCCCAGTACTTAACAAGATAGCTTCCTACAGGGAAATCACCTGACTGCGAAAGTCTTACGAAGTGATTTGACTTTGTTGCAGTAGGATACACAATATGCATACTGTATTCACCGTTTTTAGCTTCTTTTTTAGTAGGCTCAGCATAATATTTGCTGTAGTCTGCAGATTCTACATTATTCTTTATTTCTGTCCAGTTTGCAAACTTATATTTACCTTCCGCAGGACCATATGAGTTGTCAAATGTTCCGTCAGCTATAAGGTTATTTCCTGTCGGATTTCCGTTTTCGTCAAGGATATATACTGAAATATCGTCAACAATAACTTCATCAGCATTATCTAAAAGAAACCATATGTTTCCTTTGTCTTCTGCACCGATTGTTACTGTACGTGAATGTTTTACCCAGCCTTTGCTGTCGGGAGCTGATTTTGTCCATGCAGTTCCGCTCATATTACTGAATCTTAACCATTCTGCAGTCACTTCGGTACCACCCTTGGTGTACATCGCATAAAACTCTATTTTATATGATTTTTCTGCCTTGAACGGAACAGTTGTTCTTGGCTGTACTGTCATAAAACCATCGCCATTTTCGCCCTTCATATACATAGCACAGTCACCGCTGTGAGCATATTTTCCGGTGAGCTTCATATACCCGCCGTCTGTACCGTTAAGACCTACATTTTCGTATTTCCATGTATTCTGTGTATAAATGTTTTCATCTTCGATATCAAATGAATATGTCGCTTTATACTCTGAGAAGCTGCTATCTGTAACAAGTTCTGTACCGTTTGGTGTGTCTGCTGTACCGTCATCGTCAGTATCTGTCATAAGCTGTACAGAAACATCGTCAATTACATTGTGCTGAGGTGTATCGCAAAGAAATGCTATATACGGAGCACTATTGCCTTCAGGAAGTGTTATATCCTTATAAACGTATTTCCAGTCGCCGTCTGTTGATTCAACTTTATAAGAAGAACCGTTTGAACGGTTATTCCAGTTAAAATGAACTGCAAATTTTCCGTCACCCTTATAGCGGAACTTAACTCTGTAAGTTGAACCGCCTGTCATTGTTGATGAAAGCGAATTACTTATTGCAAGAAAGCGGTTACTCTGAGCCGGAGATTCAATATTCGCTTCCATACCGGATGTTCCGTTATAACCACCATCAGGTGTTACTCCTATGTAATCCACTTCCGAATTCCATGAGTCGCTGTTCGGCACCATATCATAGTTCCATTTTGAGAACTTATAGCTTACACCCGACTCTTTTTCTGCTGCATTAGCTCCGATTGCACTTAAAGGCAACATTGCGAGCGCAAGCATCAGGCTTAACATTTTTTTCATTTTCTTCATTTTCTTCTACTCCTTTTTATTATTTTATTTTATATCGGTTCATACCGATAAAAGACTAACTAAGCTCAGCTTTATAATAAAGCTCGGGTGATTTTCTTGAATCAACCACAAATATTTTCACCTTATAACTATCACCTTCAGGGACTGTGAATACCGTCTCCGTATTTGTATAAGGTGCATTCTGTGCTGTTTGCGGAACACTTTGCTTTGTCGAATATACTTTTACAAGTGTATTATTTTTATATATACCGACAAGCTGTTCATAATTAAGGTTATCGCCTAAAAGATTATTCTTTGCAGTTGTTACGACTTTGTATTCGCCTGCTCCTGAAAGAGCATCAACCACACTGTTTCCTTTATAGACAACAGGCTCTGTAATATCATAATCACGAAGCAGGGTTGTAACCGTAAAATCTTCTGCTACTCCCTCTACTCTGTCAGAGTTAAATGGAACAATTCTGAATTCATATTCTTTGTTTTCCTGCAATCCCGTTATGTTGAAGCTTTCGGTATTTCCTGATATAATACCGCGATATTCGTAGTTACCCTGAACTTTCTGATAAAGCTTTGCACCGCTGTATTTCTCAGCAGGTTTTTTGTAGCTTACCGCCACTGAACCAATTCCCGGCTCAGCTTTAAAATCCGTCAGATTTCCGACAGACCTTGAAATAACACCTTCAAAATCACCGTCAGAAATGAGATTGTCACCTACTTTATTTCCGTCAGCATCAAGCTCGTAACACTCAAAATCATCGAACCACAAAGCACCGCAAAGCCCTTCAACAAGTACAGACAACGCATTCTGAGTGCTGTATACATAAGTATGCTCTTTCTTTATCCAGTCGTTTGTTCCTGTTATTCCCGACACGGTTGAACCTGTGTTTTCGAACTTAACAAAGTTCATATGAACCTGAGGAGCATTTACAACATTCTCGCCTTTCACCCAGAACGATATGCTGTATTTCTTTCCTGCCTCCATACCGATTGTTCTTATTACAAGCGTATATATGTTTGACTGAAGCTCGGTAACACTTCTGTCGATATTTGAAACAATTTTTAGAGAAGTTTCGCTTTCATGACCTGTTTCGGAATCAATATACACATCCGCCGGACAATATTTTGCCGGACCTTCCATGTAACGTCTCAGACTCCAACCACCGTTTGAGCTTGCACCCTTATCTCCCGGAATGTCGCTGAGGAAATAAATTCTGTCCTCACAGTCACTGTATGAAAATACAACCTTGTACTGCCTTGGTGTTTCTCCGTCGCACTCAGCCTTATAGTAAACATATTTTGACGGGGCATCAGTCACCTCGTCTGAAAGAAGAATTTCTTCTTCATCGGTAATTTCATATATTTTTACATCTGTAAGTGTATCTGTTGCAGGATTTTTCCATGTAAGCAGAACACCTTTTTTATATCCCGAAGACATAAATGATATCGGCTGATAAGGAGTGGTGTCGTAAGTCTCTTCAACATCTCCGCCCGGCACATCAGGCTCACCGCCCGGTGTTTCTCCGGGTTCTTCTCCGCCGCCCGTTCCGGCTTCCGTTTTTATTTCACCCTCGAAGCCTGAATCAGTGATAATATTCTCTCCTCCGTCTTTTAAAGAAAGAGTTACATCATCTATATAGATACCTCTTATATTGTTGTAAAATCTGAAACTGAATACTGCATTATCTGTTTTCTCATAATTAATTTCAGCAGTATATTCTTTCCAGTAGGTGTCTCCGCTTGGAGCTGTCACGTCCGAAGGAGTAACAGATGAAATTGCTGTCACAGTATTTCCAAAACACAGCTCACCGTCAATTAATGAGGTTGTCTTAACATGAAATTTCAGAGTATATATTCCTGTTTCAGGAACGCCTACAAGAGTATTTTTTAACTCTACGTAGTTTTCATCAGCCTTATCAGATGTCTGACATTTGACAACGACCGACTTAGCTCCGTCAAATTTATATTTTTCAAAAGATTCCGCAAGATATTTTGCTCTTCCGGATTCGTCAGCAAATTCTCCGTGATAGGACACCGTCCATCCGCTTTGTAGCTCTTCACCTAACGCAGGAACAGAAAAAATCTGCATCAGAAAAGCAAATATTAATAATATCGAGTATTTTTTCATTTTCCTTCCTCCGTTATCTCACACATACAATCTCAGCCACTTCTCCGTACGTCAGACGGCAGACAACTCTGTCTCCAGTGTGAAGCTCAGTAGCATTTTTCATTTCACAGGTTCTGTCTTTCTGTGTGTAAATCTGAATACTTGAATCTACCGGGAATCTGAGAGATACCATACTTCCGCAGTTTACCTTAAATCTCTTTTTCTCAATATCAATTGCTTCAATAGTTCCTGCTAAAGTAAGAGAATTTTTATAGTAGCTGAGCGGGTCTGAAGGCTCAAAAGAATCAAGTGACATAACCTTCTTCACATAGTTAACTCTGCCCTTTGCGTTCATGCCTACGTTTACAATATCTCCGGGAACTATTCCGTCATATATATCTGCTGTATTCCCGACAAGTGTAAGATTTTTATACTGTCCGAAATTGCCCTTTATGACAGATACAACGTCACCGTCAACCTGCTTCTGGAAAATGCTTGTTATAACAAACATCCCCTGATTTACTCTTTCCATTTTATTTGTGTCCGAATCGACAATCGTGAAAACAGGGCAAAATCCGTATTCGTCCTGGTCATATGCCGTTATCTTATATGTTTTGTCGGCAGTGAAAAATCCGCTGGCGCTTCTTACATAATAATCATCTTTATTCGTTGCGTCTGTAGGAAGGACAAAAAGCTTCGCATCATCTTCAAGATACAACTTCATTGCAAAAGAGTTCGGATTCAGAAGATACTGATATGAAGTTTCAGCTGTTTTTGTAAATTTGCCTTCCGTGTAGCCCATAACCTCTGCAATTTCAAAGCTTATTACTTCTCCGTTCGAATTTTCACGGAGCTTTACAACCTGTGGAGAAAGTCCGCCATACATTTCAAAAAGCTTTGAAGCATTGTACTGTGAACCGTTACTCTTCACTTTTTTCGCAAGCGGTGAAGTATTCCATACATTATTTATGTCCATATAAATAACGTAAATGTTTTCATCTTCCTCATACATTTTATAGAATAAATTGTATTCTCTGTCCTGAACAGTTTCTGCATAAACAATGTTACCGAACACATCAAAGTGGAATACATATTCTCCGCCAAGAGAAAGACTTTTTCCTGAATTATTCATATAATCATAAAATTCAGAAGTCATTTTATATTCCGTTTCGCCAACTTTCAACTTCATTTCTTCACGGTTTATAAGATTTACCTTGTCCGTTATTTTCTCTTTGCCTGAAATATAAATTTCAATTTGCTTTGTGTCAGTATTTCTGCTTGATTTAACACTGAGAATATCGCCCATTTTAAGGTTCATAAACTCAGTCTGTTCTCCCTCAGAGTTGTAAATTATATAATCAGCACTTTCCTCATCAAGCTTTATGCTTTCAGATTTGTACTTATTATATATAACACTGTCTATCGAATCAATTGATTCAACAACGACAGTCTGATACGAAGTTACTTCAACTATATCGTATTTATTGTCATTGTTATTATCAACAAGAGTAATATTTCCCACATCGGGCATTAAGTCCTGAGCTGTATATTCATCATAATATACACCGTTATATATTATTCTCGGAACAGCTGTAAGCTTCGCTTTAAGATAACGTGCTCCGTCTGAATATTCGATTACCGAAAAGTCGTCTGATACAGTTTCAATATTATCTGCTTCTATTTTAAGAACTTTGTTCTTATTTTCTTTTTCCTTTATATGAACCACAGAAGCTTCTCCGTAACCGCCGTCCTTTACATAAGCAATTATATTTCTTCCGAGCAATTCCGTATTACATATATCTGAAACAGGATACTCAGTCTCTCCAATCCTTATACAGCCCGGTGCCGCACCGTCTTCTCTGTAAATTGATGTAACGTCATTTGCAGTCAGCATACCGCTGATTTCATGAATACCACGGTTAAGAGAAAGAAGAGTTTCCCCTGTTTCGATTATGTACCCTTTTTCAGCTTCGCTTTTATAATACGAAACCATAGGCGGAATTTCAAGCATATTATCAAGAATCTTTACCGCATCTTCAAAAAGAAGAATTTCCGCACCGCCTGCTTTCACTCCGTCAGTTATTCCAAGCTCTGCCGCTATACCTCTGTAATTGTTTGTACCCGACATCACCACGCGCGGTTTATATCCAAGAGCAACCACAGCATATTTTATAGCTTCGTCAACAGTTATAATCTGCACTCCCTTGAATTCCTCTGCAGAATCCACCATTCCCATTGCGACCGCAAGCTCCTGAGGTGTTCCTATACTTTCCGGGTTATCATATAAAAATCCGGCAAGAGAATAAACAAAAGAATCATGAGTTATTTTCTTTTCATCTGTAAGCAGATTAAGAGACTTAAGCGCTTCAGCAGACTCAGCCGCGGTATTCTGCTCCGTCCCGGCTAATGCCAAAGTGTTCGGAATTAGCATCACTAAAACACATATAAGAGAAATGATTTTCTTACGCATATTTTCCCTCCGTCTTATTATTTAACAAGATTATAAATTATCACCGCTCCCTGAGCTCTTGTTGCTGTGCCCAGCGGATTAAAGCTATTGTCTCCCATACCGTTTATTATTCCTGTCTGATACAATTCATAAACAGCATCAATAGCATAGTCGGAAATCTGTGACTCATCGCTGAAACGGACTTTTTCTCGAATCTTTTCGGGAGATTTATTATTCTTTATATATCTGCCGCAAAGAACAGCCATATCCTGTCTTGAAATATTGCGTCCGACACCGAACTCCGTATCGCTTATTCCGCTAACAAGTCCTGAATTTACCGCACTTGCTATATATCTGTAATACCATGCATTCTCAGGCACATCCGAGAAATTACATTTTGCATTTTCGTCATAAAATCCTGTTGCAAGCACAAGCATTTTCACAAAAGCTTCACGAGTCAGAAATCCGTCAGGTTCAAAATTACCGTTACCTGTTCCCGAAATAACATTCTTTTCTGCCATTGCGTTTACAGCCTCTGATGCCCATTCAAAACCGTTCATATCTGCAAATTTTGCTGTACTTACAACGGGTTCATTATCTGTCGGAACCGCAACTGAAACTCCGGGAGCTTTTGAGACTCCGGTTGTCCCTCCCGATGAGCCGCCTCCGCCGCCTGATGAACCGCCTGAACCTTTCTTTCCCGACTCTTCAAGATTATCGGAAATGATATCAACAAGACCGTCAACAGTCAAAAGTGTTTTTTTCTTGATATCGTCAAGAATGTTTTCATTTACACTGTCTTTCGAAGAAATCTTTTTATACTTTTTATACGCACTGTCATCATCGATTCCGAGAGCATCGGCATACTTACCGAGAGTATCTTCAAACTTACTGAGACGTGACTCTTTTATATTATAGAGCATAATCACCTTACCGTAAGAATCTTTAAGCTCCGCCACAGAATCATACGGTTTACCGTCCGAAATACTGTCGCATATCCATTTTTTGAGTTTATTATCAGTCAGCTTCGAATATGATACACCTTCAAATTCAAAATCAGCCGCAATCAAATTTTCTTCTGCGTCCCCTCCGGCATTTATACTTTCCGCTATTATTGAAATATTGAACTTCTCTGAAAATGTTTTAGAATCAAGCTCTGCCTCACTCTTTATCCCTTCATAAATAAAATCTGCAACTTCAGCTTTATCATGAGCTTTTAAGAAGCTGTCCATATCACATCCAAG
Source organism: Clostridia bacterium (assembly GCA_045603225.1). Classification (GTDB taxonomy): domain Bacteria; phylum Bacillota; class Clostridia; order UBA1381; family UBA1381; genus RGIG9115. Next base: position 13,892 of record JAZULT010000032.1, on the reverse strand, counting down.
TGATTTTAATGCGGTAGCATTATCCTCATTATTAAGAATATCCAGAACATCATCACCGGACTTTACTTCTGAAATACTATTCATGACAGACATTCTCTTTTCTGCCGATGCATATGTCATCTTCCCCTGAACAGTATCAACTCCGAGACGTCTTATGTAAATATCGTATTCTCCGTCAGATGCTTCATTATTTCTTTCATCCTGCATATCAAACTTAAAAACGAGCTTTCCGTCAACAGCATCAATGTATTCCATTGCAAAAATATTGTCATTATCGTCAATATCTGCACCTGACTTTGCAACTATAATCATTCCGCCGTCAGCTCCGCCCGCCTCCTCGGTAACAGTTACTGTTTCTGAGTTTTCGGAAATTTCGGTTTTCTCAGCATATGCCGTTCCACCGGCAAAAAATGCCGAACATAAAAGTAAAATGATTGGGTTCTTTTTCAGCATCATTAACACTCTCCGTTTTTATTTTATCATATATCTCTTTTTACCTCTTGACATAATTATATCATATGTGATATAATAATTCTACATATATAATTATGAAAAAATTAGGGGGTATATTAAGATATGTATAGATATGAAATTCTAAAAAAAGAAATATCATCGCAAAACAACGATCACCTTGTATTTCATATGCCCGACGGAATAAAACTTGACTATCATCAGTCACAGCCTGACTGTGCTTCTCACTCCCATGAATACATTGAATTTTTCTATATTTTGAGCGGAAGAATAGAGCATACACTGAACGGCAATACGTCTGTCCTTACGGAGGGAGATTTTGCTTTGATAGACCGCGAATCATATCACTGCTTCAAAAAGATAGGTAACGAAAGCTGTTCTCTCATGAACATAATATTCTACCCTTCTTTTATAGACAGATCCCTTTCCGAGAAAGACAGCTTTAAGGACATACTCTGCAGCCGTGAATTGCATTACGGAAAGCACCTGCCTGCCGACACAGATATAAACCGTGTTTATCACGAGACAGAAAACACTATAAAAAATCTTATACTTAATATGCAACAGGAATTTTTCTTCGGTGAATTCGGACATCTTAAAATATTGAAAATGCAGCTTATAACACTTCTTATACATATTCTGCGTTATATGCTTAAAAATTCAACAAGCGAGGAAACAGGGACTTCAATTGATTTTGCAATAGAATATATTAACAGAAATTATAATCAGAAAATATCATTGACTGAGCTTAGCAACATGATGCATTATACACCTCAGCACCTCTGCTCCAAATTCAAAAAAACAACAGGATTTTCATTTTCTGAGTATATGCAAAAAGTAAGAATAGAACACAGCTGCAGACTGCTTCAGCATACTAATATGAAAATAACAGAGATAGCAAACGCAGTTGGTTACTCGGATATAAAACATTTTGAAATAACTTTCAAGAAACATACAGACAGATCACCGTCGGGATATAGACGGTTCTGGAAAAATCAGAATTCTTAAGAATCACTCTTTCAATCGGCTGTTGCCTTTGAACAGTCTACGCTAAAGGCAACAGCCAATTTTTATTATTTTTTCTTGTGCGACAGAAACCACTCAACCAATTCATTTCCCGAATACGCCTCTATCCATGCACCATGCTCCACACCATACAAAATTTTAAGCTGAGCATTTCCGCCATGTCTGTTGACTGATCTCAACATATTCGTACTCTCAGTCACAGGAACAACGTCATCACAATCGCCATGATACATAAAAATCGGTACATCCTTCAGCACTCCACCATACCAATAAATCCCGCTTCCGCATATAGGCGCAATAGCCGCAAATCTGTCAGGGTCGGCCATTGCCAGCATCCATGTTCCCGTTCCGCCCATGCTGAGACCTGTCAGATAAATTCTGTCCTTGTCTACCGGAAGTTCTTCGCATATGTAATCAAGAAATGCAATCAGAGACTCGGTATAGCATCCCCAGTATTTATCAGCAGGGCATTGAGGCCCAATGAAGATAAACGGATACTTTGCACCGTCTTCCCTTACGTGCTTCATATATCCGTGCCTCATCGCTATATCAAGGTCGTCTCCCCTCTCCCCTGCACCGTGCAGAAAGAATACAAGCGGATATTTCTTCGTTTCGTCATAATCCTCCGGCAAATACTTCACATAATTAAAATTAAAGTATCTGTCTGATTCCCATTTGTGTTTTGTATACATTATTCTCTCCTCCGAATTTAGTTTAGTATCAATTATATCATACTTTCTTTATTAAATCAACATTAATTTAAATATTTTTTAGTCAGGTATAAATTACTCATTTATACTTGACTAATTTGTTTTTATGTGTTATAATTAGTGTGAAACGGAGGTCGTATATATGTTTATAGGAAGATGTCGTGAGCTTGATGCACTGGATAAGCTTTATAAATCAAATAAATTTGAATTTGCGGTTATCTATGGCAGGCGCCGTGTTGGTAAAACTGCGCTTATAAATGAGTTTATAGGAGATAAAAAAGCCATTTACTTTATGGGCGTTGAGAGTAACGCAAAGCAGAATCTGGAAAACTTTTCAAAAAGCATTATGGAGTTTGCAAGCGGTATTGAAACGGAGTCCTCTTTCCTTTCATTCCAGGCTGCATTGGAGTATGTATTCAAGCTTGCAGAGAACGAAAGAATTATTCTTGCTATTGACGAGTACCCTTATGTAGCTCGTTCATCAAAAAGCCTTGCATCTACTTTACAGCTTTTGATTGATAAATATAAAGACACATCAAAATTAATGCTTATCCTCTGCGGTTCTTCTATGTCGTATATGGAAGACCATGTACTTGCATATAAAGCCCCTCTCTATGGCAGAAGAACAGCACAAATGAAGCTTTTGCCATTTGACTTTGAAGAAACCTGCAGATACTTTAAAAATCTGTCTGACGAGGATAAAGCACTTATTTACGGTGTTGCAGGCGGTACACCTCAGTACCTTTTACAAATGGATGATAAATTAAGTGTTGAAGAAAATATAAAAAACACATATCTGAATCCGATTTCGTTCCTTTATGAAGAACCGACTAACCTTTTAAAACAGGAGGTTCGTGAACCTGCAATTTATACAGCTATCATTACAGCGATTGCAACGGGTTCTTCAAGAATGTCGGAAATTTCAAGTAAGGTTGGCGAAGATACCAATGTTTGTACGAACTACATTAAGAACCTTATAAATCTTGGCATCGTGCGGAAAGAAACGCCATACGGCGAAAAAGCTTCTCGTAAGTCGGTTTACACTATCGAGGATAATATGTTCCGTTTTTGGTATCGTTTTGTGCTTGATAATAACTCAATCATCGCCCGTGGTGCTGCAGATTTGGTTTATAAGCGAATTGAACCTCAGCTTTCAGACTATATGGGTAAGGTGTTTGAAGAAATCTGTAAGCAGTATCTTTGGAAACAACTCCTTTCCGGCAACTGCCCGATAGAGTTTAACTCCCTTGGTCGTTGGTGGGGCAATGATCCTAAAGAAAAGTGTCAGACTGAAATTGATATTATGGGCGAACAAGATAAAAACACAGCACTTTTTGCAGAATGTAAGTGGACAAATGAAAAGGTGGACCTCGGCGTTTTAGAAACACTTGTAAAACGCAGTAACTTGTTCTCATATAAAACAAAGCATTACTATCTGTTTTCAAAATCAGGTTTTACAAAAGGTTGTGTTGATAAGGCTAATGAGATGTGTAATGTAGACCTTGTAAGCTACAAGGATATCACAAAATTTTGATGGGGGTTATTCATGACATGGAGGGGACGCCAGAATGTTGAATGATACCAAAAAACGGGTGTCCCCAAATGGTACATTAGTCAGGTATAAATTACTCATTTATACTTGACTAATTTGTTTTTGATGCAAGCATAAAAGTAGTGATTTGTTGCAAAAGGAGATATAAAACTGACAGACAATACATCAGAAATTGGCAGTTTGTATAACTACTTTTTTCTTTTTCTGTGCGTATTCATATGCTATTCTTGTTCCGCTTTTGGGTTGATAGGGTGATATATCATGCCGGCTGTTTTTTCGCTTTGAAGGTTGGTAATCTTCATTATAATATACAACGCAGATGTCGGAGCGGTCAATCATAACATAATTACGTTCTACATAAACTGCTTTTCCTGCATTTATTGCCTGTTCAGGGAAATATGTATCTTCATAACTTTGTAAGAGATATTCCCTGTAGTCGTCACTGATATACGGATATTCTGCACGAACATAAATTCGCTGTATATGTGGATGTTTATGTTTCAGATTCGTAACTACATTAAGGCACAGCTTATCAAAATCACTTTTGCTTCCGAATAAAAATATTTCCACATTATCGATGATAATTAAGTTTTCTATAATTTCATATAGTTTTGATTTTAAACTGTCTTCATCGGTTATTTTTCTGTGTCCGAAAAAACAGCAAGTTTTTGTTTCTTTCATTAACATACCTCTGTATTAAAAAAGTGCGTAGCCTCACCTGAAAGATAAGCCACGCACTAAAAAAGCGAAGTGACTCAAGTTTCAAATGTTGCTACACACTTTTACTCATAACACAGACTAGTTGCCCAGAGGTATGACAAAACAAGAGTGTACGCCTTTTTACAAAGATAGCGTACCCCCTGAGCAAAAAAAATATTAACCTGTCTGTATTAAAAAATTAGTAAAAGTTGTAGCAGATATATTATATCACATATTTGGAAATTAATCAAGCATAAAAATAAAAAAATATAAAAATACACAAAAAAAGAAAACCGCCACTTTGTGACGGTGTAAAAAGTTAATTTGATTTGTCAGAAATGACAGTCTGATGTCCCCAAATGGTACAAAATAATACTTCTATTTTCGGCATATAATAGATTAAACTTTCAACCAATAAAGTTTTCTTTCGACCAAATTTAAAGCATAATTGGTCGAATATTTTTCTAAACATATTGACATTCGCCCAATTTTATGATATAATTGGTCGTAAAGAAAGGTGGTTGATTGAATGAGAGCCTTTAACTACGATAATTTACGCAACATCTCCTGGGACAGTGAAATTCTCGGACTTGTTGCACAGATACACGAATACAAAGGACGTCAGGAGTTGTTTTTAAGACAAAAACCTGCGGTACTTGACCGATTGGTTGAAATCGCAAAGGTTCAGAGCACAGAAGCATCCAATAAAATTGAGGGTATAGTTACCACAAGTACAAGAATTAAGCAGCTTTGTGATAACAAAACCACTCCACGTAACCGTGATGAGGAAGAAATCATGGGTTATCGTGATGTGCTGAATACCATACACGAAAGCTATGAATATATCCCTTTGAAATCATCATACATTTTGCAATTACATCGTGACCTTTATCAGTATTCAGACAAATCCATCGGAGGCAGATTTAAAACAACACAAAACTTTGTTGCTGAAACACGTCCCGACGGAACACAGCTTGTTCGGTTTATGCCTCTTGAGCCATATGAAACACCCGACGCCATTGATGCAATATGTGAAAGCTTCAACCGGGCAATTGACGGATGTGTCATTGACCCCTTGGTGCTGATTCCGATTTTTATTAATGACTTTCTGTGTATTCATCCCTTCAATGACGGCAACGGCAGAATGTCAAGACTTCTGACCACCTTGCTCCTCTATCGCTGCGGTTATGTAGTAGGAAAATACATCAGCATTGAAAGCAAAATTGAACGAACCAAGCAAAAATATTATGATGTTCTTGAACGTTCAGGTCATGGTTGGCACGAAGAAAAGAATAATCCCGGTGATTTTATCAAATACATTCTCGGAATCATCCTTTCGGCTTATCGTGAGTTTGAAGAGCGTGTAGATATTTTCAACGAGAAGCTTCCGGCCGTTGAGCTTGTTCGCAATGCTATCCAATCCAAAATCGGCAAGTTCACAAAAAGCGATATTGAAGAGCTTGTTCCTTCGGTCAAAAAAACTTCCATTGGCAACTCACTCAAAACACTTGTTGAAGAAGGATTTATCAAAAGACACGGTCAAGGCAAAAATACATTTTACACGAGAAACGAATAGCATTTCAAGCAGTATGGATTGCAATTTTTCCATACTGCTTTATTTTTTTCAAGCATAAAATTAAAAAATATAAAATTCACAAAAAAGAAAACCGCCACTTTTGTGACGGTGTAAAAAGTTAATTTGATTTGTCAGAAATGACAGTCTGATGTCCATGAATGGTATTAATAATGAAATCGTGCTACGCATGGTGAAATTAAATCCGTCTTAATCTCCCGACGAAGTCGGATTTCATCACAAGCTGATTTCATCCGCAAAGCGGGTTTATCCCGTCGTAAGACAGATTTAGTTGAAAAAAGCCTTAACTTTTCATCTAAGTTAAGGTCTTTTTCTGGCGGAGCGGGTGGGATTCGAACCCACGTGCCCGTTAAGGCAAACGCATTTCGAGTGCGCCCCGTTATGACCACTTCGATACCGCTCCAATTATTAACTATGTTAGTATATCACATATCATACGGTTTGTCAAGCATTAAATTGATTTTTTATACAATAACTTTGTACAAATCTTGACAAACTTATTTTTTTGTTATATAATATGTTGTATATAACAAGCAGAAAAGAGATGTTGATTCATGCTGAACATAGTAAATAAAATGACAGCCAGGCAAAATGACAATTGGAACAATCCCGGTGTATCAATCGCCTTTCTCGGTGACAGTGTAACACAGGGTTGTTTTGAGCTTTACATGAAAACCAAAGACGAAATAGAAACCTATTTCGACAAGAACGGTGCTTATCACAATTATCTTGCAAAGATATTTTCGGTAATATATCCGAATGTTCCGGTTAACATTATTAATGCAGGAATAAGCGGCGGCAACGCACCACACGGTCTTGAAAGACTCGACAGAGATGTTTTGTCATACAATCCCGACCTTGTTGTTGTTTGCTTCGGGCTGAACGATTCAGGCGGCGGTCTTGATAATATAGGCAACTATACGGATGCGCTTGATAAGATATTCAAAAAAATAAAAGACAGCGGAGCCGATGTTATATTCATGACTCCGAACATGATGTGTACAGGAATAAGCTGTCATCTCAAAGAACCGAAATTCATAGAGATTGCAGAAGGTACTACTAAAACTCAGAACGAAGGTATTCTTGAAAAGTATCTCGACGAAGCAAAAAATGTATGTGCAAAGTATAATATACCGGTTTGCGACTGCTACGCAAAATGGAAGCAGCTTTACAAATGCGGTGTTGATATAAATGAATTACTGTCGAATAAAATCAATCATCCGACTCGTGAGATGAACTGGTTATTTGCATATTCACTTGCAGAGACAATAATGTCGGCAGAATAAAGAAAGGAATGATAAAAATGAAAATTGAAACAAAATGTATCCAGTCAGGATATACACCCAAAAACGGTGAGGCAAGAGTTTTGCCGATTTACCAGAGCACAACTTACAAATATGAAAACTGCGAAAGCATGGGAAAGCTTTTCGACCTTGAAGCAGACGGATATTTCTACACAAGACTTGCAAATCCGACTGTAGGCTGTGTTGAAGCTAAAATTGCAGACCTTGAAGGCGGTGTCGGAGCGATGATGACATCATCCGGGCAGGCGGCAAGCTTGCTTTCTGTAATGAACATCTGTAAGGCAGGCGACCACATACTATGCTCATCAATGGTATACGGCGGAACGTTCAATCTTTTAGGCGTAACACTTAAAAAATTCGGTATTGATGTAACTTTTGTAAATCCTGATTTGTCATACGAAGAGCTTGATTCATATATGCAGGAAAATACAAAAGCCGTTCTTGGCGAAACCATTGCAAACCCTGCGCTTACAGTTCTTGATATTGAAAAGTTTGCAAAGCTCGCTCACAGTCACGATGTTCCACTTATCGTTGACAATACATTCGCAACACCGTTTTTGTGCAGACCAATTGAATTCGGTGCTGATATAGTTATTCACTCAACATCAAAATACATGGACGGTCATGCAACTGCTCTCGGTGGTGTTATAGTTGACAGCGGTAATTTTGACTGGGCAAAAAGCGGAAAATTCCCTGAGTTCACCACTCCCGACGACTCATATCACGGCGTTGTTTACGTAGAACACTTCGGGAAAGCCGCATTCATCGCAAAATCAAGAGTACAGCTTATGCGTGACATGGGTTCTTCCCCGGCACCGCAGAATGCATTTCTTCTCAATCTTGGGCTCGAAACACTTCATCTGAGAATGAGAGCACACAGCGACAATGCACTTAAAGTAGCAGAGTATCTCGCAAGCGACGACAGGGTATCGTGGATTAACTACCCCGGTCTCGAAGGTAATAAATATAAATCACTCGTTGACAAATATCTGCCTCTCGGTGCAAGCGGAGTTGTAAGCTTCGGAGTAAAAGGCGGCAGAGAAGCAGCTATTAAATTTATGGATAACTTAAAGCTTGCCGCAATCGTAACACACGTTGCAGACGCAAGAACATGTGCACTCCACCCTGCAAGCACAACTCATCGTCAGATGACAGCTGAAGAGCTAGAAGCAGGCGGAATCGGAGAAGACCTCATCAGACTCAGTGTCGGAATTGAGAATGTTGAAGACATTATTGCCGATATTGATCAGGCTCTTAATGCATAAATTGCATGAAAAATCAACAGACCTCGGGATTTTATATTAATCTCAAGGTCTGTTTCTTTTATCCGGATATTTCAAGTTCAGATATCAAATACATACACATTCCGACACATGGCATATCATATTCAAATATACACCGCATTCATCATTTTTGGATATTTTTTACTCCGTAAAACAATGCCGTTCCCGGTCCTATTACTCATTTTTATCTCTATCCAACACTTAAGTTCAATCCAAAAAATCTTTTAACTCTGCTTCATATCAAAATAATACTTAATTTCTCCGCTTTTTTTGTTAGTTATTAAAGACAGCTTATAAATTTTATCCCATTGTCTTCTTACAACATCGTCCATATCTTTAATTTCTTCGCATTCCGCCTTTAAATCCTTAAAGTAAAGCTTAACGCCCTCCAAAAGTCCGATACAATTTTGTGAAATCTCAGGCTTTTCAGGGAGCATAAAGGTTAGTTTTATCTCGCTTTCCTTTTCAAGTTCAAAGCTTTCTGTTACTTCTATTTTACCATCATCTCTGTTGAAAATAAAATCCCTTTTCCATACCTTTACATTTCCGCTTTCATAACACTTTGCAATATCAAGAGAAAATTTATCGTTATCATATCTGACATCAGAAGCGCAAAACTCACGCCCGTTCTTTTGCCCCTCACCGTCAATAACCGGAACATTGTGATGAAATGAGTTGGTAAACCAGATTGTATAACGAAGAGGTGTAAAAGTAATGCTTGTGTACTGTCCTGTTCCCACATCTATAACAACAGGCTTTTGATTTTTATAAATCATGAAATTTCCGATGTCATTATGATTATGACTCTCATCATTGTGTCCGCCTTTTGCGGCAAAAAACATTTCTCCGTTTTCGTTTTGCTCCCTTAAAGTCAAAACCTGCAAATCAGGATAGAAATATTCTTTATCAAATAAAATCTCATCTTCAACTCTGTCTACCGAGTCATAAGCAAATACAGACTCTATAGTATTACAAACAGGATTCATCTCTTTTGCAAGCTTCGAAAGTGCAACCAAAGATTTATTTCCAACAGCCTTTCCAAAATTATATAACAAGGAATATGATGGTATTACTTTTGATGAGGAATCAGAAAAGTTCACAAAACGGCTGTTTCCTATATACATTTTAACAGGAAAGTTCGCCATGTTGATAAGTTTTTGTTCTGAAAATAAATCAATTTTTCCGAAGCTTAAATATTTTAAAACCTCAGCAAGCTCATAAAACATTCCGCACGAACCGCCCCAATAACCGGGTCCTTCATTACAGCCTCCGTCATTGTTATATGAATTGATAAAGATATTGACACTTTTTAAAAGCTTCTCAAGATATCGTTTTCTTCTATCCTCATCTTCAATCATAAACATTCCTGCCATAAGTGATGCAAAATTGCAATTAGTGTTCCAATTATTAGTGTCACGCATCCAGAAATATTCATCATGATTTTCATAAAGAACTATTTGCCTTTCATATATTTTCTTTTCAATTCTTTGACATATCAAGGGCGATACCTCGTTTAACTCATCATAAAGACAATGATATGTAAGTGCAAGATAATATGATGTCAAAGAACTCCAGAGGTCAATAACCTGAATATCGTCTAATGGAAGCTCAACCATATCTGTACCATATCTTAAATTGCCGTAATTATGAGCAGGTACTACCCAGCAAGTCTCATCGCATATGCAATAAATACCGTTAATAATGTCATCAATAAATCTTCCCTTATGTTCAATACACTCCGCAAGCATCAGGGTACGAAGTGCAGTTCTTCTTTCGTGAAATAAATTTTCATATGGCGGTCTCGCTCCGCTTCTTTTATATTCAAGATATAGTGTCATAGGTAAAAACGGATATGTATAATTTAAATATTTTTCTCCGTTTTCTATTAACTTTTTCCTGAGTTCTGAAGACAAATTCTCCCAAGCCTCCCGCTCTGAAGCTTTAGGGTAAAAGTTAAATTCTTCCTTAGTCATTATTTTAATATTATCGAGGTTAAAATAATCAGAAAGCATAATAAATTCTCCTTTTAATTTTCTGTGATTTCTATTGTTGTATTTTCTGCAAAAACTCCGCAGGTAAATTCATCGTTTGTACCTGAAAGCAATACTTTTTCAAACACCGCCATTTTCTTTATTTTCCTCGTATCCTTATCCTTTGCAGTAACTGTTATTTTCCGTGCAACAGGACAATCCAAAGGATTTTCAATATAAATTTTACATAATCCGTTTTCCTGATTTATTGTAGTTTTTTCTGTATCTATAACAGTAAAATCAGCCTCAAGTCCAACGGTTACGGCTTTCCCGGAAGAAAGTGCTCCTGTATTATTTTGTGCTACTACCATATATGTTGTGGGTTTATCAAAATCAGGTTCATAAAAATCTCCGTATGCATCAGAAACCCAGCTAAGACTTCCGTCCTGACCTACCTTATAAATTTTTGTTTTATGTTCATTTGCAGTCATATAATCCCATGAAATGCAGGAATTTTCATCTATCATTAAATTTTCCACATGATTTGCTGAAGAAGTTCCAAGCTCAATAAGCTTAGGTTCACGACTTTTTATCTCAAATCGACTTTCAAGTACTGTGTCACTTATAAGCTCTTTGGGAGACTGTATAATTTCTTCACCCTTTTTTATATATACAGTCTTTGTTCTTTCAAACTCGTCGGCTATATAATAAAGATTCATGAGAACACGACCGTCTGAAACCGTAACTTGCCATTCGATATCCATTGCAAGCTTTCCGGTTGCAGCATCAATTACAGAGTACTCATTATTTTTTGAAGCTTCCTGTTGAATATCGGATATTGTAGCACCCCATTCATATCCTGCCAAAGATTTTTTAGTGAAAATTTTCGATTTATTTTTTATATAGCTTACATCGGTTGAATTGTGAGCCTGATTATACTCATTATATTTTAAGGAGTCACTTCCGATTATAATTATTTTTTTCCCGCTATCCGCAAACTTTCTAATTTCCTCAAGAGTTTTTCTATTGACATTTTTAGCTTCAGGAATTAACAGTATATCGCTTGAATGCATTTTTTCAGGATGTCTGTCTGTTACAAGCTGTACTGTTTTCCCTGAGAATATAAGGCTTTTATAGTAATCGTATAAGCTTTCTGAATAAGTAGCCGAATATATATCTGAAGCATTCGAATACAATATTGCAGCATCCGGAATTTTATCACCAAAGGCATATACCTCTTCAGCAAGCCTGTTTAAATCAAGCGATGTGTGAATTGCGGCCTCTGTACAATCGGGACGCATTTTTATATGACCCGAAAGAGAACCCGTTAATGAACTGTGCCACAACCATATAGAAGAAATATTTCTTCCATGAATTGCTCCCTGCCATAAAACACTTTTAAAGTGGTCAGACATCTGTCTGTTAAAATCCGTGCTTGAGTCCATAGTTATATGTTCTTCAGAATTATAAACAGGCTTATCTGATATACTTCTTAAATAATCATACCACATTAACGTTCTTATAAAGCTTGTCTCTACGTCTCTTTCCATGTATGTGGAGCTATCGTGTCCCAAAATATCACAAAATTCATCAAAAAGCTCCATATCAATACCGCTTTGCAGATATGAACGAACAGGTCCCACAGCATTCATGACTTTAGCATGAACCGGCATTTGAGGAGCCTTATCCTTTACCCATGTCGCAAGCTGTTTATGCCAGTCGGCGAAGACTTTATTATTAAAATTCCTCCAATCATAAAAGAGGGATGTCGACTCAACTGATTGCGGCATTGAAACTTTCGTCACATCACCGTAAAATGAGCTTACATTGTCACCATGTACATCTTTAAGAAAATTTATAAAAGCATCTTTATAAACATCCTCTGCCAAGGCTGTATTATATTGAGGCTCATTAGACAAGCAGATAGATGTAAGCGACTGATATTCTGTCACATACGGCATAATCGCATAAATATAAGCTTTTAAAGCCTCCATTGCAACAGGAGAATCTATAATATAATCATAAAATCCCAAGGGTCCGTATTCTATTCCTTCTTTCAGAAATTCGGGGAAATAATGTGGTGAAAGCAATAGATTTATGCTCATATTTTTTTCTACTGAACAGTCTAAGGTTTTTAAAACTGCTTTCGCCTTGACTTTATCAAAGCATACATCAAATTTTTCATAACCGTCTCCTGAAAAATCACCGTTTATGATAAGGTTCCTGTTTTCATCTTTTTTAATAACCGATACATCATCAATATATGCATCAGTAACTCCCTTTGATCTGAAACACAAATCCAGAGTGTAATCATCTGAAACAAAAGTAACTGTATTGTTTGCGGCTGAAATTTTTTCCTCTGAATTTCCAACCAGAACTGAAAGACCTTCAGTATTTCCGGTTGCATTAAAGGTTAATATGTATTCTTCTTTGGGTTTTGTCAAAACAGTCTGGGAAAGCATCAATGTATTTTCACTGTTATTAGATATGTGCAGCCTCTCATTTTCCTGTACCGCAAATGTATTTTCAGTATTTGTCATATTAGGTATCCATGAATCGACAACATTATCCTCTGAAATTACATAGCTTGCTCCCCATTCAATCTGCAAATTTTCAAAACCAATATTATTCAACTCCGAAACTATTCCTGACGGATTACTGTTTCCCGTTCCAATGGAGAATACAGGTTTTCCGTTTTTATTTAAAATTTTTCTTCCGTCTATATTAAAATCACCTGTTTCGTAATTGACCGCTTTGTCTTTGCTCTTGCCGCTTGATTTCATCTCCTCAAGCTCTGCCTTAGTGCTTTCATATATTCCTTGTATTGCACTTTCCTTATAAGCAATCAATTCTTCAGATGCATTATTTTCAATATTATTCTTTATATATGATATATTGTAGTCAAATATATTGAGACTTTTTTCCTGATATTCACAGTTAAGTCCCATTTTTCTGCAATCATTCAACAGATTTGCAAGCTCTGTTCTTTTACTTATATAGCTCTGCTCATCAAAAGCAAAAGCCGTAATCGAATTTGTTAATAATAGTAAACTTAAAATAAAGCTTATTTTTTTCATATCATTCTCCTGTTAAAAGAGTGAAAGGGATGTAAAAAAATAATGCAGAACGGACGAAACGAAGATTTATGTGATGAAATCACATAAATCCCTGCCCGAAGTCGTACGATGGTACGTCGAGTGGTTCGTTTCGTCCGTTCTGCACTATTTTTAACCATCCCCATGGTTGTGGGTTGACTTTATAAACAGCCCCTTTATTTTATTCA
>JAZULT010000031.1:0-23935 GCA_045603225.1 Clostridia bacterium | reverse complement strand
AACCCGCATTTGGCTTCGTTTCGTGAATTACGACTACGCATGCATAAGTTCCACTAACCAAATCATAGATTTGGAGTGTCACGTATCTGCATCTAAACTCAATCAGCCCCAAAAGGGGGTGCTGCTTAACGCAACACCCCCTTTATTGTACAATCAAATCAATAGCCCTGAATGAATCTCTGTTTTTTCTGCCTGCCGGTGCTGTACTTTTATAATTATACGGTATTTCGGCTGTTGAAACCGTAATTATTTTCCCTTTTGCTTTCAGACCTTCATCAATCTGCAAGCTATATATTCCGTAAGGATACGAAAGAGAAACCGGAGCCCAACCAAACAGATTTACGAAAAATTCATCATTTTTTGCATAGTCATCAAGTATCTGCTGTTCATATGCCGGATCTCTGTACATTGCAGTAAGCTGTTGATATGAATAATCATGAATCTTATAAGAATGATTTCCAAGCTCAACACAGCTCTTTGTTGACATTTCCTTCAGCTCTTCCGTTGTAAGATATCCGGGAGTATCAACATATGAGCCTACAATGAAAAATGTAGCTTTAGCCTCATATTTTTCAAGAAGGGGTACAACATATTTATAATCACTTGAATAGCCGTCATCGAAAGTTATAACAGCTATTTTACCCTGTGTCGTATCACTTACCGGAAGTTGTGAAGTAGTCATAAAAGTGTATCCGTTATCTTTAAGATATTTAAGGTCATTTTCAAACATCTCCGGTGATATACAATATGCACTGTGGAGATTAACGTCCTCGCTTATAAGATGATATGTTAATATTTTGACATTTCCTGTCAGACCATTCATTGCAGGAGAAGAGCTCGCATATCTTTTCAGAAAACCGTCCGCCATACCATATGTAACTTTCCCGGAATATGTATTCGTTTCAGATGCTTCGGTAACCGTTACAGCACTTGTTGTATTAATTGCTTCCGTAGCTGTCTTTCCGACCGTTTCTTCACTTACCAACTTAACCTTTCTTACAGGTTCCGGAGATGCATATACAGAAACATTAATCAGTAACAATGTCATAAACACTGTAAAAAATTTCTTCATATACAATTCACCCACCTTTTTATTTAAACTAAAGGGCGAGATGAAACCATCTCGCCCTGAATTTACGATATATAACTTCTGATAGTAATTATTAACCTACATCAGCAGCGCTGTAATCAACACCACCAACAGCGTAAGGAACATCACTTACGATGTAACCAGCAGCGTTTACATATCCAGCAAATCCTGAACCGAAGTCAAATCCTGCACGTGGAACTTCATAAAGGAGTTCTTCGCCTACATCTGACTTAACCCAGCACTGAACCATTGTATCTGTTACTTTGATGTAGCAGCTACCGAAATCACCTGTAGGATAACGGAATTCTACAACACCGTCTCTATCGAATGCGAGAACCATGTCACCGTCGTTGTCACGGATGTACTTGAATTCTACTATACGATGCGGCCAATCAGCTTCTGTGAATGCATATCTCCATTCAACATCAGGAATAGCTTTTCCGCCTGTGTATCTCCAGATTTCAGGAGTTCCCTTTGAACCGTCCATAGCAACACCGTTAACGATGAGGTATTCATAGTAGAGGTAAGGTTCAGCCATTTCATAAAGCGGCTTTGACCATTCAATCTTAACTTCGTCTTCTGTGTAGTAGTCATAAAGACCATCTGACCAGAGATATTCAATTTCAGCGCCTCTTACTGTGTCATAATCCCATGCCCAACCAGCGTTTCTGTTAGCGTAGTACATAGGAGCAACGTCCTTTGTTCCGCTTTCGCCGTAGTATGAAGGACCTGTAACAACCTTAGAAACAGCGATGTAGTTCTTCATGATCTGAGCTACTTCATAGTCTGTCTTATCATAAAGGTTATCAGCACTTATATCATAGTTAGCCATAGCCTGACGAGCTTCTTCAGAAATTGAAGGATCGTTTACCTTAAGCTTGCTTGTCGGATAACCGAATTCATCGTAGTATACATCAAATTCTGCAGGAAGTGCATTGTAATCTGATGCTGTTGTGTAAACTTCATCATCATAGATTGAAAGAATTCCATCTTCGATGCTGTATACGAGGTTACCTTCTTCATCAAGGTTACCGATTGCATATGTTCTGAATGTTTCTTCTACTTTAGCTGTTCTTGTTGTAGGAACAAATACGAGGCTTTCTTCAGCAGCATTTCTACCGAAATCCCATGCCCAGTATGTGTTGTTGATCTTTGTCTGCTGTCTCTGGTAAATCTGATGATCTCCAGCTACTTCCCACATGAAGTCACGGAAACGAACATCCCACTGTGGGAACAATGATACTGTTCTTGTGATAGCTTTCTGAGCATTACCTTCGAGGTAAAGTCTTTCATATCCAGCGTGCGGATAAGCTAATTCATAGCCTTCGAGAACCCACTGTACATCCCAAGGAGCAACAGGTTCTTCTTTTGTCTTACATGTGTAATTTCCGTCGATTACTTCATTATAAATTTTCATGTACTGCGGTGGGTTTGTTGTATCGTATCCAGCAAATTCCCATGCAGCAGATGCTGTAACAGTTGAAACTGATGCAGCTGCACATACGAGTGCAATCATTTTTCTAATGTTTTTCATTTTAATTCCTCCATATTTTTTCATATATTTATTAATTCACCATTCAGATCCAATAACCATTGTATTTAATCCAACTAATTTTTAAACCTCCTTAACCATCAATTTCTACATAATGGGAATTATGTGGAGAATTAATAAATAAATAAAATTTTTGCTATCAGAAAGATACAGCATTCTGATGTTGCAGATCCTGATAGTTAAGATACATTCCCAAAATATGTAAGAAT
This sequence comes from Clostridia bacterium, assembly GCA_045603225.1. Lineage (GTDB taxonomy): Bacteria > Bacillota > Clostridia > UBA1381 > UBA1381 > RGIG9115. Next base: position 21,084 of record JAZULT010000031.1, on the reverse strand, counting down.
TATACCACACATGCTCTAAATTGTCAATACATTCGTATAATCTTTCTATTTTTCTCCATTTTGCACAAATTTACACCCCAAAAAATATACCAATCGTGCTGTTTAAGACATACCGTAATAACTTTGTAACAACTTGGTTTTCCGCAGGTCAAAAAAAATACAAGTCTCTGTTATAATCAGAGACTTGCACGTTAAAATATTATTTCTTTTTTCTTGACTGAGCAGCTGCTGCTTTCGCATCTCTTTCTGCCTGCTTCCATGAAGCCCAGAATGTACCTGCCATAAATATTGATGTATAAGCACCAATGATTATACCAACGATAAGAGGAAGAGCAAACTCTCTTACTGCTGCAACACCGATGATGTAAAGAAGAACGATTGTGATGAGAGTTGTAATCGTTGAATTGATTGTACGTCCCATACTTTCAGCGATACTTGTATCAACAATACTGATGATTGATGAGTTTCTGCTTCCGCCGAGCTTCTTCATGTTTTCACGGATACGGTCAAAAATAACGATAGTGTTGTTGATTGAATATCCGATAACGGTGAGCATAGCCGCGATAAATGTAGTGTTCATAGGAATGTTTGTAATAGCATAAACAGCAAACATAACAATTACGTTAAGTGCAAGTGCAATTACAGCCATTACAGCAGAACGCCATTCAAATCTGAATGCAATGTACACAAGGATGAGAAGTATTGCTATCAAAGCATATACAAGAGCTTTACGCTGAACTTCTGCACCAAAGCTTGCTGAAGCTGATGATTCAGAAAGAACTGCCGCATTAGGATACTTTTCTGTAAGCGTTGACGTGATTGTATTCTTCACTTCATCATCTGTAGCAGATGTCTTGATAAGAACTTCTGTTTCCTTAGCACCCTTCTGAACAGTTATATCAACACCTGTTTTTTCTTTAAGAAGTGTTACCACCTCATCATTGTTGTAAGCCTGTCCGAGTTCTACCTGCATACGTACTCCGCCTTTGAACTCGATATCATAGTTAAATCCGCCGTGCACGAAGAACATAGCAACTCCGGCAATAATAATCACTAAAGGAAGAATTAGAAACTTCCATCTGTTTTTTGTGAAATTACTCATGCTTCAGGTCCCTCCTTCACTGATTTCTTTTCAGAGCAGAACAATGCACGGTTTGAAATACCGAGACCAACAAGCTGTCTGAGGATAAATTTTGTAATAACGATTGCGGTGAACATACTTACTACGACACCGATACCGAGTGTTACTGCGAAACCTGTAACTGTTCCGATACCTGAGAGGTAAAGAACAACACAAGTAATAATTGTTGTAACGTTTGAGTCAAGGATAGCAGAGAACGCCTTATTAAATCCTGCTTCAACAGACGCACGGATTGTTTTGCCGAGGCGAAGTTCTTCCTTAATACGCTCAAATATAATAACGTTGGCATCAACCGCCATACCGATTGAAAGTACAATACCTGCAATACCTGAAAGGCTGAGGTTTGTACGTGTAAGACCGAGAATAAGTGCAACAAGTCCTACATAAATTGCAAGTGATATGTCAGCCATAAGACCGGGGATTCTGTACATAACAATCATAAAGAGCATGATTATTATAATACCAATTCCTGCAGCGAGCAAGCTCTTCGGAAGAGCTGTTTCACCAAGCTCAGCACCAACAGTTTCCTGTGTGATTACTGTAAGTTCAAAAGGAAGGTTACCTGATCTTATCTGGTTAGCGAGCTTAGCAGCATCTTCTCTTGTTTCGAAACCACCTGAGATTATACATGTACTGCTGTTGATTTCCTCTGAAACTGTAGGAGATGAAATTGTAGTTTCATCCATCTTTATAACGATAACATTTCTGCCTTCTCCTGCTGTTGCCGCATTTCTTGTAGCTTCTGCGAACTTCTTCTGACCTTCAGCTGTGAACTCGAGCTGAACGTAAGGAATTGAAGTAACAGCACCTTCTGTCGGCATACCGAACTCATCTGATGCGCCTTTTACATCAGCACCTGTAAGAAGTTCATTTCCATCTGCGTCACAGAATGAGAGCTTTGCAGTCTGACCGAGCAAATCTGCAGCTTCATCTGTATTAAATACTGACGGAATTTCAACTGTGATTTTTCCGCCTTCTGATTTACTTATTCTCGCCTCTGTGTAACCGAGGTCTGTAAGTCTCTTACCAAAAACAGCTTCAACAGATGCCATTTCGTCATCTGTCGGATTTGTTTTACTTGCCTGGAATGTTATAACCGAACCTCCGGCAAGGTCAATACCTTTTCTGATACCTTTTTCACTATCGAATATTCCGCCGTATTTGAATCCTGATACGTTAAATCCTAAAAACGCAACGTAATTCAAAGCAATTGCGATAACAACGATAAGACAAAGTATACCCAAACTTTTCTTTTTCATTATTATTTCATCCTTTCATTGTTTCTGCAAAATAATTATGCACCGATTATTACAAGAGTCAATGTTGTGATAAGGAACATAACTGCAAGGGCAATTGTCACCTTAGACATAACTGATTTCTTTGTGCTTCCACCGTTCTGGCTGAAGAAAGAATCACCTGCGCCTGCCGAAGCACCCTGAAGACTCTTCATACCGGGATCTTTACCCTCCTGAAGAAGAACTACGATTATAAGCAGAACTGTTACAATGATGTGCAATACGGTAAATAAATTTGTCATAACTGTTAACCTCCCTCCGTAAATATAATAGTGACATACTATCTCATTATATCATATTTTAAAAATAATTCAATAGTTTTTTTGAAAATTTATCAATTTTTTTCTTAATTATTTTATTTTTTACAAAAAACATACCGTTTCATACCCTTTACTTATAAACAATGTGCTTTTTTCTATGAAAAACGCTTTTAGCAAAATACACAATAAAATAACACAGTACCGATAAAATTATAACTGTCGAGCCTGACGGAATGTTAAAATCATATGAAAGCCATAATCCGAAGAAGCAATAAACGCATCCGAGAATCACCGAAATCAACATTCTCGTGCCAAGTCTCTTTGACAAAAGAGCAGATGTCGCAGCAGGAGCCGTAAGCAGTGCAAGAATAAGGACAATTCCTACTACTTTTATAAGTACAACAACAGCCATTGCCGTCATGATAAGAAGTGTGTATTCAAGAACCTTTGTTTTAAGACCGAGTATAAATGAAAATTCTTCATCAAAAAGATATGCTTTCCAGTCGTTATAAAATATGAATATAACAAGCATTACGGCAAGACATATAATTATTTCCATTAATATGTCACTCTTTGTGACAGACAGAATATTTCCGAACAGATATGAATTGATATCCGGCGGATAACCGGGCATAACACCGATAAAAAGTATTCCGAGTGCCATTCCGAACGACCACAGCATTGCGATTATCACCTCAGCAGAAGCACCTCCGCGTCGTCTGACTGCACCTATTCCGCACGCAGACACAACTGCAAAGCCAAGTGCACCGATTATAGGTTCAATTCCGAGAAGATACCCAAGTCCGACACCGCCATACGCAGTATGAGCTATACCTCCGCTCATCATGACAAGTTTTTTCTCTACTATTATGACACCGATTATTCCGCAGACAATACTTGTAAGCAATCCTGCAATCAAAGCATTCTGCAGAAACTGATATTCAAAAATTAAGTTCAGCAACAACATCCGTCACCTCCGTCATGATTTTTGAGAACACGGTGCGGTATACCGTGAGCAATCAGGTCGACCGGACATCCGTACAGCTTGTTCACAACCTTTTCCGTCAGCTCCGGCTGTCCGTGATAAACAAGCGTCTGATTAAGGCAGGCAAGCTTCTTTACCTCAGATGCAACAGCCGTCATGTCATGCGTTACCATTATAACGGTAACTTCCTTATTTATTTCTCCTATGAGTGAGTATATCTTTTCTCGCGATGCCGGGTCCACACTCGCAGTCGGCTCATCAAGAAGAAGCACAGCCGGTTTTGCCGCAAGCGCCCTTGCAATAAGCACACGCTGAAACTCTCCTCCGGAAAGCTCTGATATCTGCTTGTCACCGAAACCGTCAAGCCCTACATCGGAAAGTACCTTTTCAGCTTCGGATTTATGTTCATTTCCGAACCTGAACAGCGGATGAAGTCCGTGTTTCAGAAAAGCTGTCTGCACAACCTCTCTGACTGTTATCGGAAATTTCTTATCCATGGCAGAGAACTGCGGAACGTATCCGAGTGTTTTTTTATTCTGCTTTACACTGTTTCCGAATATTTTTACTTCTCCCGACGTTATCGGTATAAGACCGAGAACTGATTTAAGAAGAGTGGATTTGCCACCGCCATTCGGACCCATAATACCGAGATATTCACCTTTTTCAACCGTCAGATTTATATTTTCAAGTACTCTGTTATTTCCGTAGGAAACACATAAATCCCTGATTTCAATCGCTTTTTCCATTCAATTACTCCCTTTTGAGATTGTGTCTGCCATCAGTTTTATGTTTTCGGTGTAGTTTTCCGAAAGCGGTGACAGTTCGACCGTCACTCCGCCAATTTCTTCCGCAAACGCCCGTGCCTGAGCAGAATCGATTTCCTTCTGATAAAAAACAGCTTTGATGTTTTCAGTCTTCGCAAAATCTGCCATTTTTGTCAGATTTGCCGCAGTAGCTTCTTTTCCGTGTTCTTCAAGAGCATACATCTCAAGTCCGTATTCATCGGCAAAATAAGCAAATGCCGGATGGAACACAATAAACTTATTGCATCCGCTTTCCTCAATCACCTTGCGTGCATATTCATCAGCTTCATTTATTTTATTTATATAAGCTTCTGCATTAGCCTTATATTCTTCTTTTCCGTCAGGGTCAACTACAGACATTTCATTTGCTATAATATTAACCATCTCAGCGGCACGCTTCGGTGACAGCCATATATGCGGATCACGTTCCCCGTCTATTGTCAGCTCGCTGTACTTTTCAGATACCTTTTCATCAAGACTTACTTTTTTCAAATCACCGGTCTCAGGTATAATATTTGATTTTTCTGCCTGAACACCGATAGTAAAATATATGTCCGCTTTTGAAAGCTCTACAATGTCTTTTGGTGTAGGTTCATACGTCTCCGGGCTGTATCCTGCCGGGATAACCGTAATAACATCTACATTCTCACCGCACACCTCATGTACAAATTCAGCCTGAGGCGGAATAGATACTGCAACCGTCAGTCTGTCAGAATCGGTTACACCGCCCGTACTGCATGCACAAAGGCACAACAAGGACAGTATTACAAATAAAATGAGTTTTTTCATATATCCTCCTACTGCAATATTCTGCATGAATCAAAAATTCACATATGCCAATTATATCACAAAGTACCGGAATTGTCAATTTTTATTTCTTTTCACCAACAAAAAAACAATACTGCCGATTTCACAGTATTGTTTCTATTAGTCACTTCTATTTACCGCAAGCGGTACTGTAAATATAAATAACAGCTTCACTGCATTAATAAGAAGCAGCGACTGAACACTACTCATACCATAAAACGTAAAAAGCTTATACGGCAGAAATAAATATGTATATAAAGGCTCACAATTTATGCATCCCATAATCAGGTTTACCAAGAAAAACACAGTAAACGCTGTGAGGTTTACTTTCAGGTACACCGCTTTATTCTGAGAAAAAAACATATATCCGAGCAAGCTCCGAAACAGGTGAATACCACCGATAATCAGACATATAACCATTATTATAATTGTCGTTTTTTGTGTTTCATACATATATCCGTGTCGAAACAGAAACGTAAATATTGCCGACAAAAGTATTTCCGGCAAAAAAAATTCAACGATTCTTCTTTTTATAAAAGGCATCTCTTTGTCGTTCCTCCTTTGTTGTATCCTTTTTATTTTTTTTCTTACGGTAATATTCGCAATTTTCGCATATATCGGTTTCTTTGTATATGCAATCCCAACCGTCTGATATCAGTACACATATCACTTATATCAGCCCCTTACATAACATTCGTTTTAAGTATTATAACACTTAAAATCCTAATTGTCAACCGGATATGACAAAATTAGGTATTTATATACAAACAGATGTAATTTGCCATAATTTTTTTAAAATTATGCACAAAAAAAGAAGCTGTAATATATTTAAATATCACAACTCCCCTGATTATTCAGTTTAACCGAGAATAGTAACAGGAATCATTCCGTCTGTCGGTCTGCCTTCAGCTTTAACTTCAACATATACTTTATTAATCATTTCAACATTTTCTCCGGCTGTGATTTCAGCAGTCCAGAAATATTTCTTCAGATTTTTACCGTGTGTATAGTGTTCAATCCGGACATGTCTTCTGTATTTTGCAGTCCATCCCTCCGGAAGATGAAGCTTAAGAGAAATATTTCTCGGTTCAAAGAACGAGCTTACAAATTGAAGTGTCATATTTATTGACTCTCCCGGTGAAATTACCGGAGCTTTGTCAAACTCTGCTCTGACTTTTGCGTAAATAAGGTCTGCAATCTCATCATAGCAGTACGGATTTGTAGGTATGTCAAATGCTCCTGCCCTGTCATATGGTGCTTCCGGAGAAATATTGCTTTCACCGTCCCCATAAAATACGTTCACCTGAAAAGCCTTTAAAGCCACAGGCATAAGTGCATAAATACAATTTGTAAGTTCGGTGCAGGTAGCCGGAAGCCAGTACGCAGAAGCCTTATCTATTGCAACAGTAACTATTCTGTCACCGATATATTCGCTCCAGTCCTCCGGAACAACCTTCATACCGCCGATAATACCCATAATAGAGCCTATTGTTGCACCGGTACAGTCAGCATCGTCACCACAGTTTATTGCACAAATCATTGATTTTTTATAGTCGCCTTCACCATAAAGAAGTCCGAGAACAACAAACGCAACATTTGCAGGCGCCTGAAACATTCCGAGTTCTTTGTTGAATTCCACAATTTCATTTCTTGCCTCTTCAAGTGTCTTTCCCTCATTGTACAAATCAATTGCCATTTTTACGGTCTTTGCAAGCTTACAGTCTTCAGGAACAAACGAAAGACCGATGTCTATAAGCTTTAATATATCACTCTCAAAGAAAGCCGCACTCTCTAAAGCCGCCACAAACATTGCCGCATATGTACCGTTACTTATGCCATGGTCGATGCAGGCATCCTTATATGCATATCTTACTGCAAGCTCAGGATATCCCGGAAAAAGACAAGCCCATATTTCCGTTCTTATCCATGCACCGTTTGAGTGTTTCCATTGCTCGTTAAGATACTCTCCGCAGAAAGGCGGGAGTATTCCGCTTCTGAGATTTGCTTTTCCTATTCCGTATTCATTCCAGCTTGCCGGAACATAGCTTGCCCAATACTCACCAAGCATAAGAGATGTAATATTCTGTATTCCTCTTTCTTCTACAGCCTTAAGCCAAATAAGCTGAAGGTCAAGGTCATCATTGGGAAGCGGTTCTCCCTTTGCAGTTGTAAATCCGTCAATATCCTGCATTTCAGGATTACCTTCAAATGGTGTTCCCATTGTTCCGCCTATATTTTTCCCTGTCCAGCAAGCTTTCACACGGTCAAGAAACCATTCTTTGTTTACGTTCATAATATGATCCATAATCAACACCTCCAAGTTTTATTAACACTATTTTATCATAAACTGCGAAAAAAATAAATAGGATTTCTTTACACAAAAAACCCTATTTATAGTTGATTTTTACTTTGTAGAAATTGTAATTTGTCCCGACAAATTACAATTTATCGGTTAATCGCAATTTCATTCAAAATTTTTTTACTCATTCAAAAACCGTGGATTTCTTTTTAATATGTATTGACATACTTTTAAAAAGGTGGTATAATGAAAACACCACATATTTTTCTTTAAATTTAATATATTCCGGATATTCAGTATGAATATCTTTTCATGGCATTCATTAGAATACATCCAGACAATTGTAGTTTGTAAAAAACGCAGGCTTACAATATGGTATTTGTTTGGAGTATTCATATTTAGAGAAAAATGTGTGGTAACATGAAATCTAAAGCCTCGTTTTTATGCGCGGTGCAGATTTCTGTTGCCGCGCATTTTTTATTCAAAAAATTCCGCGAGTAATTACGAAAGGAGAAACCATATGCCGAATTACTAAGAAATGTATTATTCACTTTTTAATAAGATAACAGACGTAATAGAAGAATTGAAAAAACTTCAATGCGAAATGGAAAAAAAGTGTATTGATACAGATGAAGATAAAAGATAAAAGAATTAAAATCTTTATCATAACATCACTTTCTTCTCAATGCATTCGTAATTTTGTTATAGTCATTAGTCAGAATTGTATCTATCCCCATATCAAGAAACTGCTTTGCTTCCTCAGGCTCATCCGACCAGAACACATTACAGATTATCCCGTGATTATGCGCTTTATCAATCATTTCCTGATTAAAATGCGGCTTGAACAGCTGTACCTTTTTACATCCGCATCTGATTGCACGGTCAACAATACTTTCGCCGCTCATGTTCTCGCCCATACAACGTGATATTTCAGGAGCGAAATGTTCGAGTTTTTCATGTAATGCTTCGCTGACTGTCATAAAATATACGTGCTTTGAGCAGTCGTACTTCCTTATAAGGTTTACAAGCTTTTTTATAATTTCATCATCATAGATTTCTTTGCTGATACCTGCTTCTTCAAGTGTTTTTACATGAATATTCATAATAACATGACAGGAAAATTTCTTAAGTATTTCTTCAAATGTAAGGATTCTGAGTCCTTCGAACTTTTCCGAAAACTTCGAACCGAAATCGAATTGTTTCAGTTCATCAAGTGTATAATCCCAGACATTACCTGTACCGTCCGATACTCTTTCAAGATTACAATCATGGATTGAAACCCATTCTCCATCCTTTGTAACCCACAGGTCGAACTCTATTTCTTCAGCACCCATGGCAACAGCGGCACCAAACGCAGGCATGCTGTTTTCGGGAGCAACTGTGCTGAAACCACGATGCGCACAAAGTCTCGGATATGGAAGCTGTGCATCGTTTTGAATAATCGCACTGCCGCCCGGGCGGTACTGCCACGGTTTTCTTCCGAATTCAATATATTCATAATGCGGAGCATCCGGATTTCCGAACCCTGCAGGCTTAAGATACTTTTCGGACGGGTTGAACTCCACCTCTGCCATGCCAAATTTGCCTTTCATATTCTCAAGAACCTTTCCCTTCGGAGATACAACCATACTTGCACCGCAGATATCTGAGCTTTCGTCAAAGCTTACAGAAGAACGGATTACGTATGCATTTGTGTTGTATGCAAGAAAACGGCACATTGTTTCAATTGCATCATGACTGTCGCTTCTCTGAAGTGAACAGCCAATTATTATATCAACATTCTGCCTTGCGATTACGGGGAATGCTTCATAAAAATAAAAATCATAACAGGTCAGGAACCCGTACCTGAGTCCGTCAATCTCAATCACATACGGCTCCGAAAATTCATTTGTATATTCCGAGCCGATATTAATATCAAGCTCAAGAGGCGGAATATGCCTTTTGAAATATTTCCCTGCAATATTACCTTTTTTGTCATAAACATATGTAGTGTTTCTGTATTCTCCGTCTACATTGCAAAGTGCATTTACAAACACAAGCGAACTGCAACGCACAGCAGTCTCTCTGCACTTTTCGAGAAGAACATCAATGTACTTATTATGATAGAAGAGTGTTTCCTCTTCCGTAGACGTTGCGCACGGTACGTCGCTGTACTCAGGCAATACAATAATATCCGCCGACTCATCACAATTATCAAGCAGATTCATTTTGTATTCGAAATATTCATCTGAAAATGATACATCACGTGAATAAGGTGGCTGTATAATACATGCTTTCATAAGTTGTCTCCTTTAATTTTTTCTGTAATCACCGGGTGTGATTCCGAGCTTCTTTTTAAAATGCCTGAAAATTGCGGCTGTATCTCTGTAGCCGGCAGAGCGTGCAACCTCCTCCACCGTCATATCGCTTTCCGAAAGAAGCTGACATGCTTTTTCAAAACGTCTTTCCGAGATATACTCCGTAATCGTCATTCCGTAAATCTCGCTGAATATACGACTGAAATATGACGGATTGTAAAAACAACGTTTTGCAAGGTCTTTTATAGTTATTTTTTCATTGTAATTATTATCAATATAATCAAGAATTTCCGCAGGAATCTTTTTGTCATCTGCAAGCATACCCCTATCCATTTTTCTGAAAATATGGATAAGAAGTACGGTTATACAGCTTTTTAAAACTTCGGTATACCCGGCATCCTTTTTAGCAAACTCTCTTTCCATTTCATTCAGCAGCTGTTCAACAAATATTATTTCACTGCTGGAAAAACGGATTTTCGGTTCATCATTAAAATTCGAAAAGCTTTCAAAACAACTAAGTGTCAGAAGGTCTATCGCATTTTCAGAGTTTGTAAGCTGTTCGCTTATAAATTCAGGTGTCAGAAGAATATTATAATAATCCATGCCGTTTTCGGATTCAAACGAATGTGTCTTTCCGTAATTGATAAAAAGTAAATCACCTTTTTTTACATCATAGCTTACATCGTTTATAATATGCTTCCCGGTTCCGTCTTTTATATAGACAAGCTCCAAAAATTCATGAGTATGTTTTCCGTAACAAAAGCTTTTACTCCTCTCAACATACACTGAAGCACCGCTTCCGAACATATCTTCACCGCTGAAATGATTCATGTAATTTCCATAGCCTTTCCTTTCATCATTTTTTCCAAGTATATGGAGATATCAGCATCAGAATAGGGAAAATCTCAAGTCTGCCTATCCACATATCCACTGTCAGAACAAAGGTTGAAAGCGGTGAATAAACAGAAAAATTCTGAGTCGGTCCTACCGCTTCAAGTCCCGGCCCTATATTATTTATGGTAGCCGCAACTGCTGTGAAATTCGTTGCAAATCCAAGATTATCAAGACTTATAATCAGTGTTGATACCGCATATATCACAAGATAAACCGCAATGAAAACATTCACGGAGCGGATTGTTTCATGTTCAACCGCTCTGCCGTTCATAGTTATTTTATGAGTACTTCTCGGATGTGCCGATATTCTTATTTCTTTTTTTACGCTTTTAAGAAGTATAAGTATTCTCGACACCTTTATACCGCCGCCCGTACTTCCTGCACAAGCACCAATGAACATAAGCATTACAAGTATAGTTTTTGAAAACGAAGGCCACATATCAAAATCCGCAGTCACATATCCCGTTGTCGTTATTATCGAACCGACCTGAAACGCACCGTGTCTGAGTGACGTAAGAAAGTCCGGGAACAGATGCATACAGTTAACACTTATAAGAAGTATTGACACTGCAATAATAGTCAGATATGCTCTGTATTCATCCGACTTAAGCGCGGCTGAAAACCGTTTTGTGAGCAGCAGATAGTATACCGAAAAATCTATTCCGCAAAGTATCATAAATACCGTGACAACAGTCTGCAGATACGGTGAATAATCTGCCATACTCGAATTTTTAACTCCGAATCCGCCGGTCCCGACTGTTCCGAATGTCATTGTCAGCGCTTCAAACAGACTCATACCACCTGCCAGAAGCATAACGGTTTCGATTACAGTAAAACCAAAATATATAAGATAGAGAATTTTTGCAGATGATTTTACTTTCGGTACAAGCTTGCTGACAGCCGGGCCGGTACTTTCCGCTTTTATAAGGTGAACATTGCTTCCGTCTGCAAGAGACAGTATAGACACAAGGAACACAAGCACTCCCATTCCACCTATCCAGTGAGTAAAGCTACGCCAGAAAAGTATTGCTTTCGGCACTACCTCAACATCTGAAAGAACAGACGCACCGGTCGTAGTAAATCCTGACGCAGACTCAAAAAGTGCATCTATAAAACTCGGTATGCAACCGGAAATATAAAAAGGAAAAGCTCCGAAAATACTGATTATTATCCAGCTGAGTGCAACGATTATAAATCCTTCCTTCGCGTACATTGCCTTTCTAGCCGGCTTTCTCAGAGTGAGCAGTATTCCCGGCAAAAGACATATCAGCACACATACCGCAAACAGCTTTATTCTTTCTGTATCGCCATAGCAAAAAGCACATACAAGCGGCAACACCATTGTTGCCGCTTCAATATTCAGAACCAATCCCAGTGTATAGCGTATAATACCGTAATTCATTTTCCTACCCTCATTCTATTATGTCAGTAATATCTTCAAGCCCCGTAATGGTCGTAACAACTATAACCGTATCTCCGACAGTAATTTTGTCGATTCCTCTCGGTATAAGTATCTTTCCGTTTCGGTTGATACAAGCCACAAGAACATCCTTTTTAATATTGAGTTCTGAAAGAGACTTATCGGTAATCGGAGATTTATCCTTAATTCTGAATTCAAGAGCTTCCGCCTTTCCGTTCAGAATAGTATGCATCGTTTCTATATTATTACTGCCGATTGAATTATTCTTTGCTCTTACAAATTTTACAATATACTCAGCAGTAATGTTCTTGGGATAAATCACAGTTCCCAGGTCAAGACTGCTTATTACTTCGTCATATGCTATACGGTTTACCTTTGTTACAACTTTCGCATCTGATACACGTTTTACAAACATTGAAAGTATTATATTTTCCTCGTCAATATTTGTAAGTGACACAAATGAATCAGCTTTTTCAACGCCTTCTTCAAGAAGAAGCTTGTTATCTGTTCCATCCCCGTGAATAATTGTCGCCCTCGGCAAGGCTCCGCACAAATGCTCACATTTTTCCTGCTTATGTTCTATTATCTTTACATCTATGCCGGAGTTAAGAAGAAGCTTTGCAAGATAATACGAGGTCGCCCCGCCTCCGACAATTGTCGTATTCTTAATTTTACTGCGCTTCAAACCGATTTTCTTAAAGAAATGAAGCTCATTTTTTATGGAAACGACAACACTTACAATATCTCCTTTATTGAGAACAAAATCGCCCTTGGGAATAAATGCATCATCACCGCGTTCAACACCACACACAAGCACGTCACAATTGAGCTTGTTTATAATATCGGCAATCCTTAAATCAGCAAGCGGTGAATCCTCAGGTATCCTGAATTTCAGAATTTCAACTCTTCCTTTGGCAAACGTATCAATGCTGATTGCTTCCGGAAATCTCAAAGAGCGCGCCATTTCATTTGCCGCCGCCTGCTCGGGATTTATAATCATAGCAAGACCGAGGTCTTCCTTAAATAAATGTAATTCCTTATTATATTCAGGCTTTCTCACGCGTGCAATTGTCTGACAGTGCCCTGTTTTCCTTGCGATAAGGCAAGTAAGCAGATTGAACTCATCCGAACCTGTCACGGCAATTAATATATCCGCATCTGATATGCCGGCTTCGCTGAGTGTATCAATACTTGCACCGCTTCCGACAACGCCCATTATATCATACTGATTTACAAGTGTCTTAATTATATCGGCACGGACATCTATAACTGTTATATCATGCTCTTTTTCCTGGCACAGCTTCTCAACGAGCTTTTCGCCAACCTTGCCGCATCCAACTATAATAATATTCATTTAATCCCCTTCTGTCAAAAATAATTTGATTGCAGTTATTATATCAGAAGAAATCTGAAAAGTCAATATAGAATTTATTATTTTGTAATCATCTCTGCATTTTCTGTGATATATCCTTCACTGACAGTACCTTTACGCTCTTTCACTATATTTCCGTCAGCATCAATAAAAAGTGTAGTTGGTATAGACACTACATTATACTCAACAGCCGCACTCATATCCAAATCGTAGTACAAAGGAAACGTATATCCGTTCTCCGAAACAAAATCGTTAACCACCTGAATCGTTTCTCTCTGACCGTCTGTCATATTTACCATCATAAACTGAATTTTGTCTCCATACTTTTTATATACATTTTCAAATGCAGGAAGCTCTGATTTACACGGGCCGCACCATGTAGCCCAGAAATTAACAATAACGGGCTTCCCCTTGAAATCAGACAGATTTACTTTATATCCGTCTGTATTATAAACCGTAAAGTCAGCCGCTTTTTCAAATTCCGATTCACTTTTATTTTTACTTTCCGCTTCTCGCGCTCTTATCTCTTCGCGCTCCCGTTCGGCACCGTAGCCTTCGGATAAATAACTGTAAGCACCGACTGCAATTATCATCAGAACTATAAAACATAATGCAATTATTCCTGTTTTTTTATTATTCATATGTTACCTCCCAGAAAACCTAAAACCCTTCCAAGCATTCCGCTCATCATTAATATTCCTATTATTATAAGAAAAATGCCGCATACCGTATTTATTACTCTGTAATTCTTCTTTATAATATTAAAAATTCCTTTCAACTTATCTATAAGCACCGCTGAGAAAACAAACGGAACTCCGATACCCAGTGAATAAAACAAAAGTAAAAGCACTCCCTTTACCGCTGTCCCTGACGTTGATGCAAGCATCAGTGCAGAACCGAGAAACACTCCCACACAAGGCGTAAGACTCACCGAAAATATCATACCGAAAACAAATGCCGAGAAAATACTTTTTATCTCATATCCGCCTTTTCCGCCTTTAAAAAACGGTATTCTTATAACTTCCATAAAGCTAAGTCCCAGAATTACAACAATGATTCCGCAAATAATATTAACAGCCGCTTTATATCTTAAAAGAAGTCCGCCAAGTGTTCCTGCAAACAGTCCAAGCAAACAGAAAACAACAGTAAATCCTGCAACAAAGCTTACTGCACGGGGAATTACCTTTCTCTCACCGCCGCCGGCAAAATATGAAATATAAATCGGCAGCATCGGCAGCATGCACGGAGATATAAATGATATAACCCCTTCCAGAAATGTGAGTAAATAGTCCATCCAAACACTCCTTTCGACAAACTCATTTTAACACAAAATAAATACAATGTCAATACTGCTTAATCTTTTTCATTATTTCCTGCGCCACCCAGCCGTTTACCTCAGGCGTAAAATGCACAGCATCTTCGATAAATATACCGTTTCCTCTTTTATCGGGAATATACATCGGACATTTTCTGACGTCAAAAACAGCTATATTTTCATTTTCCCTACTGAGCTGCTCGAAAACTTCATTTATGTAATTCATATTTTCAAGAGATTTTCCTGTCGGATCCATGTCAAGGCATCTTTCCGGGCAGACAATCCTGTGCAGAATTATATCAGGCTTTCTGCCGAGAGCGTTATAAAATCCGTCAAACAGCTCGTTATATACATCTTTAAGCCTGTTTTCAAGCACTGTCTTTGATACAGTCGTATCTTCTTCTCCGCCCCTCCAGTGTATTCCGATAATCTCCGCCTCTTCACCGAGGCTTTTTTTCACAAGAGATAATATGTGATTTGTATAATGTGACAGCGATATATCCACAGTGCCGAGCTTTCCCGGAACAAGCTTTTTTTCGTAGCCCGAATTCCACATAAAACCGTCAGTTACACCCTGAGCACCTATCGCTATATGTACAATATATAAATCAGAAAGATTTCTTCCCGAATCAATTTCTGATTGCCAGAGCTTTGCAAGACAGTTTGCAACAGAATACGTATCGTCCTGCTCCTCGGCAAGATTCATGCCGCTGCTTGTATATCCGCCCCAGTATAGATTATCATTTTCAAAAGACTGATTCATTTCCCGGTTTAAGCCGAAAACATTTTTAAGCGGCTCCGTAATTCTGTCTTCTTCCTTCATCGGTATCCCGTGCCCGACCGCATTTGACTGACCAAGCAGTATAAAAACTGCAGGATTTTTATGATTCATATATACAACTCCTTTTTACAGATTATATATCTTTTTTATGAGTTTGTCAAGTAGGCAATTAAATTGTAATTTGCCCCGACAAATTACAATTCATCCCCCTTTTTTTAAAATTTTCATATGGCTTACAATTAAGTCATCAAGTGAGCCGGTCAAAATAAAATACAAAACAGGGAGAAAACAATTATGTTTGAAGATGAAAAATTTGAAAACGGCATAGGCGATGAATACAGCGAAACAATTGACGATAGTATGGAAGAAGGGTATGGTGAGTACACAGAAGAAGCGCTTGATACAAACGGTGACGGCATTGATGATTTCTGGGCAGTAGATCTTGACGGTGATGGTAAATATGACATGATGGCGGCTGATACTGACTATGACGGATATGCAGAAAGTATAGACGTCAACGGAGACGGATATGTCGATCAGTTCACAAGCTTCATTGACATTGACGGTGACGGTATTGTCGATGTAATGTATAATGAATACGATTCCGACTATAACGGAGCGGCGAACACATTTACTATAGCACTCGACCTCGACGATGACGGTATTTATGATGTAGTTAAAACATTCGACTATGATGAAAACACCGGGATTTTAGAGCTTGGCTCATTAGAACCCATAACATGGGCACCGGATACTGTTTTTGTTGAAGAAGACAGCATATATGATGATTACGAAAATTACGATCCGGACACTGCAAATGCTGATGCCGTTTCAGGAAATCCGGAAGAATCTATGGATGAATGGGAGTTTCAGGGCGATACAAACAGATGCGCACTTTATACTCAGATGTTTGTTATCGAAGAGATGACAAATGAAAATATCGACATGGAAGATTTCGCTGACATAGCAGAAGAACAGGGCTGGTTTGACGAGGAAGGCGGAACTTCAGTTCTCAACATGAACAAAATGCTTGATTACTACGGAATTGAAAACGAAATGTCATTCAACAACGATATCGACGATATCAAAGACTGTCTCGACAACGGCGGAAAAGTAATCGTTTCAATTGATGCTGACGAAATCTGGTACGAGGATAACGATAATATGTTCACACCCGGCGAAAGCGCAAACCACGCTGTTGAAGTTATCGGCATTGACTACAGCGATCCTGAAAACCCGATGGTAATCCTTAATGACCCGGGTCATCCGGACGGCTGCGGAGCTATGGTTCCTGTTGACGATTTTGTTGACGCATGGGAAGACGGCAACTGTCAGATGATAGAATGTATGTGATATATCTCTAATTTAAAAACTTAAGCATTATCCTATTCATGACCGGGCGGTGTATCTTCATTGCTTTTGCCGGGCAAAGCTCCTGACAGCAGAAGCATTTTATACATTTACCCTCATCTATAACAGGCTTTTTATTTTTCATAACTATCGCTTTCGGCGGACAGCAGCGCATACATTCACCGCATCCGATGCATTCGTTTTTATTAACCTTCGGCTTTGCCGCAAGAACCTTTGTCAGCTTTTTATTAAGTCCGGGCGGCAGTGACAGAAGTCTGAGCAGATTAAAATGACTTTTAGGCTTTACAATATCGGTCATCATATGACTTTCAAGACTGTCACCGAGAACGTCAAGCTTAAGTGCCGAATCAGGGATAAGCTTTCTTGAAATTGCATTTTTTACAGTCACAACCTCATCAGGAGCATATCCCATCATATGAGTAGCCGCAAGGTCAATCTCATGCCCGCTTGGCGACGCCATTACAATTCCCATAAAACGGTTTACACCTGAAGTCGGGCCATCGCCTTCCATTCCCCAGACTCCGTCCATTACCGAAAGAACAGGGTTTATATACTCATACAAATCAACAAGCATTCCGCAGAACGCATCTCTGTCGTCGAGTCTGAAATGTAATTCCGCCTTATACGTACCCGGAATACAGCCGAAAAGATTTTTTACTGCCCCGGTATAAGCAGTCATAGCGTGAGTTTTCATTTTCGCAACAGATATAACCTTGTCACAATCAAGCACCGGCATTATAATTGATGTGCTTTTTATGACATGACCGTCTGTGAGGCTTACATCCTTAAATGACGTGTCATAATTAAGCTCCGCATTTGTACCTTTTACCGCATCATTTATTCCACATCCGGCATACAGTGATTTCAGTATAGCTGTATTATAAATCCCACCGGGACTTTCGGCAATGACAGCAACAGCTTCTGCTTCTTCGACAAGGCGGACAACCGCATTTACAACAGCCGGATGCGTCGTTGCCGCTTCATCAGGGTTCTTTCTGGAAACAAGGTTCGGCTTTATGAGAACACGCTCACCCGGTGATACAAACTTTTTTATTCCGCCAAGCAAGTCTATTGATTTCTTTACAGCAGAATATGCTTCATCGTAGTCTTTACATGATATAATTGAAACGCTCATATTGTTATCTTCTTTCTTTAATTTGTCCTTTACGGTATGCTTCAAGAAGTGATTCAAGAGCATTTATCTCTTCGTTGATTGATTTCCCCTTATCGGTATCCTCTACAAGCATGCGCTTCGGAAAACGTTCCACTTCGCAAATTGTCGGAATTTCCTTGTTATCCTTCCACTCATCAGTGCTGTGCTTTGCAAGTGCCATATATCTGGAGCTGTAAATAAACGTATAACCACCGATACCTGTTTTCGGCTGATATGCCTTTGAAATGCCACCGTCAATCATAAACAGAAGACCGTCTCCCTTAACTGGATTTTCTCCTTCCTTTACGGGAACATGACCGTTAATAATATGAGCATTTTCTCCGAGTCCGAATTCGTCAAGAATCCTTCGGCATACGTCTTTCTTTTCAATGAGCTTATAGTATGGATTCATTTTCTCTTTTGACGCACGTTTATCTTCAACAAAATACTTTTCAAGCACTGTCATCTTATCTTTACCGAAGATAGGAGATTTTCTGCTGCACCATAAGAACCAGAAAAAATCCGTCACCGCTGAATTTATTTCTACAGGGGCAAAAAAAGCATCTCTTACAGCATTGTTTATATAGTCAAAATAT
Source organism: Clostridia bacterium (assembly GCA_045603225.1). Classification (GTDB taxonomy): domain Bacteria; phylum Bacillota; class Clostridia; order UBA1381; family UBA1381; genus RGIG9115. The sequence goes on along the minus strand of JAZULT010000031.1, from coordinate 2,295 downwards.
TTGCGGCCACTGTATGATTCACCGCCAAAAGTAACTTTTTCAAGCTCTCCGTCTTCAGTCATCGGCACGCATCCGTGATACATAAGATTATTATTACAGATATTATACATACTCCCCTTTTCGTACAGGAATTTTATATGCTTTCTGAGCTTTTCACTATATACGAACGAAGCCGCAAGTGTATGCATAAGATTCTGTTCGCTCTCGGTAAGCTTAAGCGGATTATTTCTGTCCACAGTCGGAAGCTGTATATTTTTTAATTTATATTCCGCGCCTTCTATCACAACAGTATTTGCATCAAAATCTATTTTCGACAAAAGATTTCTGTCAGACATTCCGTATTCGGGGTGGCGTTCGTAAAGCTGTCCTTCCAGCTTCAGCTGAATAATCGTTATTGCCTTATGCATTTTCGCCGCAAGGCTTACGCTTACACGGTCAAACTTGCTTTCATCAAGGATATGAGGATAAAAATCAAGACAGTCATCATCCTTATACGTTTCCGAAGCAAACATGGAAAGAGGTCTCAGATTTATACCGTACCCCACCTCAAGACAGTCAAAATTATTATACCCTATACCTATCCTGATTACACTTGCAATACAGGTAAGGTTGCCGAGAGATGCGCCCATCCATGCAATATCATGGTTTCCCCACTGAATATCTATTCTGTCGTATTTCATCAGCTCATCGATTATGTAATCTGCATGCGGACCACGGTCGAATATATCACCGATAATGTGGAGTCGGTCAACAGCAAGATTTCTTATCATCTCGCAGAATCCACACAGAAATTCGCAGGCTGTACCCGATTTGAGGATTGAATTTACTATTTTTTCAAAATGCATATCTGCAGCAGCACCGTTAAAATGCAAAAGCTCATCTGTTACATTCTCAAAATGCTTCGGCGACTTTTTCCTGACATCAGACAACGTATATTTCCCGGCAAAATCACGGCACACTTCCACAAGAGCCGATACTGTTATCCTGAACCATTCATCAAATCCGGGTTCTGCATGCCTTTTACGCACTACTGCCGCAGGCTCATATATAAGCCCTGCCAGAGCTGCCCTGTCGCTTTCTGTCATGGTTTTAAAAAATATTTCATCTATATGCGTCTTTATAACTCCCGAACCGCTTTTAAGCTGATGAAGAAATGCCTCATGCTCACCATGAAGGTCGCTGAAAAAATATTCAGTACCTTTCGGCCTTGCGTTTATTGTCAGAAGTCTGATTAACTCCTCTGAAGCTGTCAGAACGTTCGGATAGCTTTCCGAGAGAAGCTTAAGGTATTGAAAATCAAACATATACTCTCTCCTTAAGTATTTATGTACCCCTGTATTTTTTCAATTGCACGTATCGGGGCATCTTCCGCAGTTCCCCACTCCATATCCTTGTTACGGTAATCAAATTTCAGGGTAAATTTATGAACATCTTCATTTATACGTGTAAGATTCTCTATTTCCATATCATATATTTTTCTTACAAACTCGGCAGGGTTTTTAAGATTCTTTGCCGCACCCTCCACAAGTGCCGCAAAATGTTCAAGACAGAAGCCTTTTGAGCTTAAAACCTTTTCTCGGAATTTCTCGTCCTTCTCCCACATATAAAAGAAGATTTCTATGTATCTCTTCATCGTTTCGTTCACTCTGTCGCAAACAACACAGGATGAAGTTATTTTTTTCACCGGTTCACTCTGACCGCCCTCGCTTTTTTTAAAAAGTCCGCCTTTCCCGTCCTTTGTAATCACCTTTTCCGAGGCTTTAAGCTTTTTTATAATCTCGTTCATATGTGTGTCGAGAACAAGAGCAAGGCTCAGCTTGTTCGGAATGGCAAACATTCTTGAAAAATGCTTGTTGCAGTACCCCTTATCATTTGATACTATTCTGTAATCCGGCTCCATCATCGCCGCACCGAGAGCATACTCAACAGCTTCCTTTTCAAGACCTTTCTCTATAAAACATAAAGGACATTCACTGTCCTGCTCATAGCTTTCATTTAATGGTATTGTATAAATCGTTTCTTTCATTCTGAAATCCCCTTTAATAACAGTACTGTAATAATTATAATGCAATTATAAAAAAAAGTCAATAGTGCATTGGTAAATTGTAATTTGTCGGGACAAATTACAATAGTGAAATCCGATTTTCAATCGGGTGAAATTCATCCGCAGGATGAATGAAATTGTCACCTTGTGACAGTGAAATCTGTTGCGTTGCAACAGGTTATCTTTTGATTATAATGCAAAATTCAGCTTAAGTTGACAGTATTGCCACAAAAAGGAGGTGAAAAAAACTC
>JAZULT010000030.1:0-40946 GCA_045603225.1 Clostridia bacterium | reverse complement strand
TGGTCAATTTTCATATTTTAATATTTCAGAAATTATATTTCCCGATGAACTGCTGTCCTCAGCATAAATTTCTATTTTAGAAGCAGTACTGTCAGTAGGAACATTTACTTTAAACGTATCTGTTTTATATGGGAAAAGATTCAGCTTAAAGGATGAATATCCAACCACTTTTCCTTCAGCATCATATGCTTTTACAAACACCACACCAACATTCAGCTTATCTGTATTATTTTCGACCTGAACTTTCGCAAATACAGTATCATCAGATATTTTATACTCTTCACAGTTTACCGTAAGTGTCATTTCATCTGTAACAGTAACAAGTCTTCCTTCAGTTTCCTTCATGTTTACACCAAGCGCCCTGACAAGATACGTACCGGGTAAAGAATAACTGAATTTATTCGTTTCAACAGTTTCTATAAAATTAAGTGTTCCCCTGTCGGACACCGAATATATATTTGTTCCGAAATACTTGTCTGTTCTGTAATCCCAGCTTATAATCTTTTCTTCTCTGTCAACTGAAATATTATCAATTTCAAGAGTAAGAGGTTTTGGTATACTTATACTCATAAGTCTCGGTGTATAACCGTCAACAGAAACCGTTTCAATTCCCTGCTCGCCCGTAAAGCAGTCTCTTATATTTGTAACCGGTTTATCGTCCATATAAAGTACAAGGTTCTTTGTATTGTTATATTTGAGATTTGTCACTATCAGCATAATGCTGTCATTTTTTACGGAATACTGCCAGTCAAGATTTTCTGCTCTTCTGCCCGTATCGGCATCCATAAAATAAAGCTTACATCTGCCGGCATTTTTCATTGCATCATAAAGTCCGCTATTTACAAAGTATGAACTGTATGAAGTATATGAAAAACCAACATCTTCTATAAAACTGCTGTCAAGAGGATTGTTGTACTCATCAGCACGAAGCACATTTCCGGTATAAACTATTTTTCCGCCCCTATCTGCAAATTTTCTTATAACTTCAAGCGTTTCTGCCTTACAGTTTGTCGCACCGGGAATTACAAGCACATCATATCCGTATAGCAAATCAATGCTGTTATCAGATACAATACCAACCTTTTCACCCATATTTACAAGAGCCATATATGTCCATAAAAGCTTCTGCGAGTAGTTTGCATCATACAGTCTTGACGGCTTTGAATAAAACACCGCTGTTTTGGGCTTCTCCTGTTGGAGTCTTGCAAATTCACTGTTATATCTCATAAGGTCAAGACTTGTCTTTCCCGCTTCTGCCGCAACATCCGGTCTGTATGCAATACTGTTATAAAGTGAATCTTCTCCTTTATCCCACACCCAGACACTTGACATACTTCTGCCGTGAACTGCACCCATTAAAAGATTATTTCTGAAGTGCTTTCTCTGATTCGGAGTAAAATCTTCACTTCCATTCTGGATATTATGATCTTCTGAATTATATACAGGTTTTTTAGTTACCGACATCTGATAATCATACAGAAACATAGTATTATGATAACGGTTCATATCATTCATATAATCCCATGTATCATTACCTGCATAATCACTGAACTCATTAAAATATTCAAAATCGGTTCCACGCATCAGATGAGTTCTTTCGGCATCATCCTTACCAAATGCAAAATATCCCATAACTTTTGAATGCAAAGGAATATCAGGAAGATATTCCCTGATAATGCCTGCCATCCATTTATGCCAGTCAGCAAATGTTCTGTCATTAAACTCAATCCAGTCATAACAGATTGCATCATAATCTTTGAGGTCTGTCGGCATATTAATCTCATTGAAATCAGTATAATCAGAATTATACTTTTCATTCAAAGTTTCTATGCTGCCATGTACCTCTTTCAGATATTCCCTGAAAAGAGGATTATAAAAATCATAGAAATTCATAGTATTAAATGTAGGCTCATTCGAAAGGCATATATTATCAAGAGACTTGTATCCTACAACAAGCGGTATAAGTGTTCTGAGATAATTTTCTATAACTTCTCTTGCTTTCGGATGATTAACATTAAACGAAATAAATCCTCCGTTATCAGTATATATTTCCGCATCAAGATTTGTGGGGAAATAATGTGGTGAAATAAGAAGAGAAACCGCTGTATTATTCTTTTCTGCACTAACAAGTGCATCTGTAATAAACTTTGCTGCAGACACATAACGGTCAGCCCCGTCAAGACCGGGATTTGCTACAAGATTCTCTCCGACAACTGTATCAGAGCTATCCACCTCATACACAAAGAAATTATCAAGATATGCATCTGTTATACCATTAGCACAGATACTGAATGTAAGCTTTGTCTGGTTTTCTCCCGCTGTGTAATAAAAAGACTGCTCTTTCCAGTATGATGAACCTGTCAGATAGCTTATGTCGTTGAAATCATTGAGTGATACCCATATATTATCAACTGCACTTCCTCTTGCACGGCATCCGAACTTGTAAGTAGTCCCCGGAGTACACGGAACAGTTCTGTAAAGACGCATAAATACATGATTTGTACGTGGTGTATTATTAATTAAATGCATCACATAATCGCTGTTTATATACTCTCTTTCAACCGATGCATCAGCCCCTCCGGCTATCTGCTCATTCCATCCGTAAAAATTAACTGCCATATGTTTAGGACCGATTTCCATCTGAATATTTGTCAGTCCGAAGTCAGGAAAATAATCAAGATCAGCACGTGCCATATTAAAATGACCGTAACCTATTGAGAATATCGGCTGACCATCTGAACGGATTAGCGAGCCGCTTACGGAAGTATTCATCATATCAGGCTTCTCTATTTTATCAGGCTTTTCAGCACCGGATATATAACCCAATAAGTTTTCTTTTGCTTCTTCATAAAGGTCATCCATATAAGCAATATTTTGTTCAACTGCCGGATGACCGTCAGCAATATCTTCATTTAAAAGACTTTCAAAACGTTTGATTACCGAGTAATTTACACGTTCGTAATCGGTAGGTATTTTAAGTCTTTCACATTTGGATAAAAGTTCTTCAAGCTCTGCAAGCTGTGCGGAGTAGTCAATAGCCTCCTCCGCATATACCACTCCTGCAAAAATCATATTTACTGCTATAAGCAGTGATATTATTTTTTTCATAAAAACTCTCCATTTATTTTAACATTCTGTTAATTACTGCCGCTGACTCTGCTCTTGTTGCAAAATCTGATGCCCCAAAAGAACCATCATCTCTTCCGAACATCAATCCAAGCGAAACTGCCTTGTTTACTGCATCCTTGTTCTTGATACTGTTGCTATCGGTAAATTCTGCATTTTCACCATAAACAACTTCACCTTTTATCTTTTCATAACATTTTACAAGAATTTCACACATTTCTTCACGTGTGATTCTATCGTTTGGTCTGAACGGTATGTCACTCGCTATAATACCATTGTTTACAGCCGAGGATACAGTTTTTGCAAACCAATCATCAGCAGATACATCAGAAATATTATTCGTGTATTCAGCCTCTCCAAGTCCTGATGCTCTCATAGCAAGTGAAAGAAACTCTGCTCTTGTAGTTGTTTTATCAGGTTTGTAGCGAGATTCGCTGACACCGTATATAACTCCCTTATCCTTAAGAGATACAATCTCTTCCTCTGCCCAATGCCCAAATGTATCAAACAGTACGTTATCAACTTCAATTTCAAGTGTTATCGGCTCATACTGCACAAGATGTACAACCTCTCCGAAAACATTTTCGCTTCTGCGTTCTTTTGAGCTTGTCACAAGCTTATCATTTATGTAAATTTTCACGTCTTTATCAGGTGTATAATTTACAAGATTAACAAGTGCCTTTCCGTTGTATGCACCTACGTTGTATTCCACTTCATAAACAGGTTCTCCGCTTACTGCATCAACAACAGATACGTAATAAAGATTTTTTTCCTTCAATACATCTCTGAAAGCCTTACCAAGCTCCGGAGAAGATCTGTCTGTGTACTTCCCTGCAGTTTCTACATAGTTTACAATGCTCGAATTGTTTCTGATATGTTCAAAAGCAGCGCTGTCCTGTTCAATACCATGAACATCGAATTTCAGTGCATCTCCATCATCTATTATAATTACTTTACCGCCATTATTGACATAATTATACAAAGCATTCAACATTTCTGTTGTAAGATATTTCGTGTTCGGTACTGTAATTATTTCATAATCATTCATCGTATGAATTTTTGATTCAGTAATAAATCTAACCGGCTTACCGTTATAAATTCCTGCAGCATATGCCTCATACAATGCACGCATATTAACTTTTACATTATGCAGCATATCAGCTTCCGAGTAAAGTATACCGACTTCAACCTCTTCATTCTGAAGAGCTGTAATTTCATACGCAAGTCTGTTAAGGTCATGCGATGCATCACCGATAAATTTAAGCATATCAGGTCTCTGAAGAATATGTCCCGAAAGCGAATTTGAACGGTCCCATACCCAGCCGACACTCATATATCGTCCGTGAATTGCACCCTGATAAATATCCTGAGCGGTGTATTTTGCAACTTCTTCTGTCCAGTCAGTAGCACCGTCCTTTGTCAGATGGTCTTCAGTATTTGCTATCGGTGCATTTCTTATACTGCACATATAGTCATACCACATATTTTTTTCAAGAGGCATCGCAATTCCTGGGAAATTCCAGTAGTCACAGCCGTTAATTTCAAGGAATGAAAGTCCCTCATATCCCGTTCCGTTATTTTGGAATCTTGCACCTGTTTTGTTTGCATCAGCTGCTGTATATCCCATGACTTTTGCATTAAGAGGAATGTCGGGAGCTATTTCATGAACAATGTCAGCCATCCATTTGTGCCACTTGGCAAAAACCTTATCATTATACTTTTTATAATCATATTCCTTTGCAAGATCTTTCTGATTTCTTACAAAATCCACATCTGCAAAACTTGTATAAGAAGTTTTATAAGTTTCGTTCAGCTTTGAAATATCGTTTCCGTAAACTTCAGCGAGGTAATTCTGCCAGTCCTCCAGATAGAAATCTCCGCATGAGTCCACCTGAAACTGCGGTTCATTTGAAAGACATATATTATTAAGAGCTTTATAATCCTTTATAGCCGTTACAAAACCTCTTAAGTGCTTTTCAACAATTTCTTTTGCTATATCGGCATTTATATTATATTTCATAAAGCCGCCCGTTGCTCCGATTCCGTACTCTTCAATCAGGTCATCCATGAAGTAGTGCGGTGAAACAAGCACCGATACAGCAACATTATTTTTCTCGGCATTCTCAAGGAGTGAAATAATCTGTTTTAATCTTCCGTTTTCTTCATTAAATGAATAATTCAGCTCTCCATAGTTTTCAAAACTACCGTCTCTTAAGAGATTTTTATCAGATTCTTCCTCGCAGAATGTAACATCATCAAGTAAAATTTCTGTTACAGGAGCCTGAACGAGGATACGCACAACTGTACTTCCCACACCGGCAGGTGCAGTATATGAAACCTTATACTTTGTCCAGTCATATGTACCCGTCGGAAGATATGCAAAGTCGTTGAATCCGTTCGCTGTAAACGCAACAGCATTTCCTGCTGTGATATTATTTGCTTTTGCATTTAGTTTAAGTTCATAAGTTTTACCCGGTTCAACAAAAACAGTCTGATAGAATGAAACATACTGATTAGCTGTTTTCTCATTATTATATACTATTTTAAGTGAGTTTTCACCGTCAGAAGCTTCCCCTGAATATTTTCCATATTCCGAATCAGGAGAAGCGCTTGCATAAGTCGTCCATGCAGAAACCATGGAATGGGTTGGACCCATTTCGCTTTGATTTGCATTAAGACCGAAATCATTAAACAAAGGTACATCAGCTCTTGCCGCATCAAAATGTCCATAGCCTACAAAAAATACAGGTCTTACTTCCCTCTTACCGTCAAGCTCTGTTGTTGCCCATGCAGTTCTACCGTCAATCTCCATTTCACTTGTAACATATCTCGGAACTTTTCTCGGTTCTTTCTCTCCTGAAAGATATGCTTCAAGATCAGATTTTGACTTTTCAAACATCTTATCGCAGGCACTCTCTGTATAATATATTCTTGTAAAGTCTTTCTTCGCTGCATCTTCTCTCACGTATCCGGAAAATCTTTCAAGAACTCTATATGTAATAAGTTCATAATCGGTTGAAAGACCACGCAATTCACATTCATCAATAAGATTTTTAAGAATTTGTGCATTTTTTTCAATCTTCGTTGCAACTGTTTCTGCATATGAAGCATCGGGAGGTCTTCTCTCGGCTTTAACAATAGTTTTTGAAGTAAATTCATCACCTGATGATTTTATTTTAACTTTTACTTCATATTCGCCTTCATCATCAAAAGTATGTTTTATTTCACGTCTTATACCTGATTTTTCAGGAACAGTTATTTCTTCGACTGTACCGTCAAAAGAATTTTCAACAGTAAATGTTTTTTCATCACCCTCATTTACAAGATAGTATTCAAGTTTTTCTTCCTCAGCGATAAAAGCACCTCTGTCACTTTCTATCCATCCGTACCAGTCTTTTTCGCTATCTCTCATTTCAAGAACAGGAAATAGAGAATTAATTTTCCCCTCCGAAATGCCCGGTGCAAGCTCCGCGCAATAACGTCTGCCATCGCCGTCATTATCATTTATAAGAAAATTAAAAAGAATCTGTTCTGGTATTTCTTCAAACTTAACATACCATGGGAACTTCATTTCATATACTGTTTTATTTCCATTTTTAGATGTTGAAAGCTTCAAATCCGCACTTACTTCCTGCTGATTTATAACAGTACCCACAATCTTACTTGTGTTATTTTCGGCATCATGAACAAGACCTATTTCGTTTCCGAATTTCTCGTCCATGCCTGAAATTGCAAGCTGAATACTGTCACCTCTCCAATAATCATTGTCGCCCATAAAATAAACATAATTATCATCAATTACTTCTATCATGAAATAAAAATTTTCTTCGTCAAATGCAAATCTGCTTTTTGCTTCTACATCCTTTAATCTACCATCCTTTATATACACCTGATACTGTGTAGGAAGCGTAGGCATAGAAAGTGCAGGGTATTTTTCCCAGTCAGATACATCACCGTCAATGGTTATATTCTCAGCACGATACATCGGCATATACTTAAACGCACCTCTTACCTTTTCAAGGTCTTCAATAGAAAAACTTTCGGACGAACGTATCTTGTTATATACACTTGTAAGACTTACTTCACCACTCTCCTCTTCCACTTCAAGAGAAGCGCCGCCGTCAGCCTCGAATGTCGAATTTGTGACAAGGTTTCTGTCTGTTCCGACTTCTTTTATGATAACATCATCCACCCATACGCTTTCTGCTACATCATCGACCAAAACTGAAAACATCAGTTTTTCCGTTTTGGTTGCATGAAATATAAAGTGGAAGTTTGTCCAGTCATACGTTCCTCCGAAAGGAGTCATATAATATCTTTTATCCCATCCGGCAAGAAATACTACTCTTCCTGCATTTTTTGCTTTTACCTGAAGCTGAATATCATAGCTTTTTCCGGCTTCTACATTAATATCCTGCCTCACATTGACATATACATTTGACTGGAAAGGTGTATTGTTGACTATTTTCATAGATGATTTGCCGGACGCACTCTGTGTATTGTCAATTTCCATATACCCATCGGCATTTCCGACTACATTCATAGTCCAGCCGGGTATTTCTTCAGCCTGTGCAACAGGTGCTGTAAAAAAAGAACTGCTTAAAACCGCAGACATAATAAATGAAAATATTTTCTTTGCAATTTTTTTCACTTTTTACTCCTTTCCGTCTGTGTGCTGTCCGCATCATGCGGACAGCACCAACGAACGTTTTCAGAATATACTGAAAAATTTATAAGTTATTTTACCGCTTTCAATACGTCATAATCTGCAAGAGGCTCAAGTGAATCAAGTCCATTCCAGTACATAACTTTAATTGAATAATCATTTCCTTCAAGTGCAGGAACTGTAATTGATGTTGTAAATTCTTCTGCCGGAAGTATAATTGAGCTTTCCTTAACGTTCTTTTCAGCTATTGCAACAGATTTTTCAAGTCTTGTTCCGTTGTAGAGTGCAACTATAACTGCCGGTGTAAAGCTATCACCCTTTGCAAGGTTTCTGATTTTGGTAGTTACCTCTATTTTACCTGCCTTTATTTCTGTAACAGGTGTCTTTGCACCGTCTTCAGCGACAAGATTAAATTCAGGTTCAGAAATCTGATAATCTCCGAACTCGAAATCACCGCCCGAAATCAGATTTTCGTCATCAAGTTCGTAGTTGATAATTGCATAAAGTTCAACATCATCTATCCACAAAGAACCATTTCCAACAAGGAATGTAATTGTTGATCTGTATGTTGTGTCATCCATATCTGTCTCATCATAAACACCTTCTGGTGCAAGTGTTATTTCCTTTTCAACCCAATTGTTTGTTGTTGTATTGTCGCTTATGATTTGTGTTTTACTGTTTACATCTGTACCATTCAAGTTGCAGTCCTGTGAAACTGAGAAATCCGCAACATTCTCTGCTTTATACTTGAATTTAAGAACATATTCAGTATCAACACGAAGTGTTATTCCTTCACTTGTAAGATTAACATCAGCATTTTCAACATTACTCTTAATACGTATTGATGTATTTCCGCTATTGTCTTTTTCTGCTGTTACGTCAGCACCTGCCACACGCTCAGAAGACCAACTTCCGAAATAAATTTCATTTCCAAGGTCATCCGGGGTTCCGGTTGTTGTAAATGTATAATCCTGACCGTCAATTGTAACTACAAGCTTAACATCATATTCAATATAATTTGTAAGACCGTCAACAACAATCTGATTAAATGCACCATATGACATATCAGGAGAATCAATACCTTTTTCTTCATTATTCAGGTAAAGTCTGATATCCTCAATCTTTGAACTCATCGGATTGCTCCATGAAATACTAAGCTTGTTACCTTCTGATACGGGTGCTGCAACAAGGTTTACAACTTTTTCGTCTGCCAAAACATCAACAACGTTTTCAAAGCCGTCATCTATAATACTTTCACCTGAAATTTCATAGTTTGTCAGAGAAATTTCTGTCGCATCGTCTTTAGCCGTCACAGGGTATACTTTAAGGTCGTCAATATACATGTTGTCGCCACTCTGAGCTATAAACATGAAAGTATTGTTATCTCTTGTCACAGGAAGAATGCTCTGTACTAAAGTCCAGTCTTCATAATTGCCGCTTGCATCTGCTCTTGAACTGTCGATATTATTTCCAAATCCTGTTGAAACTCTGAGTCCTTTTCCTGAACCTTTGATATAATACTCTACAAGATATGTTCCTATAGGGAATGAACCAGCTTTCGTTGCCAGCATATAATAGTTAGAAGTCAATAAAGACGGATATACTACGTGCATACTGTAATCTCCGTTTTTAGACTCTTTTGATGAAGGTTCAATATAATGATTTTCGCCAAGTGCATCCTGACTCTTAAATACTTTCCAGTCAGCAAATGTATATTTGTCTTCAGCAGGTTCGGATGTCATTTCAAATCCACTGTCTTCAACAAGATTGCTTCCGGTTTTGTTTTCATTTTCATCAAGAAGATATATTGATATATCATCAAGAAGCATTTCTTCTGCATGGTCTACTATCATCCAGAATCTTGAATTAGCGGTCGGTTTTAATACGGTTGAATATTTTATCCATCCATTGCTGTCAGGCTCTCCGCTTTCCATAAGAATCGGCTGTGATAAAGTTGTCCAGTCTGCATTGAATTTCACGTTTTGATTCAGACACTTTGCGTAGAATTCAACTATATATGATTTTCCACCTTTAAATGAAACTTTAGTATTCGGTTCTACTCCCATATATCCGTCAGCTTTCTCGCCCTTTATATAAAGCGAATAATTACCGTCGTGTGCATATTTCTTTGTTATCTGAGCACTTCCGCCCGGTGTTCCATTCAATCCGGCATTTTCCCATTTCCAGCCTATTGAAGTATAAATATCTTCTTCTATATCAAAGGTATAGTTCATCTTAAAAGCTTCAAACCCACCATCTGCAACAAGATTGTTTCCGGTCGGGTTTCCTGAATCATCAAGAAGATATATTGACATATCATCAAGAAGCATTTCTTCTGCATGGTCTACTACCATCCAGAATCTTGAATTAGCTGTCGGTTTCAGTACTGCAGAATATTTTTTCCAGCCTTTGCTGTCAATAGCTCCTTCTTCCATAAGACTCGGTGCTGATAAAGTTGTCCAGTCTGCATTAAACTTCACGTTCTTATTCAGACACATTGCGTAGAACTCAACCAAGTATGATTTACCTGCAACAAAAGAAACTCTTGTTGTAGGCTCTACTCCCATATATCCGTCAGCTTTCTCGCCCTTTATATAAAGCGAATAGTCACCGCTATGTGCATATTTTTTTGTGAGCTGAGCCTGTCCGCCCGGTGTGCCATTCAACCCGTAATTTTCCCATTTCCAGCTTGTAGAAGCGTAAGCTGCATATTCAGGGGCAAAATCATAACTAAAATCATATTGTGAAAAACCGGAGTCAGGAACAAGTTCTGTTCCGCTTGGTGTATCAAGTACTCCGTCACTGTTTGTATCTACCATAAGCTGAACAGATAAGTCATCAATCACTGCTGTAGCCTCTGGTCTGTCAAATGCAAGCATAACTGTATGTAGTGCTACATCAGGAGTTATGTTTTTATAAGCTTTTGTCCAGCCATTCTCTGTTTCAAAAGTATATGTCTTATCTGCACCCACTAAGCTGTCATGCTTCCAACCGGCATTACTGTTAAAACGAACAGCAAAATATCCCTTGTCGCTCTTATACCGAACAGAAACACGATATGTGGAACCTTTCTGAAGTTGTGATGAAAGAGCGCTTGAAAGCATCATATAACGACCGCCTTCTTTTGCAGAGTTATAATCTACTGCAAGACCTGATGTACCGTTATAACCGCCGTCTGGTGTCACTTCTACAGTGTCAACCGTTTCATCCCACGGCGTATTAGCGGTGTACCTGTTCAATGTCCAGGCAGTAAAAGCAAGATTACCAATCCCGCTTTCTTTTTCTGCTGACACTCCGACAGCACTAAACGGCAACATCGCCAGCGCAAGTGTCAGACTTAACAACTTTTTGATTTTTTTCATTTTTCTTCGTCTCCTTTTCTTTTATATACACTACCGGCATTGCATCCGGCTAATGATAACACATTTAATTAAGATATAACTTATGATATCTCTGAGGATTTGTTTTTGACTTGATAACATATATTCTTACGTTATACTCATCACCCTCCGGGACTTCAAATTCTGTCTCGGTTGATGTGTATGGTCCGCCAAGCTTTGTTTTGGGAACACTTTGTTTATCTGAATATATTTTAACAAGCGTATTTCCCTCATAAATACACGCCATCTGAACATACTCAAAATTGCCGTCTACGTTATTGTTTTTTGCCGTTGTTAAAACTTTATATGTTCCGGCACCCGATAATTCTGTTACTTCATTTACACCTTTATAAACAACAGGCTCTGTTATATGAAAATCCCGAAGCAAAGTTGTTACGGTAAATTCTTCCGCTCTGCCGTCATATCTCTGGCTGCTAAACGGAACAATTTTAAAGCTGTATTCAGCAAATTCCTTAAGTCCGGAAATTTCAAACTCGTCAAATTCAGAAGAAATAATTCCTCTATATTCATAGTTTCCGCTTTTAAGCTGATAAAGCTTTGCCCCTCCGTAATTACTGTAAGGCTTTGTAAAACTGAGTTTTACCGAACCCACTCCGGCTTCTGCCGAAAAATCTTCAAAAATAACTTCGTTTTTTGTTATGATATTTTCAAAATCACCGTCTTTAAAGAGGTTTTGTCCGGTAACTCTGTTTCCTTCTTCATCAATTTCGTAACATTCAAAATTATCAAACCACAACGCATCACATAATCCGTCAATAATCAGAGAAAATGTTCTCTGACTTGAACATGTATATACATATTCTTTATATGACCAGTCATAAGTTCCGACAGTCTCCGGAATAGCAGTAGTTGCGTTATCAAACGCAACAAAATTCATATGAGCCTGAGGATTACGTATAACATTTTCGCCCTTTACCCAGAATGAAATGCTATATTTCTTTCCGGCAGTCATAGCAAGTTCATTCTGTGCAAGAGCAAATATGTTTGACTTGAATTCAGTTTTGTCACGGTCTATGTTTGAAACAATTTTAAGTGATGAATCGCTTTCATAACCTGTTGTACTGTCAATATACACATCCGCAGGGCAATATCCTGCGCTGCCACCCATATATTCTCTGAGTGACCAGTTTCCCCACTTTTTAGCACCTGCGTCTACAGGAATATCGGTAAGATAATAAACTCTGTCTTCGACATCGCTGAAAGAGAATACTATTTTATACTGATAATTATTCCCACCATCACAATCAGCTTTGTAATATACAAACTTTGAAAAAAGAGCCGGCACATCTTCCGAAAGAAGAATTTCTTTTCCTGATGTAATGTCATAAATCTTAATATCAGTAAGAGTAGCTGATAAAGGATTTCTCCAAGTAAGCATCACTCCTCCGTTATATCCCGACGAAAGAATATTTGTCGGCTGATATACAGAAGTGTCTGCTATATCTTCTTCAGGGTCCCGTGGCGGTGGTGTAAAACTTCCTTCGGTACTCAGGTCTTCCTCAAAGCTGTAATCAGATATGAGATTATCCTCACTTTCCGATTCCGTCAGAATAATATTATCTATATACGCTGCTTTTATATTGTTATAAAATACAAGTCTGAAATCAGCATCCGCTTTCTCTGTATAATCAAACTCAACAGAGTATTCTTTCCAGTTCTTAGCACCACTTTCAGGTACAACTGAAGTCACCGTCATATCCTCTGAAATTTTAAGAACCGTATCACCGAGAATTACCTCTCCGTCAAACACAGTAGTTGTACGGACATTGAATTTAAGTATGTACTTTCCTGTAGTCGGATTAGAAACAAGCTGTGTTTTAAGTTCAATTTTATTTCCGTCTATTACCTCCGGTGTCTGACACTGTATAAGAACTGATTTACTTCCGTCAAACACACTCTTTGCATTTGGTTCAGCTTTGTATAAGTCACGATTTTCTTCAGAAGCAAAAGTCTCTCCGTAATATGTAACCGTCCATCCTGAATTATTTGCCAAAGCAGGCAGTGCAGTGAAGCATTGCGTAAAAAATGTCAGGACAAGTAATATTGCATATCTCTTTTTCATTCCAACACCACCTTACCCTTCTCTTATACATACAATTTCCGATATTATTCCTGCTGTAAGACGGCATACAACCTTATCATTTGCAACAAGTTCAGAAGCAGTTTTCATTTCAGTATTTCTTGTACTTTTATTATAAATCTGAACAGTAGTTGTCGGGGATATTCTGAATGATACAGAATGTCCGCAATTTACCTTTATACGCTCTTTTTCAAGAACAATTTTTTCTACAGTTCCGGCTAATACTGCCGAATCCTGGAAATAGTTGATAGGATCAATAAATGCAAATTCTTCAAGAGACATAAACTTTTTAACATAGTTCGCACGTCCTCTTATATTAAGTCCTACATTTACAACATCACCGACTTTTATACCGGAGAAAATTTTCTCATTATCACCTATAATTGTAAGGTCCATAAATTCACCGTAATTACCCTGTATTACAGATACAACATCATCGTCAACCAGTTTATCATAAGCTCCTGTTACAACGAACAGTCCGGTGCTTACTCTACGCATCTGTAAGCTTTCGGTATCTGTAATGGAAAATACCGGGCAGAATCCAAATTCGTCCTGGTCATAACATGAAAGTGCATACGAGCCGTTATTACCGAAAAAGCCCGCTGCGCTTCTTACGTAATAATCTTCCCTTGCGTTTTTATTTTCCGGAAATACAAATAATTTTGCATTTTTTTCCGGATAAATTACCATATTAAAAGTATTTGCATCACGTCGGTATGTATAAGTCCCTTCACATTTTGTAAACATGTCTTCAACATATTCTGTTGAAATTTTTGCAATCTCAACAGCCGAAATCTCATCCTTTGAATTCACGCGAAGTTTCACTACCTGAGGTTCTATATTTTTCAGAACTTCATACAGATAATTTTGGCTTCCTTTTTCCCCATTATATTTCACGTTCTTAGAAAGTGGAAGCGTCTTCCATGTACTTGATACATCCATGCACTTCACGTAATATTTTTCATCTTCCTCATATATCTTATAGAAAAGATAATAATCTGAGGATGCAGATGCTTCCATATATACTATCTTTCCAAAATAATCAACAGAGAATATGTAGTTGTTCCCAACTGTAACATTCTTTTTATCCTCCGTCAGGTATTTTATAAACTCGTCAGTCATCTTATATTCATTTCCGTCAACGATTAATTCCTTGTCTTCATTTTTTAATGAAGTGACAGCTCCGGGAATCTTTTCCTTCCCCGAAATATATATTATAATTTCTTCATCATTTTTACTCTTTGCAATACTAAGTACATCTCCGAATTTTATATCGGTGAACTCAGCTTCTTTTCCCTCAGAATCATAAATAATATAATCGATTTCTTCCTCGTCAAGTTTCACCTTCGGAACTGCTCCGTCAAATTTATACTTATTATATATCGTGTGGTCGGTTGAATTTATACCCTCAACAATCACAGTCTGATACAATGTTACATAAACAACATCATACTTACCATCTTTATTATTATCTATAAGAGTAATACTTCCTGTATCCGGAGTTAAGTCCTGCATTGTATACTTATCATAAAATACACCGTTAAAAATAACACTCGGCACAATATCAAGCTTTGCACGTCTGATACGTCCGTTTTCTCCGAAATACTCAATTGCCGAAAAATCAGAAGCTACATTGTCAATCACATCAGCATCAAGTGTAATAATTTCATTCTTTTTTTCTTCAGAGCAAATGTATATTACCGTCTGCTCGCCCGATGAATCTTCTTTCACATATGCAAGTATATTCTGTCCGAGAAAATCAACATTGCAATTATCCAAAACACCATACTCAGATTCACCTATTTTTATTCTCCCCTCAACGGTTCCGTCAATTCCGTAAATCGATGTATTTTCATTAGCTGTCATCATACCTTTTACTTCATATATATCACGGTTAAGCGAAAGAAGCGTTTCACCGTCAGCTAACATATAACCTTTATCATACTCATTGTTATAATACGAAACCATAGGTTCTGCATCAAGCATATTTTCAAGTATTGTAACAGCATCAGCAAACAGTATAACGTCCTCTCCTGATGCTTCAACATTTTTCAGAAGTCCAAGCTGTGAACCAACTGTAATAAAACTGTTGACATCTCCTCCAAGTTCCATTGCCCTTGTTTTATAGCCGAGAGTTACAACAGCATATCTGATTGCATCATTAAAGGTTATTATAATTCCGCCATTATAGTCAGACGGAGTATCAATCATACCTGTCTGAAATGCAATATTTGCCGCAGTCCCCATACTCTCGGGATTCTCATACAGAAATCCTGCAAGTGAATATACAAAAGCATCATATGTGATTTTCTTTTCTTCCGTCATCACGCCGAGAGCCTGAAGCTTTTCAGCAGTATATGTATCATTTACACTCTTGTCTGCCGAAACAAGCATCCCGGATGTTGTGCATACAAACATTAATACACATATAAACGATATTATTTTTTTATGCATACCTGTCCTCCTCTGTTATTTAAAAAAACAAATTGTAAATTATCATTGCACCCTGTGCTCTCGTAGCGGTTCCGTCAGGCTCAAATTTATTGCCTCCAACTCCGTTAATAATGCCTGCCATATAAAGCTCGTCAACAGCAATCTTCGCATAATCTTCAATCAATTCACTATCAACAAACTGAACCGCATCACGTTTTTTTTCGGGAGTCTTGTTATTCTTCATATATCTATAACAGAGAACTGCCATATCCTGTCTTGAAATATTTCTACCCGTCCCGAACTCCGTATCACTTACTCCGCTTACAAGTCCGGCATTCTCGGCACTTGCCACATAACTGTAATACCACGCATTTTGCGAAACATCGCTAAAATTACATTTTGCATTTTGGTCATACATTCCCGAAGCAAGAACCAGCATCTTCACAAAAGCTTCACGTGTAAGAACTCCGTTCGGATTAAAAGTACCATCACCGTTTCCGGAAATTATGTTTTTTTCAGTCAACTTCATAACCGCATCAAGCGCCCATTCAGCCTGATTCATATCTTTATAAACTGCTGTTGTCTCATTCTTCGTTTCAATAAGTGTTTCATTTACCGGAACAGAAGATACATATCCACCGGTTTTTCCGCCACCTGATGAGCTTCCGCCCGATGAGTTTCCACCGCTTCCTGTACCGACATTCAAATCCGGCTTTAAATTATTTCCAATCACATTAAGAAGTGTATTAATGTCCAAAAATGTTCTTTTCTTAAGCTCTGTCAGAATTTTTTTATTAATATTATCTTTACTCTTTGTTTCAACATAATCTACATATATATCATTAGAACTCATACCAAGTTCATCTGCATATTTTTTAAGGTTATCCTCAAGCTCCGTTTGTCTTGACTCTCTTATATTATAAAGCATTATCGAGCGTTTATAAACCGCTTCCAGTTCTGTAATCGAACCGTAAGGCTTTTCGCTATTGATACTGTTTTTAATCCATTCTTTAAGCACTGCTACTTCTATATCCGAATATTTTACACCCTCAAACTCAAAGTTTATTTCTTTCATATATTTTTCAATATCATCATTACTGTTGATATTTTGTGCTGCTATCGCAAGATTAAATCCGTATCGTGTATTTTCTTCATTCAGTTCTGTCGTGTCAGTAATATACTTATAAAACAAGGAAATAATCTCATTTTTATCATTAGCAGCATAATAGCCTTCCATATCACATCCGATAGCTTTAAGTGCGGTCTGATTATCTTCCTTTTCAATAATAATATGCAAATCATCAGTAGAGGAAACTTTTTTTATGTTCTCACACAATATATTTCTGACCTCTGACGAAGCATAGAAAAACGATCCCGTCAACACATCCTTATTCAGTCTCCCTATATAAAAATTATACTCACCATCTGATGATTCTCCATTTCTTTCATTCTGCATATCAAAAGTAAAAATAAGTTTTCCGTCTTTTGTATCTGCATCTGTCACTGCATAGATATTTTCATCAATCTCTGCATCAGCACCTTTTTTTACTACTATAAGCGTTCCTGATTCTGCACCGTCTGCATCCTCAGTTATTATAACAGTTGATGAGTTCTCAATAATTTTTGTTTCTTCAGCTTTTGCTAATGCACCGAAAATCAATCCCATACTTAAAAACAATAATATACATTTTCTTTTCAGCACTTACAACACTCCCTTTAATGTTACATAAATCAGTAATTATATACTTTCCCTATTTACTGTAATTAAATTATATCATGAGAATTTCAGCTTGTCAATTTACAATTTTTGCAGAATTTGTATTTTTTGCACACATTTTAAATTCGTGCGAATGCGCAAATATTATAAAAACTTCATGAATAGCAGAACACACATTTATGTTCAGTTATTTTTACTAACTTCTATATACGTTTAAGTCCATTTTAAAACACAAAAATAAGGCTGTGTTTCAGTCCTGAACTGCGAAAAACCGCTTGAAATCAAGCAGTTTTCCTTGTATCAACTTTCACGTTGATGTATGAGATGAGTAGGCTATTTTTTTAATACAATTTGGCATTATACAGCATTATTTATCGAGAAAACAAGCTAATTCAGACCCCCTTTGAGCATTGACTTTCGCCAAAATGTTTGTCACTTTACTGATTCTCTCATCCTGCGGAGCTTCATTTTTTGTAATGCCTATTTTTTGTACTGCTGCATACACGACCTTTGTAATAACAACAAAAAAGCAAATCTGTCAAGACAACCTACCCCATTATCTAATCTGTCATGTCAACCTACCCCATTATCTAATCTGTCATGTCAACCCTACGGACTTTTTTGTACTGATATGTTCCCTCACACAAAATAAAAGGGATTTTTGAGACTGTTTCGAATTAACAGAAAATCTCAAAAATCCCTTATTTCCTATGGTTTTCAAGCTATTCAGTTTTAAACTTTTGACATCAATACAACACTCTCAACGTGCGGTGCATGCGGAAACATATCACAAAAAAATTAATTCAGACTCACTTTTAGCAATAACTTTTGCCAAAATGTTTTTCACTTTATTGATTCTTTCATCCTGCGGAGCATATTTTTTTGTAATGTCTATTTTCTGTACTGCTGCATACACGACCTTTGTTACAATTGGATTATCGTGCTTATATAGAATGAATTTCCCATCTTCCTCTATAAATTTATATCCTGCATATATCTCATTATGTATTATCATTTCTATAAACTCAGGTGTCCACTCATCATATCCATCCGGAGTAACACATGACATTGCATTAAGTCTTTGGCATATCCTGTCTACCGGTGCACTCCAATAACATGCTGAAAAAATATCTTCTACAACTTCTGCCTGAAGTTCATTTTTAAATAAAAAACCGTATTCATTTGTGTAATATCCAAATGCATCCGGCATTTTAACTCCGGACATCACTTTCATTTCTACACTCTTCATGCTTCCCGGCTCAAGCCACTCTTCGATTATGTCATTTTTATTAAGGTAGACTTGGCAGTTTCTAATTACTGTTATACTGCAGAGTATTCTCTTTTCTTCATTGCTTACAAGCGGCATTAAGCTGTAAAGAAAATTCTCCTCTACATCGGTAAGATAATTTTTGTAACTCCTGTACTCTGGCAATATGTATATACCTCCGCCGTTACCTTATTTGGTGTAAATTGGTGCAATGCAACTAATAAACTCTATATCTCTCACTATAGTGTTCTTTGATACCTGAAACTCATCTTTTAATTTACGAATTGTTGCTTGCTTCTGCATCATAAGAAAATTTATGATTCTCATTCTTCGTTCTGACACACATAACTTATCTACCATCACTTTGCCCTCCTTTCGAGAGCAGTATAAACTTCAAAGTACCCATATTTTTGGTACTTTGAAAAATTATTTTTAAAAATTTTTAAATTTTTTATTTTCATTTCAAATCCTCCATATTTTGCAAATTCAAAAACTTCAAAATACGGATTCTATGGATATCTGACAGGAGGCTTGCTCCATTTTTTTGACATGAAATTACAAGAATTTAAATTATTTTGCTGAATACAAGATTTTTCGCATAAAAGAATAAAAAAATTTTGAAACATATATGTACTTGCAGTTCCAAAAGAAAAAAGCACCGCACTTCGTGTCATAAAAACACAAAATACGATGCTTTTGATGAATTCTCTGTTATTCTACTATTTTTCGCACTCAAGAACGTAAAAACCGAATTTGTCAATTCAATTTTTTTGACAAATTCGGCTTAACATTTATAATATATACTTTTATTTCTTTTTCGCTTATCATAAGTTTCACATATCTTCTGTACGTCACCCCATCGTCCTCATTAGTCTTTGCCACATAATACATATTTGCCCGCTATATGTACCATGCCACAAACAAACATCATTATTTTTCAAAAACCACCTGCCTCTCATCACTTACAAAATCTTTAAATCCATTTAATATGCCATTGTAATGCGAACAGTACCCATAACATCTGAGGTCTGCCATTGAAAAAGTCTTCTTCTTTCAGGGAAAGCAAGACAAGTATTTCTGACATAGTTATATCTTAAATCAATATCCACCAAATAAGCCTCCGGCTGAGAAGAAATTCTAAAAAATACCGATGGATTATCAATTGTTTCATTATTCTCAAAATACACATTATAGAATATAGAATTATAGTTTTCCGAATAGTATCCAGGTGTCATACCTCCGTTGGCATCTATTGTCCTTGATATCTCTGCTTCATAAATTCCGCTGTTTGGATTATCAGATTTCATTGCATTACTACCTTTTGCCGATATTCCGAAAACTGTACTGAAAATTTATATATTTACATATATTCCTCTTTTAAAATAATAAGCTTCTTTTGCTCTATTTATTATTATTTTTTAAATCCAAAACATTAATATCCATAATGCACGGATGTTCTTCTTTCAAAACATTCGGACTATGATATACAAATTTATGTTTATTGTCAAATGTCTTAAAAATCATTCCGTGTCCGCCATCATTTTCAAACAACGCCTTTTTATCAATACTCCAATTTCCATCCAGTCTGCCGTTATCCGAACGCGCAATAAGCTCCATATAAGAACCCTTACAAATAGTTGACCATATACATATAAGCTCACCGTCAATATTTAACAAAAACGGACCATCTGTAATATATCCCTCTTCCTTGCTATTTTCATCAAAACAGTATGCATCTTTTGCGTGCCATAATACCTTTGGCTTGGATACTGTTGATTTCAGGTCATTTGATAATTTTATACTGCAAACAGTACCATTTTCAATTTGAGTCCATTCGTGGCAAAAAACCATATACGGTGTATCTCCTTCAACGTATAAAGTACCGTCAAGACACTCCCATTCTTTTGGTGTCGTAGCTCCATCACTATGTTCTACAAATGGACCTAAAGGCGATTCTGAAATCAATATCTGGGTTCCTCTATGATACATGTCACTATTGAAAGAAGCAAACATCATAAACTTTCCATTATACTCATGTACCTCCGGTGCCCAGAACTCTTTATCAGCCCAAAAATCTTCATAGCCCTCAAACACAGACCGAGGCTCTGTCCAGTTTTCCAAATCTTCACTAACATACACATCGAATCCTGTATAGTTAAATCCTCTTGTCCCGTACATATAGTATTTACCATCAAAGGGTAAAATGTATGGATCTCTTAAATTTATATCTTTTAATTTCATATTTTTTATGTATATCCTTTCACTTTTTAAGTATATATTTATTTCCAAAAAGACACTTCATTTTCAAATAATCTTTTTTGTAAAGCTTCTACCAAGTAGTAATCTCCATAAATCAACGGTATATGTGTTTGTTCTGTACCATGATACTGAAGGCTTCCATTTTGAAGTATAGATTGTTCTTCCAAAGAAAAGTCACAATTTTCTATAAGTCCTGACAATAACCTGTCCGCACTCTTTATATACCAGTCTTTTTCTTCTTCAGAAACTATTTTTGCAAGCTCTAAAAGACCACAAGCTGCAATTGCTCCTGCTGATGTGTCTTTCTTTACACGTTCTTTCGGTGCTCTAAAATCACAATCCGGCACATTATCCTCGCCAACATGCTCCATAAAGAATTTTGCACTTTTCTTTGCTCTTTCCAAATAGAGTTCATCTCCAAGATTGATATATGCAAGGGTAAATCCGTAAACTGCCCACGACTGACCTCTTGACCAAGCAGAAGAATCAGAATATCCCTGACCTGCAACCTTTTTGACAAATTCTCCCGTTTCCGGATCGAATACAACAATATGTGCAGATGCACCTTCCTCATCAAAATAATACTTATTGATTGTATCTGCGTGTCTTTTCGCAACAGCAGTATATCTCGGATCGTTTTCTTCTTTTGCAGCCCAAGATAAAAGCGGTATATTCATCATACTGTCGATAATAACAACACCTGCAGCATCACCATTCCATGCTCTTATATAATTTCCGTTTGTATTAAATCTACCCATTAAATAGTTTGCAGCAATAAGCCCTCTTTTTCTCGCTTCTGGATTTTTAGTAAGCTTATAATCTGCAACTGCTGACAAAATCCACATAAATCCAACATCGTGATGCAATCCCTCAAACCCATTGAGAGCAGCATCAAGCTTATTTTCACATTCTGTCGCAATATTTTTGTACTTATCATCACCTGTCAATAAGAACATTTTCCACATTATTCCTACCCAAAATCCGTTTGTCCACCAATAAATATCATCTTCATAAGCAAACTCTTCATACTTCCCGTTTGTTGTAGTATATGGAAATTTTGCTCCTATTTGTTCAGAAGTCCGTGTGAGCTTACTTTGAACTTTTTGCAAAAATATTTCTATTTCATTTAACTTCATATCACTTATCCCTTTCAATAGTTTTTCCGTTTGTTCCACGAAAATCAAATTCATAATCTTTTTCGCCAATTTTTATACTGATAATTCTGTTTTTATGCGTAGGATCGCAAGCTGCTATTCTATCCCGACTTATTATAATAATGCAAGATTCTGACACGGATACATTTGTGCACTGTCCGGCACCCCAAAAAACAAATTGAGCCATATCAAGCTTATTATTTTTCACCGCCTGTACCGTGCTGCTATTTTCTATTATTTCAATATTGTTATTTATTTCTTCACTCGGATATACAATATATGCATATTTTTCTCCACAAGGATTTTTTCCGTGTTCAACTGTAATAATGGTAAAATCATCATTTTTCACTACATATTTTGTATCATTTATAAATTTTATTGTACAATGCCCCTGAGCCTTAACTGTATCCTTGTCTTGTATGCAGGCATTGGTATTGTTGTACACTACCGTTCTTACATCAGAATTGTCAGTACTCGTTATATCAGTACCAAGGCATACTATTTCATCATCAAACATAAACCATGCTTTTTTAGCAGTTAAGTCGCAATCATGTTTCGGAGGTGCAATTCCGTATTCGGCTGGTTGATCAGGAAACTTATCATCAGGCGAGAAATTACCATCCGAATGGTAACTCTCAAGTGCCATAGCGCACACAGTATACCTGTTATCAAGTGTTGTACCACCAACAAAGTCCTGCCCCGACAGGTATTCGTTACTTTGTCTTATGCTGACCGCCTCACGCTTCTGAGAATCCACAGTTGTACCGGGTATATAATAAGGATTGATATTTTTCCAATATTTACTCTTATACGTATTATTTCGATTATAAAGACTTGTCATTCCGTCACCAATATACCATCCTGTCATATTTTCATGATTTATACACTCATAATTAAAAACCCTTGATGATGACATTGATACTGTAAATGTGTAATTTTCTCTTTGATGAATGACTTTGTCGCAAAAATAATACACATGCGAAAACTCCTCGTTAGTACATTCAATGTTGTTATCCTTCATAAGCTCATCAAGCATAATTATTTGATCCGCTCTTTTTATATATTCAAAGGTGTATGTGGCAGGTCTTCCGATATCTGAAATATTATCCTTAGCAGTATCCATAGTAAAGCCGTAATTACTCTTTATAAATCTCTTGATTTTTTTATTATTAGGATCAAGAGGTAAACAATTCAATCCCAAACTGATAAGACCGGCTCCACCATTTTCCGCCATGTGATGTCTGCCGTACATCATTCTTACAACGCTTCCGTACTGGAAAACATCCATATATCCCTTTTCATACCAATTCATCAACATTTTTGTGATTTCATCTGAAAAGGCAAACTCACTTTCTTTTAGTATCTTGGCAAGCTTTACAACTGTGCTCATAAATGACAAGCCATATGTTCCGTTCATAGGATGCTTGGTATGGAATATATATGTGCCATCGCTATACACACCCTGTCCATCATTTGCACCGTCATCACAATATTTGAACATATCCTCTATCGCAGCCAATGCTATCAATACAGTTTCTCTATCTTGTCTTAGAACTGCAGAGCCTATTTTCTCTATGGCAAAATCAATTCTGTTTGCACCGTAGTCTGTGACTTTAGGAACTTGAAAATCAAATGCTTTTAGATAGTCACAAATCTGAATATATGACAATTCATCATACATAATCATCATTGTATCAATAAGCTCTCTGGGTGCACCTATCGCCCAATCCCACCAATTGAATAAATCAGTTCTTCTCCAGCCGTCTCCCTTTAAGACATTGTTTCCATATCTGTTTTGATACATCCACTCAAGAGCAAACAATATTTTTTCTTTAATATCATTATTTTGATAATACTTTGTTCCGTATGTGTCATACGCACGAGCCATACATGCTATACGAGTGTAAGCAGTTGTTAAATCAGCACTTTCAATCCACTCAATATCCTGCCAGATATTTGTACCATCCAAAACAATGCTTTTTTCATATTCTTCGGCTTCGTTTTCCAATTCACTGAACAGCACTTTAAGATTCAATGAAATATCAAAATCATCAATCTTTCCGCCAATTATCTCCTCAACCCAATTTTTTCTTAAAATACCCCAATCCATATTGACTATTTCTCTCCTTTTATCAGAAATTCATATAAATATTTACTAAATAATTCAAATCCCAATTCATTCGGATGCAAGCATTTATCACTAAAAAATTCTTCATAATGAGGCACAAAATTCATTGTATCTATGACAATCATATCATATTGCAGTGCTGCACTTTTTATTATTTGTCTTGCTTCCTCAAAAGAAATGTTATGTTCTTTTTTATCATTTGGCTTTCTCCAAATAGGCAAAAGCACATATATTCTTTTTTTCGGGTACACCTTGTTAAGCTTGTAAAAAAACTTTTCAGACTTTGTTTTTATATCTGAATTACTGTCCCAATCATTTGTTCCGTATGCACAAAATATCATATCCGAATTAAAGTCTAAATCTTCATCTATATGCATTTCATTATAGGTTTCTCCGCTAATTCCCTGATTTAAAATTTCCAAATTCAATTCTCTTGCAAGCCTGTTGACATACGTAAGTGACGGGAACTCTGCTGTATATCCCTGTGTTATGGAATCTCCCAAGAATAAAGCTTTTACACCTTTTTTCACATTGTATATGCTTGCATTTTTATTAATTTTTATGTTGCATATTTTTGTCATATAAAAAGTAGGAAAATACACTGTTATCTGTTTTTTTCCCGAATTTAGTTTTAATGAAATATTAACATCACCAATGCCACTCTCTCCGTAATGACAAACAAGAACATTATCCACATAAATATCAAAAAAACACATAGATTTACTTTCACGCAGACACTCGCAATTCATTTCAAAGTATTCTGTATCCGTAATAATATCAAATATCATACCTGCAGAAGTCCTACTCTCTGTTTTTGGAGTTTCCCATTGCGAATAAAAATCCAAATGCTTGTCCGAAAACCGATATATGCATATTCCATTTTCCATTGTTTTTGTGTTCACCATTCCATACATATTTTCTGTTATCTCACTGAAACTAAGACTTCTCATATACAACAATTCTCCTCTTTAGCTATCATTTCCTGATAACTTGTTAATTTCAAAAAAACTCATAAAACACTTACACTTTAATATATTATTTTAAAGAGTTCAAGGACTATGAATTCATATTCATAGCCCTCAAACCGTAACCTTTTACCTTCTGATAACTGCAATTCCCATAATATTGGAATATCTTACCTGAACAAGCACCCTGTCGCAGGCTGGACCTACGGTATCATACGTTTTTATATCGTTTATTGTGCAAGATGTAATTTGTTCACGTCCAGAGCTACTCTCATCAAATAAGGTCATCTTTACATCTTTTACGTTATATGCCTGATAGCCTTGCTTCCAGTTTTCTCCCATATCGTATGCAACACGTAAAATTCCATCTTCCTTTTCGTAAGCATATCCAAATAAAATGGTATATTCACCGTCTATATGGTTTCTGTCGTTGGTAGGTGCCCACGATGGCTTTTCTTCGCCCGCTTTCCAAAGACTTGTTACTTGTCCTGTAAATATACCGTCCTTATTCAAAGCAAGTCTTACCATATCTCCACGCTCTAAACCAAGAGAATCCACATCTGCATCTTCGGTTGAGTAAATCTCTGATTCTACACCGTTTGAATAAACCGTTAAAACATTTACAACCTCATCATTTTCGTTAAGTGCTTTGTTTATTTCATCTATGACCACAAATGATCTTCCATTGGAAATTTCTCCGGTTAAATCCTGTTTCACAACACAGACCTGTTCATATCCAACCTTAGGTGCTGTTTTATAGCTCACCAAATCAAGAAACACATTCGTTCCGATTTCATTGAAAGCTTTTATCTGGAATTTTTCAGACGCGGCATCCTTCACCGCATCATCCGTAGGAACAAAGAAGAATATTGTTGAAGCATCTACATAACCGCGTCCACCTATGGTTCTGCTGTCTGACTTATATTTGTACTGTGTTCTGAATGGTATATTTTCAGTAAGGGAATATTCCGTCTCTGAGCCGAGAGTATATTTAGGAGTATCAATCATCGTCACCTCTCCGTCCGTATTCCTCTTAAAACGTATCAGCATAGGTGCAATTTCTCCGTTTGTTTTAAGCGCATCAAGTGCAGTCTCTTTGTTTTTGTATGATACACCGTCAATCTTAACACTTTTTTCACGAAGGTATATATTTTCCATTTTTCCTTGCTGTGTAAACACCTTCAGCATAATTTTTTCCTCAGATGCATCATCAATAACACCCTTAATCAAATAAGCAAAGATATAATCTTCACTATTTGCACCTTTAGCATAAGTAACATTCCCGAAAATGTCCAGATAAAGGGTTACAGAACTGCCGGGTTTGAATTGCAAGATAAATTCATCCTTGTAATCCTTTGCAATATTATATAAAACACCTGATATCTCAACCTTGTTTTGCCCTGATTGAACTGTGCCTATTGTACCTTCAGCACTGTCTTCACAGATATATGCCCTTATAACCTCACCATTTTGGGCAACCGATAAAACACTTTTTTCCTTTATGTCAGAAAAATCAGCTTTACTGCCGTCAGCATTTATTATTGATACAAAGTTCATATTATCACTCAAATCAAGTTCCTCAGAATATTTTCCCGATATGATTTTCTCTTCTTTTGAATCAATAACATCTACTGTATAATTCTTATAATCCCATATTTTAACGAGGGAATAGCCATTCTGCTTTACATCGACAACTTCAATCTTCCCGTAAATATCATCAAATATATCCGGTGTATATGTTGCTAAGCCTACACCGTTATACAAAACCTTAAGATTTTTTTCAAGACGAATGGTTTTTACTTTATTATCGACTTCGTAGCTGATGACATAATCATCATCAACCGAAACAATATCATCATAATTAATTACGATTGCCTCGTTATATTTTTGCGGCTTTCTGATATAAAATAATGTTTCTACTCCATCAATATCATAGTAATAGCCTTCAACATAGTTTCCGACATACTCGCCGTAATCAACATTATCTGTATTATACAAACGACCGTCTATGTCGATATTTTTCTCGCTTATGCCGCTGATTCCGTAAATACTTCCAAATGCAGTGGCATTAACAATTCCCTCCGTATAATATATATTCCAATACCTTGAAAGAAGTGTGTCCTCGCCGGCTTTTAAAACCGCAGAATTATTCTTCATACTGTCTATGTCATACAGTGGCTGATTTAAAGCATTATATACAAGCATAGCGGCATTTTTTCTTGTCAGAAACTTTTCTCCCGAATCAACACCTTTGGTAAGCTCGGTATCACTATTTGCGACCTGAAGATAACCATTCGGGAAGCCTCCCTTCGCCTCAGCAATTACATCATAATCACAAATTCTCAAAAGAATGGTTACAGCCTCTTCAAATGTTATTGAATCGTTTATTCCGAAAAAGCCTTTACCTTTCCCCGAAAGTATACCTCTGTTTGTAAGTTGCTCAATTGAACCCGCCGCCCAATGAGATGCAGGAACATCTATATAATATACATCATTAGAGTCAATTTGTTCAGGAATTTTTAACATTCTTGCGACTATAACAGCAAACTCAGCTCGTGTAATATTATCATCCGGTCTGAAGGTATCATCATCATAACCAAGCATCACTCCTATTTCTTCAAGAAAATCAATACAAGCACCAACATTTGTTTCAACATCCACATCAGTATATTCAGCAAACGACTCAAAAGGACAGAGACATACACACATCAAAATTACCAAAGCTAAACTTATTATTTTTTTCATTGTTTTGTCTCCTCCTTATTTCAAATAATTTAAAACAGCATATAGTATAACCGCTGCTTCTGCTCTTGTTGCACTGTTTTTAGGATTAAATTCACCTTTTTCATTTCCGTTAATTATTCCGGCTGACTTTAACGCATATACAGCAGTTTTTGCATAATCCGATATATCATCTTCATCAACAAAAGGATTACCCTCTGTAATTTCAGGTTTTTTTGTAAGTCCGTTATATACCATTACACACAAATCCTGTCTTGTAATATCGGCTCCTGTTCCGAATTTTCCGTTTCCAATGCCTTGACATATTCCGTTTTGCACTGCTGTAGCTATATATCCTGCATACCACGCATCTGCAGAAACATCGCCAAATATTTCTGAATACGGCAAAATCTGATATCCAAATACACCTACTGCCATTTTTGCAAATTCTTCTCTTTTTACACTTGAACTCGGATCAAAAACAGTATCACTCTTTCCTGATATTATTTTCTCTCTTGCAAGTGCGGCAATGGCTTCTACTGCCCATGAAACGGAATCAAGATCGGCAAAACTCATAATTTTTTCTACGTTTACTGTGCTTTCAGTATTTTGAAGCGGAAATTCAACCGAACTTGCATTAGTTTTGCCGGTGGAAACAAAGCTTCCCTTAGAGCTTCCGTTACCGTTTGTGCTACCTCCTCCGCTACTGCTGTTGCTTGTCGTTTTTTTACTGAGTGCGCTTTTGAGTTCCTCAACGGAAGAAAAGGTTTTTCCCATAATTCTTTCATAGTCAGAATTCTTTAGTTTAGAAACATCAATTCCAATATTGTCTTCAAAATCAGCAATAACATCTTTAATATTTTGTAATCCGCTATGCTTTGCCGTAACATTTATTACTATATTTTCGATAAATGCATCTTCAAATTCTGAAAAGCTTTCATAGCTTCCTTCCAAATTGTTTATGATTGCTTTCTTTTCCTTATCTGAAGGAGTTGTATTGGTCATCCATTTTTTTATGTTTTTATCCATTACATTGTAAAGCTTTGCATCTTCAACATAATCTGAATTCTCTGCTTTCCCTGATGCAATTGCGGATATTTCAAATGTCGCGCCCACAACATTTAAAACCTCGTCAAAGTTGTCCTCGGAAAATTCATTGTTATCCTGCAGATAATTATGGATAATTTCAGCTGCCATATCAGAATCGGCTCTTGAATACAATTCTTCGTCTATACCGCATACAAAAAGATTTTCCGTGCACACCTTATTTATGATATTGACATCATCTTTTGCACCGTTTAGTGCATCAACAACAGATTTTCTGTCCTCTGCACTTACATAATCAAAGTAACCTTCAAGCATTGCGCTTCCATCATTTGTACCGATATAATAATTATATCTTCCACTATCACGGTCAATATCAAATTCAAAAGCATATGCTCCGTTTTCGTCAATCCTTACCTGTCTGTTATAAATAACAACATCATTTCCAAAGGTTTCTGATATATCTTCAAAGCTCATATCTTTTGCAAATACCATTATTGAAACATCACTTTCCGGCTCTGCTTTGCCCGCAACAGTAACCTTATGATTTTCATAATCAACCTTTGCTCCACATAAATCTGCATTTTCAGAATTCAATTCGGTTTCATTTTTGATTTTACCGTAATCTGTCATCGGTGATAAATCATCAGCACTCCAGAGATATACAAGTTCATCTGTAACAGTCCCATTACTCGTCTCGAAATCTATGCTTTGCTCTGCTTTTGCATATTGAGGTGTTGTCATCTTTTTGATTTTTGTTCCGTTAAAGGTAGTGTTTGTATAGGTGCTGTAAATAAGATATGCCTCGAAAGGCTCATCCGTTGAATTAGCAATTGTCGCATTTGCCGAGGTAGGTACGACTGTTGTCGGAACATATTCAGGATCATACCTTTCAACAATAATATCATCTAAATATATAAATGCATCATTACTGCAGATACCTTTTACATATATTCTCATTGCATTTGCACCCGGTCTTGCCCCGCAGGCAAATGAATTTACCGCAGTTTCCTCCGGCATAGCCGCATCTTCACCACGCCATAGTGCAACGGTTTTATTCGGATTATCAATTAAAACATTATATTTTTGATATTCTCCCGTTTTAAATTCCTCTCCGCCAAAATCATTAATCAAAGAATATGTTTTTGAGTCAAAATCATTTGTTGTCCATGAAAGATTCAGTCCTAAATCAGCTTCCTCGGTAAATTTCAATCTGAAAGAATATTTCATCTTACCGTTCGGAGTTTCCAAACCGCTACCAAAGTTAAAAAGGCTTCCCGATGACTGGTTTTTACTGATAGTCGCTTTAACCGCTTTTTCTGTTTTATCAAACACGAAATTATTTGTAACTGATGTCATAGCACAGTTATAAAAGCCTGAATTAATACCATTTTCCCTATTTCCAATTATAACCTTCGCTTCATTACTGCAATCATTTGCATACCAAAAACGTTTTAATTCAATCTTTATATTCCTTATATATCTTGTTCCGTTTACACCGTCTATTCTTAACCATGAAATATTATTTCTGTTTCCACACTGGTATGTATATGATTTCGTTGCATTATCATCTATCTGAATTAATAAAGATTGCTTGCTTGGTGTCGGATCGGGTATAAACTCAAGCTTTAATCTCATCCATTCATTAGCTTTAGCACCCGGAATATCTTTCAATAAAACATTTATATTTGCGCCATCAAGTGTGTTTGCAAACGGCTTAAATGACCAATTCTGAATATCTGATACCTTAAGGTCAAAGCTTAATCTTATTACCTCGGGTGCAAAATGCATACCTCCCAACGATATGTCAAGTCTCCCAAAATTTTCCATTGCATTTTCAGTAAAATTATACGTTGTGGAATGACCTGCTATAAAGCCGGCAGTACCTGCTTGTACTCCACCGCCCACAAGCTTATCGGCACTTGAACAATCATTCTCATACAAGATATCTCCGTATTCATAAGGCGAAACCACTTCTGCATCCAGCTCGCCAATTACCGTTCCTTTTCCGGTTGTAACGTTAAAGGTGTATCTTTTTTCACTTGTAAAGCCCTCTTTGCTTCCCACGCCCGGAGCAATTTCTATTCTGTACTCTGCTCCGTTTGCAAGGGGTGTGCTAAAGTTCAGCTCAACATTTTTACCTGATATGGTTACGCTATAATCATCTATAACATTGCCATTATCAGTAT
This sequence comes from Clostridia bacterium, assembly GCA_045603225.1. GTDB lineage: Bacteria > Bacillota > Clostridia > UBA1381 > UBA1381 > RGIG9115. The sequence continues at coordinate 9,796 of JAZULT010000030.1, read as the reverse complement.
CAGTCGCTGAAAATAATTCTTGAGATGCACTTACCAACTCATCATCAAATTTAAATGTCATCTTATTTGTGCCCCCCGGAATAGTTGCATCTTCATTAACCTCTGTTATTTCTCCTGTATCATTTGAAGCTGTAGCAGATGTCAAAACAGGTGCTGTAACATACTGATATACATTAATATATTTAATAAACAATTTACTTGAACTTGCCTCCCAGTTGGCGATATAAAAACGCATCAGACCATAGCTGAAGATAATCCCAGTATGTAAAACCACGGTGTCACCACCATCAACCGCCTGCATGATTGCACCCTCATCAAGGTCTATAATATATCTCATATCATGCCATTCTCCATCAGCATACGCTTTCGGAAGTATTGAAATACCCGGCCTTACAGCGTCACTTGTTCCTGTAAAGCATATCTGAGCATCGCTTGTACCCTCAGATCGTACACGTGCTTCAAAAAGTATTTTTCCTTTATTCTGCAAAGTAAAATTACCGCCATTCACACGAGTACCGCTTACACCGCCGTCAATCCCAAGGGAATACTCATCCTCTGTTTCGCCATCTCCTGAAAAAAACATTCCTGCCGCTCCGGCTGAATTTTCACTGCCACCATTGAAGGGGATTGTTTTATCAGTATCATAGGTTGTTAAATCATTCTCCTGCAACAAAGTTTTTCTTTCCTGCTTTCCTTCCCAAGAAGCCAGGGCATTTTTTTTTAAATCTTCCTCTTCTAAAGAAAAAACATTAATAATGTCTTTAGTATTTTCCTGTTCACTTTCTCCTTTTATGCTCGCTTCTTCTGCCAGCGGCATCTCTGTAATAATATCAGCCGAAACAGATTCAGGAATTGATTGTTCAGTCTCAGCAAATGCCGGAAACGCCATTCCCAATACCAATGAAGTAACAATTAATGCTGCAATTAATCTTTTCATGTGCTCCTCCTTATAAGTTCAATATAAAAATATATAAACGGACAAGCAGCTTTCCCACTCGCCCGTTTAATAACAAACCCTTACTTAATTGATAAATCATTTGCCAACGGTGCCAGATCTCCCTTTTCCCAAAGGAATACTTTAACATGAGCTGCTTCTGATAAGTCACCTAATTCAACAAAATCTGATACGCTATCTGTAGCTAAAGCCGTGATTGGCTTTATTTCTACATTTTTCATACTTCCATCAGCGTTGTATTTTGCCACTACTATCATACAATCCTTATCTTCTGTCCTTCCATTTGTTATTTCAGCATTAACGCCTGTTAGAACAGGAGTAGGAAGAACAAAGTTTTCATCATAACGCATTACAACAATATCCTTAAGCCAGAAATCTATATCCTGCACTGTTGAAGCTGTAAACACTTGAATAGCTAAAGCATTCGCTCCCGGTCTTGAACCGCAGGCAAAAGTATTTGCAACCGCATTTGCCGGAGGAGTTGTCGACTCACCACGCCATAATGTAACAGTTTTATTTGCATTATCAATCAAAACATTATATTTCTGCCATATATTCTTTCCCCACAAATCGCCTGAAAATCCTTTATTCGCAGGATCATTTGAGCAAATCGAATATGCACTTGAATCAAAATCGTTTGTTGTCCACGAAAGCTTAAGTCTTGCATCGGTAGCTTCACTCATCTTTAACTTAAATGAATACAATATTTTTCCATTAGGTGTCTCTAAACCGCTTCCGAAATTGAATAAGTTGTAAGAGTTTGTACTCAAAGGTGAAGTTGCCTTGACAGCTTTTTCAGCCGAATCAAAAGTGAAACGATTTACATAGCTACCGTTATCGTAAAAACCATCGTACACGCCATCCGCTCTTTTACCTATTGTAACCTTATCAGAAGAAGAACAGTCATTTGTGTACCAGAACCGCTTTGATTCAATCTTTATATTCTTCATATACCTTGTTCCGTTTACTCCGTCCATTCTTACCCATGAAATGTTATTCCTGTTTCCGCACTGATATGTATATGTTTTTGCCGCATTATCATCAATCCATACAGATAATGACTGACTTGCAGGAGTCGGATTAGGTGTAAACTGAAGATTTACTCTCATCCATTCATTAGCCTTAGCACCTGTAATATCTCTCAATAAAGCATTTATATTTGCTGCATCAGCTGTGTTTGCAAACGGCTTAAATGACCAATTCTGAATATTTGATACCTTAAGGTCAAAGCTTAATTTTATCACCTCGGGTGCAAAATGCATACCGCCCAATGATATGTCAAGTCTGTTGAAATTTTCCATTGCATTTTCAGTAGAATTATATGTTGTGACATGACCTGCCATAAAGCCGGCAGTACTTGCTGCAACTCCGCCGCCCACAAGCTTATCTTCACTTGAACAGTCATTTTCCCAAATCGTTTCCCATTGATTTGCATACGGGTCGCTCATAACCTTTGCAAGACTCCCCGTCAATCCTTCCGCTAATGCTACCGTTGTTGAAAGAAGCATTGCAGCCACCACTAAAACACTTAATAATTTTTTCATTTTCTTACATCCTTTCTTTTACTTAAAAACTTTTTTTTCATAAAGTGGTACAAGCTCTGAAAGATTGTTCCACAATAATACTGAATAACTCTTTTCGGCTTCAGGCTCAAAATCTATGGTTTTGCCCGTTCCCGGATAAACATCAAAAATTTCTACATTGCTTAATGCCTGACTTTCGTAATACTCTGCAAAAATCAGAGAAACCTTGCTTTTAACTCCATAATAATCTACATCAATCTGTAAATTATCTCCTGCATCGGCATCGGATAAGTCTCCTATTTCAATTCCATCCTTTAATAACCTTACCGAAGCTATGCTGTCACCTACAACGATATTGCGTGTAAGCTTATTGCCTTTTGCATCAGAGACTATCAGCTTATAGCTTCTGCGTTCTGTTTCGAGGATTTTGAACTCAATATCAAATGTCTCCTCTTCGTCAATGGTAATCTGATTTGCATATTTTACATAAAATTTTGCATTTTCTTCATTTACGTCAATGCTGTTTGCATTCTCTGCCCAAAGGCTCACAGAAAGCATTGCTCCGTCATATCCCTCACCCGAAATACACACATCATTTCCCGAAATTTCAATATCAGTAATGTCGATTGTTGGTGCATTTGAAATATTTACGTATATAGGCTCGTCGGTTAATGTTGTTGTGTAACTGCTTTTCTCATCCGAAACTATAAATCCCGGCTCTGTTATATCACCGTACATATTATAGACTGTTGCTATTTTTCCTTTATGTTTGCTCAAATCAAGCGTGTAACTTTTATTCATGATATCATATATTACATACGTTGAAAGCCCATTTTCAGCATCGTTGTATTCAAAGCTGTAGCCTCCGATAAAAAAGCTTGTTGTAATAGGCTTAACATCTATCAACGGTTTATTCTCAACCAAATCATTAAATGCAGAGTATGCATAGTATGATTGCTTGGGAATAAATGCCCTTGTCAATAATCCGTAATTATTCTCGGAGTATCCTGCATCATTTCCGTCATTTACCATATCATACCAGATATATTTACCGTTATTACCGTTTTCCTTTGAAAATCTGTCAAATACAGTCTGAGTTATTATTGCACGTCTTGCCTGTTCTTCTTCTGTATATCCGTCTGTAATTGTGTACCATCCAAGCTCTGTTATCCAAAGCTCTTTGTTAAAACCAACGTTCTGCATGGCATCCCATACAGTATTCAGCTTATTCGTAAAATTTGATACAACCGTATTGTTTGCCGCCTGATGATCGTACGGATGAACAGCAATACCGTCTATATCATCCTTCGCAACGGCAAGAGCTTCCCTGATATACTTAATATCATTAGTACTTGCAGCTCCTGCAAGTGAAATGCCTATAACCTTCGCATCAGGGTCAATACTTTTTACAGTCTGTGCCGCAAGCTTACAAAGCATTCCGTAATCGGCAGCACTTGCTTCAAGATTATAATTGAAGGTTTTTATATTCGGCTCATTCCATACTCCGTAATATTTTATCTTCCCCTTATATCTTGTCACAACTGCACTTACATAATCAAGATATGCTTTCATGTATGTGTCAACTGTCGGGTCATAGGATGTGCCACTGATTTTCGGCATTCTCCATTTTGCAGTATGCCTTGCTGAATCCCATGTTAAGCTGTCGTTACCCGTATATGCTTTTATGTCGTTTAAATTAAGTCCTGCATAATTTGAGTTTCCTCCACCAAGCATGAAAATTCCGTCCAAGCCCTTTTCCGCCATACTGTTCATTCTTCTGTCGGTAAAGAAGGCAAAGTTTCTTTTACCTTTGTTCCACTCGACATTTTCCCATTCCTCGGAGTCTCTAATGCCGCCAAAGCCGGCAGCGGTAACAGCGTCTATAATTTTTTGACCGTCGTTACGGTAAGCATTTTGACCGATATGTGTATTTACGAAGCTATTGGGGTTAGCTTTTTCACCCACCATCGTAGCCTTCATATTATACCATATATAGTCCTTCGTGCTTTCCGCTCCGTCATTTACTGTAATGCTGCATCTGCCATTGCTTCTTTTATCAGAATCCGGACTGAACTGTAATTCCACATTCCTGCTCACTCCAGGCTTCACAGTCATACTGACATTAACCGAGCCGATTTCTTCCGCCCAGTTCGTGTTGTCTGTTACAACACCCTGTACGGTAACATTTTTAACTTCATCTGATTTGTTTGTGTATGCGATAATGTAATAATGCTCCTCCTCAATATCAAACACATCAAATGCTTCACCTCTTACTCCGGACGGTGTAACCATATAACTTTCCTCTGCCGCTTCACAGAGAAACATAGAAGCCGACAAACTCATGATTACAAAAACCAATCCGAATAAAACTTTTTTCACCCTCAAAAACACATCTCCTTCCATATTTTTACTTCAACGACGGTTGAAGTATTATCCTGTGGAATGGTGCACTTGTTTTTGTTCCTGAACCGATACCTGAAGAATGTTCAATATATCCCTTTCTTCCTTTACCGTCATTATCATTCACAAGTACGTTAAAGCCAAACTCATCATATTTTTTCATATCAGATGCATCAGATACTATTTCAGACCACGGTACCTTTGCTTCATAATATGTATGTCCGTCATTCCCGCGTCTTATAACTGTTTCAATGTTCTCCACTGCTCCTGATTTACCAAGCATATCGCTCCATTTCCACCAATAAACCGTTCCGTCATTATTTAACGAACATCCCATTTCTGTAAATTCGGTGTCATAGATTGCATTTCCTGCAACATCAGCTATACCAAACTGCATACCGTCTCCCTGCCATATACTGCTATCTACAGCATCGTTATAATGTGTATCATCTAACACATCAAAATATATGTATAAGAATTGTTCATCCCACATCATTGAAGATTCATAGCTTAAATCATAATTTCCATTGTATGGTAAGTCTGAAAGCAACTGCGTCCATTTTTCTTTACCTATTCTGAATATCGTGCCGGTATATTCATTTTCGCCCTTTATACCGTCAATCGTTATCGGGCTATCGGCATATTTTGCAACGGCAAAGCTCATAAGCTTGGTTAGTTCTTGTTGATAGCCGTCATCAAGCAGTATGCTGACTCCAACATCACGAGCCTTCTTCTTCACAAGCTCCGGAAGATTGATTTTAAGCTCTATTTCCTCCTGAGGCTTTAAATTTTCAAACCTCGGAGATTTTGCATATTCAAGAAATTCTGTCGGATTAGTCAGCACAGCTTTACCGGAAAATGTTAAACTTTGAGTATTATTCATTATTTTCACATAAGCACACCAACGATTTTCATTAAAATTGTCAAATGGCTTTGCACTTATACTCACTGTTATTGGATAATTCTTCTTTTTCATAGAACAATCACCCAAAAGAACTATATTATCGTTTTGGTCAAGCACATTGAATCGCATATTGTTTATTTCTATTGCATTATTAGTGAGTGCAACCGTCATACTGTCACAGTTATTGGTATCAAGTATCTTAAAGTTAGCCGACGGAAACGGTTGAATTTTATATGCATTCGGATTGTTTGAGGTAATTTTAATCTCATATGCATCGTCAACAACAGCCTCTGCATAACCGTTATAACACATCACAGTCGGTTCGCAAATCTCCGTTTCGGGTACATTTCCGACTAAGTATATCGGCTGATAGCTAAGCTGAATATTCAAAACTCCGTCAACCGGCTTAAGCTCCCCTAAATAGTTTCCGTAAAGGTCATACGCCTCTACACTGTTTTGTGATTTTATCGCAACGGTGTTTTTATTGTCCACCGACCAGCAGACAAGCATATCCTTACCATCACTTCGCTTATATCTGTTAATATATCTCTTTTGATGCTCCACCTCTTTAAGCTCAACGTGCTTGCCTTGAAGTATCATCTTATTCATAAACGCTGTGGCAAGATATGAGGGCTTTGCGGCATATGCACCTCCTGCATTTGTGCCCGATTTCAAAAGTCCGTAATTATGCTCGGCATTTGCCGGGTCGTCTCCGTCATTTATATAATCATACCAATATTGTCGATCAACAATTCCGTCATTTTCCAAAATCATATATAACCTCGGAACAAAAGCCGCCTGATCCTCTAATGTATGCTTACGACTTTCCAAGCCTTGTTCTATTGTTGAATATTCGCCACTCTCATCAAGCCATATTTCCAAATCAGGATTATAAGAATGGATAATTTTTGCTATGTTTCTTGTTTTATCCAAGATGCCACCGGTTTCAGGCAATGCTGTGTGATTGTAAAAATGAATCGAATAAGCATCAATCGTATCCTTAAGCCCTGCCTCCAGCACAGCCTTTGTCCATTCAACTCCGGTAAGGTTTGCCTGAGTACCGCCTAAAATAAACGCATTTTTATCTTTTTCCTTTAAAGCCTTTGCAACTGTTGATATAAACGTGCCTATTTCCTGTGGAGATCTGTTTGTGGGATTAAAATTCGTTCCTGCCAAGTCTGCCTCATTCCATATCTCATATATATGTCTTTCATCCGGAATAGCCTCCATTGCAACATCAGCAACCGCCAGGCTGAATTTTGTAAATGCATCTATACCTTCTTTGGTATACGGTACACCATTTCCGTCATAAAGAGGATTTCCCAATCCCAATATCGCCATTACATCCATTCCATTATTACTTTGATTCTTATAAACCTGTGACCATTGTGCAAGAGGAGTAACCGTCCCTTTTGTTTTTTCGGCTCGCATCCATTCAAAATCGCCTCGTGATGCACCGAATCCTGCCTTTGCCTGATAATCATACAACCAGCCAACCATATCCATACTTGCACCTTTGGATAAATGATCCGCTATTCCGTATCTCGGATTTAACTTATCAGCGGAGCATACATGGGAAAATTCAACATTTGTGGTAATCGTTTGTCCGCTTGAATCCGCGGCGGTAACATACAATGTTGCTGTATCAAATCTCTTCATATCGGGATAAATTATTTTATCAAGCTCACCTTCCGCCGGAATAGTTAGCATTTCCGAAGACTTATATACTTCAATACCCGATCTTGTTACAGCATAATATTCAACCTTTACAGTTTCATCCATTGTCTTTGAATTTGTAAACTTAATTGGAATAAACTGCTCATCCTCATCAAAAAATATATTGCCGTTTGCCTGTTTTTCAGTATCGAGATACACACTCAGCGGCAGCTTTTCAAGCTTCATATCGTCAAGATACAATCCTTTGGTCTGATCTACATTATCCCACAAAACAGGCCACAATTCCTGCAATTCAACTCCTTTTGGTATGGAGCTTATATTAGCAATTGAGGAGTCATCTCCTATCCATGAACTTATTAAACCCTTATCCAAATCAAATATGCAATTGATTTTAGCCCAATCGCCGCTATCTGCCTTTTCTTTGGCATAATCGCCCTTATAGGAAGAAGGCTTTAAATCAATAGAATATCTCTGATTTTGTGTTTTATCCGAGAAATATAAAACCACTCTGATATTTGAGCCAAAATCTGTTTTTGTTTTTGCAGTAAAAAGATAACGCCCTTTATTGATTACTTTGCCAAACTCAAGTCTTACGGCAGGACCGGTTATTGATGGTGATACCTTGAGTGCAGTGTTCCCGTCATCTTCCATATATGACGAACAACTTCCCGGTGTAGTTGGCCATAAACCGCCGTTTTTGTCAGTAAATCCCATAGGAGGTTTCCCTTTTGCGTTATAATCTTCAAAATCATAATAAAATATAACATTGCTATCATCTGCATACGATACCGGTATTACAGAAAACAGTATACTAAACAAAATAACAATTGATATACAATTATAAATTTTTTTTAAAATCTTATTTCTCATCATTAACCCCTTTCATTTACAAATGCCTATAACCATTTCTTGTAAAAATATCAAAAACTTACACATATAAATAATTATAAACTTTCACAATATTTCAGTAAATATTACCTCAATCCACACAAAATTCGGAAATAAGTCTTTACATTTTTTATTATAAATGATATACTGTAAAATGTAAATACAAAATCCAATCATAATTATTATAAAATCTTATCATATCATACGAGGAGAATTTGATGATGAAAAAACCAATACACAGATCAGGTGAACATTTCAACGAGGAACTATATTTGTTCAGCGGATCATATAATACAATATTCGACCCAAAATACTGCGGAATAACCTTATACGATCCCAATTATTCAATTAATAATCCGGGGTCTATTGCATATACCTTTGAATATATCATCGATGGTGAGGGGACTCTTATCCATAAGGGACAAAAATATTATCCAAAAACAGGTGATATTTATATTTTGCACGCTTTTAATGACCACAGATACTACACAAATCCGGATAACCCGTGGAAAAAAATTTTCTTTGTAGCCGAAGGAAATCTGATAGGAAATATTTTATTAAATTTTGGATTATCTAATATTATACATATTCCCAATTTTAATAATTCTGAGTATTTTACACGACTTCTTGAATGTGCTTCATCTTCTCCCAACAGACATAATCCGGATATATTTTTACTGTTTAGTAATTTTATAATTTCAATTTCTCAGTTTATTGATGAACAAAACAGTACTCTTCCTGAAAAAATTAAAGACTATATAGATAATAACATAGATCGAAAAATAACTATTTCCGATATTTGTGATTATACAAAATATTCACAAGCACAAATTTGTCGGGTTTTTAAAGACACATATAATATTCCTCTTTATGATTATTTATTACAGAAAAAATTAAGAATAGCAAAAAAATATCTATTAGAAACTTCTATTCCGATATTTGAAATCAGCGAAAGACTCTCCTTCAACTCCCCAGCTCACTTTTCAAGTTTTATTAAAAGTGCAACAGGAAAAACGCCAACCGAAATAAGAAAATCTTAAAAATATGTTTATGAAATGTTGAATAGGTTATTTTTAGAGTAAGTGCCAAATAATACCTATATTTACAGATTTTTCCGTTATTGAAAATGTGGATAAAATGATTCGATATTACGGCATTTATACCAAACATCAAAAACATGAAGACAGCTTACGTTTGTTTATTCCAAAAGAAAAAAACGTTTCCATATTCTTCGCAATTCATGGAGAACGTCTATTTTCCTGTCATTTCATTTCGCCCCTCTCTTTTGCAAGTGCGGTCATAAAATGACACTTTTCCAAATTTGCCTCAACGGCACTCCGTTTTTTGAAAAATTCAAATCTTGGGGCAATTCTTCTTAATATATTTTTCCACTTCCACAAAGCCACAACTCATCTCAATTTCAATTAACGGACAACTCAAAAATTCAAT
>JAZULT010000029.1:0-8469 GCA_045603225.1 Clostridia bacterium | reverse complement strand
TTCAAAAGCATAAAAATACGAGAAATCCGCAAGAGAATTGCGGATTTCAACTTTATTCAAGTGTTTGACAAATGTTCCAAATGTAGGGTTTAAGCCGTTTTCGGAGCTTTTGAACGGTCTGCGCTAAAGGCAACAGCCCCATGTTTTTTCATTGTATAGGTTTCATACCATCCCATACAAACACTTTATGTTCTGCACTGCTTACTGTTGAAAGAGTTTCAGACGCACTGCCCATATCCACTCCTACAAGGCGGCCTTCCGAGTCGTAAGATGCGAGATAATAGTCGTAAACTCCGTCGGTATATTCACTGATTTCCGCTGTAACTGTTCCGTCAGCTTCTGATATTACAATATCTCTTGCTTTAATTTTCACAGTTGCAGGAACAAAAACCGTAACACCGTTTACAATCATTCTTACCCTGTATCCGTACGTTCTTCCCTTTTCAAGTTCTGTAAGAGAAACTGTATTTTCTCCACTAGAGTTTGTATTTCCTATGTGGACGATATTATTATTTTCATCAACCAATACAGATTCCATAATATATCCCGAAGCCGGATTTTTCCATTTTACGGTCGCATTGTCATCTCCCTCGGTTACGGAAACATAACAATCTCCGCCCCACTCAAATTCACCGTCAATAAACGTATTATTTCCAAGTGTTCCGTCTTCGTTATATTTTCTGAGTTGCATTTCGTCAACCCACACTCTGCCTGAATTGATAAATATAAGTCTCGGACAGAATCTATTGTTTGAAAGTCCTGAATAAGTTATTACATCTCCGTTATCAAGATTTAAGAGTTTATATGAATATTTACCTCCTGTAAGAGTAATATCATAAATCTTAAAAGCATATTTCGTCCATTCAGGTTTTAAATCAAGATAATACTGACCTGTCCAGTCGTTTATCATATTAACAGACTTTTCTCCGCTGAGCTCTGATTTCATCCAGAAGCTGAACTCATATTCAGAGCCGACTTCTACATAATCATGGTTATCATTTTCCACTTTAAAATGAGCGTTTTGGTTATTTCCGTTCTGAACAACCATGAGAGAAGAATATCCGCTGTGTTTTTCGCCGAAGTCCAGAAAATAGCCTGTGACAGACGGATGACCTTCAAATTTATAATTCCATATAGTTTTATATCTTTCCTCTGTCAGACGGTTCATCTGATACGAACCCGGTTTTCCTGTTGTAATATAATTTATAGTGTTGCCTGAGCTATCTGTAATTGCTACAGTAAAAGTATATATTGTATCCTTTACAAGGTCTGTAAGCTGTATATGATTAAACGCACCGGGTTCTGATGAAAATGCACCCTCTATAACACCCAGTGTCTGTTCCGAAAGCTTGATTTCAGATATTTCATAATCCGGGTTTGTCCATGAAATATTAAGCTTGTCACCAACGCAGTCAGTATTCACTCCTGCATATACATTCGATGTTATAAGATTAATTTTATCAGGGAATCCCTTTACCGTATCATCATATTTAATAAGCTTTGTTTCAAGCGGTTCAAGAGTTATACTTCTCGACTGCCACGTTTCCGAAATCAAATCATAATAATTTTCAAGAATCGCGCCGTCATCTGTAAGGTATACAGTTTTTGAATCAGTATCACTGTAATTACATATATTAAAGTATGTTTCTCCGTTATATAAAACATCTTCAACCGATACATTATCAGCTTTTGTACCGTCAGGATTTACCGGATAGTATCTTATATCGAACTGCTCTGAAAGAGTGTCATTTGTAACCGTTGTCCCGCTTACTGTATCGGAAACCGCTTTGTTATATTCATTTTTAGCAAGGCAACCGTCACCGACAAATATAACCTTTCCACCGTTTGCTTTCCATTCCTTAAGCTTTGCGAACGCATTAGCTGTTGTATTTGTAACCGCAGGAATTACTATAGTATCATATTTATCAAAATCCTCCGGCTTATCTTCAGATACAAATCCGCATCGGATGCCGTCCATAAGAAGCTTTTCATACACTGCTGTAAGCGCAGGCTTATAGTTATCTCTGTTATATAGATTAGACGACTTTGAATAGTAAAGGGCTACCGTTTTTTTCTTGTCAGCAAAGGCATTAACCACATCAGCGTTACGGTTCAGATCAAGAGTTGCCCTGCCTGCCGCAACAATCGCATCCGGACGGTTCAGAATACTTCCGTATTTGGCATCAGCTGCATTTGTTGTTCTTGACCATACCCAGATTGTAGAAGCATTAAGTCCATGTATTGCATGCTGCCACAAATCATTATATACATGTGACGCATGCGCTGTTGTATAATTTTCGTCACCGTCCGAAATAATATGATTTTCGCTGTTCCAGAGCGGTTTATCAGCAGTACTTGTCAGCAAATCGGTCGCCTGAAGCTTTTCTATTCTGCCGCCGTTTATTGTCGAACTGCTGTCAAAGCCTATCACATCCTGCCACTTTGCAAAGTCAAACGGGTCAAATCCTGCATCCATAAATGCTTTGGTATTCCCCACAACCTGACTTGCCATCATCTTTGTAAACACAGGCACGCCTTCAAGCTTTGTTCCTTTCATATTCTCACGAACCAAGTCAGCATACCATGCGTGCCAGTCACTGAATACTTTTTCATTGAATTCCATCCAGTCATAATATGCAGGGGTTGTAGCCCATGCTTCAGGCATATCAATGTATTTAAATCCGAATTTATAAGTACCCCATGCTGAATTAAGAGTTGAAATACTGCCATATTTTTCTTTAAGAAACTCCTGATAAAGAGGTTCATAAAAATCAACATCAGCAGAAGTATTGAATGTAGGCTCATTTGTAATACATATACCCTCTATACAGTCAAAGTCCTTTACAGCCTTTATCATTTCCGTAACGTAATCCTGATACAAAGCTTTAATCCTTGTATCATTAACATTAAAGTTCATAAGTCCGAATTTAGAACTCATAACGTCAGGATAAGTATTTGCAATATAGGTTTTGAGATAATGCGGTGACAAAAGAAGGCACACAGCAACATTATTCTTTTCAGCATTTGCAAGATAATATCTCATATTTCTCATAAAGTCGTTATACGGATAGACTTCATATTCCTTATCGGAAGCTTCCATTTCAAAACCGCTGTTTTCAATCACACTTCCGCTCAGTTCAAAACCGTCAAGCCACAAACCTGCCGCTTTATCTACAATGTTAAGTCTAATTGTAGTCTGACATTCAGACCCGGTAGTAAATTGATATGTATATTTTGTCCAGTCTGATGTCACCGAGTATTTTACATCATTATTCCAGTTATTGTATACAACAAGAGCTCTGGAATCAACGCTGTCACCTTTAGCATAAAAAGTAAGAGTATAATCTGTATACGGTTTAACAGGCACATCCTGATAAATCATCAAATAAACATTATGTGCAAGCTCGGACGGATTTATTATTTTAAGGGATTTTGAACTGTTATACCCTACCGTATCATCAACTTCAACTGAACCGCCGGTACTTCCCGCAGTATACTTCCAATACGGTATTCCGTCATTGTCCGAAACTGCAAAGGATGCATCAATTTCCATCTGAATATTGTTCATTCCCATATCAGGAAATATACTTATATCTCCCGATGCTTCACTGCCGTGACCGTATCCGCTTGAGAAAAACGGTGCTTTATCATCAGTAATAAAGATGTTTCCCGAAATATTGAAATCACCTGTCTTGTAGTCATAGCCTTTTGACTTTGAAACCTTAGTACCGTTAAGATATCCGTTAAGATTATTTACTGTTTCGGTATATAAATTATTAAGATAATTTGTGTTATGAGTTAACCGTTCTTCGGAAACTCCTCTTTCTGTGTCTTCAGCCGTGTAAGTTATAAATCTGTTAAGCACTGTGTAATTCAGCATTTCATAATCTGTATTATGCCCTGCTGTCTCACAATTTTCTATCAAAGCACGCAGATTTTCCATATCAGCCGCAGTATATGAAAGCGTCGGAGCTTCTGCATATACATAACTTAAATTTGATATCAGCATTGCAGTCACTGCAACACAGGAAATTATTTTTTTCATAAATTTTCTCCCTTAATCAATCGGGACGACAAATCTGCCGTCCCTGTGGTGTATAATTATAAATTTGACAAAATTTTTGCCGCTTCTGCACGTGTAAGCTTGCCGTCAGGTCTGAATGTGTTATCCTCATAGCCGTTTATAAGACCTGCATTAACTGCTTTAGATACAATTTCAGCATCACATTCAGTACTGTCAGCAAAAGTTACATTTCCGCTAACAAGTGCTTTTCCCTGTCCGTTTTCAACAGCAAACACAAGAATTCTGCACATTTCCTCTCTTGTGATTACCTTGTCATAATCAACATTACCGGAAATGATTCCTTCTTTTTCTGCCGCTTCTGCATACGGAGCGGCCCAATGCTCTCCTTCTGCCGCTTCAGCTGTTTCAAGACCGAGGCTTCTTACAATGAGTGTAATCCACTCAGCATATGTAAGTGTTCCCTGAGGGTCAAACTTCGCTTCGGTTTTACCTTTGATTATATCATCATGACGAAGCTCGGAAATTATATTTTCCGCCCAGTGACCGTAAGTATCAATAAACGGATTATCTATATCCATCTGAAGAAGGAGCGGTGTACTCGGGTCGATTGTAACTGTTCCGGAATATGATTCTCCGCTTCTGAGCTCCTTGAATCTGTCAACCTTTTTACCGTTTACATAGATATTGATATTTGTTTTTGTATGATAATCAAGATAACTGCACACGTTTACAAGAAGCTTACCATTATAAACGTTATACTCCCATTCAATCTCCTTAACCATTTCGCCTGTATCGGCATTAACTACTACTACAGGACGGAGATTCATTTCATCAATATATTTATCAACGATATCCTGAGTTTCGGAAAGTCTCGGAGAAGTTACGAGATACCCTTCGCCTGTAACAGGTATTACATCGGCTCTTGAGTAAATCTTTTCAATCTTTCCGGCATCCTGTGGCAGATTTCTTTCAGTCTTTGTAAGTGAGTCTTCACCGAATATTACAACCTTGCCGCCATTATCCTGATACGCAATTATCGAATCAAGTATTTCAGGCATTACATGAACAGCGTTCGGGACGAAAAGAAGGTCAATATCATGAGTCAAGTCCTGCGGCTGTCTGTCTGAAACGAACTTTGTCTTAAGACCGTTAAAGGTAATTCCCGAATAAATATTGAACATATTATTATCGAGAATATCGTTATAGTTTCTTGCAGAGTATGAATATACAAGACCGATGTTTCTGTCTGCATTTGAAACAGCACGAACTTCATGTGACAGTCTGTTCAAATCCATTGTAGAACGGCTTATAGCAAGCTGAGAGTCAGGCTGATACCAGAAAAGTCCCTGGAAATCCGTTCCGCGTGCCGTGCTTTCAAATGCCCATATAGCAGAACCGCCGACTCCATGAATACCCTCCTGCCACATATATCTGCCGACATGGTCTGCCTTGTCAAGGTTAAAGTCATAGTTATTATCGGTATCAATATGAGTTTCACTGTTTATCCACGGAACGTTTTTGATACTTGTTATAAAGTCAATCTTAAACCACTGCGTAAGATGAGATGACTCAATAAACTGATTAACAAGGAATTCACCCGGTTTGTATGCACTACCGCCGTCAAAGCCGATTACGTCAAAGAACTGTGCATGATCTTCCCAGCTGTAACCGTAGTTATAGAAAACTCTTGAACGGTCGTCATGATTACCCTGCATATCACTCATAAGCTTTGTATGAACAGGAAGGTCGGGACGAAGCTCGTGAACAATATCAGTCATCCATCTGTGCCACTCTGTAAGGAATGTGTTATTGAATTTAGCATAGTCGTAGTTCAGTACCGTTGTTTCCTTTTTTGACGGCATTTTAACTTCCGAGAATGAAGTATACTCTGTTCCGTAAGCTTCATTAAGTGCATTTATATCATTATTATAAGTTTCAATAAGGAATGCTTCCCAGAGCGGTGCATTATAATCATCAGAGTTTGCCGCATAGCACACTTCGTTTGAAAGACATACGTCAACTATACACTCTATACCCTCAATAGTATCAAAGATTGCACGTATATGCTTTTCAACAATCTCTCTTGTCTTTTCATGGTCTACTCTGAATCTGATAGTACCCGGAGTATTAGCCGATGTTCCTTCATAAGTTGTTGTAATATATGTCGGGAAATAATGCGGTGAGAGATTTATTCCGACTTTGATGTTGTTTTTCTGGGCATTTTCAAGACGGCGGACATACGATCCCATTGTTCCGTTATAATCAATTACCATATCTCCGGTATCTTCCTGTGTCAATTCGAAATCGCTGTTTAAAATCAGATTCTCATCTGAGCCTTCCGCATATACATAAACATCGTCAATATAACATTCATCACATATACTTTCGGTAATGAATGCTACAACAGTGTTATATTGATTTTCACCTGTAGTGAATTCATATTCAAGCTTTTCCCATCCGTCTGTGTCTGCAGGAAGTTCCTTATAGCTTGACCAATCATTCATGGTCATTCTCATACCGTTTGCGTTTTTAGACTTATACATACATCCGAATTTATACTTCGTATTCGGTCTTACAAGGATATTCTGGTATATTCTTCCGTAAACTTCAGGCGTAAGCGGATGTTCATTTACTATTTTTATAGCTTTTTCACCGCTGTATGCAACTTCGGACTGAACTGTAATTTCACGTTTTCCGGCTTCGTTACTATTTATACCGCTCCAGTAAGGATTATCTCCTGCTTCCTTCATCATATATCTCGGTCCAAGCTCCTGAACAATATAGTTTGCCCCCAGGCCATACATAAGGTCAGCTTTATTTGCCACCGGCTCAAAATGTCCGTATCCCTGAAGAAATACAGGTCTGTATTCTTCCACACCGTTCGTTGTTGCATAACCCCAGTATGTATTTCCAACAATATCTATCGGTTTGTCGGCAGATAATCTTGTTGAATACATAGGCGTATCAGAGCCGATTATGTAAGAAGTAAGTCTAGATTTTGCATCATTATACACTTCATCAAGCGCTTGAAAATTATATTCAATATGTTCTGTTTCCTTCTTCTGAATATCGGATGGAATATTCTCTGCAAAGAACTTCATGATTGTAAGATTTACACTTTCGTAATCTGTGGGAATTCCCTGTGATTCACATTCAGAAATAAGCTTTTCGATTTCTTCAATACGGTCGTTAAGTGTATTAAGCTGTTTTTCATAAAAATCAAGTGTAGGGTTTACATAAACACTCATTCCGAATGATTGAAGGTTTTTATCATTTAAAATATCTATTTCCTGACTACCTATATTATCAAGGTAATTATGTGAAAACACCTTTGTCACAAAGCTTTTCGCCGGAACTGTTATTTCTTCGCTGACACCAAGATATTCACTTGTAATATTATATTTCTGTTCCGCACCCGGATTGTAAATATTGACGGTATAATCTTCCACCGTATAAGTTTCTCCGGTGCTTGTTCCTTCTACGAACATAAATCCCGTTTCTTTATCAGGAACAAGAACCATACACGGAAATTCGTCGTTGAATTTACCGCTTGAAATACCGTTTGAAAGTTCAATACAGCACTTTCTTCCCGAACCGTCATTGTCGCCTGCGATTATACAGAAAAGGAAATTGTCAGGTTTTTCTCCGTACAGCTTATCCCACGGCATCGCAAGTTCATAGATTGTTTTGTCTCCGTCACGTACTATAGCAACTTCTGTTAAATCGGGATGTGTAAGATACGGCTGATTTGTTTCTAAATCATATGATACACCGTACTCGGTAGCTGATGTGAATTTCTCACCAAGCTTTGAGAACCCAAGCTGAAGACAGTCGTTACTCCAGTAACTTGTACCCGGTGCCGGATTCCATATATCATCAGTAGAAACAGCGAGAAGATAAAACTTCTCATCATCGTATGTATACTTTATGTGAAGCTTTGCGTCAACTTCTCCCGAATACTGCTTAACACGTTTTGCTTCTATTTCTGAAATATTTTCCCAATCGGAAACATCTCCGTCAAGAGTTATATCATTTTCCTTCGGAAATACAGGAATGTATTTTCTCTTTCCTTCAACATATTCGCTGAATGTTGCAAAATACTCTTCCGCTGTCATCTGCGAGTCCTTAAGCTTCTCAGCATGAGCAGGAGAAACCAGCATCTGAACAGCCATTGCCGCTGTTATGATTAAAGAAATTTGTTTTTTCATATGATTACTTCCTTTCGTGTTGGAATTTATATATATTAAACCGACGAATCGGTATTATATGCAAAGTTATGTGAAATTGTAATTTGTCGGGACAAATTACAATAGTGAAATCCGATTTTCAATCGGGTGAAATTCATCCGCAGGATGAATGAAATTGTCACCTTGTGACAGTGAAATCTGTTGCGTTGCAACAGGTTATGGTAGAAATCGCAGGCGAATTCATTGAATTAATTATTG
>JAZULT010000028.1:0-27494 GCA_045603225.1 Clostridia bacterium | reverse complement strand
CTGATAGTTCCATATCTTATACCATCCCTTATTTTTTCTATCTGAGAAATATCACTTTCCTCATCTAAAACATCAATTATCTCAAAGCTTCGCTTCCCTGTTTTTACGCACAAATAAAAACTATTCCATGTATCAATCGGTGTTAAATCTCCGACCTTCAATTTGTTATTCCGTTCGGTCAATATATTATCCACAGTTTTTATTTCCGGATATGACATATTTTCGACTGTAATTATTTCGCTTGTAATATCATTTAATACACTACCCGGAGCTTTTGTCGAATACTTTCTGTCGCCCGGCCTATACATCACATCAGTAATATTCCTCACCGGAACACTACCGTTCCCGGCAATACCTTCTATCAAGGCTCTCCCTCCGGGAGAGCTGTCACCTTCGGTGACTGAGAGGGTTACACCCGAACTGCTTCCAAGCGCCTCATTCCACAGCCTGTTCTCCTTCTCTTCATACCGTTTTTTAACTAAATCCGACTTACGACAGACTAATTTTCATCGTAAACAAAACAAACGATTTCGGTGGTGCAAAAACAAAGTTTTACACCACCGTTTGTGTTTCATTATTTATGAAAACTTCAAGCTACTGATAATACTATCCAGTGCAGTTTCATAAACAGTATTTATACTGTCATCCTCACACATTTTCATTACCATAATTACATTCTCTTCATCATACGGAACTACGTACACAGTACAGTACATACTATCATCTTCCATAATAACCTTTATCTCAGCACTATACCCTTTCTTTCCGGAAATATCCACTTCCTCAACACCGCCCACAAGCGACACATCGACAGAGGAATCCGAAAGATTTAATACATCTGCAAGATTTTTCTTCATATACTCTTCCGGTGTATAGTAAGTCATACTAAGATCATCTTCATAATGTCTCAAAGTTTCTTTTGTAATCCGGGCTGATATATTACCTGCGCCCCCGAAAAGCGAAGTCATTCCGTAATAATCATATTCAGCCGAAATCGAAACTCCTGATTTTGTTTCATTTACGTTCCACGAACACGGATATGAAAGTGTAACAAAATCCCCTTCATATTGGGTATATATTTTCATCAACTCTATAACATTATCAGGTTCAAGAGTCTCTCCCACCTCATCTTTATTTACATCACCGGGAGTAAATGACTGTATAATTGCCGTTGCATTATTGAGAAAACCGCTGTTTTCCTCTTCTCGTTTATCGTAGTCCAAACATATTTCATATCTGTACTTACCGTCATCTATATAATAATATTTCTCAACGAATTCATTTTCACCGTCTTTATACTTTACTTCAAAACATTTTGCCTGATAGTTGCCTATATTTACACTATTCACATCAGAAATACTGTATATTTCGGTGTTCACGGTATTTTTATATACGTTATGTTTTTCCTTAGCCCATGCCTCCGATGTCTTACCGGGCAATGACGAATACGATGTAATTACAATAGTCGGATCATACGGCTCATAGTAATCATACATATAATAGTCGTCCATTTCCTCTTTTTCTACTCCGGACGGCATCTTAATCACCACTTTATTATAAAATCCGTAATATTCCTCAACCGCCCATTCACCGTAAAGCTTTATACTCCATCTGTAGTTTCCGTCAACATACTCTGTTTTGTCCTCATCAAGAAGTTCTGCAGAATTAATGTTGGCAAGGTCAACGGTATTTTCTTCATCTCCACCGTTATAGTTAAATTCAAGAGATTTTATGAAAGCATCAACATCAGGATTTTCCTTTGACGCTGCAAAATTATCAAAATACCTCTCAATCATAATATAATACATATATTCTTCTGTTTCATAACCATAATATTCCGAAATAGTGTCGAGTGTACGGTATTTTATGCATACATACGGAACTCCGTTTTGATCGCCCTTAAATTTATCAAACATTACAACACGGTTATACTCTGAATCCATTGTCTGCATCGCGGCATAATATACATTCAGATTATTTTCATCGGTATTCTTTTCGCATGACATTGATATCATTATGTCGTCCATAGCAAATTCATAATATCCATCATCATAAAAATCTGCCATATCGAAATTATCAGTTTTCGTAAAACGCCAATGCTCTTTAGAATTACCTATCTTATTTTTCTCTGAATACCTGAACAAAAGCTTATAATTCACACCCTCATCCATTTCACCCATAGAAACAATAACTATTTCACCCAGCTCTCCGTCATATGTCACATCAGCTCCAAGTGCTTCCGATACAAATCTGAGCGGTACTACAACTGAGCCGTTATTACTCTCCACTGCAGACGGCATCGGAATTGTCTGACCTGCAATTATGGCCTCATCAGAGTTCAGAGTATATACCATTTCCACATCATCAAACTTTACGGTATATACCTCCCCATCATTTGTCACTTCTGCTCCCAATGCATTTGCAAGAGGATATATTTCAATCATCGTATCTCCGTTTCCGTTTATGTACGGAGCTGTTGTAATATCCACCATCTCATCATTAAGGGTAACAGTCCCTTCATTTATATTAACCCTCACGGTATTTACAATAATATTAAGTTCCTCCGCCTTTACACACAATGTGGAAAAAAATGTTGTCAAGCTTACCAACAACGCTATAATCTTTTTCATTTCTGTCACTCCTTATCAGGTTTCTCACCCAGAACTACATCTGAGTATTTTATCTCACCGCCGGTTTTAACTCCTACATTCACTGTATCACCGGGAAGATAATTTTTCAATAGCTCATTAAGCTCTACAATACTATTTATCGGCACTCCGTCTACAGACACCAGAACATCTCCGTTTTTGTATCCCGCCTTCGCAAGAGAAGATGATTTTTCAAGACCTTTTATTGTAAGTCCTGCCTCGGATGGGACACCAAGTTCCGCAAGCCAGTCTTCCTGGAACTCTGCTCCGAAAAACGGCCTCTTTACCTTTCCATACTGCTCAAAATGACTCATAACATACTGAACTGTATCTATGGGAATTGCAAAATTAGTACTTGTTCCCGAATAACCGCTTGATGTTACTCCTACAAGCTCACCCTGCATATTAATAAGTGCTCCGCCCGAGTTTCCGTTTGTAATAGCAGTATCAGTCTGAATAAGTCTGTACGGGTCGCCTACACTTCTGTTTAATCCGCTTATATATCCGACTGTAGCAGAATTACGAAGTGAAAATGTTATCGGAGTTCCAATTGCCACAACTTTTTTTCCTACAATAATATCATCCTTGTTTGCAAATTTGACAACGGGAAGTCCTATCTTCTTTATTTTTACAACTGCAAGGTCTGTTTCCTCATCTATGTACTTAAGCTGAGCTTCATATCCTTTTCCGTCATTTAAAACAACAAGAATACTGTCCATATCCTTCACTACATGGGCATTTGTCAGAATTTCACCACCGGTTTTTATGACTATTCCCGATCCGCTCATTATAGATTCATACGAACCAAAATAATCTTCAACCTTTCCTCTTCCGATTATTCCGACTACAGAAGGACTGACTTTTTCTATTATATTCGGTATAAGTTCGTCATCGTTTGCAGACTGAGGCATTACAATTTTTGCCGTCTGTGTCTGTTCATCCCATGAAACCGATGCGCCCGCTGATTCGAACACCCCTCTTAAAGGTACATAAGTTCTGTCATCAATTATTATTGCATCTGTTTCTATCTGTGTTCCGTTTACTTCCACTGCCGGTGCCGCAGTAGCACTATGTGCTGAAACTAAAGCTGTCAGCAAACAAACAAAAATCGCTTTACTTTTCATAAAATCCCCATAACCTTTCTGTCCACATATAATAAAATTACACATACCCGTCTGTGGACTGACAGTACGTACAAAAATCTGTCGGTATCACAACATAAATTTACACATTTATACTTCAACCGCAAATTTTGTTAACTATATTTTACCATACTATAACTTCTAAGTCAATAGAAAACAGTAGAATTTACCGGATTCGAAAATGTTTTGCACAAACACAAAAAGGAGGTGTAAAAAAACTCGGTTTTTTTACACCTCCTTTTTGCGGTCTGGACTTTTTTTACATCCCCTTAGTCAAAACTAATATCTATATACTGTCCGTCTTTTTCGATAAACGGATTACAAAGAGACGTTGTCTGTCCGGGGCTGAGCATAAACGAAGATGCTACTCCCTGTAACAGTTTTCCTTCGGAATCCATAAGATTAATTGACAGTGTACCCATTACAGGACGGTCTGTTGTGTTTGTCACGACTGCTTCGTTGCCCGAAACTTCCACAGTCAGCGGCGTTCTTCCGCTAATATTAACAGGAACACCCAAGCTCTCATTCCCGTAATAGTCAACTGCTCTTATAATAATACTATCCTCACCGTTTGAAGCATATGAAAATCTGTCCGTTCTGCAAACAAGCTCCGGTGTATTATCATTTCCTATTCTATAAATATGAGCAAAGCTGTATGCTTCATCTTTATTATTCCATGTAACAACACCGTCTGATACACTTACAATACTTACCTCTTCAGGAGTTCTCTGCACACGGCTCTGAAGAAGTCTCGGAACAAATTCTTCTATACCAACCGACGAAGTAAATTCTTCACCTGAAAGTGTATCTGTAAGACCGGTCATTTTTTTACCGTCAAGGTAAACTGAAATATCATAGTTCCCTTCAAGCGACATAACATTTACAAGAACTCCGGTCATGTCTACATCAAACTGCCATTCAACATTTTCAGCAATCTCACCCGTTGAATTGTCAATAATCTGAACTCGCATGAAGCCTTTCTTTGTTAAAAGGTCTTTCATATCATCTTTAAATGTATCAGCAGTTGTATTTACAGGGTTCTCAATTGTGCAGTTCATTGCCTGATTGTACTCATCGTACTTAAGATTGCCATCACCGACAAGCACAACAGTTCCTCCCTTTTCGGCATAATCTTCTATAATCCCTGCGGCTTTCTTCGTAGTATTTGCAGAAGCTCCGAATACAACAACATCATAATCATATATATTGTCGATACTCACTTCCGAAACAAATCCTACCGATTGACCAAGAGTCAGTAAGTTTTCGTACATTGTATGAAGTGTGCTTCCGTGGTCTTCGCAGTAGTTACGGCTTGCTTCCGAGTAATAAAGAGCAACCTTCCGCTTCTTTCCTGCTATACGGTCAAGCTTATCAGAAAGACGGTTGACATCCAGAGCGGTACGCCCAACCTCA
The DNA here is from genome assembly GCA_045603225.1 of Clostridia bacterium. GTDB lineage: Bacteria > Bacillota > Clostridia > UBA1381 > UBA1381 > RGIG9115. The sequence continues at coordinate 22,291 of JAZULT010000028.1, read as the reverse complement.
TATATGCAATCAGGTCTGTGAAGAATAGCATTGCAAGCATCACTTTCAGTATTATAGCTTCTTGTCCAATGCCAGACAGATGACATACGGTTATGATGAATCATACCTTGCCAAAGGTCTGCTCTTACATTCTTTGCGTAGCTTTCGTTATACTCCGTATGATAATTGGGAATAATGTGATCCTCCGAATTATATAAATTTTTACCTGTCACAGCAGAAAGATAATCATACCAAAGCATCTTTTTCAAAAACTTACCTTTTTCAAAAGTTCCGTTACCGTCTCCATATGAATGTGCATCATTCCCTGTCCAGTCGCTGAACACGTTGAAACGTTCAGGATTAGCTCCATGCATCATTGAGCCGTGATTATCCGGCCCATCAGGAATAAGATTCATCGTTTTTGCACTTAGCGGAGTGTCCGGGAAATATTCTCTTACAATATCTGCAACCCATACATGCCACTCAGTGAACACTTCTTCGTTGAAATCAAGCCAGTCATAAAAAAGCGGACTGTTCCAGATATATGCACTCGGCATCTTCACTTCTGAGAAATCACTGTATTTTTTACCGTAAGCTTTATTCAGAGCCTCAATATTACCGTACTTTTTAACAATCCATTCGTTAAAACGCGGTGCGTAATAATCGTACCAGTTTGTTGTAATATAAACAGGCTCGTTTGTAAGAACAATATTCGATATTCCTTTACAATCCTTAAGCTCATCGCAGACTATACGGAGATATCTTTCGATTATCTCCCTCGTTTCTTCCATATCGACATTGAATTTGATAAATCCGTTACTTCCCGAAGCGTACACTTCATCTGCAAGGTCTGACGGGAAATAATGCGGTGAAAGGAGAAGAGAAACCGCAATATTATTTTCTGCCGCAAGCTCTATATCACGTCTTAAACTTTCAATTTCCTTTTTGCTGTATGTATCGTCAAGGTTACCGTTCAGGAGAATATTTTCACCACCGGATTTTCTTACATACAAATTATCCGCCCAGAGCATCGGAACTTCATTAAATACACTAAGTACAAAAGTTACCTGAGTCTCATCCTCTGCGGTTTCATAAGTAAACTTATATGTTTTCTCAGTTCCGCTTAAATCAGTCAGAGATTTCGGATTATCCTTCTTACCTTTCAGGGTAACATTTACCTTTGCATAATTCGAGTTAAGTATTCCCAGCGCATCAAGTCCGAATTCATATACTGTATTCGGTTCAACAGTTACCGACTGCGAAAAATAAATGTAGTCACCGTAATTTGTGCTTTTTACTTTGAGAAAGTTTCCGCGTTCGGAGTCGTTTGCGATACTGTATGTCAGAGAAGTATCGGAAGGCTTTGAAATCGAAAAGCTCGGCACATCGGTAAACACTTTTGTCGGTCCGGTTTCCATCTGAATATTGTTAGCACCGAATTCATCAAGATTCGGAATATCATTTCTTGTCATTGTTCCGTGACCGTAGCCGATTGAATATATACTTCTGCCGTTATCCTGAAAGTCATGTAAACCTGACATATTGTATTTTTTCACACTTAAAGGAACAGCTTCTCCCCTCAGATATGAATCAAGCTTATCACATGTCTCGGTATAAAGAGTTTGCATATATCCCTTGTTGTAATCAAGCTGTGCTGAATCAACTCCCGCCGCTTCATCCTGAACAATATATTCCGCAAACCGTTCAAGAGTTGTATAAGCCACTTCTTCATAGGGTACAGAAATCTTTCTGCTTTCACATTCATCAAGGAGAGCTTTCAGATTTGAAAGCTCCTCCCCGAAATACTTATCTTCCGCATTTGCTATGCATGGAAGCATAGCAAATGCAGTTAATAAAGTCAATAATTTTTTCATCTTAGTTCTCCATAAATCTTATTACAACAGTAGAAGCTTCCGCTCTTGTCATATTGCTCTGAGGTCTGAACGTTCCGTCCTCATAACCGTTTATGAATCCTTTCGCAAAAGCCTTTTCAACAGATTCTCTGTCTCCTGCTTCTCTGATATCAGAGAAATCTGCAGTTTTACCTGTTATAGCACCGTTTTTACTTTCATAAAAAGCAGTAAGCATTACACACATTTCCTCACGTGTAATTTTGTCATTCGGTCTGAACGTACTTTCTGTTATGATTCCTGCTTTCTGTGCAGATGCAACATAACCTGCATACCAGTCTTTAGCTGAAACATCACTTATTCCACCGCTATATACTGCATTTTCAAGCTCTGCTGCTCTTACAAGCATTGTAAGAAACTCTGCTCTTGTAAGCTTGTTTTCAGGTTCAAAACGTGACTCCGACATACCCTTTACAAGGCCTTTTCCGGCAAGTGAAGAAATATTTTCTTCTGCCCAGTGACCGAATACGTCTATAAAATTATGGTCAGTATCAATAACAAGAAGTTTTGAAACGTAACGTTTAGCAGTAAAGCTTTCAGGAACATCTTCATATTTAATAAGGTCAAAGCTTTCTGAAACAATCTTGTCACCGACTTTGATTTTGATGTCCTTCGTTTCTGCGTAGTTACATACATTTACTATAAGCTTACCGTCATAAATTGCACTGTCAAGCACCACCTGTCCGGCAAGCTCTCCGGTTTCGGCATTTACTGCTGTTATGTAGTCAAGTCCGCATTTCCCGATAAAGTCTGATATCAATACGAAGAGTTCTTCCTTTGTAGGCGTTTCAAATGTTGTATTTGCAAACGTTACATCTCTTACAACCTCAGAATTTGAATAGATGTATTCAAGAACTTCACTGTTGTGCGGTTTTCCGTATTCACTGTATCTTAAGCTGTTTTCATCAATAATAAACACCTTACCGCCGTTTCTTATGAACTCAGCAACTGCATTCACGGTAGATTCTTTCGCATTTAAAACTCTCGGTATAACAAGCGCCTTGTAATCCTGAAGCTTTTCAATCATATCCTCAGTAACAATAAGAGCCTTTTTACCTGCATACATAACGCCTGTATATGCCTGAAGAACCGAGTTGCCGAATTCCTTGGCATATATAGCTGTTGCATCCGAATACAAAAGTGCAACATCTGCTTTTTCATCCTGTAGTGCAACAAGCTCATACGAAAGTCTGTTCATATCATGAGTAGCTCTTCCAATTCCGGCAAGAGTGTCCGGACGGTAAGAAATATTACCTCTGAACGACTGACTCGGATTGCTTCCGTCATGTCTTTCCCAGAGCCATATATCTGAATACGAACGTCCGTGAATCGCACCTTCCCACATAGCCTGAATTGCATAGTCATTTATCTCGTCCGTGTAAATCTTCGAACCGTTTACATGAATATGGTCTTCAGTATTGATTACAGGTGCATTCTGAATACTTCTCTGATAGTCATACCAGAACGATTCTACAAGAGGACCTACGCTGTCGTTATTTTCATAGCGGTTTGCACCGTCACAGCCGTTCCAGTCAAGAACACCGATATAATTTTCAAGCTTTGTTCCGTCCTGAACCATTAAAGAGGTAGTACCCGATGTTGTACCCGGGAATTCCATTATTTTCGCATGAAGCGGAATGTCAGGAGCAATCTCTTTAATTATATCTGACATGAACTTATGCCATGAAGAGAAGTTCTTATCGTTAAAGAGTTTATAGTCATAGTAAAGTGCAAGGTTATCACCTACCGTCGGAATCTTACACTCAGAGAAGTCAGCATATTCAGTTCCGTAAGCAACGTTCAGAGCTTCGATTGTTCCGTGCTTTTCCTTTATATACTCTTCCCAAAGCGGTTGATAGAAGTCTCTTGCCTGTTTTGTCCAGAACTGAGGTTCGTTCGAAACACACAAGCTTCCGAGCGATGTATAATCCTTAATACGCGGAATTATAGCTCTCAGATATGCTTCAATAACCTGCTTTGCTCTCTCGTCCATGATATTGTACTTAATAAATCCGTAGCTCAGATTATAGTTAATCTCAGGATACATTTCAAGTACGAATGATGGGAAATAATGCGGTGAAAGAAGAAGACATACGTTTATGTTGTTCTTTTCCGCATTAAGGAGAATACTTTCAACACCTTTTATTGCACTTGTTGTCACATTAAAGAATGTATCCTCACTATTTACCTGTTCGAAGCTTCCGTTTAAGAGAAGGTTTTCGTCAGAACCTTCCTTTTTGATATAAAGTCCGTCAAGGTAACCTGCTTTTGTAACTCCGTTTGACAGAATTCTGATATTTCTCGTAGTCTGATTTTCGCCGGTTGTAAATGTGAGTTCCCATTCCTGCCAGTCATGTGTGTAACCTCCGGTTTTACCGAAGTCATGATGACCGTTATAACCGTCTGTATAGATATAGAATCTGTCAGCACTTTCAACCTTCACCCAACCGCCGATTTTGTAAATAGTATTCGGTTCAACTGAAACAGTCTGCGAAATTGCCATATAGTTATTGGCTGTGTAAGGATCGGTATTTGTAAACTTAAGCGCATACTTTCCGTCCTTTGCAACCTCTGACTGTACAGAACAGGTTGCATTAACACCACGGAGGAAGTATGTCCATTCGGTCGGTGCCTTGTTACTGCTGATAACAGAGCTCGGTCCGATTTCGGTCTGAATAGTATTTACACCGAACTTATTGAATGTCGGAATCTGATTAGATGCATCGGCAAAATGTCCGTAACCTACAAAGAATACAGGGCGTTCTTCTCTTACTCCGTCCGTGTCGGTCATTGCCCATATTGCATTATTCTTTGTTGTAAGCTCGCTTGTAATATATTCAGGAACAGGGAGCGGTTCTGCCTGCCCTGTAAGGTATGCTTCAAGGTCAGCTTTTGCATCAACATAAAGCTTCTCAATACATCTGTGTTGATATCTGAAAAGAGAAAGGTCATTTCTTTCAATATCACGTTTGATATATTCGATAAACTTTTCAATAGTACTGCAGTTTACCTGCTCATATTCTGTTGAAATCCCTTGTTTTGTACATTTGGCAATAAGCTCATTAAGCTCCTTTGCGTATCTTTCAAATGTCTGAAGTGTTTTTGAAGCCTCTTCGGGAGTCGGCGGTGTATATGCCGCTGTAACTTCAAATGAAGCTGTGTATGTACTTGAACTGTCACTTACCTGTACCTGAACAATCTGAACACCTTCTTCTGTAAATTTCACATTAAAAGGTATTCTCTCTCCTGTGTTCGGTTTTATAATATGTTCCTCAACAGTTCCGTCAGGGAAAGTAACAGAATATGTTCCATCAATACTGCCGCCATTTACAAGAAACAGTGAAAGTCCTGTGTCCTCACCAACAGGTGCAGTTGTTTCACCGTCTATCCATGTATACCACGGACTGCTGTCTTCCATACAACTAAGAATAGGGAATTTTGCATTTGTTTTACCTTCAGAAATACCCGGTGCAAGTTCTACACAATATCTTCTTCCATCTCCGTCATTATCATTATAAAGCACGTCAATCTTAAATTCTTCAGGACGTGAATAACGTTCATTAAAGAATATTTCCCACGGCATTCTTATTTCGTACTTCGTTACACCGTCTTCATATGTACTCTTTGCGGAAATCTGACTGATACCGCCTGCTCCGAGAGCAGTTGAATAAATCTCGGTTTTATCTTTTTCAATATTGTGACAACATCCCATTTCTGTTCCGTAAGTATCATCCATTCTTGAAATGGTAAACTGGAAGGAGTCACCTGTCCAGTACTGGTCACTTTCGTTCACAGGAAAATTGATGTCATCATGTGATTCAAGATACAGATAGAAATATACATCATCATATGCAAACTTGGTTTTTGCTGTTGCATCAAACTCTCTCTGATCCTCCATATAAATCTGATACTGAGTCGGGAGTGTCGGCATATAAATTTCCGAAAACTCATTCCAGTCATCCATATTACCGTCTATAGTTATTCCGGTAGGACGGTATATAGGCATAAACTTAAATCCGCCTCTTACACGTTCAAAATCGCTCTGAAGGAATGTTGTTCCCTGCTTGATTCTGTAGTATGTCTGCTCAAGACCGAGAACCTCTTCACCTATAACCTCTTCAGGTTTTTCTTCTTCAACAGGCGCAAGCTCAAATCCTGAGTTCTGAATAAGATTCTTGTCCTTTCCTTTTTCACGACAATACACTTCATCAAGCCAGAATCCTTCTGTTACACCATCGATAACAAATCGCATTTCTGTAGGGCCTGTTTGTGTAGCCGTGTATTCGATTGCTGATTCTGTCCAGCTGTATGAACCGCCAAACGGAAGAAGATTCCGTCTCTTATCCCAGTTAAATGTGAGCTGTACAGTTGTTGATTTTTGCGATTTTGCCGCAAGACCTATCTCATATGTTCTGCCCTCAACAAGATTAATGTTTGTAACAAGGCTGAGATAAGTATTTGCTATGACAGGCGTATTGTTTACAGCTTTCAGGGAAAACTCACCTGAATACGGGTCTTTGTCATCAAGCTCTATGTATGCATCAACCTCACCGGCAAACACCGCTGTCCAACCCTGTGCTGTTGTGGTGTCGGGAGATTTTGCGGAATATACCGGAAGGGTAAATAATGCTGATAAAATACTCATGCACAAAAGTGCCGGCATAAATTTCTTCTTTATCATTGTTCTTCCTTTCATTTAAAAGAGCTGCTGCAATAAATACAGCAGCTCCCTATAATATTATTTATTCAAAACTTCTACTGAAGAAGTCATCGGTACCATTGACCAATCGTTGCCCTTCCAGAGCATTGCTTTTACATAGCATCCTGCAGGAACATCTGCTGTTGCAGTTACACCTGTTGTTGCCCACTGATTCTGAACAACGTACTGAACTGCCGGTGTTGCACTTATAAGCTTTCCTGTGCTATCATAAACTGCAAGTATAGCTGTTACATGAAGCGCTGTCGGTTCAGAAATATTGCCAACAGAAACTGATGCTCTGTACTGACCTGCACCCCACATCTTGTCTATATCCGAAATCCACGCTTCTGCTTCTTCGTTGTAATAATCAACCTTAAGCTCTCCAAGTACAACGTCAGGGAATTCAAATCCACCGTCTGTTATAAGATTACTTCCTGTAATTGTGTACTCGTTCTTATCAAGCTGATAAAGTTCAACGTTATCAATATAAATTGAATCTGCCCAGTTTGCAAATCCGATACGGAAGTTTACTGCAGCTTCACCTGATGCAAAAGGCTCAATAACGTATGAATATTCTACCCATCCGTTTTCATCAGGTTCCCCTATTGTAACATCTACAAGGTCGCTGTCCTGATACATATGAAGCCATATGCTTCCTGCACCGTAATCAAAGATTGTGTAAAGACTGTCCTGACTTCTGAGTCCGTCCGGCTTTGCCTTGAACTTGAACTCATGCGGATACGTTCCGTCAATTGAAACACCCTGCACAAGCTGACCGTAGTTATTTGAAAGAACACCGTTACGGTTGGAGTTTATGAAAATTGACGAATTACTGTTATATCCCGTTGTTCTTACAATTTCAGCTGTTACATTACCGTAGTTCATAACACCTTCACTGTTTTCTCTGTCGCCTCTGCTGAATGTCCAGTTGTTAATTTTCATTGCACCGGCTCTCGGTATAGCCTTTGTTTCGAATGCCTTAGCTTCTCCTCCGTCAACAGATATTTCAAGCTTAACTCTGTATGTCTGCCAGTTAGAAAGTCCTTTAACAAGATATTCATTAAACGCTTTTGATGTTGCGTCGTATGTGAAATCTTCAACAAGCTCATCATTTACAAAGAGCTTAAGCTCAATGTCGTCATTTTTCGGGTTAACCCATGAAACATTGATAGCTCCGCCTGCTGATACAGGATATGCCATAAGGTTTTCAACATCCGTCACATTAACTGCGCTTACATTTTCAAATCCGCCGTTTGTCATATACTCAACATTACCTTTTGTAATTGAAATATCATCAATATAGAGACTGTCTATTCTGTTATCACAAATAATTGAGAAACCGTTTCTTGCACCCTTAACGTTAACGTTAAATTCGTATTTTCTCCATCCGTCAACATAGCTGATATTCTTAATTGACATATCATTCGGATTTCCGCCGTCACCGCGAATCATTTCCGCAAACGCTCCGCCTTCCGGCTGCCTGAATACTATCTGCATACCGCTCGGCTCATATGAACCCTTAGCATAGAATGTAAGAGTATATTCACCCTCTGCAAGATTTACAGGGTATACAGTATTAAGATATGTGCCTGATGTTCTTGCATCAGGGAACGCAAAGAGCATTGAGTTTTCGCCTGATTTTGCAAATGTCTTTGAAGGTTCAGCAAAAACTGTATCTTCAAATTTATTGGAAATCGCCTCTCCATTAGCCTGTACAGTCCAGTTATCTGCTGTTACATTGTTTACCGCCTTAACAGGTGTATCTGTTATTTCTGTAAATGAACCGTTACCAACAAGGTTTACCTCCGGAGCATCTTCACTTGCTATAAATATATTGTCAATATACATATTTGGATTACTGTAGAATAAGAATCTGAGACTCTTGTATCCGTCTGATGTAGCTGTAAATGTATGGGATATTTTCTTCCAGCCACTATGGTCCGCTGTTCCTTTTTCCATGTTATTCATTATAGCATTTGCGGCACCGTCAAGACTTACATGTGTATTTCCTATTGTACTTCCTACTTCATTTACGTAACATGAGAAGTTGTATTTCTTTCCATTTTGGAAATAAACAGGAAGTGAACGGAAATTGATGTATTTATTTTCCCCTGATACCCAGGAATAATCACCGTAGAAGTATAAGGATGAATTATCATCATAACCAAAGTCATCTGCCACTGCATCATATGCAGTATAATCATCGAGAGCTGTGTATGTTGTGTACCATTCATTTACAACCATATCATTATCTTCAATTCCTGAAACAGGGAAATAATATGTTGTAAAGCTGCCGTTCTTTATAAGATTTACATCAGGATTGTCATTACAAACAACCGATACATTATCTATATACATATCAGGTATACTGTAGAAATCGAAACCAAGTCTTTTATTTCCTGATGCTTTAGGAGTAAGCGTATAAGAAAGCTTTTCCCAGCCCCTGTTATCTACTTCGCCCGTTTTCATTGCTGACATACGTGCAAATTCACCGGTACCTTCAATATATACTCCCGTGTCACCAAGACCGCTTTTTGCATTTACGTAGAATGACACAGTATATTCCTTTGTATTATCGAAATTCATCTGATCTGATATAATGTTAATTTTCTTACTTTCTCCGCTCTTCCATCTGTAATCACCGTAAACATACATAGAGTTGTTGTCATCATAACCGATTTTATCTGAAGGTATTACAAATGCATTATAATCGGCAAGATTCTGTAATGATTCATACCAGTTAGATATTACAGCATCGTTTGCTGTTTCCGTTACATTAGGTTTACCTGTATATTCAAAACCACCGTTTACGATAAGGTTGCCGCTTTTAACAGTTTCTGTACCGTCTTCAGCTTTTTCAATCTGATAAAGCTGAACATCATCAACTATTACATCAGCCGGGCCTTCCATAAACACCTGGAAGGTAGGATTTGTTTTTACTCCATCCAATGTAAATGTATATGAATACTCATACCATGCTCCCTCTTTGTTTCCGGATTCTGTTCCGCCGTAGAGGTAAAAGTTACCGCCTGTTGATGCTATAAACCACGGTGTTACAGCAAATTTCCACAAAGTTCCTGTTCCTTTTGCCCAGTAGGTACATCTGTAATCTCCTGCAGGAAGCGTACTGAATGACTGTGCACAAGCTGTTTTACCTGTCTGTCCTTCAGCGAAATGACATACAAGACCGTTTCCGCTACGTCCTGCATTCGGTTGAACCTCCATGTAAACATCATCGGTCAGAGTTCCGTTTATTCCCCAACCTGAAAACGTATAATCATAATTCGGGTCAAGACCTTCATATGATTGTGTTGCACCTGCCGGGATTGCAGGAAGCATGCCGACTGCCATTACAACAGCCATAATTTTAGTTAGAAATTTCTTCATGTTCTTTTCTCCTTTCAATTCTGAAAAAATTTTACTTTATTTCAACGCAGGGATAAAGTACGTTACCCTCTGCTTTGGAATCTAATGAAAACAACTTAACGCTGTAATCTTCTCCGTCGTCGGGAATTTCAAATGTAACAGCCACATTTGTTGCTATTGAGTTTGAAGGTGTACATTCAACCTTCTTAGCTGATGAAACTGCACTGTAAAGTGCACCGTTTCTGTAAATTCCGACTAACAGCTCGCATTTGAGTCCGTCTGTGAATACATTGTTCTTTACGCTTATTCTTGCTGAATAATATCCGCCTGTGGTGATTTCTTCAACAGGTGTACCACCTAAAAGAACCTGCGGATTTTTTATTTCATAATCAGGTGCATAAGTAGTAAAGCTTACTTCGTCACCATCATCTTCAACTCCGTCTGTATTCACAGGAACTATTTTCATTTCATAATCAGCTTCATACAAAAGCTTGGTAAATTCCGCACTTGTGAATGCTTTTCCTACAAAACCTCTTGAAATCCAGTCTTCTCCAACCTTCTGATAAAGGTTTACACCGTCAGGATTTTCACCTCGGAGTGTCCATGAAAGATAAGCACCTCCGTTATCGGGAACAGGCTCAGAAGCTGTAAGCTCCATTTCAGTCGGCATCAGAAGGTCTTCAAATCCACCGTCTTTAATAAGGTTTTCACCTACTCTGTTGCCTTCTGCATCAAGCTCGTAAAATTCAACATCATCAACCCAGAATCCGTCTGTCGGATGGTCGAACGCAAACGAAAGCGAGGTTGAGCCTGATTCAATCTCAGTTTTCTTTGCTACAATCTGTTTCCAATCGTATGTACCGTTTGTACCCAACATGAAATAGTTGCTGTCAGAAAATCCCTTGTCAAAGATTTTCCAGTTCATATGCACCTTCATATCTCTTGAACTGTTTAATGATTTCGTCCAGAAGCTTAACTCATAATTATTACCTATTGTCGGAGCAATCGAAGTTGAAACAGAAAGATATATGCTCGGAAGCACCGCTTCGGCATTTGTCATAAACTTAAGTGATGCTTCCCCGCTGTGCTTTTCTTCTGTATCAATTTTAACTCTCTGAAGACCATAGCCTGTGTCTCCTGAATGGTTTGTATTTACACTCCATGCTCCGACAGGATTATAAGCATGTGATGCTGCAGCATTTCTCGCTTTAGCGGTTATGAAGTACTCCATAGCCGGCACATCGCTGTACTCTAACACGAGCTTATACAGATATGATTCACCCTCAACAAGCTTACCTGTTGTGTACTTGCAGAATGTATTTGCTGCTACCTCAAACGAATCTGTTATAAATTCTTCATCTCCGCCTGTTACGTCGTAAAGCGAAATTTTCTTTACTGTTTCACATTGCGGATTTTTCCAGCTGAGAGTTACCTCACCGCTCGTTGTCGGTGCATACATTACATCAGTCGGAACATACAGTTTTCCGTCGTATTCAACTTCTTCCTGAACGTAGCTTTCAAATCCTCCCGAAACAACAAGATTTGAATCTGTCCCCGAAGGGCAAAGGCTTACATCATCAATATAACATCCCGCAACAGGGCCTATTGCAACAATCTTTAAATTTGCATCTCCGATATCAGGAAGTGAAAGTGTTGCACTGTAGCACTTCCAGTCAACCTCGCCACTCGGAGCCAAAGCCGAATCGCTGACAGTCCATACACTGTTGTCAAAAGCATACTCATTGCTTCCGATAACAATTTTCGTAGTTGACGAGAAATTGCCTTTTATATAGAACCTGATGTCATAGTCCCCGGCTGTAATTCCGTCCGAAAGTGTGTTTGTAATTTCTATATAATTGCCTGCCTTGGCACGGCCGGGATAAACAATATGAAGGGAATATCCACCGTCATACATCTGTCCCATAGTATATTCCGCATAATGTGTTGTACGGTCTGTTTTATCGTTTCCGAAATATTCTATACTCCAGCCGCCTTCTTCGGCAAATGAAGTTATTCCCATAAGACTCATCATTACTGCAACGAGCAGAGAAAGTGTTCTTTTTATAAATTTCTTATTCATGTCTTTCTCCCCTCCTTAGTCTCTTATAATTATAATTTCAGCAAACTGAATATAAGGAACTCTACAGACAACCTTATCTCCTGCCGTAAGATTTGCAACCGTTCCCTTTTCACATTTCCTGTCACTCTTATCATAGATAAGTACAGGAACTGATGAAGGAAGTCTGAATGAAGCATCCCTTCCGCAGTCTATCTGAATCCTTGAACGTGCCACATCTGCTTTTTTAACTATACCGGTGATTATTCTGTCGTTATGGTAAAGCTCGCTTTCTCCGCTCTTCTCAAAATTATCACTGTCAACAGATATAATCTTGCTTATACCGTCAACACGTCCTGTTTTTCTGTCGGTATGTGTTTTTATAACATCGCCCGGTTTTACATCAGCAAAAGTTTCAAGACTTTCACCTGTAAGCTGATATTTAATAAATTCACCAAATACACCGTTAACACAGGAAAGTGCTTCTCCATCTACAAATGTTTCATAAACATCAGTTACAAGGAATATAGAATTTGAGAAATTCTGAGAATTATCAGTTTCATTCGCAGAAAGTATGCTTGTGAATCCATATTCGTCCATGTCGTAAGCTACAAATTTATGTCCGACATCCTGTCTGAAATAACCACTTACTTCAAAAACAGAATACTTTTCTCTGTCTTTAAGATCCTTCGGAAATACAAATACCTTTGCTCCGTCTTCCATCCATACACTTCCGCTGAAGGTTTTCGGAGTAAGTCTCCATACAAGCTGTTTTTCAGGTGATTTTATAAATCTTGTTTCATCTGCTTCGTTTGATTCCTGAGCAAATTTCAGTTCCTTAACTTCACCGTTTGAATTAAAGTATATTTTTGCAACCTGCGGACTGTGATACTGAACATTCTTATGAACAGAATCCTTTGAAAGCTTTACACCATCAAGAACTGTATTCTTAGCAAGCTTTGCAGTATTCCACATTTCGTCCATGTCCATGTACATTATGTAAAACTCTTCGTCTTCCTCATAACAGCGATAGAATACGTAATAATCAAGCTCATTTACGAAGCCTGCATAAACTATATTACCGAAGCTGTCGATATAAAAACGGTAATCCTTACCTATACCGATAGTCTTAGTCTCCGCTTCGAGCTGTGCATAAAGCTCTGATGTATATCCGTATGCGACATCTCCGACAGTAAGAGTTTCTTCATTTTTATTCTGCGAAACAAGAGTTCCCTCTATAACTTTATCGCTTTTATAAACCTTGATAACCTTTGGTGCATTGCTTTTACTTTCTGCAATACTCAGAACGTCATTTACTGCAATATTACTGAAGCTTATTGACTTACCGTCTGCACTGCAGATATTTACGTAGTGGTCTTCATTTTCGATATCAAGTGAAATTGTCTTAAGTGAACCGTCAAATCTGAACTTATTGACAATTACCTCTTTATCTGCTATAACTCCCGAAACGATTACTGTTTTAAAGCTTTCCACAATCATAACGTCAAAGTCATTGTCACGGTCATTATTTATAAGAACTACGCTTCCGTTCTCAGGAAGTAAATCCTCATTTGTGTAATCTCCGAGGAACACTCCGTTATATATTACCCTGAGTGTCGGACTGAGAAGTGCTTTTTCCGATTTATTCTCATTAACTTCGGAATAATACATCAGATAATTTCCGTCGATTGTATCGAGTTTATCTCCTGATATTTCAACTTCCTCGTTCTTGGTTCCGTGCATATAGAGAAGTTCATATTCTCCTGCACCGAGATTTTTTATGTACGCATAAACATTTCTGCCGAGAAGCTCATCGAACTTACCTGCTGTTTCATAAACAACTCCGTCTATCTCTATGTAACCTTCACCTACACCTTCTTCTCTTGTAAGACCTGTGATTGAGTTTGCGGTTACAATACCCTTAATCTCTTCAATACCTCTGTTAAGAGAAAGTATTGTTTCATCCTTTGTTGATTCGTATATTACACCCGTCCCGTCGTGGAACGACTTCATAGGCTCTACATCAAGCATATTCATAAGAAGTCTTGTTGCATCATCGCCTGTAAGTCCCGAATCAGCCTTAAGCATAATTCCGTCTGTAATTCCGAGCTGACCTGCCACCTGCATATAATCCTTCGCCTGCTCTGCCTGCATCTGATAGCCAAGTGCAATTACACTGTACTTAACAGCTTCGCTGTATTTGATTCTTGTATTTTTAACAAGACTTTCATTTTCACCGATCATTCCTGTCATTCTTGCGATAGTATCAGGGCTGAGACTTGTGCTTTCATAAAGCATTCCGCCAAGAAAGCTTACGTAGTTCTCGACCGTAACGGAATACGGCATTTCTTTCGCAATTCCGAGTGCTTTAAGAAGTGACTGTGCTTCTTCTGTTGTTGCGGCATCTGCGGCACTTGCACAGATTGCAAAATTTATACTTATCGCTAAACTAAGAAGTAATGACGATATCTTTTTTATCATAAATCTTTCTTCCTTTCCGCCTGATTATTTGACAAACAGGTTGTAAATAATCATGGCACTTTCCGCTCTTGTTGCCGTTCCGCCGGGATTAAAGTTATTGTCTCCCATCCCGCTTATCACGCCTGATGTATAAAGCTTATTAACAGCTTCAACCGCATAATCACTGATTTCAGCGGAATCTGCAAAGCTGTTAAGCTCTCTTACATCTGCAAGATCTTTACCTTTAAGAGTTCTGTACGCCATTACAGCCATATCCTGTCTCTTTATAAGACTGCCTATTCCGAACTCTGTATCACTTACTCCGAGAACAATTCCGTCTTTGTAAGCACTCAGTACATACTGTGCATACCACTCAGAGCTGTTTACATCAGCGAATATATTATCAGCAGGATTTACTTCTATTCCTGCCGCAAGGACAAGCATCTTTACAAACTGTTCTCTTGTTACGCTGTCATTCGGATTAAAGCTTCCGTTTCCGTCACCTGCAACAATTCCCTTTTCAGAAAGTGCAAGTATCGCTTCTGTTGCCCATGCTGCTTCGCTTAAGTCATTAAACTTACCTTCACTTTGCACGGGAGGCTGAACAGGTGTTACTTCAGGTTCTTTTTTATCATCAGTTGTCGGGAAGAAGAAGTTGTTTCCGGACGAGCCGCTGCTGCTTCCACCGCCTCCGCCACCACCACCGGAGCCACCGCTGCTACCTTTGCCGAGCGAATCAACAGCATCTTCAAGTACATCTTTCAGAATATCTGACGACGTGCAGTCGCTCTTTGAAAATTTTGTTACTATGTAGTCGTGAACCTTATCCTGTTTTGAATTACTGAGTTCCTTATAATCCTCATAATTACTGTCAGAATCAAGTCCGAGTTCTTTCTCATACTTATCAAATAATTTTTCAAGCTGTGAGAATTTAGCATTATCTATAAGATATAATATATTTGAAACCGCATATTCTCTGTCAAACTCTTCTACACTGTCAAGCCTCGATTTCTCAATATAGTTTACAATCCACTTTTTAACATTTTCGTCAGCATCGTTATATGCAGTTTTCTCAAAAACAGGATTAACTTTTTCAAGCACATCCGAAACGTCTGCATTTTCATCAAGAAGTACTACTGCCACTGCTTTATTGAAGCTGTCCGCCGAGATGACTCCGCTTTCTTCAAAAAACGCAATCACATCATCTTTAGCATCGGCATTTTCAAAACCGTCCATATCATATCCCAAAACAACAAGCGGATAGTAATATTCACTTTCTGCAGAGATTATACTTTCAAAATCCGCACCATCATCTTCAAGAGCTTCGGTTGCTTTTTCTCTGCTTTCTTCAGATGCATAGCAAAAGCTTCCCACATTCTTTCCGCTTACATACAGCGTATACTCACCATCAACACCGTCTCTGAAATCAGGCATTATAAACTCAAGAATATCTCCGTCAGTTTCATATGCACCAAACAGATTGCTGTCTGAAAGCTCAGCACCGCTTTTTGTAATTGTGGAAAAAATCCTGTTCCCGTACGGGTTTTCGATTTCAATCCTGAGAACATTTCCTGAAATATCAACAGGTAAAAAACCCTCTGCATTTACAGTTCCGGCAACAGCCATACTCATAGCGAAAACAAGCCCTGCTTTTATTAGTTTCCGAATCTTCATAAAAATTCTAATTCCTTTCTCTTTTTTGCTACTATGTTATTATAAAACAAAATACAGTTTTTTTCTATGGTATAAACGATTAATGTTATGTCAAAAACGTATATTTTTAATAATATCAACCGCCCCACTGAGGTTTGAAACGATTAATTCTGTATTTATCATATTTCAAAACACGGTATCTTTTGTAAAAGTCTCCGTAAGGCTCCATATCTTTCAGTTCTTTTGCATGACCGAGTTTTTTTGCAAGATTCCACATTGTAATATCCTGCGCACGGTCGAATGCATCCCAAAGCGCAAACCGCTTTGCACCGAAATCATACATTTCAAGTGCGCGTTTTTTAAGCTCACCGTTAGGCATAAATCTCGGGAATATTTCAAAATAAACTTTTACACCGTATTTTTCTTCAAACACATTCCATTCCTCAATACGTTCTTTTGCTGAAGCAGGCCCGACCAACTCACCCCGGCTGTTCTTATACGGAACAATCGGCTCAAGCTCAGCACAGTGAAATGTCGTATGCTCTGCCGTTTTAACGTATTCGGAATACTTGCCAAGGTCAATCCGTGTATGAGTATCATCCTTAAACACATCATCAGATAAAATCTCATGAAAACGCATCGGATAAGATACAACAACATCTATCAGCTTCTGCTCTGCAAGTGACTCAACATCAAATCCCAGATACTTTGCATCGGTAATTGAAAGCTGTGAACGCAGATGAATCTGAACCTTGTTTTTGCCGAATTCAGCATCAAGCGCTTCTCTCAGTTCTTTAAAAAGCAAAGTCATGAAATAGCAATGTACGCTGTTAACACGTGGGTCATCAAGCGGCAATTCATACGGATATTCATTATAAAGCTCATAAAATTTATCCGCTACAGGCTTTTCAAAAAGCACGTACGGCACACCTCTATGTGAAATGAGTGTAACCGCATCAGCACCACTTCTTGCCGCATTCACAAGCAAATCAACAAAATACTTTCTAACCACGGGGTATGCATACGAAAGCGCGCTTGTCCTGTCTCCGTTTCTGTCAACACAGCACAAGTCTGAATGTTCTGCAAAAAATGTGTTGTCAAAATAAGACTGGTCAAAAGGATAATTCATTCCCCACGGTCCCATACGCGTTGAAACTGCAACCTTTATCCCCATACTGTGTGCCTTGTCCGTCACATATTTTAAAACTTCATCGTCATCAAATTTGTGATACTGTTTTTCAAAATTTACAAAACCTTTGCCAAAAACTCCGTAATCATCAATCGGAATCGGTGCAGTTCCCGAACTTATAGGTCTTATTTCCTCAGGAGAAAACCATTCAACATCAGAGTTTTCATACGGAAGTAATGCAAGTTTAAAATCTTCAATTGAATGAAGGTTTTCTGTACAATATTTATTATTCATATCATCAGTCACATAAAGAGTTTTAGTGTCCTGCATTGCATTATCCGCCAGAAACTCCTCAACCTCATCATCTGTAAGCGGAACAAATCTTATAGCAGCAACAGCAGTATGGTTATCACGCGCATCATTCTTTTTGGAAATTGTAATTTTCTGACCGGTCATATCGGCACAACGCCATAACCATTCCTCCATACAACATTCAGCATGTCTGATACCACGCAATCCGTCATTATGATTTTTAAGTTTAAAAAAAGTTTCGTCACGTGAAAGTTTTATGTAAAGTGCAGTATTGATAACAGAAGGAACTGTAATGTAAATTTTATAGTATCCCTTCAGTCCCGGATTGAATGTTATGTCTCCCGGGCAAGCCTCATTCAGTGCAGAAAGCATCTTTCCCGAAAATTCATGATTTTCATAGCTCACAGAACGCCATTTATCCTTAGCACCTATTTCCGAAATGCTATTTTTCGGCTTAAAAGCAACTGCAAGATCTGATACTAACAATTCTTTCTTTTTATTATTCATAATGGGTACTCTCCTTAAGATTGTTATATTAAAATTTTACCATGTATGCATACAATTGTCAACAATCAATAATTTCCACGCTAACTTTTTTTGACTTTTTATTTATAAATAATATCAAAAATACAGTTTATAAATTCCGTCCGTTTGTTGTTAGTTAAATTTTTGTTATATATCTTGACATTTGTCAAAATATGTTATATAATAACATCATAAATTCCGGGAGGTATATCTATGTTTTACAGTTGTTATACATATGAAAAACTGAAAAATGCACATAAATATTTTGATGCAGAGAAAAAACTTCTTTACATTCCTATCGGGAACGACTACCCTCTCTATCAAAAAAAATATGCTCATCATATAAATGAATCTTTAGAATATGCACTTTATCTGCTGAGTATCGATGAAGAGAAAAACGGTCAACTTGCAACCGAAATAATTAATGAAGTCTTGAAATACCAATATACGGATAAAAACAGTCCGAACATGGGCGACTGGCCATTTTTTGCAGAACAGTTTCCCGACGGTGAATTCAGTCCGATTACAGACCTTACTACAAAAGTAGGTGTAACACTTATACAGCTTTTAAAGAACTACAGTGATTTTCTCGGTAGTAAACTTACCAAAAAAATAGAAAAATCATGTTTCTTAACAGTATTCGCCCTGATGTCCGACTATAATAATCAGAATCCCATGACAATTCTATATACTTCATACACTTCAGCACTTTGCGGAGAAATATATGATAAGCCTGAATTTATCAAATTTGCCGAACAGCTAATGCAAAACCTGTACAATTCAATAATGTACTATAATTCCCTGTATGAATATCTCGATACGGTAAACGGACTTTTTATTCTCGAAATAGCAGCGTATATTCTTAAGGATGTGAAAAACAAAATATGTCTTAACGTGTGTTCAACAATTACAAATATTATATGGGAAGAATATGCACTTCATTATCATTGTAAAACAAAACAGATTTCAGGGCCTCTTTCTTACACCAATTCGGATTTCGCTTCCGAACGTTTAAACAACTTTCTATATAATGCACTGGACGGAAAAATTAAACTCCCTCATAATTCAAACCAAATCAGAGAAATTACTAAATGTCCTGTCAAGTTTCATCCGTATTTTACGGGTGAAAAAAACATAGAGTTTTCGCAGAAGGTTGTGTCACACGGAATTACTTTTCCGCATTACAGAGCATCCACCGTTACAAGCTCATATATTCGTCCCGATTATACGCTCGGGAGCGCAAACCGTGAATTTTTCTGGAATATGCGCCGTCCGTTCATCGGATATTTCGGGACAGCAGAAAATAAGTTCTGTTATAAAATTGACGTTCTGCACGACTTTAACAGCTTTTCTTCAGCTGCTCTGCACTCCGTACAGATGCGGGGTTGTGCGATGGGGCATATTACATTTCTTACCAACCGCGGAGACAAACATATAAACATTGATTCACCAAATCCGACAATCAAAGCTGACGATTTAAGAATACGCTTTTCTGTGACAGGAAATGTAGATGACCTTATGCTGTCACATACAAAAAATTCACTCGAAGTAATATACAAAAATGTCACACTTTCCTTTAAAATTCCGTATATCAGAATTGACGGATTTGAACCAAAGTGCAGATTTTCGCAAGATGACAATTCGGCATATTTTGATATCATCATTTACAGCGGAAGAAAAAAAGTCATAGATTTTACTAAAATGGAAAATGCAATTCTGGAATTTATTTTCCTTATCACGTCAACAGGAAAAAAATTAAACATGCCCGAAAACAGTCTGGAAAACGGAACACTTACCTCTTCACTGAAAGTGAAAAAGCACACACTGACTCTTGAAACTCCGACAAAGCCCGGGTACGATTCTTTATGCCTCACATTCGACAGACAGCTTGTAAATAACACTGTTTTAGAAGAGTATGTAACACAGATTAATGAAAATCTCGAAAACTATATGTTTATAGAAAAAATCAACCGTCAGCAACCGATTGATTTACCAATTTCGGTTTTTGATAAAGAAGAAAGCGAGCTGAACAAAAAAATTGATTCTGTTCAGTTTCAGGACATTAACAGCATTCCAGCGGTTCTCCGCGAAATACTTGATACACTCTCCTCTTCGGAATACTCAGTCACTCTTCAGAAAAGACTGGCAATTCAGATAGTTATAAACCTGTTTGAATGTGCTAAAAACATTGATTACAGACTCAGAGAAATACTTGATAAAAAGTATTCCGATATATTCAGAAAAATAACAGCAGCGGAAAGCTTTGACGAAATAAACAGCATCATTATGGATATGTTAAACATAATAAACACAGGTAATCAGTCGCTTAAGGACTCAACTACATCAGTAACAAAAAAGGTGTTTGCACTGATTGACGAAAACCTCTTAAACCCAAATCTCTCACTTGACTTCATAGCAGATACGCTCGGCTACTCAACATCTTATCTGAGCCGTCTGTTCGTTAAATCAACAGGAACAAAATATGTTACATATATACATGAGAAAAAAATCGAATACGCCATTGGACAGCTTAAAACAACCCGTAAAACGTTAAAAGAAATTTCAGAAGAGACAGGCTACTCTCATCCGAACAGCTTCATGCGCGTTTTTAAAAAACACACCGGCATGACTATTTCTGAATATATGAACAAAGAGATATTAGCCTGACGGAATCGGTTATTTTTTGTTAAATTATACAGAATTCAAAAAAAACATAATAGAATTTTTTATTAAGCTTACATTCATGCATTATTTTTTAAAAAAAATGTTGAATATTAATAAAATATATGATAAAATAATAGTGTTGTGTTAATGCACAAACTTAAATTTAGCAGGAAGTGATTACTTTGACTAACAATGAAAGAAGAGTAGGTACTGTATCCAGAGGTATCAGATGCCCGATTATCCGTAAAGGCGATAATCTTGCTGAAATCGTTGCAGACAGCGTTCTCGAAGCTGCCAAATACGAAGGCTTCGAACTTCGTGACCGTGATGTTATATCGGTCACAGAGTCGATAGTTGCAAGAGCTCAGGGCAATTATGCATCAGTTGATGACATTGCCGCAGACGTAAAAGCAAAAACCGGCGGAGAAACAGTAGGTGTTATTTTACCTATCCTTTCACGTAACAGATTCGCAATCTGTCTCAAAGGTATAGCTAAAGGCGTTAAAAAAGTTGTCCTTATGCTCGGTTATCCTTCAGACGAAGTAGGAAACGGGCTTGTAACACTGGACATGCTTGACAATGCCGGAGTAAATCCGTATTCAGATGTTCTTTCGCTCGAAAAATACCGCGAGCTTTTCGGATTTAATGTTCATGAATTTACAGGCATTGACTACGTTCAGTATTACGGTGACGTAATCAGAGAAGCAGGAGCTGAGGTTGAAATCGTTTTCGCAAATCAGCCTAAAACAATCCTTGACTATACCGACTGCGTAATCACATGTGATATACACACAAGAGCACGTACAAAGAGAATTTTAAAAGCTGCCGGAGCAAAGATTGTACTCGGACTCGATGACATACTTAACGAGTCTGTAAACGGAAGCGGATATAACAAAAAATACGGTCTCTTAGGTTCAAACAAATCAACAGAAGACACAATAAAGCTTTTCCCGCAGGAATGTCAGGATCTCGTTCTCGATATTCAGAAGAAAATCGGTGATGCTACAGGAAAGCATGTTGAAGTAATGGTTTACGGAGACGGTGCATTCAAAGACCCACAGGGGAAAATCTGGGAGCTTGCTGACCCGGTTGTTTCACCGGCATTCACAGACGGCCTTGTAGGCACTCCGAACGAGCTTAAACTCAAATATCTTGCAGATAACGATTATAAAGACCTTTCAGGAGAAGAACTAAAAAAAGCAATCTCAGACAGCATCCGTGCAAAGTCTGATAACCTTGTAGGTAATATGGCTTCTCAGGGAACAACTCCGAGACAGCTTACAGACCTTATCGGCTCACTTTGCGACCTGACAAGCGGCTCGGGAGATAAGGGTACACCTGTAGTTCTTGTTCAGGGATACTTTGATAACTATACAAACTAAAAATTGTAATAATATAGGGGCTGTTGCCTTTAGCGCAGACCGTTCAAAAGCTCCGAAAATGGCTTAAAACCTACATTCGGAACCTTTGTCAAACATTTGAATAAAGTTGAAATCCGCAATTCTCTTGCGGATTTCTCGTATTTTTATGCTTTTGAA
>JAZULT010000027.1:0-31927 GCA_045603225.1 Clostridia bacterium | reverse complement strand
AGTAGCAAATCCAATAAATGATTACAAGAACAAATTGGGAGTATCCAATCCATTTTGCAACATCGGGCATATCCATTAGCGCTGTAATAATTACAACTGTGCAACTGATTAAAAGGTATATAGAGAAAGTTGCACTTTTTGCCTTTTGAATAATCGATAGATTTCTTTCATCAGTTTCGTTGATTTTTTGTTTTTTGATACTATCCTCATTTTTAGTAATTTTTAAATATTGTATAATGCGTGCAACACCGACCATTGCTACTGCAAAGCCGAAAGCTGAAATATATTCATTTTCAGATTTAGTTGCAGTTACTCCAATAATCATTATTGTACCAAGCACAATGCATATAATGCCATAATACAGTCTTGTTTTCAGTTTGTTTTTGAAATTCATATTTCGTCCTCCTCAAAAATAAATATCTTTTCAATTTCCGTATCAAAGAATTTTGCTAACCTGTGAGCAAGCTGAAGCGAAGCTATGTATTTTCCGTTTTCAAGCGAAATAATAGTCTGTCTTGTAACGTCAACAGCTTTTGCCAAATCATCTTGTGTTAATTTTCTCGTTTTCCTGTATTCTTTTATTTTATTTTTCACACATATCCTCCTCTACTTGAAAATGTACAGTCGACTTTACATTTTGATTATAACATAATATTATTAAAATGTCAAGTATATTTTACATTTTATTTTTTATCAACTAAAAATCCCACAACTATCGCAGTAGTGGGATTTATTATGTAAGATTTATATTCAGTTTTTCTTATGCACATATGCAAGTTCACCGTCAAGTATTCTTGATTCATCAGCGGCAATACCCATAAGATGAGCTTCTACCGACTCGTCAAGTGAAGTTATAGGTTTTTCTGTACCTGTAAGAATTCCGTATATTGAGTCCATAAA
Source organism: Clostridia bacterium (assembly GCA_045603225.1). GTDB lineage: Bacteria > Bacillota > Clostridia > UBA1381 > UBA1381 > RGIG9115. The sequence continues at coordinate 31,027 of JAZULT010000027.1, read as the reverse complement.
TATCGAATCACCGCCGCCGTGTGCCCAGCCTCCGACATTAATTTCAGATATATTGATATACTGAGGTTCTTTTCCGTATATAAGCACCGATATAACATCTTTTCTCTCATCCATAATTATTTCACCATGTGTTCCGTAAAAGCTGATACGTCTGCCTGCTTCTGATGCATATACCATCTTAAGCGATGCTTTTACACCGTTCTCAAAGCTCATCTGCACGAGCTGTCTGTCAACCTTTTCAGGATTGCACTTAAAGGCACATCGTCCAAATTCACCTTCACGAAGTCCTTTTCTGATATTCTCTTCAGTAAGTGGAACTTCGATTGAAACCTTATTAAACGGCCATACAAATTCAGGTTCGCCGTCTCTGTGCCATCTGTTTATGTATATCTCTTTGGCGCTGTAGGGACACGTTTCCATATGTGGACAATCAAGACATCTGTCTGTTGCACCTTCAGGAGCATTTTCCTCCTTAAAGAAATGTAAATCTCCGACAGATGAAACACTTTCACACTTACTATTTGCATACCAATGCAAAAGGTCAAGGTCATGACTGCATTTAGCAAGCAGTGCAGGGTGTCCGGTTTCAAGATAAGCACCCGGACCTCTTACGTAAGCCTGTGTCCAGTGCCAGTATGATACTCGTTCCGAAGCATCTATAACACTAAGTTTTCCAACAACTCCGCTTTCCAAAAGCTCCTTACACTTTGAAAATGCCGGAGCATAACGAAGTTCATGACAGATTATAACCTTTCCGCCTGTCTTTTCCTGAGTTTCAACAAGCATATCGAGCTCTTCCCTGTTATCACTTATAGGCTTTTCAAGCACTATATCATAACCGAGTTCAAGTGCTTTTACAGCCTGAGGAACATGGAATCTGTCAGGTGTTGCAATAATTAACAAATCAGCACGTTTTTCCTCGAAAAAATCATCAGGTTCAAGAAATACAGGTATATCTCCCATATCAATTAATTTTTTTATTTTCGTAATCTGTTCCGGATTTATGTCGCAAAGTGCAGCAGCTTCAAATTTATCCTTCTGAGCCAAAAGAAGATCTGCATAGCAATGTCCACGACTTCCACAGCCAATAACAGCAATTTTTATCATATCAATCTCAATTCCTTTCAGTATACAATTATGGTTAAAATACGTATTTTTTTTAGTATACCACTTTATCAAAATGATATCAATATACTAAACGATACAAAAATATAATTTTTCGATACTCGTCTTGACTTTTTCAAAAATTTAATTTATAATAAATATCAGGTGATAACAGTGAACATTATTTATATATATAATTTATACAGATATAATTATTCGGTAGATGTGGTAAATTCACTTCGACAAACATGGTATACACGAAACATCTTTTCGTGCATAGGTCATCCGAAAGACAGAGATATGCTTTGTTATCTTGATAACTGCGATGCTGAGTATACATTAAAATCAGGAGAAACGCTGTGGGCAAAAAGCGGAAATATTGTCTATATTCCAATCGGAAGCGAGTACACAGTAAGATTGTACGGATTCAAAAAAGAGCTTGCCGGTACAGTTGGTATCAATTTTTATATGTACGACGAAAAAGGCGAACCCTTTATCATGAACGATAAAATTACAGTTTTTCAAAACACAGACTGCAAATATATTGTAGATAAAATAAACAGTGCATGCGAAGCACTTGTTCCATGTTACGGAAGAATGAAATCAGGTGTATACGAAATTATTTCAATACTTAGTGAAAAACAAAAGATAGGCAAAAGATTCATGATCATCGAAAAAGGAATTAAGTATCTTGAAAATGATATCAGGGGCGAGCTGCCAATAAGTGATATCGCAAAAATGTGCAATGTCAGTGAAATTTACTTCCGAAAACTGTTCAAAGAATACTCAGGATATTCTCCGATTGAGTACAGACTAAGAGCAAGGCTTGAAAAAGCTAAGATATATCTTGAATACGATAATCTTAACACATCTGAAATTGCCGATTTACTGAACTTCACAAATTCTGCATACTTTTGCAAACAGTTTAAGGCATATACAGGGCTGACACCACTGGAATTCAGAAAACAAACTAATAATTAGAAAATCGGGCAGATTATTATCCCTCTGCCCGATTCAATTTTATCAAATATTAAGCATTTTTATATAAAGTCCGCCCTGAACAGTTCTGTTCTGGAATGAACACTGGCGTGCTGTATCAGTATAATACCAATCTGTAAAAGGTACTCTGTTTGGCGCCTCAGCCAACATTTTAAGCATTGCCGATACTATCATATCGGTATACTCTGCATCATCTGTAAGGACTGTTGTCCACATCTGCCAGTCACTCTTTGTATAAGCACTTCTGCTATCAAGCGGCAGTCCGTATTTATTAATTTTTGATTTATAATATTCTACTTCTGTTTCGAATATATCCTTATCAAAAATTCCGAGCCCGAACAACTTATCCCAAACGAGATTGTATTTCATACTCCACGATTCATCATTACCGAATGCAAGCATATAATGGTCTTTTGCAAATGCTTCTTTTTTCCACCTTGACGCATATTCTTTTGCAATTTCAGTATATTTATTTTCTTTCCCCATAGTATCAAGAATCATGCCCCATGAAGCCATACCCATTATAGCTTTAATGGAAAGATTACAGTTATGAGCAAGGTGTCCTGCAAAGTCATCTGTGCAAAGTTGATTTTCAGGATTATACCCGAATTCTACAAGATAATCTGCCCACTTATTTAAAATTTCAAAGTGTTTACATGCGTATTCCATATTACCTTTTTTACGGCACAAAGCTGCAACGCAGATAAGCATATTACCACATTCTTCAACAGGCATCTGAAATTCAAGCCTCAGCTGATCTCCCTCTAAACCGTAAACCTGACCGTTTACAAGCGGATACTGACCTGCATCGTGAGGCGCAAAATCAAACGGCCACTTCCCTTCTTCTATCAGTTTAAATATAGGATTGAGCATATATTCAACCAAATCAGGATTGTATACAAGAAACATTGGTATCGACGGATATGTAACGTCAACAGTTGCGGCACATCCGTTTGAATAACATTCTTTCGAAACGAATATTCCTGTTTCACCGTCCCATGCAAGCTTATGAGCACCAATAACCTGACGATATGAAATTGCTGTTATTTTAGCATAATCTTTACTTATCTTTTCAGCATCCGAAATAAGATTTTTGTCAAACTCATCAACACGCTTCATTATTTTTTCATAGTTAAAAAGTGCATCTTTGAAAACATCATTAAATGTTTCACCATCTTTTGCCCAGTATCCTTTTATTTTCTTACCAAAATATTCGAGAGAATAGAAATCGTCGTATCCGAAGCATACAAAGCCTTCCGCCTCCATTACTGTACCAAATTCTTTTTCTGCATATATAACAGGATAATTATCAGACACTTTAACCGTTACATTTTCAGGAAGTTCCTGAATATCATGCATTATAATATCACCCTGCACTGACATACCAAGCTTTGCTTCAGGTGAACCTATACAAACTCTTCCCCAACTGATACGTCTGTCATCTCCGCTATTCTTCAGCATTTCTTCAGTACCTGATGAAAAATATACAAAATCATTTTCTCTTCCGGATTTCACAGTTCCGTCTGCTGTATCTACTGCAATCATTGCAGAAGCATCGGTATAAACAGATATGTCATGAGATTTTCCATCTATAGACTTAACCTTATATGACATATACGAAACAGGTCTGCTGAGAAGTTTTAAATCATCAGGCAGAAGAGGTGTTGTGAAACACACTTCAAGCTCCACGGATTCATCCCTAAATGTGTAAATTGTTTTAAGTGGAGTAACCTTCAGGTCTATCTGCTCAATTTTCAAGAGGAAATATGGGCTTTCATGATAATAAGGATTATGTTTTTCTCTGCCCATAAATACTTTTTTAACACCGTCAATTTTTATAATTCCTGTCAGCGGATTCTGCATACCGGTCCAATGTCTCGGAAAATCTCCGTTAAGCTTATCAGCCATTGACCATATATTAAAATATGGGTCACAGGTTATAAGCGGAACCGCCGGATAAATATTTTTATTTGTTCTCATAGTCATCTTCCTTTCTAAAAATACTTGACATTTTTATAATATCATATTATAATACATTATACAAGGTATAAACTATTCAGAAATGTTGAGGATATTGATATGTACGAGGATATTAAATCATTTACGAATTCAGATGCTAACTCTCCTTTTTTTGTTCAAATGTGCGGAATATCATATTGTGACGGAAGCTATGAAATGAACAGACCAAACTCGGCTGTCAGTGTAATAGAATACATAATCAAAGGAACCGGAGTTGTCACTCAGGATGATGATACTTTCGAAGCAAGTGAAGGTGATGTTTATTTTCTTAAGGAGACAAGAAATCAACATTATTATTCCGATAAAGATAATCCGTGGACAAAAATTTGGTTTAATTTCAGTGGTATTCTTGCACAGCGAATAACAGAGTGTTATAATTTATGGGATGTAAATCATATTCATGCTCCGGAATTGAAACCTCTGTTCTTTAAAATACGTGAAATTTCATTAAGTAACAAAGACACAGAAACTGTTTCAAACGAAATATCATACGTTTTCCTTGAGCTTGCCCAGAAAATTCATGCAATATCAAAAAATACAAATATAAAAGCAGGTATTCCCGAAAAATTAAAATACTGTCTCGACAACAACGTTAAATATAATATGTCACTTGACGAAATAATCGCTCCTTTTTACTGCTCAAAGAATCATGCAATACGAGTATTCAAGAATAAATACGGTATATCACCATACGAATACATACAACAAAAACGTTTTTCAGATGCCAAAAATTTGCTTAAAAATACCGCTATGTCAATTTCTGACATAGCGGATAAACTCGATTTTTACGATATTCAATACTTTTCAAGCTGTTTCAAACGCAGATTCGGAATAACTCCGTCTGAGTTCAGAAAATCGTGATTATTTCTTTACCCATTTACCTCTTGTAAAATCAGGGAAAGCAACAGGTGCTGAGCCTGTTGAAATTGACTGTTCCGAAAGTGTCGAAACAACCATCCAGCAAGCGGCATCATATACATCAACAGGCATAGGCTTATTATTTGTAAGACAGTCTGCAAATATCATAAACTCAAGCATGTCCATTCCGTCATGAGAGCCGTATACTCCGCTTTCAATATAATCCTTCCATACAGGATGATCATATTCTTCTTCAAATTCTGCAGCATTACCGCTTTTCTTTTCTCTCCAGTCGAAATCATGCGAACGATCTTCTTCTGTATCCAGGAAAACCGAATCAGTACCTTCTTCAAACATTGCTTTTGTACCGCGAATAGTAAATCCTCTGCTGTAATAACGCGGAAGTGTTGTATCAAGCTGAATTGTTATTGTTTCACCATTAGCACATTTTATGTTTGTAGTCACTATATCTCCCTGACGGAACTTCGCATTATTAAGAACCTCATCATCAGGTTTATTCACTTTAATATAATCTCTGAGTCCTGCCGCATTTGACGAAACTGATGTAAGATATAAAAATCTGTTGCCATGGTTAATATCGAGAATTTTAGCTATAGGCCCCAGTTCATGAGTCGGATAGTTCTCACAGTTACGGTTAAGATAGTTATCAAGTCTGTAGTGACGGTTTTCTCTTCCGAATGCTATTTCATTTCTGAGGTCATGCTGATATCCGCCCTGACAGTGGACAACCTCTCCGAACAAACCTTTCTTAACCATATTCAAAACCATCATTTCACGTCTTCCAAAGCAACAGTTTTCCATAAACATAAACGGAGTTTTTGTCTTTTCGTATGTATCAACAAGTCTCCAGCAGTCGTCAATATCGTAAGCTCCGCCAACTTCAAGAGCCACAGCCTTTCCTGCATTCATTGCATATACAGATATATCTACATGAGTGTCCCACGATGTAGAAATATAGACGGCTTCAACATCGGGATTATCTATTACTTCTTTATAATTAACAGTTTTATGCGGCTCAGAACCGGTTTTTTCTTTAATAATATTTGCAATATCTTCAACTCTGTCTTCGTAAACGTCACATACAGATACTACTTCCAATTCATTCATACAAAGAAAGTTATCTGCAACCATTCCTTTTCCACGTCCCCCAACGCCGATTACACCTAATTTTACTTTTTTCATTTTCCGAATTCTCCTCAATCTTGTTTTTCTTTATTATATAATATAAATAAATTTTTTTCAATATAAAATTAGCTTTTTTATTTTTAAAAAAAGACATATATTAAAAAAAGCATAATAAATATGCTTTTTTTGAATCAGAATATATCTTTCTTACTTTTTACATATCTGTAAATCAGAATCGAAATAGAAAGAAGAACACAGAAAGCCATAAAAGCCGGAACAAGCCACGGATTCGCCGTTTCGTCATCACTTGATTTCATATCTGTCCATTTGCTTTGAATAAAATCATTTGTTTCATCAGATAAATTGGTGAAAACCTCGCATTTAGACAAAAATCCATCGTCAAGATACGATATCCCGTCATTTAAAACCTCTTCATCAATCATATCAAGAGCCTTACTGTTCGGCGTTGAATATCCTATATAGGAGGTTGTTGAATATGCAACATCAGGCTCACACATGAAATTAATGTACATTTCAGCGGCTTTTTTAGCTTTTGAACCTTTCGGTATACACATCGCATCAACAAAAAGATTTGTTCCCGATTCAGGAATTACAAATCCAAGATTTTCATATTCGTCCATGAGTGTTACCGCATCTCCTGCATAATAAGGTGCAAGAACCGCTTCGCCTGCTCCCATTTTATCGAATATCTCGTCCATTACATATGCCTGAACAAGCTTCTTTTGTTCAATCAGCTTGTCAGCGGCATTTTCTATTTCGGACTGATTTTCTGTATTAAGTGAATATCCGAGAAGAAGCTCCGCAATTGCAAATGCATCACGAGGATTATCAAACATCAGTATCCGGTCTTTGTACTTTTCATCCCACAGAATTTCCCAACCAAAGTTGCTGTCATCAATAACTGTTTTGTCATATATTATCCCTACAGTTCCCCATGTATAAGGAACAGAATAACGGTTTTCAGGGTCATAATCAGGATTTATAAAGCTACCCGTAATATTCTTAAAGTTAGGAATATTTTCGAAATCAAGTTCTTCAAGCATACCTTCTTTAATCATTCTTGAAATCATATAATCGGAAGGGATTATAATATCATACGAAGAAGCGTTTCCTTTAAGCTTAGCATACAACTCCTCATTAGTTGCATACGTACTGTAGTTAACCTTTATTCCCGTCAGATTTGTAAACTCTGTATTTACATCAAGTATTCCTTCTTCGCTTCCGTCTGCAATATATTCACCCCAGTTATATACATTTATAGAGACATTCTGTCCGTATAACTGCTTATAATAATCAACATCGGATATATTAAGCTGAGCCCGTTCCGTTATCTCTTCCTCTACCACCGACTCTGTACATGCCGATAAAGACGAAATAAGAATAAGCATCATTAATAATATTGATATTTTTTTTATCACTTTATGCCCTCCTTTTTCATTGTCTTACTCTCAATCATATTTTTTGAAATAAGAGCAATTACAACCACTATAAAAATAATCGTAGAAAGGGCATTAATCTCAGGGCTTACTTTTCTTCTGGTCATAGAATATATAGTAATCGGTAATGTCTGACTGGTAGCTCCGCTTGTAAAATAACTTATAATAAAATCGTCAAGCGAAAACGTAAACGACATTAAAAATCCGGATACTATTCCCGGCATTATCTCCGGTAATACAACCTTAAAAAATGCCTTAAACGGATTACATCCCAAATCCTGAGCCGCTTCGTATAAATGCGGATTCATCTGCCTGAATTTCGGCATAACATTCAATATTACGTATGGTACATTAAATGTTATATGAGCAATAAGTAAAGTCCCAAATCCAAATTCAAAATTCATTCGCGCGGCAAAAAACACAAACAAAAGCATCAACGAAACACCTGTAACAATTTCAGGATTAATTATAGGAATATTTGTAATATTCAGTGTAATTGCCCTAGCCGGCTTTTTCATTGCATTTATTCCGATAGCCGCAACAGTACCGAGAATTGTTGCTATTACAGCAGCTGCAACCGAAACAATTAATGTATTTCTGAGCGATGTCATAATAAGCTCGTTGCTAAACAGTTTTGCATACCAATCAAATGTAAATCCAGAAAAAACCGATCTGCTTTTTGTCTCATTAAACGAAAAGACGATCAAAACGAATATCGGTAAGTACAGAAAAAGCATCACGAATGCCATATAAATTTTTGAAAGTTTTTTCACAGCGGCACCCCCTACATCAACACTTTATCGTCATCTACATCAAACTGATTCATAATAGTCATTATCAGAAGTATAATAACCATAAGAACAAGAGATATCCCTGCACCGAGATTAGGGTTATAGGAAGTCCCCAAAAACTGCATTTCAATCAAATCTCCTATCAGGAGATTTCCGCCTCCGCCAAGCATTCTCGATATAATGAATGTACTGATTGCAGGAACAAATACCATCGTTATGCCTGACATTATCCCCGGAATACTAAGCGGTACAATAACCTTTGCAGCAGCCTTAAATCCATTACATCCCAAATCAGCCGCAGCCTCTAAAAGCGACATATCAATTTTAACCATAACAGAGTATAACGGTAAAATCATGTACGGAAGGTAATTATATACCATTCCAAGAACAACCGCCCCCTGCGTATTAAGCATCTTAAACGGTCCGAGTCCTATCAACCCAAGGAACTGATTTATCAGTCCGTTGTTTCCGAGCAACGTCATCCAGGCGTATGTCCTGAGCAAAAAATTCATCCACATAGGAAGCATAACAATCAGCAACATGGTACTTCTTGTATTTTTATTCATACGTGCCAGAATAAAGGCAATAGGATATGCTATCAAAAGGCATATCACTGTAGCTATTGCCGCAAGCCATATAGATCTGACAAAAATATTCGAATACTGCGCAACATTTGCAACGTACTCAAGCGTAAAATTACCCGCCTCGTCAGTAAAAGCGAAATAAGCTACCATAATAATAGGAACTACTATAAAAACTGTCATCCACACAAGATACGGTGATGCAAGTAATTTTCTTTTCATTACATGCACCTCCTCAATTTCCCATTTTGTCCATAATATGAATATCATCAGGAGTGAACGATATACCAACCGTTGTCCCTTCCTGTGCCGCTTTTGTAGAATGTACAAGCCATGTAAAATCATACGACTCGATTGTCATTTCATAGTGCACACCTTTAAAAGTGACAGTTTTAACGACACCGTTAATTTCAGCCTGATTATCCGGAACAATAGTAATGTCCTCCGGTCTGATTACAACGTCAACAGGTTTATTTTTCCCGAAACCGCTGTCAACGCATTTAAATTCATGACCACCAAATTCTACAAGATAGTCATCTTTCATCATTCCGTTAATTATATTACTCTCACCAATAAAATCAGCCACAAAAGCATTTTTAGGTTCGTTGTATATATCGACAGGAGTACCAACCTGCAGTATATCTCCATCTTTCATTACAACCACTGTATCACTCATCGTAAGTGCTTCTTCCTGGTCATGGGTAACATAAATAAATGTTATATTCAGACTTTGCTGTATACGCTTAAGCTCTATCTGCATTTCTTTCCGAAGTTTTAAATCCAGAGCACCCAAAGGCTCATCAAGCAGAAGAACTTTCGGCCTGTTAACAAGTGCACGTGCGATAGCAACTCGCTGTTGCTGTCCGCCGGATAATCTGTTTATAGATCGTTTTTCAAACCCAACCATATTAACAAGCTTAAGCATTTCCGAAACACGTTCTCTGATTTCTTTTTCGGGCAGCTTTGCCACCTTCAATCCGAATGCTATATTTTCATAAACATTCAAATGCGGAAAAAGCGCATATTTCTGAAAAACAGTATTTACATTTCTTTTATACGGAGGAACATCATTTATCCTTTTTCCTTCAAAAAAAACTTCTCCGGACGTAGGCTGCAAAAAACCTCCGATGATACGCAATGTCGTTGTTTTACCGCATCCTGACGGTCCAAGAAGAGTAACAAATTCTCTGTCACGAATATCAAGATTTATCCCGTTTAATATGACATCTCCGTCAAATACTACTCCTATATTCTGCAAGCTGATAATTTTCTCCAACTCTCTACCCCCAATTCAATATATTATGATAAAATAATACTATAAAATGTTTTACATGTCAATAGCTTTATTTATTTTTTTACATTTTTTTATCTATTTGTGTATATTTTTACAGAATCACCGTCAGTTATTATTGATATATTTCCGTCAAGGTCCGTACGCAAATAAGTTATATCTGATTCTTCCAACCTTTCAACAACTTCATTATGCGGATGACCATATGAATTATCTTCACCACAGCTGATTACGGCATACTCAGGATCTACTGCTTCAAGGAATTTATCTGTGGTTGAGCTTGATGAGCCATGATGACCTATTTTCAGAATATCTGACTTCAAATCAACTCCGCTTTTAAGCATCTCTTCCTCTGATACATTTTCTGCATCACCGGTAAACATAAAAGTACAGCCTTTAAAATCCATTTTTAAAACTGCTGAATAATTATTCAGTTCTTCATAGCTGTCAGATAACGGAGCAATAACATCTACACTGTATCCGTCACCTGTTATCAGATTCTCTCCTGCTTTTAATTCAATAGCCTCAATTTCCTTATCAATTACCGTTTCTATAAGGTTCAGATAAGTTTTTGAAGTATGCTCCACCTTCGGCATACAAAAATAGTCAACATCAATGTTTTCAAGAACATACTGCATGGAACCAATATGATCCGAGTGCGGATGTGTAGCAACAAGAAAATCTATATTATCATGCCCGCACGCTTCTATATAATCAATAATTTTTTCACCGTTATCCGGCTCGCCACAGTCTATTAATACGGTAGTTCCGTCCGGAAACTCTATAAATTCACAATCTCCCTGTCCTATGTCAAGAAACGTAACTCTCGCCTCTCCTTCTTCCAAAGAAACAGTGACAAACTCCATAGAACAGGATGAAAGCAACAAGCATAACAATATGTACGTTATAATCCTTTTCATCATAATCACCGCATATTTTCAGATTTTTCACGACAAACCTTCAAAGCTTCAATAACACAATTCCTGAATCCGTTTTTTTCAAGAGAAGCAACCATGTCTATTGTTGTGCCCTTAGGCGAACATACCATATCCTTTAATTCTCCGGGATGCTTTCCTGTTTCAAGAACCATTTTTGCACTGCCGAGAACACACTGTGCCGCAAATGTATAAGCCTCTTTTCTTGGCATGCCGCCCTGCACTCCGGCATCGGCCATAGCCTCTAAAAGCATAAATACCATTGCAGGAGAAGAACCGCTTATAGCAGTAACGGTGTCCATAAGCGGTTCAGTTACAATAACCGCTTTTCCGACAGCCGAAAGAAGGTTCTTAACTTTTTCAGCACTTGATTTACCTGCTTCATTAGAACATATTCCGCACATACCTTCTCCGACTAAAGCCGGAGTATTAGGCATCACACGCACTATTGCCTCATTTTTACCGATAATACTCTCGTATGTCGATATCTGAATACCTGCAGCAATTGATACAACAGTTTTACCCATACACAAACCTTTTATTTCTTCAAGCACTTCAGAAATAACGTTCGGCTTTACACACAGAAAAATCATATCTGACTCAGAAGCTACTTCTTCGTTCGAAACAACTTTAATTTTCTTATCTGTCAGCTTCTTAATTGCAGTTTCGGATTTTTCCGAAACCACTACATCTTTTTCAGATACTATTCCCTTATCAAGTATTCCGTCAAGAATACTGCCTCCCATATTTCCGCAACCAATAAATCCTATTTTCATATTTTCACTTATCCTTTCATCAGATAACTTATCTCATGCGCTGTAAGGTGTCTCCAATGTCCTAAAGGAACATTTCCCAGCTCCACATTTCCGACTTTTATTCTCCTGAGATACACAACAGTACAACCAATAGATTCAAACATTTTTCTTACCTGTCTGTTTTTTCCTTCATGAATCGTAATTTCGACCGCATTATATTTCTTATCGGAATCAAGAAGAGTTACCTCTGCCGGTTTTGTAACATAATCGTCTATTCTTACGCCACGGCGTAATTTCTGAAGTCCGCGGATATTAAGCGGTCCTTTAATCTCGGCATAATAAGTCTTTTTCATATTGAATTTCGGATGTGAAACTCTGTAACTGAAGTCACCGTCATTAGTCATAAGAAGGAGTCCCTCAGTTTCATAATCAAGTCTTCCTACAGGAACGACACGCGCGCTTATATCCTTTTTTACTATATCAATTACAGTCGGTCTGTCAAATTCATCCTTAACTGTTGTTACATACCCTGCAGGTTTATTTAATAATATATAATACTTTTTAGTAACAGGTTTTATTTCCTCACCCGACAAGCATACCTTATCAGAACCGATTTCAACCTTGACACCCATTTCAGTAACTGTTTTATTGTTTACTGTAACCTGTCCACCTTCTATCAACTTTTCAGCCTCACGTCTTGAAGCCGCACCACACATTGCTATGTATTTCTGAAGACGTACTATCTCTCCCATGTTTATTTCCTTTCAGACAAATTATTTCACTATATATTATACAACAAAATTCATGTTATGTCAAGAATTGAAATGACATTTATAATATTTAAAAAGAAGTATAATCGATAGAACGATATATTAAATCATGTATATAGCAGAATCATAATAAACAAAAAGACTTGTATCCCATAAAGGCATGCAAGTCTTTTCGTTAAATCCGATTGAACCACAGTTTACTGTGGTATGAGAAGTTGGCTAATCTGTGGTTATCCAACTGCTCAATTTACATTTACTTCAATTATTATCGGTTCAAACGGTGACAGTGTAATTGTCTGTCGGAACGGATAGAATCCGACAAGCTCGACTCCGTCTGTAAGTTTTTCATCTCCGTAATATACAGAAACATTATTTATTGTATTCCATGTATTATTACATGCAGAAATCAGAACTTTCCCGTCTTCTTCAACAGCACGGATATCCGTCATAGGGATGTAATTTCCGTCTGCATCCTTAAGAGTGATTATATTATCAATCTCAGATGCAAATGCATTTCTTATTACATCAAGACTATCGATAACAGTTACACCATTCTTAAGCGATACAGAAATACTTTTGTTATATTCATTTTTTGAAGGAGTAGTTCCTATAACAATAGTTTTTCCTGTATGGGCATTAAGGTTTGAAACTGTACACTCGTCAATATTTGTCATTGACGGAATTACAAGTACTGCATCGGAAGGTAACTTTCCGTCAGCAATCTGCTTTTCAGTTATGAATGATACTCTCTGACCGAGTGACCAGAGTGCTTCATATGCATTATAACAAGCGGACATATACGCTTCCTCATCATAAAGAAGAGCCGCTTTTGAATAAAGAATATAAAAATTCTTATCTGCATTCTGAAGCTTATCTATTTCCGCAGACAATTCGTTTGCTCTTGCAAGCTTTGCTGCAATATTCTCCTGAACATCAGGTCTGTATGTAATACTGTTTTTAAATACATTATCATTCTGATCCGTCTGCCATACCCATGCACTCGATGCCGTTCTGTTATGTATAAAGCCCTGGAACAGGTCTGCACCGGCAATAAGTGCGTGTTTTTCAGAATAATCTGTACAACCGTCAGGAACGATATGATTCTCGCTGTTTACTGTTTCGTGGTCTGAAACCGAATTTGCGAGGTCTTCCATCATTCTGATATGGAGATATCCCTCTCTGCCGCTTTCATAAGACATACCGCCGTCAAATCCGCTGTAGTCGAAGTAGCTATTCAGGTCTTCAAAATCCGTACCGTAGCTAAGCTTGCTTCTTGAGAACACAGGGCCGTACAGCTTTGTATGGACAGGAATTGTTTCATCTACTTCATGCACAGAGTCAGCAAGGAACTTATGGAAATCACCGAAAATTTTATTGTTGAATTCCATCCAGTCCCAATATCTTCCGTTGGAGCTTATATTATTATCTATCGACATAAAATTGCCGTTTGCATAGAAATTATCCCATTTTACAGGAAGTATATTTCCCCAATCCCAGTTTTGAGTAAGCTTTGAAGGTACATATCCGTTTGTTCCTTCTCCGTAAACTTCCTTAAGATAAGCAAGAAATTCATCTCTGAAATGCTGTCCTTTGTTCGGTGTATAATACGACGTATTATAAATCGGCTCGTTTGTAAGGACTAAGCTGTGAAGACTTGAAAATCCTGATACAGCATCTGCCATTGCCTGAACGTGAGTTTTGATAAACAACTTGTAATCGTCATCAAGCACGTCACCTTTAAGGAATCCTTCCTGAAAGCCGTAAGCGTTCGGATAGTTGTCCCAGAACCACTGCGGCATATAATGCGGTGAAAGGAGAAGCATTGTATTTATGCCCTTCTTTTCGTCATGTGAAAAGACTGATTTAACATAGTTTACAGTACCTTCATTCACAAGAAACCCTGTTTCAGGGAACTGCTGTTCGAATCCACCGTTATTTATAACGCTGTACTCATTTCCAATCTCTTTTACTGTTATATCGTCAATCCATACACCGCCCGTCTGATTATATGAGCGGAAATCAAGTGTAAGATATCCTCCGGTACTCGCTGTAGTGGTAAATCCGACCTTCCTCCAGCCGTATGTACCTGTTGGTAAATACCTCTTTGTATTTCCGGCAGTTACAATATTTCCCCACGCATCAGCAGCTCTTACATAGAATTCTATTCGATACTGTCTTGCCTGATTAACCTTCATCGACTGACTTACACCGCTGTACCCACCGTCATAAGCATTATAACTCAGTTTAAAACTGTTTTCACCGCTTTTGTATACAGAGCTGTCAAGTTCTGCCGAACCGGCTACAGTCCATGACGGAATTTCAAATTCTTCAGATACAATAGTATCTCTTGGTCCAATTTCCCATGAATAGAAATTACTGCCGCGTACTTTAAAAATCTGACTGTCAACACCGCTGAAGGTAACGTAGCCTCCAAAAAAGCTGTCAGTTGATGCCAGTACAGTTGACGGCAGCAGCAAAGCCGCCGTCAACATACTTACTAATCTTTTCATTATCAAATACTCCTTAATTCACTGCGTCTACAGCAACAAATTCTACTGCATCTGCAAGAGGTTTAAGTGTTGATGCATTCCAGATAAATGCTTTTGATGTGCAACCTGCTTCAATTTCAGGTGTTGCTACTAAATACTGAACTGTGTCAGCTTTTTCAATTGTTATAGGTGTTACGTTAACCTTTTCAAGAACTTCTGTTCCGTCTTCATCTGTTGAATAGATAGCCCATGCAAGATATGCACCGTAGCTGTTATCTTTTGTTGAAATAACTGTTGCAACAGCCTGACCTCCGTTGTTGCCTTCAAATGTGATACCGTCTTCAAGCCCTGATTCAAAATCTCCGTTATAAAGAGGAACTGTATCGCCTGTTGTTTCATCGATAAGTACTAAATCATCAACAAATATAGTTGCGGCATTTGAAGCTGTAAGACCTATTCTTAATGTATTATTACCTAAAATTGCACTACCTGTAATACCTGATCTTACCCATGTCTGATTAAGACCTGCAACGCCCGGTGTATCATCTTTACCTGCAAAACAGTAAGCAACCCACTGTGAAGATGATGAATAGCTTAATGTTTTAATATATGTCTTGATTGTATATGTATGGTCTGGTGAGATAAGTGCGGCAGGAACTGTGTATGTAAGATATCCCCAGCTTCCGCTCGTTCCGAGATTGTCTATAACAACACCCCATGAATCTCTTTCAATATCAAATGCCTTGTAAATATCTACATGTTCGTTTATATTAGCTGTCCATTCCGGTGCTGTAACTGCGGTTATTTCTTCTCTGTAATCTGCAGATGATTTTTCAAGGTCAGCATTTTCAAGAGAAATAACTTCGCCCGTTGTTTCGTCTGTAAGGACAACATTATCTATGTAAAGATTACAAGAAAGAGTACCTGTCATACCTATTCCAAGTTTATTCTGACTTCCCTGATGAAGTGCTGAACCATTTATTCCGCTTCTGGTCAAAACAACCCCTCTTGTATTTTGTACACCCGGAGGATTTATATTCCCTCCACCGACTTCGAATATAACCCATTTAGCTGAACCTGTATCATTCTCAGTCAGAACATATGCAGATACTGAATATGTGTGTTCAGGGTTTATTCTTGTTTTGGGTATAGTATATCTGATACTGCACCACTCTGCTGAACCTGTATTTTCTATTTTAGCCATCCAGCTTCCAACATTGAAATTATACACTCTTTTTACAGTTGTAGTTGCATTATTTATAGGAGTCCATCCCGGCATATCATCGCTTACATAGTCTGATTCAATATGTTCAAAATCACCGTTTTCGATACGAAGTGTTTCCCCTGTTTGCTCATCTATAAGCTTAACATCATCAACATACATAATTGTACCTTTTGCCTTGGTAAAACCAAATGAAATTTTATTATGATTATTGAAATTTTCAGCCTTAAGACCTGTTATTCTGCTTACAGCTCCGCTATGATAATCATATGCATCAGGTGTTTTCTGATTTCCGGCATGTTCGATGTTAAGCCAGTTCTGACCACTTGCTGTAAGTCCTTCTGTTCTTACATATGCTTCAACAGTATATGTATGCTCATCAGTAAGGAAGCTCTTCGGGAAATAGTAAATAAGCGGTTTCCACTGAACTGTTGATGTATCTGTAGTAATCATCGCCTCCCAGCTTTCTCTGGTTGGATTATAATATCTTGAAACTGTATCATTAATTGTCCAGCCCGGTAAGTATTCAGCACCTGTCTGAATTATCGGGGGTTCTACAGTTGTTTCAAAATCAAGGTTCGGAAGGTCAAGTATCTCACCTGTCTGTTCGTCTTTTATGACTACGTCATCAACATATAAAACACAGTCATTTGCATTTGTCAGACCAAATGCAATCTTATTATTTCCCTGCAATCCGGTGAGACCACCTACGCCTTGAGTTCCGCCATTATTCTGATTAGGAACATATGGAGTAAAATCAGTCTTACCACCAAGATCGAGAGCTATCCATGTAGAAGGCTGCCCTTCGGTTCTCAGGTATGCTGAAAATGAGTATGTATGTCCTGCTGTGAGTTTATCCGTTGGTATATAATATGTAATGTGATAAGACCAATCGGAACCATCATTTGTAATCTTAGCCTCCCAGCTTTGTCTGTCTTCATTATAGACTCTCTGTACATAATCAGGTCTATCAATTGTCCAATACGGCATCGTGTACTCGTTTGCTTCCTGTACAGTTTCGCTTGTTTCAGCGAAAGAAAGACTTGTCATTGCTGTCAAAGACATTGCCACTGACAGCAAAATTGATAATAATTTTTTCATATTCTTTTACCTCCATAAATTTTTGTTTTTTTCGTCATCCAACTGACAAATGCCCGATTTTTATCAATCGAATGATAATCTATTATTAAAGCTTTTGCTTTTAATAATACAATGTTAAATTGTAATTTAGCGGAACAACACATAGGTTGTTCCCTACAAAAATCTCAACACACTGTAGGGAACGACCTGCGTGTCGTTCCGTTTCAACACACCGATAAATTACAATTTATTGCAAATCAAATTGCAACAATTGCGGCATTGATGCGTCAAGTTCAACAATACTGTCTTTAATAAGTCTGCCGCTTCTGAGTTCACGCATTTCAGGAATTTCTTTTCCGTTGCAGAGAACCTTAAAAGCTTTTGTTACTCCATATTCTCTGAAATATGAAACATCAACAAGCATTTTACCTTCGTATGTTGTATAAATAAACTTTACACCCTTAGGTTTTTCACCTGTTTCAGCATCAACAACTTCAATCTTCATAAGCTTATGTTTTTCAAAAATCGGAGTAAGCATTTCTCTTATATCATATTCATCAGGTATAATATGACTGCTGTCCCCCACCTGTGCTTCTGAGTTTACACCAACATAACTGTAGCTTGTATCCATTTCGTATTCCACAGGAATTACAATAGATTTTGCATAAATTTGCTCTACAAGCGATTTATCATGCATTTTTGCATATTCGTTCTGTTCAAGACAGAAATCACCGATAAGCACAAGTGTTTTTCCGCTGTTTACATAATCAAGTAAATCCTTTAAAAGCTTTTCTGTTGCATATCTTGCAGCAGGAATTATAAGTATATCTGCATGATTTATGTTATCATAAAGATTATCAGTTAATATATACGGCTTCTGTCCGCTGTAAACGCAGGCATCATACACCTTCTGAAGTGTACTCAGATTCAGATAGTCTCTGTTTCTTGTAGGTGGTGAATACAGTATCTGAACCGTTCTTTCTGCATTTACAAGAGCTGTAATTTCTTTGGAAAGACGGTTTACATCAAGTGCCGCACGTCCGATTTTTGCCATCTGGTCAGGACGGTAGTTTACGTGACCGCGTTCTCCGCCTGTCATCGTTCTGTCCCAGAGCCATATAGCAGATGAGCATCTTCCATGCACGCAGGCTTCCCACATATATCTTGCACAGTGGTCACCGATATCGGTTGTCATTGTAACATCACCATCTTTATCTATATGGTCTTCGGTATTAAGAATAGGAGCCTGTATATCAGACGTCAGATAGTCATATGACATAAACGCACTAAGAGGACTGCCATCAAAGAATTTGTTATCAACAAACATACCGTTTGAATATTGAGCACCACCGTCCATACCATGAACTCCGAAAAGTCTTCCCTGACTCACCGGTTCAACTGCCTGTGTGAAACGGTTAATATTTGTATTAAATATCGTCTCTGACTGAAGCTTACCATGAATTGTAATCTCAGGCCATACACTTCTTATTCCTTCTATTACATACTGTCTTCCGATTGTTACATATTCATCGGTACACATTGCAAGATCCCATGTCTGCGAATTTCTTTCAAGTCCGTTCGGCATCGGAACTTCTTCAAAGCTTTTATATTCTGTGCCGTAGTTATAGTTAAGCTTCGCGATATCTCCGTTATATTTTTCCTTAAGCCACCCCTGAAAATACGGAAGATAACCCTTATCCATATATAGCGGGTGTCTGTCTTCATTATGAACAGTAAAATCATTTACCGCATCGAGGTTTTTAAGAACACGTGCAAGCTCATGACCTATTTCGTAGAAAAAGTCCTGAATAGCTTCGCTGTTATAATCCCATGGCCTGATACCACTTTTCTTTGAATCCGGATATTTTGTATATATCCATGTCGGGAAATAATGTGGTGAAACTCCGTAACTTACAAGCATATCAGCTTCGCCATATCTCTGCACATCGGCAAATCCACCTAAAACACCGCTGAAATCACAATAAAATTCCGAGTCCTGCTCCATTTTTTCAAAATCGGCATTTTTAATTATTACATCATCATACGGCACTTCATTCCCATTTTCATCAAGCTGTGATATTTTTAAATTATCAAGGAACATTTCACCGCCTTTTATAAAGAAGTGAAGAGTAAACACTCCGGCTGTCGGTGATGTTGCCTCATATGTATATGTTTTCTTTTCTTTTGTAAGATTCAGTCCATGCCTGTTATTCCAGTCCTCAAAAGACAGCCAGCATTCGCTTCCGTTTTCTCCGTAAGCTTCAAAAGTAAGTCTGTATTTTGTTTTAGGTTTAACAGGAAGACCCTGTTTGAACGAACCTGTAACATGTGCGTAATGATTTCCTGTTTCATCTTCCTTTATCATGCCTTCATAGCCACCACGCCAGTCAGGAACAGGTCCTGCTTCATAAACATACGAACTCGGTCCTATTTCCATCTGCATATAGTTTCCGCCGACTCCGGGGAACTTTGTTGCATTTCTTCTTGAATAGTTACCGTGTCCGTAGCCTATCAGGAATATCGGTCTTTCCTCTTCTATTCCTGATGTTGTTCTCGTCCAGCCGTTAAATACACCATTTTCGATTTTAAGCGGACCAGACTGAAAATATCTTGGAACATCATACGGAAGCTCAGTTCCGAGAATATAATTTTCAAGACTTGTATATGCCTGTTCATTCAGCTTTTCCATTTCAGTAAGCTGATACTCAACTCTGTCTGCGTCTTCATTGTTAATATCTTCGACAACATATCCGAGAAATTCACGGACTGTATTTGCGTTTACTTCTTCATAATCTGTTGCAATTCCGATTTCGGCACATTTTGCGATAAGCTCATCTATCTTTGCAAGCTTATCTGAAATAGCATTAAGTCTGTCCTGATATACATCAATTGTCGGATGAACCTTCACAGTTTTTGGAAAATCCATGAACGAGCCGCCGGTGTCAGGATTCATCTCAACAACTCCCGGAGTTTTTCCTGTATCATATATCATTTTAACTCTCGTCCAGCTTTCAGCTTCTATATTAAGCTCAGCATCAAACGAAAGACCCGGAACAGATATTTTCTGTTTTTTTGATTCTCCGAGATTAAGTACATTTACAGAATACTCAAGTTTTTTTCCTGTCGATGTTTTATTAAGACCGTCAACCCACGCAAATCCCGGAACTTCATCACTTGTAAGTATCAACGTCGGAAAATATGTATTGTATTTTGCATCGTGAATACCCGGCTCCATGTATACAACGCTTCTGCCTCCGCCGTCTTCGTCATTTACGATAAGGTCAAATTTGAACATATCGGGTTTTCCTTCAAAAGGAACAGTCCATGCAATTGCCATTTCGTAGTATGTTATATTCCCTTTTCTGATAACTATATATTCAGTATCCTTATACTTATCCTGAAATCCGGCAGGAAGTGCGAGATAACTTTCGTTTATACTCTGGTCAAGACTAAGCCCGATTTCGTCACCGAAAGATTCCTCCGGAAGTCCCATTGCAATCTGAATTGAGTCTTTTTGCCAGTAGTTTCCGCCACCCTGAGACGTATGAACATCATCTTTTACTTCGGTGTATACATAAAATTTCTCATCATCCCACGCAATTTTAACCTCAATATTTCCTTCCTCTCCCTCTTTAGCACCTTTGACAGGTTTTATTGAAGGATAGTTTTTCCATTCGTCACCTTTACCGTCAATAACAACATTGTCTATCTTTTTTAGCGGAATATAATCTCTGTCATCAAGATTTGAATAAAATTCCGACATCGGCAGAGTCTCTGACGTGTACTCTGCAGAAACAGGAGAAGAAACGCAAGGAATGAAAATTGCAAAAGCAAGGATTGTTGATGATAATTTTTTAAATTTCATTCATATCCCTCCTTAAAACACAATCAGATTATGTAAAATATTCATTTCATTAATTCCGTCCCAAATGTATATTTCAACTTTTGTATTATCGGTAAGCTCTTCAACATCAATATCAAGTGTATATTCTTCAAACTCATCGCCCTGCATTGCTGTAAACTCCGATGATGAAATATTTGTGACAGTTGTTCCATGTGCAACCTGAGCAACGATTGTGAATTTTACACCTTCTTCTACCTTGTTATTGACAAGCGGTACATTCACCGTAAGAGTTCCCTTTTCAGGGCCGAGAATACGACGGTCTCCGTTATAGAGCTTTATTGTACCGAAGTCAAAATCTCCCACTACCGAAATTGTTGTAAATTCTGAGGATTCAATTTCTCCGTGACAGGTATAAATATCAATATAGTAACTGCTGTCAGATTCAATATCAAGCTGACACGACAAATCAGTTGCTGAAACAGGTACTTCATTTAAAAGCTCTTTATTACCCTCAAGGTCACGTTTATATATATTAATACCGTTTCCTACCATTTCGTCAGGAAGTGTCCACGTAAGCTTTCCATTTTCATATGCGGCATTTTCAACAGCTGTACATACAGTTGCCTCTTCAAAGCCAAGATTCGGAAGGTCAAGATATTCTCCTGTTGTCTCATCTAAAACTTTCAAATCATCAACATAAAGTACAGCATTGTCACCTTTGCCTGTAAAACCGAATCCGATTTTGTTATTACCTGCAAGATTCAGTCCGGTGTGTGTACGAATTGCTCCGCTATTTAACTGCGGAACATGCGGTGTATCATTAGTTTTTCCTGCCCAGTCAAGAGCTACCCATACATTATCCTTGCTTTCAGTTCTTAAATATGCTGAAATAGTATATGTATGCGATACATCAAGTAATTCCTGAGGCACATAATACATAACCGGGTAAATCCAGTTTGTATTTCCTGCATTCACAATCTTTGCTTCCCAACTTTGTCTTGCAGAATTATAAACTCTCGTTACTCTATCGGGATTTACAGTCCATCCCGGCATCGTAAGCTTATTTGCAGGCTGACTGTTACTGTCAGCCATTACAGTACACATACTTCCGAAGAGTGTAACTGCAGTTAATATTACTGTAATTATTTTCTTCATGCTACTTTCCCTCCTTATTTAAAATTTCTTACAACGTATATAAGCGTTGGCTTTGACCAGTCAATGAATATCAACGCACCGTCCCCGGGTTCAATATCAGAAAGTGAAATTGCTCTGACTCTTTCATTTTCATCTCCGTCATAAAGATAAATTTGCGTACCTGACATTTTCATAAAGCTTGCAGGATATGAAATTCCGCAATCAACAAGCAGCATACCCTTATCTCCGTCAATATCGGTTATATAACCTGAAGCAAATGCACCTGATCTATACATTTCTACCGGATCTGAAAGTGACGGATATACTTTATCAATATTACCGCTTATACTTTTGTAAACTGATGAATATGTTATTTCTCCTTTGGAATTAGTAGCAATCTGAATTACATCACCAACCTTAAGTCCTTCGGGGAATTTATAGTCAGCTGTTGTTACAAGCTCACCTTCACTGTTTCCGCTGAGACAAACAGCCGCCTGTCTTACTTCTCCGTCAACATATGTTTCGTACAACTTCTTTACAACATACAATCCTGTTCCTACACTCTTTGCATCTGTTTCATACACAATAAGCTCTGATGTACGGAATTTATCCATATCATATGCTTCAACCTGATACCAGCGGTCAAGCTGGAAATAACCCATTGTTGTTACTCTGTACTCATCCTCATTTGTTTTGTCTGTCGGAACAATAAATACTTTCGTTGTGTTTGTTCCGTAGACATCACAGCAGAAGGTTTTGTTGTCAGTCTGATAAATTCTTGTTCTGTCCATTTTATATTTTGTAAAATGATTTTCGTTTGCAACTGTTACATCATTTGCTGTTTCAATGCTTTTCAGCTCTCCGTCTGAGTTAAACTCAACTCTTAAAAGCTGCGGAACAAGCTTTGTTTCCTGCGTTTCAAGGTTCTTAGCTCGAAGCTTTGAAAAAGCATATTCATTATCTCTTACAGTTTCGCCTTCGTGTGTAAATGCCATTTTATCTGACCATTTATATGTTTCCCACGCACTTTCGGTTGTAAGAGCCTTCATATAATAACACTCGTCAGTATCATCCTGCCAGAGCCTTGTTGCATAAACATAAATCTTTCCGTCATGGTTTACAGCATATGAAATGTTTCCGAATGCATCAAGATATACAGAATAGTTCTTTCCTATTCCCGGAAGAATAAATTCCGAGCCTTCTTTTTCACATTCCTTAACATATGCAGGTGAAAGATTATAAAGCTTATCTCCGACTTTCACTTCATTATCGGTTGTAAACCCACCGATGAAAACAGTTTCCTGCTTATCACTGATTATAACATGAACAACTCCGTCAGCATTCTTACTTTCAGCAACAAGAAGAACATCATTCGGCTTAATTACAGAAAACTCTGCTACCGCTCCGTTTTTCTCAATTATTACTTCTCTTTCATTCGCATCAAGCTTAACTGCCGCAGGGTCTGAATACTTATTTACAACCGTAAGACTGTATGAAGATGCATAATTTACAAGCATTGTCTTATATGACTTTACATTAATAACATCAATTATTTTATTTTTGTCCGAATCGATAAGCTCAACGCTTCCGATTTCAGGCATAAGGTCTTCTCTTGTATAATCACCGTAGTTCTGACCGTTGAAAATAACTTTTACCGTGCTTGAAATCTGTGACGTTTTTGTCTTATTTCCGATTTCGTATTCAATATTCTTAATACTGCTGTCTACATTTATAATGTCATCAGAATCAAGCTTTGTAACGGTTACGTATTTTTCATTCGGAGCAATACAGCGAATTGTTCCTTCTCCGTCCTTATCGTACTGAACATAAGCTTCAACCGGCATTCCGAGATAATCTCCGGCATTAGTTGTTCCGATGAGCATAGCTTCGTCATCAATCTGCACATATCCTTTAATAGACGGTGTATCATCAACAACTGATGCGTAGCTGTTCTTATTTACTGTTCCCTTTACAAAATGTATATCCTTATAATACATAAGCGGTGTTACATCGGGAACTTTTTCGTATGAATATCCGGCAGGACTTGCATCAAGCTTAAGTGTTACCATGTCTGCCAAAATCGCACCGTTTAACAGATTAACCATTTCACCGAGAGTCATATCTCCTGAAATATCACCTGTAAGATATTTACGTACTCCAAGCTGTGTAGCAACGCTTTCAAGCTCACTGCCATCGAGTACTCTGTATGTATATCCGAGCATTGACACTGTTGCAGACAATGCTTCTTTTCTTGTAATATTATCACGGAATGTGAAATCATCTACATTTATATTATATCTTTTAAGGTGTGATATAATTTTCGCATCGGTTTCTTCTTCGTCTGTCATAATATTGTAAAGTGCTGTATAGAATACCTTCTTCACAACTGTATTTCCTGCTTTGAATTCCACATCTGACATATCATTAATTATTCCGAGCTGTACAAGCTCTGTTAAATTTTCAGTAGAATCATCCGAAGCAAATGCTGTTGTAAACGTCATTGATGATAATGTTGCCGCCGCTAAAAGTAACGATATTAATTTTCTTTTCATTCACCTTATCTCCTTTCAAGTATTCCGTAAATTATTTTTGCCGCCTGTGCTCGTGTACAGGTTGAAAGAGGCATAAAGCTTCCGTCACCCATTCCTGAAACAACTCCCGATGCTGTAAGCTTTCTTACACTTTCTTTTGCATAATCAGAAATCTTATCATTATCATCAAATGAAAGTTCACCGTCAAATTCACCGTTTAATATTCCTGATGCAATCACGCATACATCCTGACGTGTTATAGGCTGTCCTACACCAAAAATATTTTCGCCCTGACCTTTTACAAGTCCGTTATTTACCGCGCTTGCAACATATGATTCATACCAGCTTCCCGGAGCTACATCTGCAAAATCCGATTTAGCACTACTGTCATAAAGTCCTGCCGCGCCAACAATCATTTTTACAAATTCTTCTCTTGTAACAGTTCCGTTCGGGTCAAACTTATTGTTTCCGCGTCCGCTTATTATTCCTTTTTCTGCAAGTGATAAAATTGCTTCCTTAGCCCATTCTACACTATCCAGATCATCAAAAAGCTCTTTTTCTTCTACTTCTTCAATATCGGCACGAAGAACTGTATTTGAAGGTATTTCAACATTTACATATGTATTCTTTGACGGTGCGGATGACCCTCCTCCGCCACCTCCGCCGCCACCGGTTGATGTTTTCTTTGATGCGGTTTTAACTTCATCATCGAGAATTCCGATAAAATCTTCAAAAGTATAAACCTTTGTTTCAAGTTCGTCTACTATTCCTTCCTGAACCTTCTGCTTCTTTGCAGATGACAGGTCGTTATAATCGTCATAAGCATCAGCTGTGTCAAGTCCGATTACGGTTTCGTATGTTTTCATAAGCTTATCAAGCTGTGAATATCTTGCAAAGTTGAGTTTGCAGAGGACAGAAATCTCATCATATGAAGTCTGAAATTCTGCCAAATCGGCAACAGGTACTTTCTTTTCTACAGCTGCCGCAATATATTCCTTTTCATCTTCGCTCATATCATTAAATGCTTTTTCTTCAAAAACAGGATTTAATTCTGCGAGATTCCCCTGAACATTTGTGCCGTCATTAAGTTCATAAAAAGCGATATAACGGTTAATGTCAGATGCAATATCAGGATAATCAACGCTTGCCGCATCTTTTCCTTCAAGTGCCGCTTCGAACACTCCCGAAAAAGCATCATCACCAAGCGCCATCAATCTGTCACCGTTTATGCCTTCAATATTAAGTGCATCAGCACAAACATCAACAGCTTTAAGTGTTTCGGTAATGAACGCACTGTCTCCCGACTGTATAACTCCGAGAATTTCACTACGCACACTTTCTCTCACATATTTAAAATTACCGGTATCCTTTTCTCCGCCTGACTTACTGAGATTAACAGTAACTGTATATTCCCCGTCAGTTTTATTCCCCTTGAAGCTCTCAGGCATATCGAATACGATTTTATACGCCTTTTCCGAATCTGTTTTCTTCTGGGCTACTCTCATAAGCTCATTTGTTTCGCTGTTTCTTAAAACCATTGTTACCATTTCATCAGCTTTTTCTGCAGTACCCGAAACCGTAACAGTATTTCCGTCGAGCTTCACGCCGTCAATTGCAACGTCTGCCGCCATAACATTTCCCGACATCATTGCAAGTGCAATTATCGCTCCGCAGTATTTTTTTATTTTCATACTTAATCTTCCTTTCAAAATCAGTATTCTTAAAGTTCTGTAAATCTTACACATTCCGAATCAAAAGCCTCTGTTTCAGGATTTCTGAACGTCATTTTTGTATTTTTGAGGCTTATTTCCGGCTGAAGCTCATCATCACCATGCACAAGTGACGGTTTCAGAAGATTTGTCGCTTCCACATTTTCAAATGTTACACTTCCGAGATTCATTCCGAAGTGAAGGAACTGTCTGCAGTCCTTAACATAATGCAAAAGCATATCAACACCGTCTATCTTACAGTTTCTGACTGTTATATCGGCAACTCCGCTGCCTTTCAGAACCGGACTTGCAAAATATTCAACAAACACAAGTGAATTATGTCGTCCCAGTGTTCTGTCCGCATTAAGGTCTCCAAGCTCTTTGAGGCTGAGTCTGTGGGGGTAATATCCGGGGCCGTCTGCCTTGCAGTCTTCTATAAGAATATTCTTTCCGCCTATTCTGAATATGTTGCATGAAGTATTCAGTTCACATCCGGTAACCGTTACTCCGTCAACACAAACGCCTGCTATACAATCATCCCCCGTAATAAACTTACAGTTCTTTATGAGAAAATTCTTTCCCTTATGAAGATGTATTCCATCATGTCCGCCCAGTACCGTTATATCCTCCATAGTAAGATTTTCACAGGCATCCGTCTGATGCATAAAATTTCCTGTATTGCGGATTGTATAACCCTTCAGCAAAATATTTTTACAGTTCGAAAGAAATATCCCGTGAGGACCTCTGAAGCCTTCTTCACCATCCAGGTCGAAGCAGTCAACTCCGTCTATAACAGAGCCCTCCTCACCTATAATCGAAATGTTTTCCTCACCGTATGCGCTGATCATGGCACGACGGTAGTATTTATAATCTCCGCCAAGCACCTGCTGGTCTGTGTACAAGGTTACATTTCCGGGAATATCATACAGTTCATAATCATTACAATTTTTACTTGCGGTAAGCTTTGCTCCCTTTTTAAGATACAATGTAGTTCCCGACCACATTCTGACAGATGATATTACATACTCACCTTCGGGAACAATAACTGTTCCGCCGTTTTTACATTTATCAAGAACCGCCTGAAGCTCCGCAGTCTGTAATTTCTCCGAATTTGGCTTTACACCGTAATCGGTAATCAGATATTCACTCATTTTCTCACACCTCCTGCAGGTTCTTTATCTCACCGTCATTTTTTATCACTTCATCATCATATGCACGTATATTCTGCACCACAAGATTCTCAATCTCGCCGCCATTTTCTATTACAGCAAACGGTTTCCCCGTATAATTCTTTTGAACGACATTCTCTACAACAAGGTTTTCTACAATCCCGGTAGGTTTAACCCATATCGTGGCAACAGGAATGTTTTCCTCATCACGGTAGATTCCTGATATATGCAAATTCTTAACCGTTCTCGTTTCCTGAACCCATATAAGCGGATAAACAAAAGTGTTATCTTTCTGATATATCGAATGTCTTACTGCTTTGGAAGCATAAATATTCTTAATTGTGATATTATCAAAATATCCCCGGGAAATTTTACTGTCATCCGGTGTCGAAAACCCTATACAATACTGATAATATGTACCGTAAACATTTGAAATACTGATATTTCGTATTACTTCATCGCCTGTATGAATTCTGACAGCACTGTGACAGTCATACGCGAAAAGTCCGTCAACCTGTATATCGGTTATATCACCCTTCTCTCCTTCAGGAGCATTTATTGCTACCAAATCATCATAGCACGTTCCTTTGAGATTTCTTATAACTCCGAACTTACACCCACCGTTTAAGTGAACACCATCCATATTAACAGGAAACGGATTTCCGTGATTAAAATCAAATGTAATATTTTCAACCGTAAACTGTTCAACATATTCAAGAGTTATCGCAAAGGTTACCGGGTCCTTCATCGTAAGGTCAGACAATCTGAGATTTTTAACCTTATTGAAATAAATTGCAAATCCACAGTAATCCGGATATTCATCATGAGGGAACAAAAACGGATTTTTCATCTGTCCGAGATTGTTTAAGTCCCATATTCCTCCCGTCACTTCAATCCATTCATTTTCTTCATCTGCATTAATAAGCATCATGCAGTTTGAATTATCCATAAGCTTTATATCACAAAATCTGTCAAGCTCAAGTTTCTGATAAGAATGTATCCTGAGCGGTTTACTTATCATATAACACACATCAGGAAGAGGCAGTCTTACTACTCTCTTTTTTTCATCCAGAAGACTTTGTATAGCTTCTGTATCATCATGTATTCCATCACCATATAATTTCATATGTAAATCTCCCTGTTTTAATATTTTATATTTTTATTATAACATACTCCATTATACATGTAAAGTTTCAAAAATTACACCTATCTTTTTTTCATGTGTTCTCCTGAATATACTTTATCAGGTTCACACCGTTAATCTTAATCTCATTACCAAGAACAGAATGTATCTGCTCAAGCGGCTTGTACTGTGACTTTATTTCTGTATCTAATCCGTTAATATTCCACTTTGCGTAAATATATCTGTCATCTTTGGAAATTTCAGGCTTACCTTCTGCAGTTTCATTTACAGAAATATGTGATATCGTCACAAGGGATTCAAGCTTGTCAAAATCAATTTCTTTTTCATCTCCGTGATATAAAACCATATCAACCCATATACAGTTTTCTTCTTTTACAATCTCGAAATACGGCTTCTCCCCGCTCATTTCAGCATAATGGTATTTAATTTCAACAGGTATTCCGAGCACATTCATCCTGCATCCGTTTTCAAATTCTTCAATTTGAATATTATCGGTTATACCGCCTGTATTTGCTTCAATCTGATAACGAATCCTGAAATCGGTTGCTTTTATTTTCGAATCAATAATCGGGTCAAGGTCATGGTGCGTATCTCCTCTGTTAGTATGGAAATTAATAAGAGTCATCGCTGTTCCCTTTTCCTGAACCGTGTTCATGTATGCTGATGCAAAATCATATCCGTCATGATATGCGCGCATTCTGATACAGCACTTTTTCTCTCTCGTACCGATATACGAAACAACATTATGATGCTGATTCCACGAATCCATACCGCTGTAGCTTCCGAGTGTGAACTCAGGCTTTATATACTGTGTATCAACATGATGCCATCCAAGATGCGGATATGTGTGTCCCAGCGACAAAATACGTCTGAACTCAGTTTCCTTTTTCTCATCGGTAAAAAGCGGTTTTATCTCTTCAGGACATTTCAAATCGTAAATCAAATCATAATCTGAATATTTTTCATCACCGTCTTTTATAAGGTCAAGAGTTTTACCTACAGAACGTTGCCATATAGTCATTTCATTTTGTTTAATAAAATTACCGTACTGTCTGAACTTCGGGCCTGTAAACTCGCCTGTCGGATTATGGTAATGCTCTCCCATCATCTTCCAAGCTATAATATTAAGCTCATTAAGCATTCTTAAAGCTTCTTCATTTTTAATATGCCTCAGCATAAGAGAATAAAAATCAAGTATCAGTTTTGTATATCCGGGACAGTTGTATTCATTATATGTACCGAAATATATTGTCTGTACATAAAAATCTTTAAGCTTTTTCATACCGTATTTAATAAGCTCCGGCTTATTAAAAAGTTCTCCGCACATAAACATTATATAAATCCCCATAACTGTAGGATTTGTATATAGCACTGTAAGGTTACGTTTTATGATCGCACGGCAGGCATAAAGGCATGCTTCTTCAAGCATTTCACACATACCGTCTTCAAGCTTATCTGAATATTCCTTTAAGATTATCACCATAGGCAACGCCTCAAAATCAGCATAGTTCCAGTCAGGAGCAACCATTTCCTCAAGACTTTCTTCAAGAAAATACGGCCATATTCCCGTAAATTCTCCCTCACGGCACTGACACGGAATTACCTTTCTCAGCACTTCATTTGCCTCGTGGTAATATTCCTCATATCCTGTTGCAAAAATTCCAAGTGCAAGGTTTGTACTTTCTACTATAAAATGATATTCTCCCGGCTCCAAATTTGAATGATAATTAGGATTACAATAGCTGCGTATAAGTCCGGTTTCCGGGTTTATTCTATCTAATGTTTCTTTCACATGCTCTTTTGTTTTAAGTAAAATGTTCATAAAAAATCCCATCCTGTCTGTATAGTTAATTATAAATTAATTCTATCATGAATATATCAGATTGTCAATTTACAATATTTGCAGAATGTGCAGTTTTTGCATTGACATTTTTAACCATTTATGATATAATTTAAAGACAAAAGATGATAATTATAAGTTAATATTCAAAATGTAATT
>JAZULT010000026.1:0-28333 GCA_045603225.1 Clostridia bacterium | reverse complement strand
GAATGTTGAAATTCCTTTTGAGGAAAAAGACGGACGTATAAGCATCAAGATAGAAAAATTAGACTGTCATCAGATGGTTGTATTTGACGTATAAATTAAATAAAAAAGTCACTATCGTGACTGTCGTTCGCACAGCTCACTCCCATAAGTAGACTTTTTTGTAATAAGCAAAATTACTCACGTTGCGAGTAATTTCCTATAAAATAAAAAAATCCCACACTTATGCATGGGATTTTTTTTAAGTTAGATTCTTTCTTTAACTTTAGCAGATTTTCCAACTCTTTCACGGATGTAATAAAGCTTACTTCTGCGAACTTTACCTTTTCTTGACTCTTCAATTCTGTCAATGTTAGGTGAGTTAACCGGCCATGTCTTTTCAACGCCTACACCGTAAGAAATACGTCTTACAGTAAATGTTGCGCCGATACCGCCGCCCTGCTTCTTAATGATGGTACCTTCGAACATCTGAATTCTTTCACGGTTACCTTCTTTAATCTTCTGATATACCTTTACGTTGTTACCTACAACGAGCTCCGGTAAATCTGTTCTGATCTGGTCTTTTGTCAAAGCGTAAATGATTTCCTGTTTATTCATCACAATGCTCTCCTCTCATAATATAAAACGTTCGTGCCGACCTGAGGCAGAGGACCGCTTTTTTAATTCGTTAATAATTATACCATATTTTCTTTCAAAAATCAATGATATAAATTCACAAACCTTGAATTATTTATTGTCGGAGTTATGACAATTTTGTCATAACTCCGTATTTTTTAATTAGTCAACAAGCTCAAGTATAGCCATGGGAGCACTGTCTCCACGACGTGGTCCCATCTGGATAATTCTTGTGTAACCACCGTTTCTCTCAGCATACTTATCAGCATATTCTGAGAATACCTTTGTTACAACATCTTCCTTTGTAATAAACTCAAGAGCCTGACGACGGCAGTGAAGGCTTACTTCACTGTTTGCCTTAGCCTTTTTACCAAGTGTAATCATTTTTTCAGCCATGCTTCTTGTTTCTTTAGCTCTTGTTACAGTAGTTTCAATTCTACCTGTTTCAAGGAAGCTTGTTACAAGATTTCTGAGCATTGCCTTTCTCTGGTCGGTCGGACGACCGAGTTTTCTTGTTCCCGGCATACTAGTTACCTCCTTACCGTTTTGTTGTATCGCTTATTCTTCTTCTCTCTTGAGAACAAGTCCTAAGCTATATAATTTGTTTATAACTTCTTCAAGTGACTTCTTACCGAGATTTCTTACCTTCATCATATCCTCTTCGGTCTTGTTGGTAAGATCTTCGACATTATTTATTCCGGCACGCTTCAAGCAGTTATATGAACGAACTGAAAGGTCAAGTTCTTCAATAGTCATCTCAAGAACTTTTTCTTTCTTGGTAATCTCACGTTCAACGATAACTTCTCTGTCCTTAGCCTCTTCTGAGAGGTCAACGAACATCTGGAGAAGATCGTTCATGATTTTAGCCGCAAGACTGACAGCCTCATCCGGCTTTGTAGTCTTATTTGTCCATACTTCAACAGTCAGCTTTTCACGGTCAAGATACTGTCCGCTTCTTACGTTTTCAACTGTATAATTCACCTTTTTGACAGGTGTATAAATTGAATCGACAGGAATTACTCCTATAGCTGCCTGCATTGCTGATTTATTCTTATCAGCCGAAACATAGCCTCTTCCGCGCTGGAGTGTAACCTCCATATAAAGATTAGCATCCTTATTAAGTGTTGCGATATGAAGGTCGGGATTAAATATCTCAACATCGTCATCGCACTTAATATCCCCCGCTGTAATCTCACACGCGCCTTTTGCTTCTACTATAACAGTCTTTGCTGTGTCACAGTGAAGCTTTACAGCCAAATGCTTCAAATTCAATATAATCTCAGTAACGTCTTCAGTCACTCCCGGCACTGTTGAAAATTCGTGCTGTACACCTTCAATTTTTATAGAAGTTACAGCTGCACCGGGCAGCGAAGACAACAGGATTCTGCGGAGTGAATTACCGATAGTTGTAGCGTATCCACGCTCAAGGTCAGTCATACTAAAACGACCGTAACCTTTTTCTATATCAAGTTCCTCACGCTCAATCCTTGGCTTTTCCATTTCAATCATTCGAGAACCCTCCTCTTGACAATCATGTATATATATCCACTTACCGAGGGTAACATGTATTTATTATTTAGAATACAATTCGACAATAA
Source organism: Clostridia bacterium (assembly GCA_045603225.1). GTDB lineage: Bacteria > Bacillota > Clostridia > UBA1381 > UBA1381 > RGIG9115. The sequence continues at coordinate 26,123 of JAZULT010000026.1, read as the reverse complement.
GATGCTCTGCAACTTCGAAATCAATTTCTTCTCTTTCTGACAGACGCACTACTTTACCTGTAAGTGTATTCTTATCCATGTCTAACCACTTGGGAACTCCTCTTGAAGAATTAGCTTCGATGATATCCTTCATTCTGTCTGAATTCCTGGTCTTCTCTTTAACTGTTACAACATCGCCCGGCTTAACCAGATATGACGGAATGTCAACTCTCTGTCCGTTAACAAGAATATGACCGTGACTAACAATTTGTCTTGCTTCTCTTCTTGTGTTTGCAAGTCCGAGACGGAATACAACGTTATCAAGACGTGATTCCAGAATCTGGAGAAGCATTTCACCGGTTACACCCTGTCTTTTTGTTGCCATTACATAGTATTTTCTGAACTGTTTTTCGAGAATACCGTAGATGAACTTAACCTTCTGCTTTTCAGTAAGCTGGAGACCGTACTGGCTCTGCTTTTTTCTGCTTTGCTTCGGATTTCTGTTCGAGCTCTTATCGATACCCATAACAGTCGGCTCTATGCCCAATGTTTTACATCTTTTGAGTATAGGCTGCATATTTCTAGCCATTTGCTTTTCCTCCTTACATACAATAATCAAACTCTTCTTCTTTTCGGCGGTCTGCAACCGTTATGAGGAATAGGAGTTACGTCTTTAATCATGTTTACTTCAAGACCTGCAGCCTGAAGAGCTCTGATTGCTGCTTCACGACCTGCACCCGGTCCTTTTACATAAACTTCAACAGTCTTCATTCCATGTTCCATTGCAGCTTTTGCAGCTGTTTCTGCAGCTGTCTGTGCGGCAAACGGAGTGCTCTTTCTTGAACCTCTGAAACCGAGTCCACCGGCACTTGCCCATGAAATGGCATTTCCTGCTGTATCAGTAATCGTAACTATTGTATTATTGAAGGTTGAGCGGATATGTGCTGCGCCTTTTTCGATATTCTTTCTGTCACGACGTCTTGTACGTGTGGTTTTCTTAGCTACCTTAGCCATTTAGCTTATCCTCCCTTATTTCTTCTTGCTTGCCGCCGCCTTTTTAGGGCCCTTGCGGGTTCTCGCATTATTCTTCGTGTTCTGTCCGCGAACAGGAAGACCTTTTCTGTGTCTGACACCTCTGTAGCAGCCGATTTCCATCAGTCTCTTGATATCAAGAGCAAGCTGACGTCTCAAATCGCCTTCAACAGTGTATTCAGCATCGATGATTTCTCTAAGCTTACTAACCTCAGCTTCTGTAAGATCCTTAACACGTGTGTCAGGATTGATGCCGGTTTCAGCTAAAATTTTCTGAGAGCTCTTAAGACCTATACCGTAAATGTAGGTAAGTCCGTATTCGACTCTCTTTTCTCTAGGTAAGTCAACACCTGCTATTCTTGCCATTGTGCTTTTACACCTCCATAAATTCTGTAAACCATCATTTTTCAATGATTTTTAATATAAACAACTCGCATAAGTACCGGTAATACCGGCAGCCGCGCTTAAACAAGTTATAAACAAATTATACGTCTGAATAATTCAGACCTCTCTAATTTCAATCAGCCCTGCTTTTGTTTGTGCTTAGGGTTTTCGCAAATAACCATTATTTTGCCATTTCTTTTGATAACCTTGCACTTCTCACACATCGGCTTTACTGACGGACGTACTTTCATGTCAATTACCTCCTAAATTACTTTGAACGCCATGTGATTCTTCCTCTTGACAGGTCATACGGACTCATTTCAAGCGTTACCTTATCTCCGGGGAGAATTTTTATGAAGTTCATTCTTAACTTGCCTGAAATATGCGCAAGCACCTGATGCCCATTTTCAAGCTCTACCTTAAACATTGCGTTGGGAAGAGTTTCTACAACTGTTCCTTCAAGTTCTAATACATCATCTTTAGCCACAGAAATTACCTCCTGCTAATTTTCAGAATATTCCGCTAATGCTTCTCGCACCTTCCGGTCTGATATTTCAGCTGTTAAATCGAGCTTTATTTCAAAGCCGGATAACTGTAGATGCCTGAGCTTCTTCTTCTTAGGTCGGTCAACCTTTCTGAGATTTCCGTCTGCGATATATGCGTATTCATCTTCCAGATTAAGAATAACGAATATCCCGCCTTTATCACGTCCGGCTTTAGAGCGGACTATAAGTCCTTTTTTTGCCTCCATGTCATCACCTCGTAAGAATTTCATAACCGTCTTTGGTAATCAATATCGTATTTTCGTAATGCGCTGACAGACTTCCGTCCTCTGTTACCACAGTCCAGTCATCGTCAAGCACACATACATCATACTTTCCCTCATTTACCATAGGTTCTATGGCAAGAGTCATTCCGGCAGCGAGCTTCACTCCTCTGCCTGCCTTGCCGAAATTCGGAACCTGAGGGTCTTCATGAAGACTTTGACCTATTCCGTGCCCTACCAAATCTCTCACAACAGAGTATCCGTTTTCCTCAACATAACTCTGAATTGCATAAGATACATCGCCTAATTTGGCACCATGCTTTATATATTTTACACCTTCAAAGAAGCTTTGACGTGTAACATCAATAAGCCTCTGAGCTTCGTCTGATATTTTTCCCACAGCAAAGGTTCTTGCAGCATCGCCGTGATAGCCATCCTTTACAGCACCCATATCTATAGAAATTATATCACCTTCACGAAGTATCGTACGCTTACTGGGTATTCCGTGCACTACTTCATCGTTTACAGACGCGCATATGCTCGCCGGGAAACCGTTATAGCGCAGGAAACTTGGTTTTGCTCCCTGTGACAGAATATACTTTTTCGCTTCCGCGTCGAGGACAGCGGTAGATACTCCGGGTTTGATAAGCTTTTCAACTACATCAATCGCTCCCTTTGTAATTCTGCCCGCCTCTCGCATTTTTTCTATCTGTCCGGAAGATTTAATTGTTATCATTACAATTACTCCTCAATTCCCAAAGCTGCATTAACACATTTTACTGTGTCTTCAAGTTTATCCTGTCCCTGTACCTTGACAAGGAGTCCCATCTCTTCGTAATATGCGAGGATAGGTTCTGTTTCATCATGATAAACGTTGAGTCTGTTTTTAATAGTTTCGGGAACGTCGTCAGCTCTCTGTATCAATTCACCGCCGCATTTGTCGCAAATGCCTTCTTTTTCAGGCTTGTTTGAAACAACGTTGTACGGTACACCGCACTTTGAGCATTCTCTTCTTGAAGAAAGTCTGCTCACGATAACGTCATCTGCAACATCAATACAAAGAACTTTGTCTATTCTGATTCCGGTTTCCGTAAGAGCCTTTGCCTGAGCAACTGTTCTCGGGAACCCGTCAAGAATAAATCCGTTCTGCAAATCCGGCTTTGCCAGTCTTTCTTTAACAACGCCTACAATAACGTCGTCCGGAACAAGCTTTCCGTCATTGATATACTGAGCTGCCAGCTTGCCGATTTCTGTACCTTCCTTTATAGCTCCTCTGAGCATAAGTCCGGTTGAAATCGTCTGGATATTAAGTTTATCTGCAAGTATCTCTCCCTGAGTACCTTTTCCGGCTCCGGGAGGTCCCATTAAAATTAAATTCATGGATACACCTCACAAAAATTATTCAAGAAAACCTTTATAGTGTCTCATAACCATCTGAGACTCTATCTGTGCAACAGTTTCAAGAGCAACACCTTCCATGATAAGAAGTGAAGTACCACCAATCTGCAATGATGTCATTCCGAAAAGGGCACCTGCAACTACAGGAAGAATTGCGATTATTCCGAGGAATATTGCACCTGCAAGATTAAGTCTGTTTGAAACTTTTGCTATATAATCACTTGTCGGCTTTCCGGGACGTATAGCAGGAATAAATCCACCGTTCTTCTTAATATTATTAGCTATTTCTACAGGATTAAACTGTATTGAAGCATAGAAATATGTGAAGAAGATAATGAGTAAGAAATACAATACTGCATATACAACATTCGTCCAGGCAGGTCCTGTACCCGGTGAGAGCATCTGAAGCAATGTAGCTCCGATACCTGACTGAGGAATGTTTCCGCTTGTCGCAAGTCTTACAATTGTTGACGGGAACGCCATTATACTTGATGCGAAGATAATTGGCATAACACCGCCGCTTACTACCTTAATAGGAATATTTGTTGACTGTCCGCCATACATTTTTCTACCAACAACACGCTTAGCGTACTGAACAGGTATTTTTCTTTCAGCGCTGTTGAACAATACAACAAATGCGATAGCTGCAAGTACGAAAAGTATAATCAACGCGATGTATATAACGTCGCTTACAACTACATTACCGTCACCGATGAAATGATTCCATACAGATCCGATACCTGAAGGTATTGCCGATACGATACCGGCAAAGATAATCATTGATACACCGTTTCCAAGTCCCTTTTCTGTAATAACTTCGCCGAGCCACATAATAAATGCTGTACCTGCAACGAATGTCAGTACAATTACAGCGAAACTTAACCAGTTTTCATTTGCAATCGGCTGGAAATTGTTCTGCACTCCAAGATTATGAAGTGTAACATAAAGTCCTGCACCCTGCACAAATGCAAGGATTATTCCTACGTATCTTGTGATTTTGTTTATCTTTTTTCTTCCTTCAATTCCTTCCTTCGCCATACGCTCAAGAGCAGGAATAGCAACCGTAAGGAGCTGAATTATAATTGATGCGTTGATATAAGGTGATACACCAAGCGCAAGAACCGTTGCATTTGAAAACGCACCACCGGTGAATACATCGAACAGACTGAATAAATCAAGTCCGCCGTTACCGAGGAAAGCTTTCATTGCTTCGGGGTTCAGATACGGAACAGGAATATGTGCACCGAATCTGAAAATGATAAGCATAAATAAGGTGAAGAAAATTCTGCGTCTTAAATCGGGAATTTTAAAAGCGTTTTTAAATGTACTTAACACTTTAGATCACCTCTGCCTTTCCGCCTGCCTTTTCGATTTTCTCTTTAGCTGACTCGGTGTACTTTGTTACTTTAACAGTAAGCTTCTTTGTAATTTCGCCTCTGCCGAGAACCTTTACACCGTCAAGAGTTTTAGAGATAACACCCTTTTCTTTAAGCAAAGCTTCGGTTACTTCTGTACCGTCTTCAAAAGCTTCAAGAGCATCAACATTTATTGTAACATATTGTTTAGCAAATATATTTGTAAATCCACGCTTAGGTAAACGTCTGTAGATAGGCATCTGACCACCTTCAAAGCCCGGTCTTACACCGCCGCCTGAACGAGCGTTCTGACCTTTATGACCTTTACCGGAAGTTTTACCTGTGCCGGATCCGATACCACGGCCAACTCTCTTTACTTTGAAAGATGAGCCTTCAGCCGGTTTCAGTTCGTCCAATCTCATTTGCCGCACCTCCTTATTTAGAATTTAGTTTTCTTCTACTTCTACAAGATGTGAAACCTTGTTGATCATTCCTCTGATCTGAGGTGTGTCTTCATGCTCCACAACGTGTCTTATCTTTCTTAAACCTAAAGCCTTTACAGTAGCAATCTGGTCTTGCTTTCTGCCGATTGTGCTTTTTACAAGTTTAATTTTAATCTTAGCCATTTTAGCACCGTTCCTTTCAGTGAAATATTCCGGTTAATTAACCGATGATTTCCTCAACGGACTTGCCTCTGAGACGTGCAACTTCTTCAGCCTGCTTAAGTTCAGCAAGACCCTGGATTGTTGCACAAACAACGTTTTTCTTGTTGTTTGAACGCAAGCATTTTGTTCTGATATCCTTAATTCCGGCAAGTTCAAGAACTGCTCTTGCTGCGCCTCCGGCGATAACTCCGGTACCCTGTGCAGCAGGCTTAAGAAGAACTTTTCCTGCTCCGTAAATACCGATTACCTCGTGAGGAATTGTTGTTCCTACCATCGGAACAGTAATCATGTGTTTTTTTGCATCCTCGATACCTTTTCTGATTGCATCGGGAATTTCTGCTGCTTTACCTGTACCGCAGCCAACGTGTCCGTTACCGTCACCAACAACCACGAGGGCGCTGAAACGGAATGTACGACCACCCTTAACAACCTTAGCAACACGGTTAATCGCAACAACGTTTTCCTGAATATCGAGTACAGATGCATCTATTCTTTCAGCCACTATAGTCAACCTCCTCTATTAGAATTGCAGTCCGCCTTCTCTTGCGCCTTCTGCAAGAGATGCTACTCTGCCGTGATATACATATCCGCCTCTGTCGAAAACAACTTCCTTGATTCCTTTGGCAATTGCTTTCTCAGCTACCATCATGCCGACTTTCTTTGCGCCCTCAATGTTTCCGCCGTATCCTTCAAATTCCTTATCAAGACTTGATGCGGCAACAAGAGTAACACCCTTTGTGTCATCAATGATTTGTGCGTAGATATGATTCAAACTTCTGAATACGTTAAGACGAGGTCTCTCCGCTGTTCCGGAGATGTTCTTTCTAACTCTTCTGTGGCGCTTTAATCTCTGCGCGTTACTGTTATATGCTTTAATCATTTATGAACACTCCTTTCTTATTTCTTCTTAGCACCGGTCTTACCTTCTTTACGTCTGATTACTTCATCGACGTACTTGATACCCTTGCCCTTATATGGTTCAGGCATTCTGAACTCACGAATCTTAGCAGCTGTTTCGCCAACAACTTCTTTGTTCGCACCCTTGATAATAATCTTGTTAGGCTGGGGTACTTCTATAGTAATACCGTCTACCGGAGTGTAGTTTACAGGATGTGAATAACCAAGTGTAAGGTTAAGTGTTTTTCCTGTAAGAGCTGCTCTGTAACCAACACCGTTGATTTCAAGCTCTTTTGTGAAACCGGTTGTTACACCGATAATCATGTTGTTGATTAAAGTACGCGTAAGTCCGTGAAGTGACTTATGCATTTTGTTTTCTGAAGGACGATCAACAGTAATAACTCCGCCTTCATATTTAATAATCATGTCACGATGAAGTGCACGTGAAAGTGTTCCGTTAGGACCTTTTACTGTCACTTCGTTTTCATTACCGATTTTTACATCTACTCCTGCCGGAACTGTAATAGGTAATTTACCAATTCTTGACATATGTTTTTCCTCCTTATTAACTTAAATTTTCTCTGCACTGTACCAAGTCGGCAAGAAAGTTCCACTCACCGAATACATAATACAGGTTTTCAGTTTAATCGGGACAAGCTGTACGGTTTACCATACGTAAGCGAGAACTTCGCCGCCTACATTTTCTTTTCTTGCCTTTTTGTCTGTCATGATGCCCTTTGATGTTGATATAATAGCAATACCAAGACCTTTGAGAACTCTTGGGAGCTCATCTGCACCGGCATAAATTCTGAGACCGGGCTTTGATACTCTCTTAAGACCTGTCAAAGCTTTTTCATGGTTCTGACCATACTTAAGTGTGATTCTGATAATACCCTGCTTACCGTCTTCAATCACTTGATAATTCTTTATATAGCCTTCCTCGTTAAGAATCTCTACAATAGCTTTCTTCATGTTAGATGCAGGAATTTCTACAGTCTCATGTTTAGCTGAATTAGCGTTTCTGATTCTTGTGAGCAAATCTGCGATAGGATCCGTAATTTGCATTTATTTTACCTCCTTCCGAAATCTTCGGGAAATCTCTATTTAAGCTGTAAATACCGGAATCGGCTTACCAGCTTGCTTTTTTAACGCCGGGAATCTGACCTTTATAAGCCAGTTCTCTGAAGCAAATACGGCAGATACCAAACTTACGAAGATACGCATGAGGTCTTCCGCAGATTTTACATCTTGTGTAAGCCTGTGTGCTGAACTTCGCTTTTCTCTGCTGTTTTATAACCATTGATTTCTTAGCCATTCTCGTTTTCCTCCTTATTAGCTACGAACATACGGAGCTCCGAACTGTGTGAGAAGCTCACGAGCCTCTTCATCAGTTTTAGCCGTTGTAACAAATACTATATCCATACCTCTGATTTTATCAATCTTGTCGTAGTCAATTTCCGGGAAGATTAACTGTTCCTTGATACCAAGAGAATAATTACCTCTGCCGTCAAATGCGTTAGGATTAATTCCTCTGAAGTCACGAACTCTCGGGAGCGCAAGATTGAAGAGTCTGTCCATGAACTCATACATTTTCTCACCGCGAAGTGTTACCTTACAACCAATGTTCATTCCTTCTCTGAGCTTGAAGTTAGCAACTGACTTCTTAGCCTTTGTAACGATAGGCTTCTGACCTGTAATTGTTGCTATATCATTGCAAGCAGCTTCTATAGCCTTCGGATTTTCTCTTGCTTCACCAAGACCAACGTTTACAACTATTTTTTCAAGCTTCGGAATCTGCATAACGCTCTTATATCCAAACTTCTGCATCATTGCAGGAGCAATTTCAGCTTTATACTTTTCTCTCATTCTACTCATTGTATGAATTTACCTCCTCTCGAAAATTAATTATTGAATTTCTGCATCGCACTTCTTGCAGTATCTTACCTTGCTGCCGTCTGCGAGAACTTTAACACCTGTTCTTGCAGCCTTTTTGCAAGATGGGCAAACTCTCATTACGTTTGAAGCGTCAATTGCTGCTTCAAAATTGATGATGCCGCTTTCCTGTCCCTGCATTCTTGCTTTCTGGTGTTTCTTAACCATAGCGATGCCTTCGACAATTACTTTGCCTTTTGAAGGGATTGCAACTGTTACCTTGCCTTCTCTTCCCTTATCCTTACCGGCGATTACCTTTACTGTATCACCGCGCTTAACATGCATTTTTTTCATAGCCTGAATCCTCCTATTAAAGAACTTCCGGAGCCAAAGACAATATCTTCATGTACTCTTTATCTCTGAGTTCTCTTGCAACAGGTCCGAATATACGGGTACCTCTTGGATTTTTATCATCCTTTACGATTACTGCTGCATTTTCATCAAATCTGATATATGAGCCATCGGCACGCTTACTTTCTTTTACGGTTCTGACTACAACAGCCTTTACAACGTCACCTTTTTTAACAACACCACCGGGAGTTGCTTTTTTAACGCTGCAAATGATTTCATCACCGACTGCCGCATATCTTTTCTTGGAACCGCCAATTACACGGATGCACATGAGTTCCTTGGCACCTGTGTTGTCAGCTACCTTCAGGCGTGTTTGTTGCTGTATCATTTAAACTTCCTCCTTTAGCCGATTACTGTGCCTTTTCGACAATTTCAACGAGTCTCCATCTCTTATCCTTGGACAAAGGTCTCGTCTCCATAACCTTTACCTTGTCACCTATAGCGCAAGTATTTTCCTCATCATGAGCCTTGAGCTTGTAGGTACGCTTTACAACTTTACCGTAAAGCGGATGCTTTACGCTGTATTCGATTGCAACAACAATTGTTTTGTCCATTTTGTTGCTTACAACTTTTCCGATTTTTACCTTACGGGTGTTTCTTTCCACGTTAGCGTCCTCCTTTCATAGAACTTACTATTCTATAATGACGTAGATAATTCACAGATTACATTGCTGAGTTTTCGTTCTCTCTCTCGTGAATAATCGTCAAGATACGAGCAATAGATTTCTTTACTTCACCGATTTTCATCGGGTTTTCGAGCTGGTTCATAGCTTTCTGGAATCTGAGATTAAACAGCTCCTGCTTAAAATCTGCGAGCTTTTCTTCGAGTTCCGGAGTAGATAATTCTCTTACTTCATTTATCTTCATTCTTATTCACCATCCTCTGCTTCACGTTTTACGAATTTACATTTAATCGGGAGCTTGTGCATAGCGAGACGAAGAGCTTCTCTTGCAACTTCTTCACTTACACCACCGATTTCAAACATAACTCTTCCCGGCTTAACAACTGCTACCCAGTATTCAGGTGAACCTTTACCTGAACCCATTCGAGTTTCAGCAGGTTTTCTTGTTATAGGCTTATCGGGGAATATTTTAATCCATACTTTACCGCCACGCTTTGTATAACGTGTCATCGCTATACGGGCAGCTTCAATCTGTCTTGAAGTAATCCATGCCGGCTCTACTGCCTGGAGACCAAATTCGCCGTTAGAAACAACGTTGCCGCGTGTTGCTTTTCCTTTCAGTCTGCCGCGCATTACTCTTCTATACTTAACTCTCTTAGGTAATAACATTATTGTCTGCCTCCCTTCGGCTTTCTGTCAGAACGCTGTCTTCTCTCACGTTTTTCGGGAGCTGCGTCGAAACCTGACTTCTTGCTGTCTGCGAGAACTTCACCCTTGTATATCCAAACCTTTATACCGAGGATACCGTATGTTGTTTTTGCTTCTGCAAAACCGTAATCGATATCTGCACGGAGTGTCTGAAGGGGTATTGTACCCTCATGATACTGTTCTGTTCTTGCGATTTCTGCACCGCCTACTCTACCTGAAACTGCAGTTTTGATACCGCGGCATCCAAGCTTCATAGCACGACCCATAACCTGCTTCATAGCACGTCTGAATGATACACGACGCTCCAACTGTGCTGCAATGTTTTCAGCAACAAGCTGTGCGTTTGTATCCGGCTGCTTAACCTCCATGATGTTTACATTAACTCTTTTGCCTGTCATCTTTTCAAGCTCAACCTTAAGCTTGTCGATTTCAGCGCCGCCCTTACCGATAATGATACCGGGCTTTGCAGCAAAAATTGTTATATAAACTTTGTTCTGCTTTCTTTCGATTGCAATCTTTGCAACACCTGAGTCAAAGCAAGCCTTTTTAACATAATTTCTTATTTCATAATCTTCAACCAACTGGTTTCCGAAATCTTTTTTACCTGCAAACCACTTAGAGTCCCAGTCTTTAATGATACCGACTCTAAGACCATGCGGATTTACTTTCTGTCCCATAATGAACCTCCTTTTCCGATTAGTCTTGCATTTCCTTCAAAACAAGAGTTACATGACTTGTTTTCTTCATTATTCTGAAGGCTCTGCCTTGTGCTCTCGGTCTGATTCTCTTAAGAGTCGGACCCTGAGTTGCATAAACTTCTGCAACATATAATTTCTTCTTATCTAAATTGTGATTGTTTTCTGCATTAGCTACTGCTGAATCAAGAAGCTTAATGAGATACTCGCTTGCAGCCTTAGGTGTGTTGTTAAGGATACCCTTTGCAACGTTTACAGGCTTATTTCTGATAAGATCAATCACGATTTTCATCTTTCTGGGTGATATACGAGCATATCTTAATACTGCACGTGCTTCCATTCCAGGAAACCTCCTTTCAATATCTAGGAAATTTTATATTTAATAAAATTATTTGCTTTTTGCGCCGGCATGTCCCTTATAGGTTCTTGTAGGAGCGAACTCACCAAGTCTGTGTCCTACCATATCCTCGCTTACAAATACCGGAACATGTTTTCTGCCGTCGTGAACAGCAATAGTATGACCTACCATTTCAGGGAAGATTGTGGAAGCTCTTGACCAAGTTTTAACAACCTTCTTTTCGTTTGCTGCGTTCATGGCATCAATTCTGCTCATGAGACGTTCTTCAACGAAAGGTCCCTTTTTAAGTGATCTACCCATTTATATTCCTCCTCTCGGAAACAATAACGCTTAATTATTTATCATTTCTTCTCTTTACGATAAATTTATTTGTCTTATTCTTTTTCTTTCTTGTCTTCAGGCCGAGTGCCGGTTTACCCCAAGGTGTAACAGGCGCAGGACGACCGATAGGTGATTTACCTTCACCACCACCGTGCGGATGGTCATTCGGGTTCATAACAACACCGCGGACTGTCGGTCTCCAACCCATGTGACGTTTTCTTCCGGCTTTACCGATAGAAATGTTTTCATGCTGTTCGTTACCGATGATACCGATTGTTGCTTTACAGTCAAGTCTGATCATACGAACTTCGCCGCTCGGAAGTCTTACCTGAGCGTATCCGTTTTCTTTAGCCATAAGCTGAGCGCTTTCACCGGCTGAACGTACGAGCTGACCGCCTTTACCCGGATACAATTCAATGTTATGAATAAGTGTACCAACAGGTATATCTTTAATGAAGAGTGCGTTGCCCGGCTTAATATCAGCACCCGGTCCGCTTACTACAACGTCACCGTCTGTAAGTCCCTGGGGAGCAATGATATATGCCTTTGTTCCGTCTTCGTACTGGATGAGAGCAATGTTTGCTGTTCTGTTCGGATCGTATTCGATACCGATTACTGTTGCATTCATTCCATCCTTATTTCTCTTGAAATCTATAATTCTGTATTTCTTTCTGTTACCGCCGCCTCTATGACGAACTGTAATTCTGCCGTATGAGTTTCTACCTGCATTCTTTTTCTTTGAAGCAAGCAATGAACGTTCCGGCTCAGTCTTTGTGATTTCGCTGAAATCACTTACTGTCATAAATCTTCTGGCAGGCGAAGTAGGATTATACTTTTTTATAGCCATGATCCTTTTTCACTCCTTATCTCATTTTACGGGATTCTTACATTTCGAGAAGCTCGATAATCTTTGAATCCTTAGCAAGTGTAACAATTGCTTTCTTGTAGCTCGGACGACGTCCCATAAACTTACCCATTCTCTTCATCTTACCGAGAACGTGCATTGTGTTTACCTTAGCTACTTTTACGCCGAATACTTCTTCAACGGCTTTCTTTATCTCAATCTTATTTGCGCTCACCGGCACTTCAAAAGTATACTTTTTGATTTCATTGCCTTCACGGTCAAATACCGGAGTCATTGAACGCTCGGAGATAATAGGTCTTCTAATAATATCATATGAATTCATTATGCTAATACCTCCTCTATTTTTTCAACTGCTTCCTTGGAAACAACGAACTTATTGTACTTGATTACTTCATAAGTGTTAAGCTGTGAAACATATGTCGGCTTAACATTTTTGATGTTTCTTGATGACAAGTAAACGTTCTTATCAAGTTCTGCAGTTACGATAAGAGCCTTATCAACGTTGAGAGCCTTAAGCATTGCTGCCATTTTAGCTGTTTTGATTTCCTCTGCAGCGAGTCCGTCAACAACGATGATTTCGTTAGCCTGAGCCTTAGCTGTGAGAGCTGATTTAAGAGCGATTCTCTTAATCTTCTTATTAACCGCATAACGGTAATCTCTCGGCTTCGGTCCGAGTGCAACTCCGCCGCCTGTCCACTGCGGTGCACGGATTGAACCCTGTCTTGCACGGCCTGTACCTTTTTGTCTCCAAGGCTTGATGCCGCCGCCGCGTACTTCTGTACGTGTTTTGGTACTCTGTGTACCCTGTCTCTGATTTGCAAGGTAATTTTTAACAACCTGATGCATTACGGGAGAATTAACTTCTACACCGAAAACTTTATCTGAAAGTTCGATTGTTCCTACTTCCTTGCCTTCCATATTATATAAAGCCACTGTAGGCATACTCAATTTCCTCCTTTCCAAAAAACCTTGTTAAGCTTTAACGCTGTTTTTTATTGTAACGAGTCCGCCCTTGTTACCGGGAACAGCACCTTTAAGAAGAATGATGTTTTCCTCAGCGTTAACCTTTACTACTTCAAGGTTCTGGACTGTAACTTTGTCAACACCCATGTGTCCGGGAAGCTTCTTGCCCTTCATAACACGTCCGGGGTTTGAACAAGCTCCCATTGAACCGGAGCCTCTGTGGTAACCTGAACCGTGAGTCATAGGACCGCGGTGCATTCCCCATCTCTTCATAGGACCTGCAAATCCTTTACCCTTACTTGTACCTGTTACGTCTACCTTTTCTCCGGCTTCAAATGTATCAGCCTTAATTTCGTCTCCTACATTGATTGCAGAAATGTCATCAAGTCTGAACTCTCTGAGATATTTTTTAACGGCAGTGTCTGCCTTTGCAAAATGTCCTTTAAGCGGTTTGTTAAGAGCCTTTTCCTTAACTTCTCCGTAGCCGACCTGAATTGCATCATAACCGTCTGTTTCTACAGTCTTCTTCTGAACAACTGTGCAGGGACCTGCAAGAATAACGGTTACCGGAATTACTTTTCCGTCTTCGTCAAAGATTTGTGTCATACCAATCTTTGTACCTAAAATTGCTTTTTTCATTTTTAAATTCCTCCTATTACAGTTATTGGTTCACCTTACGGCGAACATGACCTGCATCATAGCCCATAGGCTACTGCACTTTTTCGTCTGCGGCGATTATTTCTGAATTACATCAATTTCAACGCCTGCAGGAAGATCGATTTTAACGAGTGATTCCATTGTCTTTTCGCCAGGAACCAGGATGTCAATCAATCTCTTGTGAGTTCTTCTTTCGAACTGCTCTCTAGAATCCTTGTACTTATGCACAGCTCTGAGGATTGTGATAATTTCCTTATCTGTCGGAAGCGGAATAGGTCCTGAAATCTTAGCACCTGTTCTCTTAGCGATCTCAACGATCTTTTCAGCCGACTGATCGAGCACTGCGTGATCATAAGCCTTAAGCTTGATTCTGATTTTGCTTGCTGCCATGTTTTTCCCTCCTTGATATTTTTTTGCATTGTGAACGCACGACAGCTCAAATGAAAATTGCACACACCGCCGGGTGTTTCGTGCCACCCTCAAATAAAAACCCAATCTCTTATACTTTGCGAGAATGGGCGTATTTTAGTCATTTTCCGCCTCAAAAAAACGCACAGATATCCCACAGGAAGACATACTATACCTATTAATGAAGCGTGACTGCCGCCCGGTTTCGTGAATCGGACATTCTCCACGGAAAAACCAGTCTCAAGGACTGCAACCTCCCGTTTCATCGATTGATTTTGTATTAGTTATTCGCCAATACACATTTGTCACAACAATACCATTATACACGAAATTAGCAAGAAATGCAAGTGTTTTTTTAAAAAAATCCTGTACAAACTTACAGAAGTTTTGTACAGGATTTTAGTCATTTTGACTATCAGGTTATTTTTTCAGCTTCAGATACACTTCTCCGAGCTTTTTATACGTCTCTTCGGATATATCATGTTCTATTCTGCAGGCATCTTCAGATGCCGCTTCCTCACTTACACCAATCATAAGCAGAATATCCTTTATAAGCTTATGTCTTGAATATGTTTTCTCAGCAATATCCCTTCCCTTATCAGTCAGGGTTATATGTCCGTTGTAGTCCATGTCTATATATCCATTCTCGCGGAAATTCTTCATTGCAACACTTACGCTGGGCTTTGAGAAATTCAGCATAGCCGCCACATCTATAGAACGGACAACCCCGTTTTTCTGTTGCAGCATCAGAATCGCTTCAAGATAATTTTCTGCAGACTCCTGGATTACCATTCAATTCCCACCTTTAAATTATTTAATAATAACAGTCTCAGTGTTTAATTTTAAAACAGATGCATCTTCAACAGATATTACATCCATCAAATCTTCTTTATGCGATAAAACAAGGGATGTATCAGGACCAAGAGTTGTTATTCTGTCTGAAATTCTGATAGTTCCACCATTATCCGTGCGAGCTTTAAGAACAACCTTGCCCGCAGTCATAGATGTACCGGTATGAGGTAATGAATCAGCAATTACGTATACACATTTAAGTGAATCATCTGAAAATTTAGCATTATCAACCCCCATGCCTCCGACTTCAGAGCCATCCGGATTTGTAAGTGTAGAACTTACAAGTTCAAACTCTTCAGGATTATAAATAATACCAAGCGTATATCCCGAATAACCGTATTCCGGATACAAATCAATATTATCAACTACAAATGATACTGTTACTTCTTCACCGGCAGATACATCTTCTTTATCAACAGCAAGTGAAGCCTCAAGCTTCTTATCATCAGTTATAACTTCATCAGTCTTAACCGTTATAACACTCTTATCCTCTGACCATTCATATTCAAGCTTAAGAGCCTTTGCAATCTGTTCGAACGGAACAAGAGTACGGTCATTCACTATTTTCAGCGGAACTTCAAGCTCGATATCTTCTCCGTATCCGTCAGCAACAGATGTAAATGTAAATATTCTGAAAGTATTTCTTTCAGGATAAAGGAAAATTCTTGTCACGTTATTTTTTGTGTTAAGAATAATCATACGTTCATCATCATACCAATCGCATCTTGCTTCTGCTATAGAACATATTCTACGTACAGGAGCCATGAACACTCCGTCTACATACTCACCTGCAACATCCATAACAATTTCTCTTTCACCTGCTCTTACCATAGGAACATCCTGAGCAGACACTCCCATTACTGTTACCAGCGAAAGCATTGAAGCTATTGCTGATGCCAACATTTTCTTTTTCATAATTTTTTACCTCCGTTTATTTTTTATAATTTACGAGCGCATTAAGCGCCATTTCGTACCCATAGAATCCAAATCCGCAAATCTGCCCTATACATGCGGTGGCAGTTACCGATTTGTGTCTGAACTCTTCTCGCTTATGTATATTCGAAATATGTACCTCGACGCACGGTACATCTACCGATGTGAGCGCATCATGGAGTGCATATGAATAATGAGTAAAAGCACCGGGATTCATTATAATCCCGTCATACACCCCCATAGACTCATGAATTCTCGTCACGATTTCACCCTCAAAATTACTCTGAAAAAAATCAACCTCAATTCCGAGTCTGTCTGCACAGTCTGAAATCTGTTTTTTCAGGTCTGCAAGAGTATTACCGCCGTAAATCCCAGGTTCACGTATTCCGAGCATATTAAGATTTACACCATTTATTACAAGTACCTTCATTAATGACCTCTCCCTTTACTTATATCATAACACATATTTTTTCATTTGTCAACTCATTCAGAAAAGTGTTATATTTCTCTCTTATATTATATATCCATTCCGGAAATAAGGTCATTCATATTATACATCCCCGGTTTTTTGCCTGCCATGAACTTTGCGGCTTTGATTGCGCCTACAGCAAACACTTCCTTACTTGCGGCAGAATGCTTAAGCTCAATAACTTCATCAGTACCTGCGAAAACGACTGTATGGTCACCTACAATTGTTCCTCCTCTTAGCGCATGGATGCCTATCTCGTTTTTCTTTCTCTTTTTTCTTGCAATATGTCTGTCATACATGTATTCCGCTTCATCAGTCATTTCATCAGCGATAGCATCGGCAATAGCAAGAGCTGTACCCGACGGAGCATCAATCTTCTGATTATGATGTCTTTCCACGATTTCAATATCAAAATTATCCTGAAGAAGCTTTGTTGCTTTTTTTGCAAGGTCTATTAGAAGGTTTATTCCGAGACTCATATTTGCAGAGAAGAAAAGAGGAATTTCAGCAGAAGCCGCTTCCATTTCGTTTTTCTGCTTATTTGAAAGTCCTGTTGTAGCTTCTATAACAGGAATCTTTCTTGACTTACAAAAATTAAGAATCCCTTCAAGCGAATCAGGGTGAGAAAAATCTATTACCACATCTGCTTCACCGTCAAACTCCTGCGGATTGGTATACACAGGATAACCGTTCTTTGCCTCTCCGACAATATCAAACCCTGCAACAATTCTGCATTCATCATCCTGCTCAACAAGTCTTGAAATAACCTGTCCCATTTTTCCGTTACAGCCGTTCATTATAATATTAACCATTTTTCTTAATTCCTTCCTATATATTATCTATTTCTTTCATCAGTTCATCTACAAGCCGATTTTCGGGAACCTTCTTTATTATTTCACCATGTCTGAAAACAAGACCTTCGCCTTTTCCGCCTGCAATACCGACATCCGCATCACGCGCTTCGCCCGGTCCGTTTACAACACATCCCATTACGGCAACTTTTATATCCTTGTCTATACCACGCACACGGTTTTCAACCTCGTTCGCAATACCTATAAGGTCAATCTCAGTACGTCCGCAAGTAGGACAGCTTACAAGCTGAACACCTCCTTTTCTCAGCCCGAGAACAGACAGCAAGTCCTTTGCCGCATATATCTCCCTGACAGGGTCAGCAGTAAGAGACACACGTATTGTATCTCCTATACCTTCACTGAGGAGTCCGCCTATTCCGACAGCTGATTTAAGTATTCCCATACGCTCCGTTCCCGCTTCCGTTACACCGACATGAAGAGGTATATCCGACTGTTCGCTGAAAAGTCTGTAAGCATTCATCATTTCAGGAACATCAGAAACCTTTATAGAAACTACTGTATTATGGAAATCAAGGCTTTCAAGAATTTCAACATGACGGAATGCACTTTCAACGAGAGCTTCCGCCACCGGATGCTTATATTTTTCGACAAGGTCCTTTTCAAGAGAACCGCCATTGACACCTATTCTGAGCGGTACACCGTATGCTTTGGCGCACTCCACGACCTCACGGACTCTGTCACGACTACCAATATTACCCGGGTTTATACGGATTTTGTTTACACCAAGCTCCATACATTTAAGAGCAAGTCTGTAATCGAAATGTATATCGGCAACAAGCGGAATGTTAATCTGTTTACGGATTTCACCCATTGCCTCCGCCGCAGTCATATCAGGCACGGCACAGCGGATAATTTCGCATCCTGCATCTTCAAGAGCCTTTATCTGAGCCACTGTCGCATTAACGTCACGCGTGTCGGTATTCGTCATCGACTGAATTGCAACAGGATTGTTTCCGCCAATCAGAACACCACCGATATTTACAACATTCTTAAGCTTTCTCACTTTACTCTTCTCCCTTTGTATATCCGAAATTCTTCATAAGGAAATTACTGTTTCTCCAGTCGCTCTTAACACGAACCCAAAGCTCAAGATACACTTTTTTATCAAGCATTTTTTCTATATCAGTTCTCGCCATTGAACCGACTTTTTTCAGCATTTCACCGTTTTTGCCGATAACTATACCTTTATGCGATGCTTTTTCGCAATATATAACCGCATTTATTGAGGTTATATTTTTCTTTTCATACATCTTTTCAATTTCAATAGCTATTCCGTGCGGCACTTCCTTATCAAGTGTCCACAAAAGCTTTTCTCTTATTATCTCAGCGGCAATCTGCTTTTCGGGCTGGTCGGTTACCATATCATCGTAATAAAATTTCGGGCCCTCAACAAGATATTCGCGTATATCGTTAAGAAGAAGCTCAACACCGTCACCTGTTTTTGCACTTATCGGAACAACGCCTGCAAATTCGGTCATACTGCTGTAATCAGCAATAAGCGGCAGAAGATTTTCTTTTTTTACCAAATCAATTTTATTTATTACAAGAATACATGGCAGACCGCACTTATTTAAATCCTCAGCAATACTCCGTTCCATATCTTGAATTTTTCTTGTTGCATCAACAACAAAAATTACAATATCAGTATCGTTAACAGTCTGTTTTGCTTCGCTGACCATAAATTCACCGAGCTTGTTATGCGGTTTATGAATACCGGGAGTATCGGTAAATATTATCTGTTCCTCATCCGTTGTATATATGGCAAGTATTTTATTTCTTGTTGTTTGCGGTTTATCAGAAATAATCGCAATTTTTTGTCCGGCTATTGTATTTAGCAATGATGATTTTCCCACGTTCGGCATCCCGACTATAGCGGCAAAGCCTGACTTAAAATTTTTTTCGTTCATAGTTCCTCCGAGTGTTGATCAATATTATTTTTATATTTATAAACGTAAGTATTCCGAGTATTATCAAAGATACCGGTGATGTAAATATGCTCACAAGAGCATTTACTATTTTTTCCGGGTCCGCAAAAAGCACAATCCCGACAAGAACAGCGATTATCGCTGTTACCAGCGTTGCAGCAGCTGCAAAATCCTTTGCATGCATTGCATCCGCACGCATATTATGAGTTGCAGTATCAACAGTTTTCTCTATGGCGCTGTTAATAACCTCGCACGTTATTACCATGCATATTGTAATAAGAAGTAATCCCCATTCAATGCGTGTAATCCCGAAATGCACCGCAAAAAAACATATAAGATTTCCTATAATTACATGAAATCTCAGATTTTTTTCTCTTTTGAGTGCATCGTAGAATCCTTTCATAGCATGTCTTATGCTTGAAATGAAAGACTTGTTTTTCAGCATTTCTATTCCCTCGTAATCCCTAGATTATTCAGAATCTCTTCCTGCTTTCCGAACATTACCTTTTCTTCATCTTCGGACATATGGTCATATCCAAGAAGATGAAGCATTGAATGAGCCGTCAGAAAAGCAACCTCTCTTACAAGGCTGTGACCGTAATTCTCCGCCTGCTCTGAGGCACGTTCAAGGCTTATTACTATATCACCGAGAACAATCTCGTCACCGTCATATTCAAAGCTGTCATCAGTCACATTTCCTTCTTCATCAAATTCCAGCATAGGAAATGAAAGGACATCGGTCGGTGCATCAATATCTCTGTGCTCTTTATTTATTAAACGGATATTTTCATTATCCGTAAATGTAATACTTATTTCAGCATCAAAATTACATTCTTCATATTCAAGAGCATACAGGCACACCTTTTCAACAGCGGCTTTCAGCTCATCGGTAAGCTCAATCCTGTTTTGTTCGTTCTCTAAGAGCAGCATTTTTCTTTTCCCTTTCAATATCATATTTTGCATAAGCTTTTATAATTCTCTGCACAAGCGGATGACGAACAACGTCCTTATCGGTAAGATAACAAAATTCAAGGTCCTCAATATTTTTAAGAACACGTTCAGCTTCCCTGAGACCTGAGCTTTTGCCATGAGGTAAGTCTACCTGCGTAATATCGCCTGTAACAATCGCTCTCGAACCGAATCCGATACGGGTAAGGAACATTTTCATCTGCTCTCTTGTAGTATTCTGAGCCTCATCAAGAATAATAAATGCATTATCAAGCGTACGTCCTCTCATATACGCAAGCGGTGCAACTTCTATCATTCCTCTTTCCTGATATCTCGCAAAACCCTCACTTCCCAGCATTTCATACATACCGTCATAAAGAGGTCTGAGATACGGGTCAACCTTATTCTGAAGGTCCCCCGGCAGAAATCCGAGTTTTTCGCCTGCTTCAACAGCAGGTCTAGTCAGAATAATTCTGTTCACCTCACGGGCACGAAGTGCCATAACAGCCTTTGCTACAGCAAGATACGTTTTACCTGTTCCTGCCGGGCCTATGCCGAATACAATAGTATTATTGTCAATTGCGTCAATATATTTTTTCTGACCGACTGTTTTAGCTTTTATCGGTGCTCCCTTTGAATTTACGGCAACAACGTCACTGCCGAGAGTTTTTGGATCAAAGCCTCCGTTTTCACGAACCATTGTTATTGCGTAAATTATTTTCTGTTCATCAAGAACGTCTCCGTTCAGTACATTCCCTATAAGAATTTCAATCACGCTGTCAGCATCGTCCACATTATCCTCTGAGCCTGACACTGTTAAAGCTCCGTTTCTCGATGATATTCTTACATTCAAAGCTTTTTCCACAAGCTTAATGTTACTGTCAAAGCTGCCGAAAAGTGCGGCTGTATCAAAGCCCTGCGGCAGCTCTATTTGTCTTTGCATCATATCTTATCTCCCAATTTTTCTGAGTTGAAACCGTCTATTTTTTCGGAACAGTTGTACCTATATTTTCAATAAAATCCATTTTTGCGGTTACTGTCAGTCCTGAATTTGTTTCATTTATAATATATTCTTCAGACCTTAATTTCGCACCCGGACTCAATTTTGAAGCAATAATTGCGTTTAAGTCTCTTTTCGCCTCTTCCGTTACCCATTCAGCCGGAAGAGGTTCTGTTTTTTTCTCCGCTTCTTCATAAACATTACATATTATACCGAAATTGAATCTGTCTGCCAGAAAATCCGGTGAAAACACTTCGCTGTGTTTTATGCAGTAATCATAATCCGGTTCGCTGAATATATTAAATGTTTTTGAAAAAACAGTAATTGTATAGGTGTTTTTTCTCCTGCCGGTAAATTCAGGATAATCCCTCGAAAGCAAATATTGCTTTGTTTCCTCATAATGTGTCAGAGCGTATACATCACCCTCTGCATGAACAGAATAACTTTTTCTGTTATCTTCAGGTCCGACTTCTACAGTTCCGGAAATTACAGTTTCTCCTGCATTAACCGCATTGCCCGGAGAAATAATTTCCATACCTCTTTTTACGGACGTACTAACTATAAATCCGTCTCTTGATGCCACCACATCACATGGAACATCTTCATCTACAACAATCGGCGGAACCGTTCCTTCTTTTAACGAAACAGTAGCCCTTACACCGTCATAATATATCCATGCCCACGGCACATTGTCAAAATGAAGCATAAGCTTTTCTTTTACCGTCATAGCATCAGGAAGCATAAATAGCGGTTTCCCGGGTTTTACACCGATTTCCGCAAGATATCCAAGTACTTCCTCGCACTTTATATAATCCTCACCCTCGACCTGTATATCCCACAAAAACTGAGACGATACGAAAAAAAACAGAGCAAATACTGCAGCACCTGCCGCAAACCATTTACGTTTTCTGTACTTATGCAACAGATGTTTTATTCCGCATTTCTTAACTATTTTTATTCTTGTACGGGATTCACGTGCCAGTCGGGCAAGCTCAAAAAAATCTTTACGGCTTACCGTAAATCTTACAGTTTCACCGCCTGTTACATTGAATATCCTTATCCCGTTCAAACTGCAACGGTTGATAAGTTCATAAACCGATTTTCCACTCCCTTTTATTATAACATATCCTTTCAAAAAATAAAAGAAGTTAATTGTAAACATTTTTATTTTCTCCTAATTTTTTATAAATTATATCCCTTATATGTGCAAATCAACCAAACAAATTTACAAATTCAATGCTCAAATGATACATCAGAGAATACACCTTCTATCAGCAAATCATACTTTCCTATATATGAAATCCTGAAATCAGCTCCTTTCAGTTTAATTATGCCGAATTTTGTCTTTATTTTTATAATGTCATCAGTATACTCCATAAGTCCCTGATGATTTTCCACATAAAGTTCTTTATTTTCGGCAAAAGACAGCTTCGCCAGATTCATTACCGTTTCTTTCGGAACGCCGTAGCTCTCCGCAATTTTATCATAAAAATTTCTTTTCATCCCTATCACGCTCCTACCTAAATTTATGAAAAAAAAAGAATAATAATGTTTATAATTTCATAAAAAATAAAGAGGTGGTATATATGCGAAAAACTATTTACACATCGGCAATACTTCTGATAATTTTTCTTCTTATTATTCAGGGTGAAAAATCAATAAATTACTCAAGAGAAGCGATATATCTGTGTACAGATATGATTATTCCGTCACTTTTCCCTTTTTTCATATGTTCGGGAATTCTTATCTACTCAGGCTTTTGTCAGAAGCTGGCGTTGATTTTTGCACCCGTTATGAAACCGTTATTTAATATAAATGCCAACGGAAGCAGTGCATTTATCCTTGGAATAATCAGCGGTTATCCCCTCGGAGCAGTTACCGCCTGCGAGCTTTATAAATCGGGATATCTGTCAAAAAGCGAAACGGAACGTCTCCTTGCATTTTGTAATAATTCCGGACCGCTTTTCATTCTCGGCTCGGTTGGAATAGGACTGTACGCAGGCATTAACACCGGTATAATTCTTTATATATCACATATTATAGGTTCAATTCTCGTCGGAATGTGTATGCGGTTTCACGAAAGTAATAGGCATTCAGCTCCTGACATGAAAATATCCTCCGACGAAAGAAGCTTTTCAGAAATATACCGAATTTCAGCCGTCAATGCAGCAAACAGTATGATGCTTATATGCGGTACCATTCTCTTTTTTTCAGTAAGCTCCCGACTTGTCCTCGATCTCATTCCATTTAAAATTCCGCCGTTTATTTACGGTTTTTTTGAATTTTCGGGCGGCAATGTCTTTATAGCAAATTCCGGATATCCGATTCCTGTTAAGCTCATAATGTCTTCTGTTATAACAGGCTTTGCAGGTCTCAGCGTTCACATGCAGGTGCTTGCAGTTTGTTCAGGCAACGGTTTGAGTATGACACCTTACATTTCAGGAAAAATAATGCACGGTTTATTCTCCGGTGCAATTACCTGTGCACTTCTGTGGGCAAGCGGAGAACTGCCTTCAGCCGGAGATCTGATGTTTTCCCACGGCAACAGCTTTTTCATGGCAGTAATATACTTAGTTTTGTGTTTGCTGATAATCTCTGCAGTAACCGCCATTATACGTCTTTCGGAGAAAACAAAAAAGAATGAGCTTAGCCTTAACTAAAGATGCCTTTAGTGTTGGCCGTTAAGGATAATATTTCCTGACCGTTACACATTTTTCAAAATAATTTCAATCAGCAACAATTACAAATTCAGAATATTTGCGACAAATACAGGCAGTAAATTCCCTGATTTAAGTATAAAAAAGAAGATATTTAATGAATTATGTCGAAAAGAATAAAACAGTTTATATAGACTAACCGCATATGTTTGATTTATACTTTTAATGAAAAAAATAAACGGAGGTATATAATGAAATCAACTTTATACGGTACATACAAAGAAAAAGCAGGTGAGTCCCTATTATACGATATGACACTGGAATATTATCTTAATGAGGAATATCTGTGTGAACAGTTTTCCGACTTAAAACGCTATGGTATA
This sequence comes from Clostridia bacterium, assembly GCA_045603225.1. Lineage (GTDB taxonomy): Bacteria > Bacillota > Clostridia > UBA1381 > UBA1381 > RGIG9115. Next base: position 1,727 of record JAZULT010000026.1, on the reverse strand, counting down.
ACCATCGTTAAAACCTCAGTATACTCAGACATGAAAAAAACTGAAGAAAGTAAAACTATCAACGACATATTTTATAAGAAAGAGGATGCATGCAATTTTCTTGATATCCTTATAAAAAACACAGTCACACCGCTGTCTTTCCAAGATGTCGTTGAAGAATATATAATATCCAGTCTAAACATGCTATGCTAAAGACGTTTTAGACTAAACTTAATGTAACATAAACACATACATATTTCTTTATATTTACATTTTGATAAAATGCATTTACTTTTGACAATAAATATGCTAAGATATAGATGCTTGTAGTTTTCCTAATCCTATCTTTGTAAAAAGATTGTACTTTTTTGGTACTATTTTATACACAGAGATAACCGAACCGATGAAATGTCGGTTCTTTTTTTGTTCCGATGTAATATTTATATAAAAATTACAAATAGTTTGTATATATTTTGTAATCTTTGTAAAATATTCGGAATAATTCTATCAAAACAAAAAAAATACTTGATAAAAATGGCAAAATATGGTAAAATTATTAAAAATTGGTAATTTCTGCCATTTTTATAAATTGAAAGGAGTCTTTAAAATGATGAAAAAACTCAGGATATTGGTGGTTGATGATAACAGAGAATTAAATGATTCTATCGCTGAATATCTGAAACAGGAAAACTACGTATCAAACGTATTCAAAGCATACGACGGAGAGGAAGCATGGTTTATTACCGAACAGGAATCTCCCGATGTGATAATTCTGGATCTTATCATGCCACGGCTTGACGGAATAGGATTCTTGAAAAGAGCTGTACGGAACGGGATTAACTTCGATAAAGTAACTGTTATCTGCCTTTCAGTCAGCGGAAGTGATAAGACCATGGAAATGGTAATGAACATGGGTGCACAACATTTTCTCATAAAACCTCAAACGCCCAAAACTATATCAGATACAATAAAAACACTGACCAACACTGTCGAATTACCCGAAACAATACATATTCCCGAAAAAGAATATGATATAGAAACAATAGTTACCGACGTTATTCATGATTTAGGTGTTCCTGCCCATATAAAAGGTTATCATTACATAAGAACAGCCATAATGATGGTAATAGAAAATATGGATATGCTTAATTATATTACGAAACGTCTGTATCCTGAAATAGCAAAGAAATATAAAACTACTTCAAGCCGTGTAGAAAGAGCAATAAGACACTCTATCGAAGTTGCATGGACAAGAGGGCATCAGGAGACGATGAATAATATTTTTGGCTACACAATCCATACCTGTAAAGGAAAACCGACTAATTCTGAATTCATTGCTATGGTTGCCGACAAAATCAGATTACAAATAAAATAAAAAGGTATATTGTAATTTACCGGTGTTTGAAACGGAACGACACACAGGTTGTTCCGCCAAATTGCAATAATTAATTCAATGAAATCGCCTGCGATTTCTACCATAACCTGTTGCAACGCAACAGATTTCACTGTCACAAGATGACAATTTCACTCATCCTTCGGATGAATTTCACCCGATTGAAAATCGGATTTCATTAGGGAATGTAAAAAAATGCACATACCGTTCAATGGCTTATTTGCGTAGTCATATTTTCAAAATTCTCTCAAAAACAATAAAATTTTGGTTGAAATCCGCAATTTGCGGATTTCTCCTGACTTTTATGCCATTGAACTACGAACGAAACGAACCACTCGACGTACCATCGTACGAC
>JAZULT010000025.1:0-7092 GCA_045603225.1 Clostridia bacterium | reverse complement strand
GCGATTTCTACCATAACCTGTTGCAACGCAACAGATTTCACTGTCACAAGGTGACAATTTCATTCATCCTGCGGATGAATTTCACCCGATTGAAAATCGGATTTCACTATTGTAATTTGTCCCGACAAATTACAATTTATTATACATTATAATTGTACTGCTTCGTTTTTCGTGAAGTTTAATTTCAATTTCACGGTTACCGTCATAAGTCTGATTAGTATCAAGATTTGTGAATGCAAGCTTTTCTTTTTTTATACCTTTCAGAGCAATTTTAACGTTGTCAAACGGTGAGTCTTCACGCCTGAACGCTATTACAATACCTGAATCTGTTTCTGAATCGTGGTACTGCCATATTGTCCATGCGGTTGTATCGAAAACTACCGAGCCGTGATTATAGAAATCCTTATTAAGATAATCTCTGATTGTGCGATACTCATCAACAGCCTTTTTTGCCCAGAGAAAATCGTCTTCGCTCATGTTTTGGAAAATTGCATTATAAAATGCACCACCCCAGCTTGAAGAAAATGAGCTTCTTACGTTATAATCGTCATTTTTTGTTTTTGTGGTACAGCCGTTGTATGGGAGGTATCTTGAAATGTTTGAATTATGTACCTGAAGAACTTCACCATTTTCATTGAATTCACACTGATAATCGCTTCTGAAGAACGGAATTGAACGCTTTAATGTTTCAATATCTATTCTTCTGCCGCCTGATGAACAGTTGTCAATAATAAGTCCGGGGTGCTTTTCAAGAAGGTAGTCCCATATTTCGTACATTCCGGTAATGTGCTTTATTTCGCTTATTCCTATGCGGTTTTCCTCATCATTTTCAGCCATGAACACATCGGGATCAGTATTGAAATCCTGTCTGTAGCATGAAAGGTTAAGCTTTTCCACATAATCGGAAATCAGGTTTTTAACATATTCTTTTGCATCCTCGTTCCCGTAATACAAAAGAGACGAATCTATGAGCCAGTCAGGATGCTCTTTTGAAAATTTACTGTGTTTGGTTGTTCTTTCCGGTTCAAACCACAGCATCAGCTTCATTCCGGCATCGTTTGCGGCCTCTCTTACTTTCTGCAAATCATCAGAATGAACACGTTTGTTACATTCCCAGTCGCCGGTATACATTGACCAGTCGCCCGAAAAAGCCTCATCGCATTTTGTACATTGTCCGTACCAGCCGGCATCAATCCATATATCCTCGAATTTTATATCATGCTCTTTAAGTTCATTTATACGCTTCACCATTTCGTCACTTGTCAGACCGCCCCATAGCTCCACTGCAAGAAGTCCGTCACGTCCGCAAGGTGTGTTCGCCATATGTGAATAATATTTTTTAATAAATCTTCTGAACTTATTTTCGCAGTCTTCACCATCGGAATATTTCATAACAAGTGTTGAAGATGTGCGTAATTTTTCACCTGGTTTCAGATAAAATCCTGTTTTTACAAGTCCTGTTTTTATGCTGATTCCTTTATTTTCAACATTCGAAAACTCAGCCTTCCAGCCGCCTGTCCAGCCTATTGCAACCATTGCTCCTGTACCTTTACAGCTTATGTTAAAAAAAGGCATAATCTTATCACTTGAACGTCCCCCACGGCTTTGATAGTTTTTTATTTTTCCGGGTGTTAGAAATTCATCGGATGTATTGAATTCCGTTGCCGATACAACGTCGTTTGAAGCATAATAATACCCCGGAACACATCCGTTCATTGATGTCACACAGGGATATCCCTTTTTAGGCATATATCCCGGAGAAAGTGTTTCTGCTTCGGGAATTTCAAATACAATATCGCAGTCATTTATATCCGAGATAATTTCGGTATTTTCCTCTCCCGTATTTTCAAAGTTCAATACCCATTCGACAGCATTGTATTCGGGATATTGTTTTAATACCGGAGTAACTTTGACGTTACCAATCTCAATTACACTTTCTTTGTCAGAAACAACCGTTTCATTTCCATATTTAAAACTGTATCCAATCATTTTTCTTCCCCCATCATTTTATACATATTTTCTTTCGCCCAAAGGCAGTATTTCCCCCATTCATCGGGATTTACAAATGCATCTGCTTTTCCGCTTGCGACAAGCCTTGATTTTTCGGCAGTGTTATTATGCTGCATATGATTCCCAAGGAAAATATCGACTTTTTCTTTTGAAAGTCTGTCCATTGCCGCTGCAAACTTATCACGGCAGTCATAAGACAGATTGTATTTATCAAGAAATTCACGGCACATGGTATTTATCCCCATACCCCCATGAAGTCCTGCACGGTACGTTTTTTCTCCGTTCGTTACGTCAAAGAAAAACGACATTGCACCGGGCGTATGCCCGGGAGTGGCAATACATGTTATTTTCGTATTCCCAAGCTCTATAACATCACCGTCATTCAGCAGAACGTCAGGCTCAAATATCTCATCAAACTCCATTCCAAGCTCTTTTGCGTATGAAAGGTCAAGATTTCCGTTTGCGTAGTCACAATCGGGTGCCCCGATAAATGTTTTTGCACCTGTAAGTTCAACGAGCGACCTTGTTGCCCCGAAATGGTCTATATGTCCGTGTGTATGCACAATATACTTCAAATCATTGGGCTTAAGTCCCATAAGGTGCATATTGTGTATTACCTGATACAGTGAGTGCTGATATCCGCTGTCTAGCATAATAAGTCCTTCTCCTGTATCAATTATATGTGTTGATGCCGGTTCCGTTCCGACAAAATACAGATTGCCGAAAATTTTAGTAGGTTTAAAATAGCCTTTCCATGGTTCTTTCATGACCTTCCTCCTTTATTTCACAAGACATATTGCAATCAAAGATAATATACCTCCGACAAGACCTACAATTTGTTTTTTTGTCGGTATTTCTTTGAATATGATAACAGAAACGATTGAAGATATAACAATCGAGCTTCCGTTTACAAGCGGAAAGAACAACTGACTCGGCAAAAGTCCGGACAGCTTTAAATTAAGAAAATTCATGCAAAAAGCACACAGACCGCAAACCAATGCAAAAACGATGTTCTTTTTTGAAAGTTTCATATTTTTTGTTTCGCCTTTAATTCTAATGCTGTTATATATCAAAGAGAATATAAATGCTACAAATAAAAAACCATTAATTTCGTTGTGGTGAGGTGATGACTGATGTATCTTCTGAAGAACACCGATAGTTCCCTGGAAAATAAATGCCAGAGCACAGTACAGAATCCATTTTTTATTTATTTTTGCATCGTTTCCTTCACCGAGCGATATGTAAATAAATACAATTAATATTGCAACCATGAGAAGCTTCATCATACTGAAACTCTCTCCGAAAAATATCCCCGACATAGTAGGTATTATCATAGACGAAGTTGTAACAAGAAGAGTAATATTCATAGGCCCTTTTGCAAGAGCTTTCATTTTATACAAATTACTAAGCGCCGTTACAACACCGAACACAACAGCAAGAACCAGAGTGTATACCGACATTGTACTGTTAATAAGCAGTATGCCGAACAATGCTATACATACTAAATATACAAGGATATTATAAAAATAGATTTGATTATTTGTTTTTAATTCTTTCTTGCATACTTTATTAAAGATACTGTTCTGAAGTACCATTGAAGTTATTGATATGACAGTTAATATACCAAGCATTTTGATTTCGTCTCCTGAAGATTAATATGTGTACAAACCAAGATTTGATTTCATAACAAGCTCAACATTCGTATAAATCTTCTTGTCAGGGATTTCATTTTTAATAAGGTAAAGCACGAGCTTTTCAAAAGCATTCTTTCCCTGTTTTTCAAGATTCTGATAAATTGTAGCGCTTACGGTTCCGTTATTTATATATTTATTGAGTTTGTCGTGGATATCGAAAGTCACAAGATGAACGGGAATTCTATTGTTATAAATATACTCGCATAATGCAACTGAGTTTCCGGTTGTTATATAAATACCGTCAATCATACTGCGATGCTTTTCAAAAATTGACGGAATCATATCCGAGAGTTCATTTCCCGAATCGTCCTTACTCACAGCTTCTATAAGATTAAGACCGAAAACCCTGCACGACTCCCGAAATGCTGCTTCGGCAGTTCTGTGAAGCACAGATTTCGGATTACCTGTCAATAAGAGAATATTTTTTCTTTCCGAACGTTTCAGACAGTTATATAAAAATTCTGCCGAAAGAGCAGATGCAATATCCGGGCTATGCATAGATGCGAAAAGATATTCACAGTCCTGCGGTGCATTCTGGACGTGAACAACATTCGGATTCTTCTCTGAGAATTTTTTAAGAATCTTATTGCTGTTTACATTTCCGAATCCTGACAGTATAACTCCGTCATAATCAATGTATTTATTAAGCTCGTCTTCACATTCCTCCGGTTTCTTTTCCGCAAAAGATACCAATGTAATATCAAGCTGTATTTTATAATCTGCAAGCTCCTTGTATGCCTTTTTTATTCCGTCTACTATTTTTTCGGACACAGGAGCAAATTTCCAGCAGACAAGAACTCCTATTTTTATTTTATGCATAGACAGTCTTGATGCAAGTTTGTTCGGCACAAAATTATACTTGTCCGCAGTTTCAAGAATCAGTTTTCTTTTCTCTTCATTTATGCTTGCATTGGGGTTAAATGCACGGCTTACCATCGACGGAGTCACTCCGAGCTTTTCAGCTATTGTATATATTGTTATGTTTTTCTGCAACAAATCCACCTCCTTGCAACCGGTTGCAATATTTGCAACAATAATTATATCATGTATATAATTGATTGTCAATATGTTTTTCAGAAAAAATTTAAGGAATTTAGTACGAATATCCAGGCGAATAATGTTACAACGCAGAACAGTGAAGAGAAAACTATCACATGTGCCGCAAGATTTTCATCACCGTCCATTTGCTGAGCCATTGAAAATGACGACACAGCAACAGGTGAGCCGAAAACAACAAGAAGACAGGCAAGAGCTTCACCTCTGAAGCCGAGTAATATTGCAGCGGTCAGTCCGAGTACCGGTACAATTATAAGACGTGACAGAACTGTTATTATGATTTCACGGAGATATCCTCTGACACTGTTAAATGTAAAGCCTGCACCGAGCACTATTATGGCAAGCGGACTTGCGATTGAGGAAATATCTTTCACAGATTTTTCAATAATTGACGGAAGCTTAATTCCTGATACGAAAAATACAGCTCCCGCAATACAGCCGATTATCAGCGGATTTTTTACTATACCTTTTACTGTTTTTAAAACGTTTATTTTACCGCATCTGAAGCTTTCGAGACTTATAACCGCAAATACATTGAACAGTGGAACAACAACCGCAACCATAAGCGATGCAAGACCTGTACTGTTACCGCGGCATATATAATCTGCAAGAGGAATGCCGAGAATTGCAAAATTTGAGCGGAAGAAGCCCTGAAGTATAACGCCGCGTTTCGGATTTTGGTCGGTAATCAGACGTACAGCAAAAAAGCCGATACAGAAAATAATAAATACACTGATAATTATAAAGATAATCAGCCTGATGTCAAAAACATCGGCAGTTTCGGTTTTATAAATATTGTAGAAAAGCAGAACCGGCAAAAAAATGTTGAATACTAATTTGTTGATTCCGTCAAATGTTTTTTTATCGGCAATGTTTATTGATTTAAGTACGTATCCGAGAACCATAAGAATAAAAATCGGCATAACGGATTCAAATGATAAAATAAGACTCTCCATGATTTTCTACCTCCATATATCAGTTTAACACATTTCTATGAAAAAATCAATATGAAATTGTAATTTGTCGTTGTTTGAAACGGAACGACACGCAGGTCGTTCCCTACGGTATGGTGAGATTTTTTGTAGGGAACAACCTATGTGTTGTTCCGCTAAATTACAATTTACATCCGTTTGTTTGTTGCTCTTAGCCAAATAATTTGATAAAATGAACAAATTTAAATGCAATTAGAACAAATAAAAGTGCAATCAAACGAAATAGTATTTGTTTTTTACTTAAAGTATTGACTTTTTTGAAGGTTTAATATAAAATAATAGAAGAACATAAAATGGAGGAAATATTATGAAGAAATTATTATCAGTTTTACTTGCAGGCTTTATGGGATTAAGTCTTGTAGCTTGCGGTGGTGGAGAAACAACAGAAACAGAAACTGCTGAAGGCGGAAAGAACTTTGTTATTGCAACAGACAAGGGATTCAGTCCTTTTGAATTCCAGGATGCAGACGGAAATATTGTTGGTATTGATATGGATATTCTTGCAGCTATTGCTGAAGACCAGGGATTCACATATGATCTTCAGTACATCGGCTGGGACGCTGCAATCGCAGCATGTCAGGCTGGTCAGGCTGACGGTATGATAGCAGGTGCTTCAATCACAGACCAGAGAAAAGCTGAAGGCTGGACATTCTCAGACGGTTACTATGATGCAACACAGGGTATGGCTGTTGCAAGCGATTCAGATATCACAGGATTTGCTGATATGAAGGGCAAGAAAGTTGCTGTTAAAAACGGTACAATGAGTAACACATATGCAGAAGAAATCAAAGACGAATACGGATTTGAAGTTGTAACATTCGCAACATCACCGGATATGTATCAGGCAGTTACAGGCGGTCAGGTTGATGCTTGTATGGACGATACACCGATTCTTAAGTATAACATTAAAACAGGCGAGCTTGACATGAAGTTTGTTGAAGGTACAGAAAACGAGCCTGCTCAGTATGGCTTTGCAATCTTCAACGCTGACAATCAGGAGCTTGTAGACCTTTTCAATGCAGGTCTTGCTAATATCCGTGCTAACGGCAAGTATGACGAAATCATTGCTAATTATCTTGGTTAATTAACTAATTGTGAGGGCATTGGATTTTCCGATGTCCTCGTTATTTTACAGGAGGATGTTGCTCCATGGGCGTTATTTTAGAAACATATGGCTCGATGCTCTTTTATGCGATGGGGCAGACTTTGCTTCTTGCATTGTGGGGTCTGTTATTTGGTTGCGTTTTGGGTATCGTTTTCGGATTAGCCAGTGTTGTTGACAGCAAAGTGTCAAGAACAATTTCTGCTTTTTATGAAGTCGGAGGCCAAGCGGTCTTAGG
>JAZULT010000024.1:0-29685 GCA_045603225.1 Clostridia bacterium | reverse complement strand
GGTCATACGAGTTTAAAAATAATAAATTTTTGTTCCGACAAGGCAAAAACGCAGGGAATACTCTCGTATTCACGAGGATTTTAACGCGGTTGGGACGGAAATTTATATTTTTAAACCGCCTTTAGTGTTGGTTGCTTAGGCCACCCTCCTGAATAGATTCAACAGTATATTCTCTTTTATACAGCTCTCCCACATATTCCACCTTCTCAGCTCTCCACTTTTCACCATGAATAACATAAGAGGGATTGTAACACACCTGCTTTGTGTTATGCTGGTTTTTAGCAATCATGTTAATTTCTATGGTGCGACTTGAAAGATAATCATCTTTCTCTATAAAAGCATATTCCATTCCGGTTAACGTAAGAAATTTCTCATCATCCAAATCAGAATGGTCTACCATAAGTTCATGATCTGTATAGGCAAGTATACTATACCCATGTGCTTTATATAATTCTTTAAGCTCCTGTGGTGTAAATGCACCGTCAGAAACTGTGCTGTGAGCATGCAAATTAGCTTTATAAAACCGTCCTGCTTTTGGCAAAAGATACCTTTTCATTTAAAATTCCCCTTTATTATTTAATTTGTTTGTATAAACCGGATTCCAATTTTTTATTATTCAAGTTAAGTCAGAAATAAAAATTATATTCCTAAAACACTCATGTTCTTGAAAAACTTTATACTTTCGACATCTTTCGACATATCCATATTGCGACAGATAAGATTTAGATGCAAACTTCGTTTGCTCGATATTTTTACTTCGTAAAATCGATATGTTTTTCGTTTCACTCAAAACTCGATATGATGTAAATCTCGTCACGATAGCGACATATCGAGTTGCTTGCAACATATCAGGTCTTTTAAGACATATCGAAAATCTCGCAAGAGATTTATATCGATGCATTGCTTTGCAATGCAATTGCGACACATAAGGTTTAGATGCAAACCTTTCAAAGGCTCCCTTGTGTAAAGGGAGCTGTCAGCGTAGCTGACTGAGGGATTGTTGTTTGTTTCGCTTATTCACAACCCCTCCGAGTTGCTTTGCAACCCACCTCCCCTTACACAGGGGAGGCCTTCTGTTTTCGCCAATATTCGACATTATTTACATAATTCATACAAAGTCACGATTAAAAACTAATCGATTTCCTCAAACTGAAATTCTTCATTTATGTATTCATCAAGCTTTCCATCAAATTGAGTGAATTCGTGCGTTCCTGGTGATAACTTCAAATTATTCGCTTGCATATACAAAGAAATTGTTTTTCTAATAGGTTCTTCAATTTGTTCTAACGCACTATACTTTTCGGGAATATATATAAAAATATTATAATCTGCAATATCATTTTTCTCTACAACTATTTTGCTGTAATCTTTGGCAGTCTTGATTTCAGTGGTAGATGCCCACTGAAACAGCATTCCAACAAAAAACGAAATTACCAAAGTCGCAATCCATATAGCAAGTGTTAGGAAAACACCAAGTTTTTTAAAAAAAGAAATCACCTTCAAATGTTACACTTCCCTTCGTCAAATTTCGACAATCTTTAAATGCGAGGAATAAGGTTCAGATGCAAACCTTGCAAAGTCTCCCTTGTGTAAAGCAATACTGTTAACTTAAAAAATTTTAATCCGAAATCCCAAAACGGCTCTTTCTATTTTTCAAATTCATTAAATCCCGGTCTTATTACTTAACTGAACATAGTTTCAAGAAGCGAATACGCAAACAAATTATGCATCTCTTCTGTCGGATGGTTAATTCCGTTAATGAGAAGCTTAGTTGTATCTATCCCATACCTCTCCATCGTTTTCCATTTTCCGTAACAATCGCATACAGGGATATTATATTTTTCAGCAAGCTCAACTGCCGACTTCATATATAAATCCATCGAACCGCTGAGCTGAATGTTCATAAACCCTTCAATATTCGGAGCATGTTCAGGTTCAACAAGTTTTTCATTATAATATGTACATATCATATTCGGGGTCATGAATATAATTTCAATATTTTCCTTTTGAAGTCTTTCAAATATTGAAGAAAGTGCATCTATGTATTTCTGAAGATTGTCAGGGCCTCCGCCTGCATCGTTCAGTCCGAAGCAGATAACACACAAATCAGGATTTCTTAAAAGAACATCTCGTTCAAGACGTTCTGCACCAAACGGTGCTGTTGTCCCGCCTATTCCTGCATTTATAATATTTATATTTGCACCCGGTATAATATCATAAAGCATTTTTCTTAGCTTTGCATGATATACCTTTGTATAATCAATATATCCTCTGAAACAACCTTCGGTCACACTGTCTCCCAAAAATGCAATTGTAGGCATACTGTGATTATGCTTGTCTTTGGTTGCCTCTACAATTTTCTCTATAATTTTCATGGTTTTATTCCTCTAATATGTAATTATTAATACGAAATGGTAATTGTTTTTGTACTTCCGTCCCATTCAACGCTCATGCCAAGCTTTTCAACTGCTCTTATATGAACCATCGTATTTCCACACACGAGAGATGTAGGCATCGCAAGAGTTTCGCGTTTTCCGTTTGCGTAAACATCAGATGAACCTATATAAAATTCATATCTTACACCGTCTTTTGAAACTGTTGCACATTTCAAGTCTCCGTCCCAGCCTACTACACATCCGACAGCTTCAAAAATGGTACGAAGCGGAATAAATGTCATACTGTTTTTCATAATTACGGGATATTTGTAAATAAGCTCTGTTCCGTTTATAATCACTTTTACATCGTTTAGTACGTCAATCTGATTATTCTGCTCCCCGTTTGCCTGAACAAAATTCACTCCGTCACTTTCAGCATAAGTACGCATACATGAATTTTCTCCTGCATATATAGTAAGCTTAGGGTTCCCGTAAAAACAGCTTTCACCGTACTTCACTACTGTATCGGGAATATATACTCTCTCAAGATTCGGACAGTTTATAAAAGCATATTTTTCTATTTCTTTAACACCGTACGGTATTATCACCTCTGTAAGGCTGCTGCATCCGGCAAAAGCCTGACTACCGATAGATGTAACAGATGACGGTAGAATAATATCTCCGATGTTGACACAATCCCTGAATGCATTATCTCCGACAGAAGTAACTCCGTTCATTACATTCACGAAATTAACATTGTCAGGTTTTTTTGTAAAATCAGACGGCTCTGAATTCGAAAAATCCTTCATCGCGCCGTTACCGGATACAATCACATAATTTTCCATAACGGATATATCCGCTGTTTCCTTAGCTGCAAAGCAATCAACTGATAATGCCACTGCTCCGCACACCATAAAATATAATAGTCTTTTTTTCATTCCATTAAAATCCTTTCATAATCTTACATCCCGAAAAGCTCACGGTATTCCTTGCTTCTGACATTATTGTATTTACGTGCTGCCGTAAGCACAATTACCCGTTCCGCTCCCGCTTCTTTTAATATCTTTGCGCACTCTTCAACTGTATTTCCCGATGTATAAACATCGTCAACCAGCAATATATTTCTCCCTGATACAATCTGAGAATTAGCCAAAAATGCATTTTTAAGATTAAAAGCTCTTTCCGACGGTTTAAGACTTGACTGCCGTTTTGTATTTCTGTATCTGATAATAGCATTTTCGCTATACACAACACCAAGCTCACATGCAAGATAATCTGCTATAATTGCCGCCTGATTATATCCACGCTCATTAAATCTTTCTCTTGAAAGTGGAACAGGAACAATCATATTAAAATCATATTCTCCCATAAATATGCCTCTTATAAGTTGGGAAAGGTACTCTCCGAAAATAATACCGTAGGATTTGCATTCATTAAACTTATAATCAACCAAAAGCTTCCGTATTGGTTCAACATAGTAAAATACAGACATTGAATAATCAACATATTTCTTACCACGGAACAACATCCCGATATTCACAAACGGCAGAGTATCATGACATTTTCTGCAAACTCCCAGATCAGATATACAAAAATAAAACTTACTTTTTCTGAATTTATTTTTGCACACAATACATTCTTTATAGTCACTACTGTCAAACAGTGATAGTATCTTTTTTATCATTTGCACAAAAGAGGTCCTATTTCTGTTACGGTCCCTGCGCCCATTGTAAATACTATATCACCGTCTTCAACAGTTCTCTTTATATAGGCTGCAATTTCATTAAATTCTTTAATATATGTTGTATTAAGTCCTGTTTCAGAAATTGCTCCGGCCAGTCTTTCTGATGTTGTAATTCCGTCCGGCAACTCTCTGGCCGCATAAATATCTGTAAGAATAAGCTCGTCAATACCATCAAATGCAGATATGAAATCATTCCATAAAGTCCTTGTTCGTGAATAAGTATGAGGCTGAAATATACAACGTATTTTTTTATGAGGAATCTGATTTGCTGCAGTCAGAGTGGCCTTTATCTCTGTCGGATGATGAGCATAATCATCAATTACGACAGCGCCTTTGCACATCCCTTTTTTCTCAAAACGTCTGTGCGTTCCTTTGAAACTTTCTATCCCTTCAGCAGCCTTATTTATATCAGCTCCCAAAGCCCTGCATACAGCCACAACCGCAAGTGCATTCAGTATATTATGTTTTCCGGGAACATTCAGTTTAATATGCGTAACTGGCTCTCCGCCGTATACACAGTCAAACTGAGGATACCCCGAAATATATTCTATATTTTCTGCTGTATAATCACAATTTTCAATACCATACGTAATAACCTTACCGTCAAAGCCGTCAAACATTTTTTTAATATTATCATCTTCTCCCCAGGCAATAACACATCCTTCTTCACCCGGAAGCTCAGCAAACTTTCTGAAACTGTTTATAATATCATCAATATCCTTAAAAAAATCAAGATGATCCGCTTCTATATTTGTTATAAGAGACACTGTTGGGAAAAATTTAAGAAAACTGTTTGTATATTCGCAAGCCTCCGTTACAAAATATTCCTCAGAGCCTGTTTTAATATTTCCATTAATAATATCAAGCTCACCACCAATGCTGACTGTCGGATCAAGCTCCGAATAAATAAGAGCATGTGTCAGCATACCCGTTGTAGTTGTTTTCCCGTGTGTTCCGGCAACACCGACACGATTTACATACTTTTTCATAATAGCACCGAGACATTCGGCACGGTCAATAAGCTTTATTCCAAGCTTTCTCGATTCCTGCATTTCAGGATTATCATCATGCACTGCAGCTGTATGTACAACCAAATCTGCACCATGTACATTTTCCGCTATATGTTCAAAACAAATCTCAGCTCCGAGTTTTACAAGTTCTTTTGTTATATTACTTTCGCATCGGTCAGAACCGCTGACTTTGAAACCGTTCTTAATAAATATCTGAGCAATACCGCTCATGCTTATACCGCCAATACCAATGAAATGAACATGAGCACCTTTATCCAAGCTGTTTATGTCAAATCTTTCCACAACCATTTCCTTCCTCTCAATATAAAATCTTGTCATCTATTATTATATACCTTTTTTTATGTTATGGAAAGTATATTTTCGAAATTTAACATGTTGCATAAAAACTTCACTTTGTTTTGTGCAATTCCGTGAAAAATATATAATTCTGTTGACAAATCAGAAGAAATTGTGTAAAATTATTTGTGTGTAGGAAATGCATATGTAGGAATTTTGAAAGGGGAAGGATAACCTTGGAAATCACAGATATCAAGGTAAAACTGGTTAATGCGGAAAGTAAAATGAAAGCAGTGGCTTCTGTCACTTTTGACAACGCATTTGTAGTACATGACATTAAGATTATTGAAGGTCAGGAAAAGATGTTCACAGCTATGCCGAGCAGAAAAACGCCCGACAATGAGTTTAAAGATATAGCTCATCCGATTAATTCAGAGATGCGTAAATCATTGGAAGACGCAATACTTGCTAAATATCAGGAAAGTGTTGAAGCAGCAGCTAATGCTGAAGTTGAATGATTTATATAAAAGAGCGGATTTGTCAATTCTGGTGAATTCGTTTTTTTATGCTTAAATTTCAAAAAATAAAACATTTTCCAAAAAAACCTTGACAAATTCTGATTTATATGCTATAATACTAAAGTATGGTGTTTTTTATCGTACAATTGAACACAATGTACGTACTAATTTTCTATTCCTAATTTTCAATTTAATATGCGGATATGGCGGAATTGGCAGACGCGCATGGTTCAGGTCCATGTGAAAGCAATTTCATGCAGGTTCAAGTCCTGTTATCCGCACCAGAAAAGACGGTAGATTTTGATATAAAATCTACCGTCTTTTCAACGAAATAAATCCTGCGGATTTGTGAAATACCCTTCGGGCGTGAAAAATTGCTTCGAAATGTGAAATACGCCTTACGGCGTGTGGATTTATTTCATTTCACAGAAAACGATAGTTTTCTATTTCACAATTTCGATAAAAATTATTTCACATCAACGAAGTTGATATTTCACTTACGAACAAGAGTAGCCTTAACAACCAACACTAAAGACGCCTGAAACAGCGTAATTCCGCATCTTTCAGCTTGTCGTCTTTGAAAGGCGAAAGCATTCCTTCATCCTCCGCACTAAAATATGTCCGAAATTCCATCCGTTTCAGGTCGCAGAGTTTAAAAATAATAAAATTTTGTTCCGGCAAGGCAAAAACGCAGGGAATTCTCTCGTATTCGCGAGGATTTTAACACAGGGGGAGCGAGAATTTATATTTTCAAACCGCCTTTAGTATTGAGCGTTAAGGCTACCTTACAACTCAATTGCTGACTTTAATCATATCTGATAAGTTGTTATATACAACTAAACCGCTTACATTTTCCGTTTCTATAAATCTTGATTCACCGGGTTCAAGATATAAATCAACAAACGAGAATGCTGAATTACTGTAATTTATCTTCGCTATTCCGGCGGCATACTTACCTGAAACATTTCTGACAGCAAATCCGTTTTCCGCCTCGGAAACTTCAAAAAGATTCCCTGTCTGCAGGCTTATTATCCTTCCCGGATAAACGGTACCACTGTCGCTTTTTCTAAGGTAATATATTCCTTCTTTTTTCGCTTCGAAACGTCCGTCCTCAATTCCTACAAGGTATTTGTTTTCCATTCCATCATCGATGTTATAGATATAAGTCGGGAAAATTTCTCTTTTCCATGTTATTGTTTTTCCGTTTTTAACAGCTATATTTCTGAGCAGACTTCCGTTACCCGGAATATATATCATAACAGGAACATATCTTTTTGCCGTAAAACCGGGTTCAATTACAGTTCCGTTAATCAGATCCTCAGCCGAAATTTCTTCTCCGTTCACACGAAGTGTAAGATTTTTTATGTCGGCATTTGAAAGATTACATATATTTATAAGAGTTGCACCGTCATAAAGTTCTGCCCATTTGAAATCTAAACCCTTTACAAAGTTTCCGTCAGCATCTGTAAGCTCAGCCTTAGCTTTACGTTCATCAGCATTTACAAGTGCTGTATGAAATTCATCTGCACTGTCGGTAATAATCTGCGTTTTTTTACTGTTCATAATATCGGAAATAAGCGCACTGTCTCCCGGCTGATTATACTGATTATTCGAAATACTGCTGTTCATAAGGATAATATTTCCGGAGAACTTACTCAGTTCTTTAAGTGTGTTACTTTCAATATTATCAACACCTGTGAGAATAAGTGTTTTATATTCATGCATTCTCTCCGGCTTGTATTCGGTAACAAAATCAACACCGAATCCCGTTGCAAGCATTGTTTCATATGCAGAATGCATTGTTTTTATAAAATCGAGATTATAAATTCTTGCACTCTTCGAATAAAGTATCGCTGTATCATTCTCCGACAGTTCAAGTGTACGCACTTCATCGTTAAGACGTCTTAAATCAACTGCTGTTATACCTGCTGCGGCAGCTGCTTCGGGACGGTGCAGAAATGTTGCATTATATATAGATTTCAGTTCTCTGTCAACAGCATCCGTCCAGGTTTCCCCGCCACTGGGAATATAATCAAGTCGTTGCCATGTCCACAGTGTGGTTTTTTCCATACCGTGGATTGCGCCCTGCCATATACTTGTACTAACGTGCTCATCCTGAACCGGTTCCTTATCCCCGAATTTTTTATAACTGTCATAGAACATATGGTCTTCAGAGTTATATATGGGTTGACCTGTAACACTTCTTACAAAATCATAATACATATATTTGGAAATAATCTGATTATAGTCCGAAATATTGCCATGAGCATCAACCCCTGCAAAATCGCAAAATTCTGCATAGCGCTCAACATCATTTCCGGAAATGCCACGCAAGCGGTATTCATCGACGTTATCATCACACCACAGATAATCAAGTGTTTTTATACTTATTTTCACATCAGGAAGATGCTTCCTCACTTCACTCGCCATCCACTCATGCCACTGGGCAAACTTTTCGTCATTATATATATACCAGTCATAAAAAAGTGCATCATAGGTTAAAGGAAGACCTGTATTTGTGTCATACTGCGGCATATTAATACTGCTCCAGCTTGTATATGATGTACCCCAGGCTTCATTCAGAAGTGAAATTTTACCGTACTTATTCATAAGATATCGGTTAAAATCAATTTTAAAAGTATCAGGATAATGATATGTATTAAGATGCGGTTCATTTGTAAGAATTATACTTTCAAGAGATGTAAATTCTTTCAAGGCAGGAAGAACTCCTGCGAGATAATCAGATATCATCTGTTTTGACTTATCGTCAAATATATTATAACCACACCATCCAGCCGAAACATTTTCAAGCTCAGGATACCATTTCAAAAACCATTCCGGAACATAATGCGGTGAAAGCAGAAGATTGACTCCTATTCCGGATTCATCTGCTCGGGATAAGATATCCTGAATATAGGCTACTGTATTATCCCGTTTTGAACCGGAATTGGTATAGGTTTTATTCCCCTCACTTACCACTTCAAGCACATTGTACGGGCCTGTTTCCATTGCAACATGGTCAGCTCCCATTGATTCCATTACAGGGATATCTTTAAGCACACTGTCAAAGTGTCCGTAACCCATGGAATAATACGGCTCATTTTCAATACAAACTCCGTCTCCTGTGATTTTCAGAAGTGTAGGATTATACGAAGAATCGACGCTCGTTGACGCCTTTTCTCCCTTAATATACCCCTCCATATTAGTCTTTGCTCTTTCATAAAGCCCGTTTAAAGCGCTCTCCTGATATGAAATACTTCTGTTTGTTTTTTCTTTCAGGGATGTTCCTTCATTCCGCAGATTCTCGTCAAGCATTGCATCAAATACAATATTGTCGGTAAATCTTTTTACAGTCGTCGCCATAACACGCTCTGCATCAACATTTATTCCGCTGTTTTCGCACTGTTTTATTAAAAAATCCAGTTCATCATACTTCGCATCGAAATCTGAACGGTCATATTCTGCACAAACAGCTCCTGTTATATTCAGGCTTAATACTGCTACTAATGCAGTAATAATTATTTTTTTCATACAATTTCCCCTTACGAATTTAAACTTCAAGCTCCAAAAGCAGTGGTTTATATTCTTCAATATGAATAATTCCGCCTTCCACATTCTCTGCCGCTCTCAAATCCTTTATTTTAAGAACAGGCTTTCCGTCAACTTCAATCCGGTAATCACCTTCATTACCCCAATCGTACTGACAAAGGTTTATAAGTAGCTTTCCATTATAGTCAACATAACTGAAATCTACCTTTTCAGCTTCTTTATTTGTTTCGATATTAATCAGCTTAACACGTTTTTTTCCGAGCTTTTCAAGCTCATCACCTACAAGCTTAGTAAGCTCATCGAGGCTTGGAGAAATCATAAGCTCGTTATTATTCTCAACAGGAACAATCTGCGAAAGTGCCTTTATTTCTTCATAACAGCTTATTGGTTGATTATATTCGTTAAGCTTTAAGCAATCCTCGCCAATCATAATAACCTTACCGCCGTTTTTAGCATATTCAAGCACCTTTTTTGCGGTTTCTTCCGGAACATTATAGTTCTGAGGAACTATAAGCATCGGGAACTCAAACATCTTGTCAAGCTGGTCTTCGGTTATATACTCAACCTTCATACCGTTATATGCCAAAGCTTCCCATGCCCTGTGCACTGCGTTCATCCATGCATAGTTATAGTTTCTCGAAGCTATTGAATAAAGAACTCCGGCATCGGATTTTTTTGTTTGAATCGCTGTTGCCTCATATGCCAGCCTGTTAAGATCCATCGACACATCAGATGCCGCTACGATACAGTCCGGACGAAATCTGATTGAACCACCTGCCGGTGTGTTTACATAGTCTGAATCCCACAACCATATATTCGTGATAACTCTGCCGTGAAGAGCTCCCTGCCACAAGTCGGTTTCTACCCATTTTGCTTGCTGTGGTACAAAGTCAAGATTTCCGTCGCTTATAATATGGTCTTCTGAGTTTGCACTTGGCGCCTTCTTGACTGAGCGCATAAAATCATACCACTGCATTTTTGTCTGCATTGTATTATTAGTTGTACTGCTGTAGTATGCCCATGAATCGCAGCCGTTTACATCCATCCAGTTTTTAAACAGAGTCATATCTGTTCCGTAAGAATGATAACCTCTCTTTGAGCCTGCCTCGGAATAAGCATTATAATCCATCGGCTTTGCAGTTACCGGAACATCAGGTGCCACTTCCTTTACGCAGTCGGCAAGGAACTGATGAAATTCGTTATATATTTCATTGTTAAACTTTACATAATCATAATACCCTTCGGTAAAATCCTCCGGCCATACAACTTCTTCAAAGCTTGCATAGCTTGTTTTATGATTTGTATTCAGCCTTGCAATATCACCGATATATTTCTTTCTGAGCCATTCCTTATAATCGGGCAGATATACATCTCCTGCAGTCATTGAATTCAATGCCGGCTCATTAGTCATAACTATAGTCTTCAAAGCCGGATGATCTTTATAAGGTCCTATAAGCTCGGTAATGTGAAGCTTAAGAATTTCTCTGACACCCGGATGTGTAATATCCATCTTAAAGAAACCACCGGCAGTTGTCTTCGCTTCAGGCTCAACAAGATTTGTCGGGAAATAATGCGGTGAGATAAGCAAATCCAAAGTCTGATTATACTTTGCAAGTTCATCAAGTATTTCGCCTAAACGTTTTACTTGCGAAGTTTCTATTGCATATTTACCAACAATCTTATATTCATATTCAAATCCGCCGTTTTTAAGGAAATTTCTGTCCTCACCCTTTCTGGTAAGACTCATGTCATCCAGCCACAGCTCATCAGTAAGGTTTTCACACATAAAGCCTACCGGCAGACGTGTCTGATTATCTGCCAATTTAATTTCATATTCAAAATCCTTCCAGTCATATGTGCCGTCAAGAGAAATCCTTGTTCCTCCTACATTATTTATAGCAATATTGCAGTTTTTTGCATCCTTAGCCTTGGCACGGAATTTTAAAACATAGGTTTCTCCTCTTCTCAATCCCTCAACCAGCTGATACCAGTAGGCATACTTATTCGGGCCTAACGGTGTTTCGTTATGGATATAGAATGCTTTCCCGTTTGAACCCTCAGTTTCAACCTGGTCTGTTTTTAACGTTTCAAGACTACTGAGTCCGTAATTTATCCAGCCGGAAAGGAGGTTTTCCGCTTCCTCAGCAAAGTAAGGAACAGTTCCGCTTGCACCTAATTCAATTCCGTGAGCAGTTGCATTAATATTCTCAAACACCGGGAAATCTCTCTGCACTTCAAAGAAGTGACCGTAGCCGATAAAATATGTCGGACGTCTTTCAAAGCTGTTTCCTACCTTTACGTCCGCAATCATACTTTCCCCATCAATTTCAATCTCTCCTGTCTTGAATACAGGCACTTCCCTTGATGTCTTTTCCTTAGCAATATATGCTTCAAGATTAGCTTTTGTCTCCTGATAAATATCTTCAAGATTTTCATTAGCAAATGCTATCGGATAAAAATATTCCGATTCATAATCTTCTTCCAGATAATCAATAAACTGATTAATAACCCATATTCTCGATTCCTCATAATCGGTAGAAATACCGAGCATACGGCAGATTTTGACCAGTCTTTCAAGCTCTTTAACCTTTTCTCCGTAATAGGTATAGATACTATTCATACGCTCGTCATTCGGAGCAATATCAGCAATCTTTGTAAGATTTCTTGTTACATTTCCGTCCGATACGCTTATTACAATTGTATTTTTACCCATTTTAAGCGAAACGGGCTCACTTTGCACTCTTGCACCCTTTCCTGGTTCCAATGTAATTTCTTCGTTTATGCTTATAACATCCGAGCTGATTTTATATGTTTTTGTTTCTTCTGATGTGTTTACTACAAATACAGAATACGCATTACCGGATTTCTCCATGGTAGAATAAAAATCCTCGCCATCCTGCATCAGGCTATAGCTGATAAACTGGGTATTTGTTTTGCCCTCAGCAATACCGGGACGCAATTCAACACCGTACTCTCTGCCATTTCCGTCATTATCATTTGCAAGAATTGAGAAAACAAAGCTGTCTTCAGGACGTTCCCCGAAGTGAACACTCCACGGTATTGCTACCTCATAAACCGCCTTGGTTCCATCATAAAGCGTTTTTATTTTCATCTTTTTGATTTCGTCAAAACGCCAGCTGTTTGAAGTGTAATATCCGCCGTCTTCAGTATACTGAAGTCCGACTTCATCACCAAAGCTTTCAGAAATCGAACTCATTGCCACCTGCAAAGAGTCGTTCGCCCAATATGAGCTTGCTACATTCGGTGCAAATATATCGTCACGTGTTTCGACATAAAGATAAAAATTCTCATCGTCATAAGCCGCTTTATAATCCATTTCAAGATTAAGCTCAGCAGCGTTATTATAAATCTGGTACTGACTCTTTTTTACAGGTACATGAACAGAATATATATCCGCCCAGTCCGAGCCGTCACCATCTATTACTATATTATTCTTTTTATAAAGAGGAAGAACAGAGAACAAGCTCATTGCCTCCTCGTATTTTTCAATATCAAATGTTGTGCCCACACGTTGCAGGGCATTAAATACAGCCTCAGCACCTACCGCATCAACCGCGTTTGTCGTAGTTGAAGATGCTGCTGAATCATCTGCCGACGCAAAAATTGTTGCCTTGTCATTTTCAAAAGACGGGTTTGAAATAAGGTTTTTTCCTATAATTTCTCCATCCCATTCGACAAATTCGAAATTATCCAGCCATATACCTTCTGCAAGACCGTCAATAATGATTCTGACTGTTGCATTACGGTCTCCTTGTGTATTTGTCCAAAGAAAAGATTTTGTTATCCAGTCAAAGCTTTGTCCATGCATATCAGAAAAAACATAACGTTTTCCCCAATCTATGCAATAGTTAGAGCTTCCGAGTATTTTTTCTCCTTTGCGTGCAAAGGAAAATCTGTATGTGCGACCTTTTTTTACCGGAACGGTTGTAGAAAAAGTTATGTAGCAATTAGCTTTTCCCGGAGTCTCGCTATGAATTTTTACAGATTGCGAGCCATGATATGAGGTCGATTCATCAATATCAAGGTCAGCTTCAAATCCTCCTAAAGCCTGTACCGTCCATCCCGATGCAGGTGAATCGGCGGCAGACACGCTTACCGGTATTAAAGCTGTAATCATACATAAAGAAGATATTAAAGATATAATCCCTTTCAAATATTTATTTTTCATTGTCTACCTCCGAAATTATCTTTATCGGCGGGCGGAGTCTCTCCGCCCGCCTGATAAAGTTATTTTAATTATTTAGTTTGCTTCCGGTCCGCTGATTGAAGCAGGGCTACCTTCTGCAATCGGCTTCATGCCATTTATTGAATCCCACAGGAAGAGCTTCATTTCATAACCTGTAAGGTCAGAAATTGCTGTTGTTTCAAATGCAACTGAAAGACTTGCAATATCACCGTAAGCTACGGTTGTTATTGGATTTTTAACTACATTTACGAGTGCTCCGTCCTTATAAAGCGCACCTATCAGGCAAACAGGCAAGCCATTCTGATAGTCTTCAGAATAGTTTGTAATTGTGATTGTTCCTAAAGTATCACCATATGATGTCAACATATCAGCATCATATGACATACCCTCATCAAAGTTTTCACCATACTGATTAAAGCCTTCATTCCAGTAAACTGTCTTGAATGTGCCTTCACTTATACCAATATCATCAACCGGTATCGAAATTGCACCGCCTTCAAAACCAAGACTTGTTACGGTGCGGATTTCATATGAACCCGGAAGAAGATTATCTATGTTATATGAAAGTGTAGTTTGTGCCTCATCAAGAACCTTAACCATTGAATCGTTAAGCTTTGTTTCTGTGCCGTCCTTAGCAACATGATATACATTAAATCCTACTGTGTCTTTAGCATTTAAATCATTCAGCGTATATCTCCATGACAATGTCTTCTGACCGCCTACTACATTCAAAATAGCATTGTCCATTTCAAGTCCCTGTTCTGTGAGACCCGCATTAATGAAGGTATCGCCTTCTGCACCCATATAAATATCATCAATATAAATATCTGTAGCGTAATCTGTGTAGAAGCAGAACTTAAGTAATGTTACAAGTGTATCCTCAGTAGGTGTAACTGTATATGTAAGCTTCTGCCAGTCTCCCGATTTAATTGTGCCGAGACTTGTTGCATACACAACTCCACCACCTGTTGTAGTCAGGAAGAGACTTGCTTTGCCTGCCGGCATGTCATCACCCGTCTTTACAAATGCATTAAATGTATAAGGTGTACCTGCATAAAGAGTTCTTCCGGAACCGAAATAATATAAAAGTCTCGCCTCTGTTCCGTAGTGTTCAATCTTGAAGCTTGCCTGACCTGTTCTGACATTATCAAAGTCAACCTTCCATTCACCCTGAACTCCATCTACTCCGTCTCCTACCTGTGTTACCCATGAGCCACCGAAAGAAAATCCCTTATCATCATAGTTGTTATTCACTATATTATAGGATTCCTTCATTGTTCTTCCGTCAACAATAACTTCTTTTTCGCCGAATGCAGCAGTTGCAATAACAATCTTATATTTCTTATAAGTTTCAGCCACAAGACCTGTTACATCATATAAACATTTCTTCCCTGCATTAAAGCTTACATTAGGAGCGACTGTTGTATCTGCAGCTGTCAATGAAACGAGCTGTGTATTCGAACCGTCTGTAATATCATAAATTTCAAGCTTTGTAAGATTTGAAAGTTTCGGATTAACCCAGCCGATTCTGAGTGTCGTATCGTTAACCGGAGAAACATTTGTATAATCAATTGTGCTGATATCTGTATTTACAGATGTTTCAAAATCTTCTTCAAATACAACAGTGTTGTTAACCTTGAGTTTGATATCGTCAAAGTATGTCATACACGCATGAGTACCCGACATACCGAGAATCCAGCCTGTGCCAGGCCATGTTCCGTTCCATGTATATGTTCTCCATTCCATACCATCGATTGTTTCAATAGCCGACACCGTCATTTCACTGAATTTAACCTTAAGACCGGAAGTATCGCAAAGACCTGCATTCGGAATTGTATGTGAAAAATCACCGCCAATTTTGATGCTGAAGTCAATTGTTTTACCGTTCGGGTTAATATAGTATGTCCCGGCACCGGGAGACGTTGTTGCATTACTTGCAGAAAGCTTACAGCCGTAATCTGTGTGGAAATACTGCTTCCACCATCTGTTACAGCAATGCATATACAATGCTTTGTCACCGGAATAGCTGTTCTCATCACTGATATGAGCTGCATGTTCACCTGGATTTAATAATTTCCCTTCATCAAAGTCGCTGTCGCCTATAAATTCAAAATATTTGCTATTAAGCCAAAGATTTCCGTATGGCTTATCGTCTTCGGTTTTTTCTACATACGTGTAATCAACTGTTGTTTCAACATCTGCATAATTTGCTGTTGATGTAACAATCTTATACTTCTTGCTTGAAGCTGCCGCATCTGCTACATCAAAATAGCAATCTGTATTCTGAGTAAATACAACACCCGGTGCAGCAGTTGCATCAGCAGATGTAAGCGAAAGAATTGATGTATTTGCTCCGTTTGTTACATCATAAATATCAATCTTTGTAAGGTCAGAAAAATACGGATTTCTCCATGATATTCTTACAGCTTCTCCATTAACTTCTGCCTTTACAGCGTCTACTGTACGGATATCTGTATTAACATCATCTTCAAAATTATCGTTAATTACAACTACATCTCCCACCTTAAGATACATATCATCAATGTATGCACCGCAGGCATGAGTTCCGCCTATGCCCATAATCCAACCTGTTCCCGGCCATTTTCCGCTATATGAATATGTTCTCCAAGTCACATTGTCTATCGTTTCAACTTTTACAGCCATATCACTGAATTTTACCTTTATACCACCGGTATCAAGCAAGCCGGCATTAGATGGCATATGTGAAAAATCACCTGCAAGCTTCATGCTGAACTCTACATTTTTTTCGCTTGGATTTACGTAATGCAAATCACCCGAATTAATATTTGAATTTGCTTCGGTCATTTTGCAATAGTTGCTGTGGAAAAACTGTTTCCACCAATGGTTGCATACATCCATATATAATGATTTTGACCCGGAATAAGCAAGTGTATCTGATATATGCATAGCATAATTATCAGGATTCGCCAGCTTAGAAGCTCTAAGCTGATTATCTGTCCACATATTAAGAAGCGGATGATACGCATATTTTGTACCGTAAGGCTGTTCATTTGGTGCAACTTTTACTCCTTCATCTGAAGCAAATACACCGGTATACGACATAAGAGTTGCCGCAGTTACCAAAACTGCAATAATCTTTTTTAACATTTTTAATTCACTCCTAATTTTTTATTTATTTGAATATCCACAATCGCAATTCATGCCCGATTGAATTGCAACTTATCGGATTAATACAAATAACAAAGTAATTGTTATTCACCGAGAACTCTGCATTCTCTGAGGATATTTTTATCCTCTGCAGAATCCCACATAAAGAATTTAAGCTTGTAATCTTTTTCTTCTGAATTTTCAGGAACTTCAATATCTACCGATATTTTTTCTCCGTCCCTGAGCTCTGTATTAACACCTATTTCATTTATTGAAATATTCGAAGCTATCATTTTATATCCATCATAAAGTGCCGCAACAAGTGTTACCTTAAAATTCTCGCCCATGCTTTTGTTCTTTACGGATACAACACCGCTGATTACGCCCGGTGTTATTTCTGAAACACTTTTTCCGTCCTTTTCAAAGTGCGGATTTAAAAGTGCGTAGTCAGGAGCTGTCGGCATAACGTCAACAGTTGCCGATTTACCTTCCCTGCCGTTAGCGTCAACAGGTATAATCTCAAGTGTATGAATATTTTCATTTATGAGGTCATATACTACTGCTTCGCTTTCGGTATATCTTCCTTTAAACGATTTTTTCTCTCCGCTTATATCATAGATATCAACATATGATGTAATCGCTTCAAGAGCATTTGTCCATGTAAGCTTTACTTTCCCGTCCTGAGCTTCGCTTTTTATTTTAAGCACCGCTTCAAGCTCGGTACTTCCGTCAACTTCACATTCACCGTTAGAGATAAGGTTCTTGCTGTCTCCGTCAAGTGTAACTGTTATATCGTCAATCCACAAATCTTCACAGTAATTATCTGTTATGATAAGGAGCTGATTGGCTGCCGCAGGAAGATTTTTAAGATAAACCTCATGATATCCCCATTCGTCTGTTATATCCGTGTACTGAACAAGTCTTGAAGCATTTGGCCAGCCGGCATAAAATCTTATATAAGAACAGTTATTTGCCTTCGCCCAGAAGGTAACCTTATATGTAGAATCCGCTTTAAATGCAATACCGTTACACTGCAGCATTATATATCTGTTACTTGCAGCTTGCGGAAGCGAGGTACTTATGTACACAGAGCTTTCTCCCGAATGTTTTTCCGTTGTATCCATTCTGACAACAGATGCATTATTTTCATTAGTACCTACACTCCAGTGTGGAACCCAGCCGTTTATTGTTGACGGTCTTGTAATCATACCGGCTGTAGCATCAAACACAGCACTCTGAGTTGTTCCGTCAGAAAATGTGCAGTTAAGCTTGAACTGATATTTTTCGCCTTTTACAAGTCCATTTATTTCATGCTCATTAACAGCGTTACCTTTAAGCGAGAAATTCGTTCCCTCAACCCTTACGCAGTCACCGTCAATTATTCTGTCAAGTGTAATTTCCTGAATATTGTCAGCCTTCGGATTCCAGAATGCAATGTTTATTGACGGGTCATTAGTCTCCGCCGCATCGTTCATAAATCCGACAGGTACAATGTGGTGGAAATTCGGAACAGTTTCAAGCTCCGGTCTCCAGTCCTCAGGAATTTCAAGAGTAGTTCCTGTCACAAGAGTTTTTGTAACAACCTCGTCAGTTGTACCGTCTTCGTTCGTTTTGTCTGTTGTAACAGCGAGTATGAATTTATATTCCTTGTTACTTTCAAGATTCTTTAAAAGACATGAAGAAACTTCGTTCGGTGTTGTATGCAGTCCCGGCTGTTCAAAATCAGATTCACCCTTGTTAATTGACACTATCGGCTCAAGCACCGATATATCTTCATTTTCAGCATCAGCCGATTCTGTCACATCGTAAAGACTGATATTTAAAATACCGCTTTCTCTTGTCAGCACTGTTGCCTGAATCTTACCCGACTCAGCCCAGCCTGTATTATTGTAGTTCATCGGATTACGCCATGAGATTTCCATTTCACCGTAATTTTCGGTTAAAACTTCAATTCCTGTCGGTTTATACATATCTGTAAACACAACATCTTCAAAGTCGTAATCTATAAGAACTTTATTATTTGTGTTATCTTTAAAATACAAATCGTCCACATATACATTTTCGGCACCGCCTGCAATAAAATGCAGATATAAACCGTTATTACTCAAGGTATTAAATGTTTTTGTATATGTATTCCATCCGTCTTCGCCCTCTGTCTTTTCCATCTGATTCATGAAATAATACGGCGGAACCTTGTCTTTACTTACAAAACCCGTCTGCCCTGTCTGCATTACTCTGATGTTACCGAGGCTTCCGCCTTCACCAATCTTTATTTTTACAGAAAATGTGTATTCGGTGTTAGCCTTCATGTTCTCAGACATCGTAAAACCCGATTCAGCAGTATTTCCGAAATACTGCTCTGCATCACCTGCATCAAGCGTTTTTCCGTCATACGCACCTTTTGAGTCAATGTATAACGAATAGCTTCCCGATGCACTTTCGCTGTCTGTAACCTCAAGCTTTATTTCATCAGGAAAACGCTCCATAAACGAATATATATCCCTGTTCTTATCAAGCTTAAGAACCGATGAGTAAAATGTCGTTTTATCACCGACAGCTTCATCTGCGGAAACTGCACTGACTGATGACAAGGCAAGTAAAGTCGCCATCGCTGTACTGATTATTCTTTTCATAAGACTCTGCACCTCTCTCTCAGTTTCTTATGATGACTACATCTGACATCTGTCCGTAGCCGACTCTGCCGACTATATAGTCACCCGGTTTTATGTCGTTAAATGTTCCAACTTTTACGTCATCGCCTTTTACAAGTGCAACATTCGGAGCAGAATTACTCTTAATATAGAACTGGTTTGCACCGAGATTCATTTTAAGAACATATCTTGCAACGTCAATATCCATTACATAACCTCTTATGTCAATTGATACATTATACATATCCGGCTGGCCGTCATCGTAATATGTACCTTCCATAGAACTGTCATATACAGATAATACACTTATAACCCGGCCGTTATTATCCGTTTCAATCTGAATAATATCACCCTTTGAAAGTCCTTCAAAGGTATCAGCCTTTTTAGCGTAATATTTAACATCGTCCTCACCGTCAGCACAGCAGGTTATCATTCCAACAACTTCACCGTTTTCGTCAAGTGCCTGACTTACCTGCTTTACGATGTGATAAGGATATTTTATTGAATCGGTTGAGCCGTTATTCGTTTCAAGCTTGAAAATACTGCTGTGACCGAATTCGTCTGCGTCATAAACTTCCATATTGTAGCGAACAGTTTCAGTTCTCAGTATGCCACTTCCGTAAATGTGATAATCACTTTCATCAGCACTGCTGTTTGTCGGAATGACAAAAATCTTTCCGTCGCTGTTAAAGAAATAGCGGTCACCGAGATTCTTTGTTGTACCAACATACATAAATTCCTTAAGTCCTGATGTGGTAAATACATCGCTTCTGTATTCATCGCTCTGAACCGGTGTTGAAATACTCTTAATCACACCATCAGTAATCTTAAACTTAATCATAGTCGGTGATGTTATTCCACCGGGAGCGAGAATATTATATGCCGCATCAGACTTTACAAACTCACCGTTGACATAAAGCTTATCTGCAAAGTAATACTGTTTCCACTCATCATTCTCGGTAAATACCTTTACAGAATAAGTTTCGTCATCATCGTTACGTGCAAACTTTTTCGCATATCCGTACAGTTCCGCAGAATACGCAGATTTCTCAAATGCACCGATTCTTCCTGTAGCATCGAGATAGAAAACGTAAGATTTTCCAAGTTCAATTTTCGGAAGAGAAACCTCTCCGTTTTCACAAAGAGCCGCTGTGCCCGGATTCATAAGGTATGATTCACCGTCAATAATAATTTCACGTTCACCGTAATCATTTTCACGGTTTGCGGTAACAACGCCTTCTTTCTTAGCTGTTGAACCGTAAATCTTCATAAGCTTATCATCATTTCCTTTTGACTGTTCGATAAGAAGAACATTACCTGTACTTACTCCGAAACGGTCAACTTTTTCACCGTCAACCTCTATGTGAAGATTTCTTTCAATCTGAGGGTCTTCTACAAGAATTTCAGGAATCCCTTTACCGAATTTATTGTAGTACTTTTTCTCCAGCGGAGAATAACGGTCAAACCACATAATATCATATGATGTAACAATTGCATAATCATATTCTTCATCACGGTTATTGTCAATAAGCTTTAATTTTCCGTAATCAGGTCTCAGCTCATCAATCGTATAATCGGGGTAAGCAACTCCGTTATATACAACCTTAAGTGCACGGCTGAGTTTTGCCTTTTTGGTTCTCGTTCCGGATTCATACGTTACATATTCACTTGTTACAGGTCCGACAATCATTTCTGAGTTCAGAACAAGTTCCTCGGTTTTCCATTCATCAGCTATAACATAAAGAGCAGTTCTTTCCCGATTTTCCTCTTTGTAATAAACATCAACGTATTTTCCAAGAAAACCGGTTTTGTCCTGATAGCTGTCATCCCAGTATTCAACATCTCCGACAACTACGGTTCCGGGTTCAGCATATTTAATTCCGAGTTCGTCGGTGTATACGCTTTCTGTCATTACACCTTCGGCTTTATAAATATCTCTCGCAAATCCGAGAACTGTTCCGTCTTTATAAACACCGTAAGCCGGCTGTTTTTCTCCGCCTATTTCTATTCCGAAAGGTTCTGCTTCTATTATATTTTCAAGAAGTGTGAGAAGCTGTGTCTTGGTTAAAGCC
Source organism: Clostridia bacterium (assembly GCA_045603225.1). Taxonomy (GTDB): domain Bacteria; phylum Bacillota; class Clostridia; order UBA1381; family UBA1381; genus RGIG9115. Next base: position 8,133 of record JAZULT010000024.1, on the reverse strand, counting down.
TCTTTCATATCTCCCGGAAGGTTTTCAAGAAGCTTATACTGATGTGCAATATCTGCATAGCTTGTATCCGGGAAGTTCTTAATAAAATAATCATATCCGAGAATACGTGATGCAATAATAACTGCTTGCTCCACGGTAATTGCAAGCTCAGGCTTGAATTCTTCACTGCTCACTCCCGAAACATACCCGAGACCGTAAAGATACGCTACTGCATCTTTATCCTTATTCTCGGCAACATCAATAAACGGGCTGTTTCCACCTGCAGGAATTTCATCTGCAAGGAGCAGTGACATCATACTGCAGTACTCGCCGCGGCTGACATAAGGGATATCAAAGAAAACATCTTTGCTCTCATACCCTGTTATAATACCGAGAGCTTTGAACATATGAAACTTATCAACGCTCTGCACATCCATAACAGCTTCAACCACTTCAGCCGTTTCAGTCACTTCAGGTTCTGCCCCGAATACAGGTGTAACAGATACTGCAAGCAAAGCTGCAATAATTCGTTTTAATTTCATCAATTACTTCCTCCCTTCAGTAATCTATGTACAATCACAGCCGCCTGTGCTCTTGTACAGTTTGTCTTCGGAGAATAACTACCGTCTCCCATACCTGAGATAATACCGGCATTTTTCATCTTATATACTCCGTCTTTTGCGTAATCACTGATATCGGCATCGTCAGTGAACAAGGTTTCATCACCGCCGCCAAGTTCAAAGCCCATAAGCTTTGCACTTCTCATTGCAAATACTGCCGCATCCTGACGTGTAATAAGGTCTCCGATACCGAATGTATCTTCGCTGTAGCCTGATGCAAGCTCAAGCGAAACTGCGGTTTTCACTATATTTTCATACCATGCACCGGGTACTACATCTGAAAATGTCAGATTTGCTCCGCTTTGTTCATTCTGCTTTCCGAGTGTACGTATAATCATCGCAAGAAATTCTTCTCTTGTAACAAAATCATCAGGACTGAATGTATTTTCAGTTTTACCTGTTACAATACCTTTTTCATTAAGCTCAGAAACAGCACTGTAATACCATGAATTCTTATCTACATCGCTGAATTTTCCTTTTTCAGATTCAGACGGTGTCTGTGTCTGCTGATTTTCATTTTTAATTCCTGCCGGAACCCAGTTTCCGCCCGATGACGAACCTCCTCCACCGCCGGAGCCGCCCGACGAACCGCCTGACTTGTCTGAATCCTTGACTTCATCAACACCCTTTTCAAGGTAACTTTCAAAATCATCGTTAATATTTCCGAAGCCTTTCATGGTTACAATCTTCTCTGCAACCTTATTTTTATTTTTGGTGCTCATGCCGTCAAATTCTTCATAAGTATCAGTTCCGTCAACCTCAAGAATTTCCCTGTATTCCTTTATTAAATCAGGAAGCTCTGTATATTTTGCGTTATTTACAAGGTAATACACACTGAGCTTTTCATACATATCCTCTGCATCGGAAACTGTTTTAATTTCGTCCGAGTCAAGCATATTTTTCTTGACCCATGCTTTTTTATTACTGTCAGTTTCATCGTTATATGCCACACCGTCAAAAACATAATCACTGTTTTCGAAAAATGCTTCAATTCCGTCGTCATTTCCTTTTTTAAGACTTAATACAAAACATACTCTGTTAAAATCTTCTGCAAATGTTTCCTCATTCGTTCCGGATGCACAGATTTCTGAAACTGCATCTTCCTTAACAGCATCAAGCTCTGATACAGGAATTCCCATCATTTCAAGTGAAACTTTAAAATCTTCATTATCAATAACAGCAAGGAGTGCATCTTTATCCTTTGCATCTACCGCCTGCATCCAGGCTTCTGTCGCCTGCTTTCTTATTTCACTCCCTGAAAACTCAAAAGAAACTGTTTCCTCTGATTTACCATGAGGTCTGATTTCAACAGTCATTGTTTTATTCTTTAAATTCTCCGGCAGTTCAAACTCCAGTATGTAGCTTCCGTCTTCACTGCTTTTTATTTCGTCAAAGAAATAATAATTCCCCTCTGCATCCTCTACAGTTGCCGCAACAGGAATTCCTGCATCTGTTTTGCCTGTTACGGTTACAGGAACTTTATTTATATCGCCAAGCTCAAGAGCATACACTCCCGTTTGGCACGACAAAACACCTGCCAGACACAATATTGTCTTTTTCCCAAAATTCATGATAAACCTACCCTTCCAAAAATCAGAATCACACTTTGTTCTTTTACAATTATTTTACAATACTTTATTGCTTATGTCAATATGCAATATTTGCTCATTTTGACATTTTTTATTCAGAAAACATAAAGATGCTAAAATATTACATTTGAACCTTGACAAATATTATGCAATATGCTATAATATCTGTATTATTTAACCAATATTGGAGGATTGAATCAAATGCATTTTTCTGAATACCAGTATAAGAGCACGAAATTCCTTGACAATGCATACAGCGAAGAATATAAATTGTTGTATCTCAAAAGAAATCCCGATAACGATTTGTTATGGGACTGGGACGAAAAATACGCCTATCAGCTTCTTGCTTCAATAGAATATGCCGACAGACTGCTTATTTCAGGCGATAAAGAAAGTATATCACGTGCAGAAGATATACTTTTTACGTGTATTAAGCTTCAAAACAAGGACAGAAACAGCGTTGGCTTCTCTTTCTTCCCTTATCATCAGAACATCCCTGAAAAATACACATCCATCGACATTGACAATAATACAGTTTCATTTAAAATCGGAGTTCAGTTGCTCCTGATTCTGAAAAAACATAAAAATATTATCAACAACAATCTAAAAAAAGAAATTGAAGCATCTGTTTACAATGTACTCTTCAAGCTATCAACATTTTATAAAATACAGTACTTCGGAACATTTGTTAATTTCATTCAGACATATCTTCTGTTTCTCGGTGGTGAATATTTTGACAATGCGGATTTTTTTCACTGTGGCTCGACAAATCTTTCAAATACGTACTCTGCATTAACATATCACAGAAGTCTCCATGAATATAATTCATTTTATGAAATGTCATTAATCTCCGAAATACTGACCGATATGAAAAACATTCTGATTGACAAAACTCTTCTCGGATATACAGATGAAATTTATACATTACTCTGGAAGACAATGTCACAGAATTTTCATCCGGAGTTTTCTGTGTTTGCCGGGCCTCGATCAAATGTATCACGTAACACACCACACCCATATATTCTTCATTTTATTTCAGCTGCTACAGGAATAAAGTTTGATTATGAATCACTACCTTATGTACCGGAAATAAATTCACGGTGTCCTGAAAAATATATACATGATTTTTCGGGTAAGGCAAGGAAAAAATTTATACTAAATCCGATTTCACATGGACAATCTTCCTTTTCTTACTTTACGTCACGAATTGTATCATGCTTTATACACCCCGATTATACGATAGGCTCATTCAACCATCAGTCTTTGTTTTTTGAAAACACTTCCATCTACGGATGTATGAAATCTGATATTCAGAAAGAGCCTTACCGGTTTACCGTAGAGGTTGTAAACAACGACACGCCTGTTGCACTTGCTGTTCTTCATTCAGTTCAGTATAACGACACCATTCTCGGAGCATTTTCGTTTTGCAGAAATTTCGGTCATACGCATACGAATATATCTCAGCAGGGATTTGGTGTTGTTCCTGTTTCAGACTTTAATATACGCTTTAAAATCACCGGTAACATTCCTGCCCTGAACGTGACCGAAAACCCGGACGGAATTACGGTAAACTATTCCGATATTTACATTAATTATAAAATTCCGTACATTCATATAGATTCGGCAGACATCTCATTTGAGCTGACACGCACCAATGATACACTATGCTACAACGCAAACATAAATAAAGGCAAGAACGGAGAAATCGACTTTTCAAAATTAAGTGAAGCCATTTGTCAGTTTGTATTGACAATAAATAAAAATCCTCATTCTTATTATAAATTCAGGTATGGAAAATTAAATAATTTTCTTGAAGCGGAACTGAAAACGGGCGAATATTCACTGAAAACAATAACACCGTATATTCCCGACACCTTTCAGTACACCACAACCGTTGACTGTCAGATGATTAACAATCAGTTAATTGAGCAGTTCACAGAATCAGCAATCAGCAAAGCCAGACAGTACAAATTTATTGCGGAATCCGTATCAAAAACCATACTTCCCGATATCGAACCCGACAACACATTTACACACGACCTTGCAGAAATAGAATACTCATCAATAAATCAGATAAGCATTAAAACTCAGCATCTTCTACGTAACCTCGCAAGAAAAAACATATCAATTGAAATATTTAACCGATACGCAGTTCAGATAATAACCGCAGTATTCGACCGTATCAAACGTGAAAATATTCAGCTTGAGAGAATGATTAACAACAACTATTCAGATATTTATCATCAGCTAAGCTTTATTTCGGATAAAAAGAAAATAATTGAACTTGTACAGTCAATTTCAGATGATATACAAAAAAATTATATCGAGACAGAACAAAGTAAAAACAATATTACCCTCGTAAAAAATATAATAAATATACTTGAAAACAACTATTCAAATCCTGATATATCTCTTACATTGCTGTCAAGCATGACAGGCTTCAGCGAGCCTTATATAAGTAAACAGTTCAAAAAAACAACGGGAATAAATTATATAAAATATCTTTCGAAAATTCGGATTGAAAAAGCAAAGGAAATGCTAAGCTCAGGAATCCCCCTTCCCGAAGTGGCTGAAAAATGCGGCTTTTCCAACCTGCATACTTTCAGGCGCGTTTTCAGGGAACAGACAGGATATACAACAAAAACAATCAGTAATTTATAATAATGGAGGAAAATCACATGAAAAAAATTATATTTATTTTATCTGTTATTTTTACACTTAAGACCATTTTTATTTATGCCGAAGACAGTCCTGAAAAGATTGAAGGGCTTACTGAAGTTGTAAATTCCATATTTATGAAATATCACACCGAAATCACCGATGATATCAAGACTGATATGCAGCAACAAAGAAAAGCTGCTCTTGATTCTAACTGGGATAAATTTAGTTCCTTCACACTGGGCAGACCTCATCGGTAAGAAAAAGCCTCAATTCGAAGAAGAAGCTGTCGTCCTTCAAAATATGGGACTGGTTAACGGAAATGAAAAAGGTCTTGACCTTTTAAAGCCACTTACGAGAATTGAAGCAGCGGCTATAATACTTCGGGTACTCGGTGCAGAAAATACCACAGCAGAATCTCAGACATTTTCCGATGTTCCTGATACTCACTGGGGATTTAATGTTGCTGCCGAAGCAAGCAGAAGAGGTATTGTAAACGGTGTTGGCAACGACCTTTTTGTACCCGATAAAACTGTAAAAGCAACCGAGTTCACAACAATGCTTCTAAGAAGTGCGGGCGAACCTGATATTAACTGGGAACAGGCTCTGCAAATACTGATTGACCGCGGAATTATTACAGAGGAAGATTCTAAAACTATGGACTTGTTCACCCGTGGAGATATGGCTAAAATTATATATGAAGCAAGATTAAATAATCTGATATAAAAAAGTCACTATCGGGACTGTCGTTCGCACAGCTCAATTCCGAAGTAAACTTTTTTGTAATAAGCAAAATCACTCACATTGCGAGTATTTCCTATAAGATAAATACAGGGGGATGAAAAAGCTATTTTAGGTTTGTAATCCACAGATAAAATCGAAACTGATACTGCAACGTCAATATATTGTATGATTAAATAATTCATTTTCAACCATCGTATTTGTCACAGTATCACAACCTTTCTGTCATTTTTTTATAATCCTATAGTCCGATTCTGCTGCTGTATAATGAACACATATGCACAGTATTAAAATGCTATTCCATTACAACAGCAAATCGGATTATATCAAATAAAAGTCTCTGCTCAATATCAAATGGTCTGCATATCCAGTTGAAATTTTAAATTCACCGGGTTCTGATACAAACTCATTCTCATTGTTCCAAAATCTTAACATCTGCTCTGTTATTGTGAACTTTATTATTTTCCTTTCATTTGCTTCAAAGTTTACTTTTTCAAAAGCAATCAGTTGCTGAGCAGGTCTTGCATTTGATGCAACAACATCCTGCATATAAAGCATTACCGTTTCTTTACCTGCTATGTCGCTGTTATTGTGAATTGTTATGCTTACTTCAATATTTTCATTCTTTATCATTTCCGTTTTTGAAAGACTTAAATCTTCATACACAAAATTTGAGTATGACAAGCCGTGACCGAAGGAATAAAGTGGCAAGTTGCTACACTCAATGTAGCTTTGACAATATGGCTTATGTGCTCCCGGCTGTCCATATTTAATAATATTTGTATGGTTATAATAAATCGGACATTGTCCTGTATGTTCAGGGAATGACATTGATAGCTTTCCGCTTGGATTGACATTTCCAAAAAGAAGATTTGCAACCGCATTACCGCCCTCTGTTCCCGGAAACCACATATGAAGTATTGCAGGAACTTCTTTTTTTAGTTCGGTTAATACAATAGGTCTTCCGCTGAAAGTCACACAAGCTACATTTTTATTGACATTTGCAATAGCCTTTGAAAGTTCAAGTTGTACCTTATGTAAATTTATATCCACTCTTGAATTACCCTCGCCACTGTAATCTTGCGGTTCACCAAGGCAAAGAATTACTGCATCTGCATCTTTTGCCGCATTTACTGCTTTGTCAAATTCACTTGTGTCGTAATCGTCCCATTCATCTGAGCAACCTTTTACGACATTTATTCCTGCATCAGGCAACAGTTTCTTTATTCCCTCATAAACAGTAACGCTTTCTTCGTTTCTGCCGTTGCAGGACCAGAAACCGATAATATTATGATTATCTGCAAAAGGACCAATCAAGGCTATTTTCTTTATGTCTTTTGAAAGCGGTAAGATTCCGTCATTTTTAAGAAGTACTGCACATTCTTCTGCTGCGTTTCTCACTGTATTTCGATTTTCTTGTGTCAAGAATACATCGCTTTCTTCGGTCTCAGACGCACCTCTATACGGATTTTCAAACATACCGAGTCTGTCTTTTAATTCAAGCACACGGAGAACTGCATTATCAAGCTGTTCCATCGAAATCGAGCCTTCTTTAATTAATTCTTCCATATGATTCAAGTACGCAGCAGAGCACATCTCAATATCACAATTATTTAAAAATGCCAATTTGGCGGCTTCCTTTCCATCTTTTGCAACACCATGATCCATAAGTTCTTTTACTGCGCTATAATCACTGATAACTATACCATCAAAACCCCATTCATCCTTTAATACATTCTGCATAAGCCATGAGTTTGCCGTAGCAGGGACACCATTCAGTGTGTTATATGACAGCATAAGCATAGCCACTCCCGCATCAATACACGCCTTGTATGCCGGCAGATAATGTTCTCTTAAAGTGTGTTCAGAAAGCTCAACCGTATTGTAATCTCTACCAGCTTCCGCACCTCCGTATGCCGCAAAATGCTTTACGCAGGCTGCAATATTTTCTTCATTCTTAAGGTCATCGCCTTGGAATGCCTTAACTTGTGCCGCACCCATTACACTATTTAAGTAGGCATCCTCACCACACGACTCCATAACTCTGCCCCATCTGGCATCACGAACATAGTCCACCATTGGTGTAAATGTTACCTGAATGCCACCGGCAACTGCTTCCCTTGCCGCCATTTTTGAACATTCTGCCACGATGTCAGGATTGAATGAGCATCCAAGTGCAAGCGGTATAGGATAAATAGTTCTATATCCGTGTATAACATCCATCATAAATAGCATCGGGATTTTATTTTTGTCTTCTTCAAGATGCTTTTTTTGAATTTTACGCATTTCAACAGGACTTTTGAAATTCAACACATGACCTATATTTCTTAAGTCCTCGTCATCAATTCCAAGCCACTGCATACCTCCGGTAACAGCCGCATCGGTGTCAATAAAGAGATTTGCATTGTATTGAGATAATTGTCCGATTTTTTCACGAATCGTCATATTTTTCAGTATCTTTTTTAAATCAGCCATTTTCTACTCACCTTTAAAAATAATATAACCAAAGTACCGAATATCTGTCTTTCAAATCCTTTGCATAAAAA
>JAZULT010000023.1:0-8014 GCA_045603225.1 Clostridia bacterium | reverse complement strand
CGAATCTGAAGGAGACGGACAGAAGGCTGTCTAAGGATTACACGGAGCTGTCGGTAATTAACACGAAGCTGAATGTTATAATTGCTGTTATGGCGGTTATCGGAACTGCGATTTGCGGTGTGATTGTTAAGATGTTGTTTTAATAACGGAACTTACACCTCATCCGTCAGCAAAGCTGACACCTTCCCCTCTGAGGGGAAGGCTTGAGGGGAGAGGAGGTATAAATGTATATAACTGAGGTTATTGAAAAGGCGAAGGCTCTGCATCCGAGCGAGTATTCGGTAAAGGAATACATTGGTTGGTGCGACGAGTTATCTTCGGATTTGGCTCTTAATTATATTAAAGAGTACAAGAAAAGGGAATACAGCGGTGTTTCGGAAATACTCCTGCCTGAAGGTGTGAGCATTTACAATATTTCCAAAATTATTATTGACGGACGTGAGATTAAGAAAAGTACGCTTAATGATTTTGGATATGAGTATGAGTATCAGGTTGAAGGGCGGAGCTTGAAAAAGAGAAGCGGTGGTGCGTTTGATGCAACTGTTATCTATATTCAGCCTCATGTTCCTATAAGGTATATTGACGAGGATGCGGAGATAACTGTGTCTGATGGTGGTTTTAAATGCGACGATATCGGTATATATGTCGGTGACACACTGAAGATTGGTGACAAGGTGGTACATATTACAGATTATGATGAGGATTCAGGGTGGAGATATGAAGGTGATGCTTTAGAAGCAGGAACACATCATATTTACAGGGAGATTCAGGATAAGACTATTGCAGAAGCGCCTTACGATACGATGTACATTGACTTTGTCAACATGAAGGTCGCGAAGTATCAGGGAGACTCGAATGCGTACAGGAACTTTACACAGTATTTCAACAACAAGGCGGAAGATTTCCACAGGTACATTAACAGAAGCAGACCGTCTGAAGAAAGAAAGTTTATAAATTGGTGGTGATGGACATGAAGTTAACTGTTGATACGCCCCCGGCCCCGACCGGGAACAGTGATGAAGATATTGCAAGACTTTATAACTGGCTTGCAGAACTATATGACGAGCTTGATTTTATTTTGGGAGGTTTAACTGACCGTGACGAAGAATAGTGAAATAAAAAAAGAATTCCTTGCCAAAGCATTGTCTTCGTATGAGAAGTACAAAGGTGAAAAGGAAATCCTTAACCAGAGAGTACGTGAAAACGAATACTGGTACAAGGCAAGATACGGAAAGATTGTTGACCCGAAGAGCAATGATACACAGCCTGTTACAGCATATCTTTTCTCAGCAATAGAAAACAAGTATGCCGATGCGATTGACAACTTTCCGCAGCCGAACATTTTAGAAAGGGAGCCGGGTGATATTGAAATATCGTCCATTCTCTCGAAGGTTATCCCGGTTCAGCTTGATTTGTCGGATTTTAAGGCGGCATACAAGCGGTGCTGGAGAGCGAAGCTTAAGCATGGTACAGGGATATACGGAATTTTTTACGACAATGACGACATTATTATAAAATCGCTTTCTGTTCTTAATGTATACTGTGATATGCACGTGAACGACGTTCAGGACAGTCAATTCTTATTTATAGTAAATGCCATAGACAATGAGGAACTGAAAGAGGATTATCCCGAATTTGCAGACAAGTTTACCGGGAATACGTCCATTGAAACGTTTGACGGTACGTATGAGATGCAGGACAAAACAGAAATTGTTGACTGCTACTACAAAAAGAATGGTCTTGTTCACTGCATGAAGCTTTGCAAGAATGAAATCATATCGGCTACAGAATGGGACAAGGCTTACAAAAACGGACTTTATGCACACGGGAAATATCCTGTGGTATTCGATACTTTATATCCTGAAGAAGATTGTCCTTTTGGTTTCGGCATTATCGATATTGCTAAAAATCCGCAAGTTTTCATTGACAGGCTCGACAGCTCCATAACAAAGAATGCTGTGCTGTCAAGTAAAAAAAGGTTTATGATTAAAGACAACGGCTCTGTTAATGAGAATGAGTTCTTAGACTACGAAAACGACATCATCCATGTTGCAGGCAACATTGATAACGAGAATATCCGTGAGCTTGATGTGAGTGGTATTCAGGGTTATGTTATGGAGTACAGAAAACGCAAGATTGACGAGCTTAAAGAAATTATAGGTAACCGTGACTTTCAACAGGGCGGTACAAACGGTGGTGTTACTGCCGCATCGGCCATATCGGTTCTTCAGGAATCAGGAAACAAGCTTTCGCGTATCATGATTGATGATGCGTATGACTGTTATAAGGATATTATTCTTCTCGTTATTGAGCTTATGCGTGAATTCTATACCGAGAGCAGAATATACAGGGTAACAGGCGAACGCGGACAGACAGGCTATGCACAGTTTAGCAATGATATGATGTTCAGAGAAAAGGTTAATCCTAATATAAAACCGGAAGACGTGGCGCTCGAAGGACTCCTTCCTGAAGGGTGGAAATCAAAAGAGCCGATACAATTTGACGTGAGCATTGTTCCGCAGAAGCAGAATCCTTTCCAGAGAGAAGCTAACAACACAACTATTATGGAGCTGTGGAATGCGGGTATGTTTAATCCTGAAAATGCCGATATGGCTGTTATTGCTCTCCAGGCAATGCATTTCGATGGCAAGGAAAAGATTATAGAGTCGCTTAACGAAGCGAAGGAAGAGATGATGCAGAGACAACAGCAGATGATGCAGGAACAGATGTTGGGGCAGCAGATGATGCAGGGGCAGCCGATGCCGCGCGGGGGACATCAAGGCGGAGATGATCTTGTTCCTGTCGAGGAAGGCATAAGACAGGCTGAAGCCGAGATTGATGCGATACGCGAGGTTGAGGCTCTGAAAGCTCTCGAAGGCGGAGACGAGCTTGTTCCGGTTGAAGAAACTTTAAATATGATGGGAGAGTGATATTATGACGAATGACCAGTACTACAGCACACTGAATGATAGAATTAATAAAAAGAATACACCCGAACCTACTCCGACTGTTAATACTCCGGAGCCTCAGGTTCCGAAAACGAATACTGCGAATACTCCGCCTGTTCAGTACGCAGACCGTTACAGACAGCCTTCGGGAAAACCTTTTTACTACATGGGAAATTCTAAGTTGACCGGGGTGGAAGAATACAAACCTCCAAGGCCGAAGGTTAATTCCTTTGATTCAAATAACTTAGGAATCCGTGATGCCATGAATGCCGCAGGACTTGATGACAAGAAGATAGGTTGGGACGGAGAAAATGTTACTTATGACGGAAAGTATTTTTTAACTCCGAGCAGGAATGATGACGGTGTTACAAAGACGAATACCAACAATCTTATGACTGCCCTTAACGGAGTCCTGGGAGAAGAAGGGGCATCTATGGTGGACGTTACAAAATATGTATCATCCAATACAGGACTTGGCAACCTGGTTGAATACGGCTCTGACGGTTCGATATCTTTAGGCGGTATTCAGATTCCGAATACAGTTATTATTGACGGTCAGGCATATGCAAGAAGCTCTGATATAGCAAATGTCGTGAAGCAGTACAAACAGTCATCCGGTTACCAAACTCAGACTGATGTTTTTAAAGGTTATCTCGACAAGTATGCAGACGATATATCGCGTACTACCAATGCTGTTAAGAACTGGAAGTACAATCCTGAGGACGACCCGGCATATCAGGCGTACAAGGAAATGTATACGAGAAACGGTGCTGAAGCTCGTGACAACACATACGGAAGCCTGGCGGCAAGAACAGGCGGTTACGGTAACTCTGCGGCAATTGCGGCAAGTGCCGGAGCGTACAATGATTACATGAAGCAGTTAAATGACAAGATACCTGAACTCGCAATGCAGGACTATGCCCGGAAAATGGATGAGCTTAACCTCTATGGTTCGCCAGCATACTTATACGGACGACAGGCCAACGCGGCGTATACAGATACGAACATGGTTCAGGCGGCTCTTACCGATGATTATAACAGAAACGTTGATTCCAAAAAGCTGCAGTATGATTATCAGGTATTTCAGGACGACAGAGACCAGAGAGCTTGGGGGAGAGGGCAAGCTGACAAGGAATGGGAATACAGGTATAAAACTCTTGAAGGTGACAATGCGTACAGAGATGCTATGCTCGCTCAGCAGACACAGAATAATATGGCGACTCAGGAGTATAACAGGAGACAGCTTGAAATTCTTGAGAAGGAAGCTGAGGACAAGGCGAGAATGAATGCGATTCAAATTGCTACAATGGGAAAAGAAGCAGAACTGTTGTATGGACTTAAGTTCGATTGAGGTGTGGGCGGTGAACTCCGCCTGCCTCATTAACATAAAGGAGGAATATCATGGCAAAGAAAAAAGGTGCTACCGGGTCACTGGCAGGTATTGGGAAAGCGGCGCAGGGCGCGGCAAAGGTTGCTAAGAATGCTTCAAAGGCTGCGAAAGGAACAACAAAGAAAGGTAATACTTCTAAGAAGGGAAATACATCCGGGAAAAACAGCGCAGAAAAAGCTTTGACTCCGTTTAGTTCTAAAGGATTTGGAATAGATCTGATGGAAGAGAAGATTAAGACAAACACGTCTACGAAAAAAGGAAGTACATCTACAAAAAAGACAAACACGTCTACAAAAAAGGGAAGTACATCGAAAAAAAACAGCATACTTGAAGAACCATTAAAAGCATTTAGTTATGCAGGGATGAGCGAGAGAATAAAGACGATGTCTCCTGAGATAAATGAAAGAACTCCGAATTTTTTAGTAAAGAATAATTCGTCTTCGTGGGTATGGAATGGGTCAAAATCAGGAGATAATGCAAAGTCTTCTCTATCAGAAGGATATGTACCGAAATACGGGGCGACTAAGAATGAATACAACAGAAGAAAAACTGATGATATGCCGGAATTCGGGAGTTATAATTATTTCAAAGAAAGAGAAAAAAAGCTTCGACCGATGGTAACTCAGATAGTAGCCGGCGGAAGTACTATTAGCGAAGAAATCGCTGAAGATATAGTGAGCGACTACGGTAATATTATAAAAATAATGTCCGATATTGAATCTGATAATCGAGCAAAAGGCAGATATGCCGGTCTGTCACGTGATGATATCAAAAAGCAGGCCGATGAAGAGGCGGACAGATATAATCTTTATGATGCGGCTAAAGTCCGACATATGTCTGACGGAGAACGTGCAGCTGCGTTTGCATCGAGAACGACACCTTACGCTAAAACTGTTGATACTCTCAGTGATGAAAATACTGTATATGAACGTGAGATAATAAGCAAACCCGGCACAGGTAAATGGTACAGATACCATGCAGAACAGTTTGAGAAAAATGCAAGCCCGGAGGATGCTGCTTTGCATTTAGTGAATGAAAATCATCTGAAGAATGATGAGAAAAGCCTGAACGAATACAGAAGAAAGCTTGTAGACGAAGGCTTTGAAGAGGCGACTGAGTATGCTGTGCAAAAGTCAGGCTACGGATTCTATTATTCATTTTCTCCTGCTGAGGCATGGAAGCAATATACCAATACCGATTTTATGAAAGACCCACAGTGGCAGAAGCTTCAGGCGGAAAAGAATATGCCATACAAAGACAGAGAGTTTTACGAGAACAACCGTGAAGTTCTTTCTAAGTATGAGAAACAGATGAAAAATGACAAGAATGCGGAGAAGTATATCAATAAAGGTAAAGGTAATTTTGATAACGCTTTCAGTTCGATATGCGTTATGATGTATGACACACCAAGCGTTAAGGGTACAATTTATGAATATGCCACTGATGAAGAAGAGGAGATTTATGCATATCTTCTCGGAAGATCATTTGATGATGCTGAGAAATACAGAAAAACTCTTGAAAACGAGCTGTACGCCAGACAGGCAGAGGACATAAGGGAAAGCAGTGCGGAATATGCTGAGAAGCATCCTGTGCTTGGTACTTTAGGTGCAGCGCCTAAACAGTTATTTGGTGGGGTTCAGGCATTTGGAAATGTTGCAGGTCAAAGTATTTATGAAATGTTTGGCGGAGGTTATATACCGAGCAGAGATTTGGCAAACCGGAATACCATGTTGATAGATACAAATACTACGACTCAGACTGTTGAAGACAGTATCGAAAATCCTTTTGGAAAGTTTATGTACGGAGTCGGAACATCTACAGTTAATAATGTGATGGGAATGGCAATGTTTCAGCAGCTGTATCCTGTTGTTATGGCGGCAAGTGCGGCAGGTTCTTCTTCGCACGAGGGACTTGAAAGGGGACTTGACAAAGGTCAGGCACTTTCTCTTGGTGTTATAAATGGTACGATTGAGTATGCGACGGAAAAACTATTCTTCGATGATGTAATGGAAATAGTTACACATCCGCTGAAAAAAGGTTCTTTATCCAAAGTGAGAGATTTTTCTACTGCTATGTTAAAGAATGCAGGAAGTGAATTCGGAGAGGAAACAGTTGACGGATTGGCTCAGAATATTGCTGATACGATTATTGCCGGGGATAAATCAAAATTTAATATATTGCTTGACAAATACGTTGAAGATGGGTATAATAAAGATGATGCGGCAAGAATGGCGTTTGTCGAATGTTATGTAAAAGAACCTTTGCAGAACGGTATTGCAGGCATGATATCCGGTTCGGTAATGGGTGTCAGTGGTGCGTATATTAATCAGACCATCGTTACAGGAAAGGGAAACGAGATTATAAACAGCAACTTCGGAGATGAGTTTCTGACTGCAGCGCTTGGTGCTGACAAGTCGACAGAGACTGCTAAGCTTGCAAGCGAAATAAACAACAAGCTTGCAAAGGGTGAGCGTGTTACAGGGTATGAGTACGGCAGACTCACTCTTGCTATGAAAAATGACGGTGTTAAGCTTAATGATGATGTCCTTAAAGATGATTATGTTCACAAGACAAAGAATATACATCTTAAAGAGGGCGGAGGTGTTGCGGGCACGGTTTCGGCATCGAGACTGGACAAGGGCACGTATAATCTTATTGACCGTTTCGGAAAAGCAACAGGAAAGAATTTTATTATCACCGATGCGGTTACGGTAAAGGATGAAAACGGCATTGATGTGGAAATCGGTGCTAACGGTTTTGTAGATACAAAAAATCCTGATATCGTATATCTTAATGCCAACGCCACAAGAGCTTTATATGCTGTTTCAAAGCATGAAGCAACTCATACCATTGAGAATACTAAGGAGTATAAGGTATACAGTGACTACGTCCTTGGACGTATAAAAGCTAATCCTGAGGCATACAACAAAACTATAGCTGAGTATCAGAGGCGGTACGATGAGCAGGTCAGAAAGTACAGTCCCGGTACAGCGAAGATGACGAAAGCCGAAGCTGAAGCCGAGCTTGTTGCAGATGTATCGTGGAAGTTTAACAATAGCTTTTCAGACGTGGCAAGGCTTGCGAAAGAGCAGCCGAAGCTTGCCGGGAAGATTGCAAATGCGTACAGAACTCTCAGCGCAAAGGTGCAGGGGGTATTTGAAGACGCGAATAACAATGCAGATTTCGTGTTTGATACATTGACGGCACAGGAGATTGAGAAGGCGAACAGGCTTTGGAATGAGGCGCTTGGGAGCAGCTCGGGCGGAACGGTTGCGGACAGTCGGATGATTTCCGAAACCGGGCGGATGATATCCGCCCCTACAGAGCAGATGAACGGAAGTGTTCCGGTAAGGAATATTACTGATGTGATGTATAGGCCGGGCGACAGAAAGTATTCGACAAAAGCTTCGGGGAGTATATTAAATGATGTTACAAGCGATATAATTACAGTTGAAAATATGTCATATCCGGAAATAAAAACTGTGGATAATATATTGACCGAACGGAATAACAAATTGAAGGTCGGAGATTTAATACCGATTGATACATGGAATAGTTTTTATTTGTGCGTAAAAACAGGGAAGCGAAGCTTTGAGATAATTGATGTTTTAGATGAGGAAAGTGATATTTCTCAGATAGAAAAAATAAGGGATGGTATAAGATATGGAACTATCAG
>JAZULT010000022.1:0-43162 GCA_045603225.1 Clostridia bacterium | reverse complement strand
AGTGAGCTGTGCGAACGACAGTCACGATAGTGACTTTTTTATTTAATTTATACGTCAAATACAACCATCTGATGACAGTCTAATTTTTCTATCTTGATGCTTATACGTCCGTCTTTTTCCTCAAAAGGAATTTCAACATTCTGCGGTGCAAGATATGCTTTCTTGACCTTTGACGGGATTTTTACCGACAAATCTATATCATATACGGGATAGATATCTTCAATGATTTCTATATTCTTACCTCTCTTCGTCGGTACTGCATAGAGAAGATGTGCAATATATCTGCTTTCATCCTTTTGCTCTCTGAGAGTTGCAACACCCATGCTTCCGAGGTTTGTTTCAAGAGACTTATCGTTGCCGAGAAGTGTATCGAGGGCTTTCAGTACAACAGTTTTTGCAATAAGCTCACCTTTTGTTGCATAGTCCTCAAAAATCTTCCATGCTATATATATTCCGTCTTTACCTTTGCACATTCCCGCTCCGCCGGTTGTTCCGCTTGACGGTGCATGCTGATGTGAGCAGAAATGCTCTGCTGTTCTGTTAAAGTACGGCTCAACCATTTTCGCAAGCTCTTCTCCGTCAGTAAGTGTAACCTTGCGGCACGGTGTGTACATGATATAGTCACTTTCAGCATCGTTATCCCATAACGGATGAACATATGACGGACAGAATTCGCTTATACCTTCACATTTTGCACCGAAGTCGTAAATGAAGTCTCCGTTTTCAGATATACCGGAATCGCCTGTCGCAAGAAGCTTTCCGCCGTTTCTTACAAATTCGTCAACCTTCTCCTTAAGCTCACCTTTAAGAATAATACTGTCGGGCAGTATAAGAACCTTGTACTGCGAAAGGTCAACGTACTTATCAACTATTGAGAAAAGATATTTTCCTTCTATTAATATACGTCCCACACCGGTATCTGAGACCATAAGGTCAATTCCTTCGTTGAATGCACCGTATTCGTTACTAACACCTTCTACTGACAGTACGGCAATATCACATACAGGTGATGTATTGTCAAGCCACGGTTCTTTTTCTTCGAGCTGCTCAAATGCTTTTCCCACTATATTGTATGTAGTCATATCCATATGACCGTTCGGGTGCATCTGATCGCCTACAGATGTCTTTGCTCCGAATGCCGCGTTAAGCGCTGTTTCATATATAAGTGCATTAGGATGCTTGAATCCGCCGAATTCTCCCCAGTGTGTGTGGAACTTACCTGTCATACCGAGGAAATCCATTCCGAGATTCTGAACATATGACGCAGAAATCGGGAAATGGTCATATCCCCATCCGCCTGTCGGCAGACTTTCAAGCTCAAGATGTGTATTACCGTAAGCAAGGTCACGTCTTCCGTGTCTTATATGACCGCTGTTATGGAAGACCGGAAGCCCCGGTTTAACACTGTCAATAGTTTCTCTTACTTTTTTCAGGTAATTAGCATAAACTTCTTCGCCAAGCTTCAGCACATCTGCCGGATTGGCAGGGTTCATGCCTCTTGTAATCATATCCTTTATACATTTATTGCAGTAGCACATACGCACGCCTACTATATCAAGGAAAATCCCGTCAGCATCATAATTTTCAACAACCTCTTTAATCTGTGCAAGCAGATAATCAAGATACGGTGTGTTAAAGCAGCACAAATGATATCCCGGTTCGGTAAAATTATTGAAGCTGTGATCCATCGGTTCTCCTCTCCATTCAGGATGCTGCTTCAAGATTTTCTGGTCATGTCCTGCAGATAAATATACAGGAGTTTTTACTCCTATTTCATGAGCTGCTTCAATTTGCGCCCCCAGCAAATCGAAATCCAGTCCCGGATGCATTTCATTTGTATTACTCGGATGATATGCATATCCGTGATGACACTTTGAAAAAACAGTTATCGAATTTACGTGTCCTGCTTTTAATGCTTCCTGAAACTGTTCTTTGCTAAATTTTAGTCCCACCCCCGGAATTGCTTCGCTTGTATGGAAGTCAAGATGTATTTGTCTAAAATTCATTTATATACCCCTTTTCATTTATTATCGTAAACAATTTTACCATAAAATCTCTATTTTGTCAATAGAGTAAACTATTTTTCATATCTTAAAAAAAGACAATTAAAAAGAAATAAAAGCAAAGATATTTGTTCTTTTATATTGTATAATAAGGTTAACAAAATATCGTTATGGAGGAATGAAAGATGGCAGACATACATTTAATAGGAAATGCGCATCTCGACCCGGTATGGCTCTGGAGATGGCAGGATGGTTATAAAGAAGCACACGCAACATTCAGAAGTGCTCTCGACAGAATGTACGATTTTCCCGATTTCAAGTTTACAAGCGCCTGCGCTGTGTACTATCAGTGGATAGAAAAGCTTGATCCGGATATGTTTGAAGAAATCAGACAGAGAGTGAAAGAAGGAAGATGGAATATAGTTGGAGGCTGGTTCCTTCAGCCGGACTGTAATATGCCTGACGGAGAAAGCTTTGCTCGTCATGCACTTATATCACAGAGATATTTTAAGGAAAAATTCGGTATTACCGCAAAAACAGGCTATAACGTAGACTCATTCGGTCACAACGGAAGCCTTCCGCAAATTCTTAAAAAGAGTGGTATGGATAATTACATATTCATGCGTCCGCAACCTCATGAAAAGGATATAAAGGAAAACCTGTTCATGTGGGAAAGTGACGACGGAAGTCAGGTATGTACTTACAGAATTCCATGGTTCTATAATTTTGACTTGTCTGACCATAACCTTGACGGAACAAAAATCAAACGTTTTGAGCTTATCAAGGAGCTTAAAAAGATTGCAGAAGAAACCGATACAGACCAGATGGCATACTATGGAGTGGGTAACCACGGCGGAGGCCCGACAATCAAGCTTATTGACGAGATTAACAAGCTTGATGTTGAAGGCATGATTTACTCAACACCTGATGAATATTTTGAAAAAGCAGACAAGAGCGGTCTGAAAGTCGTTCATGATGAGCTTCAGCATCATGCACGAGGATGCTACAGCACAGTTACTTCCATTAAAAAAGGTAACAGAGAATGTGAAAACAATCTAATCCTTGCAGAAAAAATGTCTGTACTCGCAAACGAGCTCGCAGGAGTTGAATATCCTCATGATGAACTTAATAAGGGCTGGGAGAATGTTCTGTTCAATCAGTTCCACGACATACTCTGCGGTTGTTCAATTAAAAGAGCATACGACGATGCGGCATATCTCCACGGAGAAACAATGAGCATTACGGAAAAGATAATTAACTTTGCAATGCAGGCTATTGCTCTTAAAATAGATACACTTCAGGGCGAAACGCTTCCGTCTTACAAATCACACGTAAACTGGAAGCTTTGGGAACACGAAGTACTCGGCACTCCTGTTATCGTATTCAATCCTTATTCATGGCCTGTTAAATTGCCTGTTCAGGTTAATGCTGTTGCTAAAAAGGTTACAGACGAAAACGGAGTAGAAATCCCGTTCCAGAAGGTGCGCGGTGACCAGACAAACGGTGAAGACCTTTATCATACGACATTCATTGCTGAAGTCGGAGCTATGGGCTACGCTGTGTACAGAGCATTTATTGAAAAAGAAGGAACAGCTGTATTTGAAAGCGATATTATTGCTTCGGAAAATTGTCTTGAAAACAGTGAAATCAAAGTTGAATTTGATAAATTTACAGGCGACATCTGCAGTTTCTATGACAAAAAGAACGATAAATATATCATAGACAAGCCTTGCAAAGCAGTTCTCCTTGACGAGGAACATTGCGATACATGGGCGCACGACTATGAAACTCTCGGTGATGTTGTTGGAATGTTTGATGCTCCTGAATTTGAAATAATTGAAAACGGAGCTATAAGAGCTACTCTCCGTGTTACAACAAAGCACGGCACTTCAACTCTCCGCAGAGATTATACAATTTCAAAAGACAGCAATGAGATAAAAGTTAAAACAAAAGCAAATATTGATGAAAAGTTCAGAGTGTTAAAGTTCTGTTTCCCGATTGCATGTGACAGGATTATCGCTAAAACTCCTTACGGAACAATCACAAGAGACGCAATTGAAAGTGAAGAATTCTGCGGTTCGTGGTTTGCAAGCGGTGACCTTTGTGTGGCAAACGATTCAAAATACGGCTACGATGCTGCAAACAGCGAAGTAAGACTTACAGTTCTCAGAACAGCAATATATGCAGACCATTTCGGTCAGAAGACAAGAGATGCATTCTGCGAACACATGGATATGGGTATAACGGAATTTACATACGTTATTTCTCCTTATTCAGACAATGCGTCAGCTGAAAAAACAGCAAGTATTCTTAACTCACCCATACGTACACTCCTTGATACATTCCACAAGGGAACTCTCCCCGAAAGAATGTCTTATCTTGAATGTGACAGGGAGAATATCATAGTTTCTGCAATTAAGGAATCAGAGGACGGAAAAGATACAGTTATCCGTTTCTATGATATGAACGGTATTGACACAGATGCAACCATTAAGCTTTTCGGAAAAGAAATTAAAACAAAGGTATCTCATAATGAGATTAAAACTTTTACTGCTGACGGAAAAGAGCTTAACCTCATCGAATGGGAGGAGTAAAAATGGATTATTTTATTGGTGTAGATATCGGTGGCACTAAATGTGCCGTCGTAAAAGGTGATGCTGACGGCAACATCATTGATAAAGTAAGATTTGAAACAACAAATGTTGCCGAGACGCTTGAAAATATAAAAGACGGAATAAGAAAAATGGGCGAATGTAAAGCTATAGGTATAAGCTGTGGCGGTCCACTTAATTCAAAAACAGGAGTAATTCTTTCTCCGCCTAACCTTATCAGCTGGGATGAAATACACATAACCGAAATGCTTGAAAAAGAATTCGGTGTTCCTGCATTTTTAAGAAATGATGCAGATGCATGTGCGCTTGCAGAATGGAAGTTCGGTGCGGGAAAAGGCACTGAAAACATGATATTCTTTACATTCGGAACAGGGCTTGGTGCAGGGCTTATCCTGGGCGGAAAACTGTATACGGGCGCTTGCGACTGTGCAGGTGAGGCAGGACATATCCGTCTTGAAAACAACGGCCCCGTAGGCTATGGAAAAAGAGGATCTTTTGAGGGATTCTGCTCAGGCGGAGGTATTGCTCAGCTGGCAACAACTTCGGCAAGAGAAATCCTGCAGATGGGCGGAGTTCCGTCTTTCTGTAAAACAACAGCCGACCTTGACAAAATCAATGCAAAAATTGTTGCTGAGTGTGCTGATGCAGGGCATCAGGATGCGATTGATGTTTACCACACCTGTGCAAGAATGCTTGGCAAAGGACTTTCGGTTATAATTGATATTCTCAATCCTGAAATGATTGTAATAGGAAGTATATTTACAAGAAGCGAAAATCTCCTCAGAGAAGAAATGCAGAAGGTAATAAACGAAGAATGTCTCAGTCTTACGGCAAAAACCTGCAGAATTGTTCCGGCAAAGCTCGGTGAGAGCATCGGTGACATCGCAGCAATCTCGGTGGCGGTAGACGGAACCACATTAAGTAATAAGTAATAGGGAATAGTGAATAAGTGAAAGGAGTACAATATAATATGAAAGAACTCATCGAAAGATATCCTGCGCTTGAATCATGCAGACAAGATATCGAAAAAGCTCTTGAGCTTATAATTGAAACATACAAAAACGGCGGAAAGGTTCTCGTATGCGGTAACGGTGGAAGTGCTTCCGACAGTGAGCATATTGTAGGCGAACTTATGAAAGGTTTTATCAGTCACCGCAAGGTAACTGACGAAAGAATCCCCGAACATCTGAGAGTAAATCTCCAGGGTGCACTTCCGGCAATTTCACTTCCGAGCCAGATCGGTGTGTTATCCGCGTTTATAAACGACGTTGAGCCCGATATGCTTTATGCTCAGCTTGTTTACGGATACGCAAGAGAAAATGACCTGGTAATCGGTCTTTCCACTTCAGGCAATTCAAGAAATGTTGTTAACGCTGTTGAGGTTGCAAATGCGGTAGGAGCGAAAACGCTTTCTCTTACAGGGGCAAAAGAAAGCAAGCTTTCCGCTATGTCAACGGTAACCGTCAGAGTTCCGGAGACTGAAACATACAAAATTCAGGAATATCATCTGCCTGTTTACCATTATTTGTGCGCAGGCGCGGAAAAGTATTTCTTTAACTAATCAAATACCACAGAGGAATTATTTCTTCTGTGGTATTTTCATGTCGTTTTCAATAAAAATTTGTGACTAAACTTTTAACTATAGGTTATAAATCTTGACTCCTTAAAAAAAAGATGGTATAATGGTATGGAATGTCGAACTGTAATTTGGTTTGAATAGAAAAATAAAAAAATTTCATAATATATTATATAAGTTTTGGGGAGGACTCATTGTGAAAAAGCAAAAGAGATTCAATGTAAAAAGATACTTTCAGGTTCTTGGAATATCAATGGCAAGCATATTGTGTATTTTACTTGTTGTGCTGATATTCAAGCCTCTCAGTCCGATACCGAGTTCTGATAAGGGACTTACAAGGGAAGAAATTGCAACTGTTAAGACATCGGACGGAAAAATTAATGTTCTTTTACTTGGTGTGGATGAAGGCGGACTCAGAACAGACTGTATGATGCTTGTTTCATATGATACAAAAGAAAAAAAAGCATCAATGCTGTCAATCCCGCGTGATACGAGAATGTATGTCGGAACAAAATATCAGAAAATAAATGCTGCCCATGCAATAAAAGCATCGAATGGCAAACCTATAGGTGCACAAGGCTCAGTTGAAGCTGTATCCAGACTTACAGGAGTTCCTATAAACTACTATGTTGAAATGACTTTTGATGATGTTGCACAGTGTATAAACCTTCTCGGTCCTGTAACATTCGAGATACCTGATTTGTATAATGACGGGGTGGGAATGGTTTATGATGACCCTGTACAGGGACTTCATATCAATCTGAAGCCGGGTGTACAAGAGCTTGACGGAGCGAAGGTTGTTCAGCTTTTAAGATACAGAAAAAATAACATGGTCAATGGAAAGAGAAATCAATATCCTAACGGTGATATAGGAAGAATAGCAATGCAGCAGGAATTCATGCAGGAGCTTGTAGACCAAAAACTTAATGCTGAATTGATTCTGAAGCTGCCGGCTTTGTTTAAGCAGGTAACCAATACGATTAAAACAAATCTTTCCGCAAAAGATGTTATGAGTTATTCGACCGAGCTTGAAGGATTTACAAGCGGAAATCTGAAAGCATTTTCACTTCCGGGAGATGCACAGACAATTAACGGTGTATCTTATTGGATATGCGATATTGATGAAACAAGAGAGCTTATACAGACGGAATTCGGATACAGTGCTTCAAACATAACAATAGATAAGGATCCGGGAATGTCAAAAGACACTTCAAAGGATACAGAAAAGGCAACGGCTAAGGCTACAGCGAAATCTACCTCAAAGGCAACGGCAAAAGCGACTTCAAAAGCAGATTCAGATGAAACTGTTAAACCTACATCAAAAGCAACCAACAGACCGGATAGTGACGATGAAGACGATGAAGAAAGAACAAGTGCGAAGCCTTCTGCTTCAGCGAAGGAATCCAATAAACCGTCACCGTCAGCATCATCAAAAGCGACACATACAGCAGAACCTCAGGCTACTTCCGGCAGCGGACACACGGATAAGAGACCGGTAGTAACAAAGGCTCCGGAAACAGGTAATCCGGATGCGACAAAGGTTCCTCAGAAGGGTGAAACTTCCGGCGGCGGAGAAGGAAGTTCTAACAGCGAACCCAAAGTTCCGGTTAAGACAGATGAAGAGGAATAATATATGGTAAAGCTTGCAAGGACAGCCGGATTCTGCTACGGAGTAAGCCGTGCTGTAAACAGAGTATACGAATGTGCCGGAAACGGAGAAAAGATATGCACATACGGGAAGCTCATTCATAACCGACAGGTTGTGGATGAGCTTGCTTCTATGGGAGTATATTCCTATGATAGTATATCGGAAATTCCCGAAGGAGTAAAGGTTATTATAAGAACTCACGGAGTTCCCGCGGAAACTTATCGTGAGCTTGAGGAAAAAGGAATTCCCTATGAAGATTTAACATGCCCGTTTGTGGAAAAAATTCATAATATAGTAAATAAACATCATTGTGAAGGTTATGGAATCATAATTGTAGGTGATGAAAATCATCCGGAGGTAATCGGTATTAACGGATGCTGTGAAAACTCAGCGTATATTCTTTATGATACAAATGTAGAAATTCCGGAAAAATTTTATAATAATCCTTGTTGTGTTGTAGCACAAACAACAATAAATAAAGAAAAATTTGTTCAAATCGTAAATTTTATAAAAAAAACTTGCCAAAAGGCAGTGTTTTTTGATACAATATGTAGTGCGACAACTAAACGTCAGGAAGAAGCTGCTGCACTTGCAGCTGAGAGTGATGTTATGTTCGTAGTCGGCGGAAAGGAAAGTTCAAACACATATAAGCTTTATGAAATTTCAAAAAGCAAATGTCCTGATACTTTCCATATAGAAACGTTTGCGGATATACCCGCAGAAATTAATAAAAATAAAAAGATAGGTATTACGGCGGGAGCGTCGACGCCCGGGCGTATTATCGAGGAGGTAGTTAAAGCTATGGATGAAAATCTGAAGAAAGAAGAAAATTTCGCAGAAATGTTGGAACAGTACGGAGATAAGACACTTAATAACGGTGATATTATCGACGGTGTAGTAGTTGAAGTTCGCCCTAACGAGGTTATTGTTGACCTTGGCGGATTCAAATACAATGGTCAGCTTGCTCTTGACCAAATGACAGACGATCCGTCTGCGAAGACTTCAGATCTGGTTAAACCCGGCGACGATATAAGAGTATTTGTTGTTGGTGTAAACGACAGTGAAGGAAAGGTTGTACTCTCTCGTAAGAAGATTGTACAGCAGGAAGCATGGAACAAGGTTAAGGAAGCATTTGAGAATGGAGAAATCCTTGAGGGCAAGTTCATTAAAGCAGTGAAAGGCGGAGTGATTGCTCATGCTCTGGAAACACAGGTTTTTGTTCCGGCAAGACAAGCCTCCGAAAGATTTGTACAGGACCTTCAGACACTTGTTGGAGAAACTGTTAAAATTAAGCTCATCGAAATTGATGAAAAGAGAAGACGTGTTGTCGGCTCAGTAAGAGTTCTTATAGAAGCTGAAAAGAAGGCAAGAGAAGATGCTTTCTGGGCAGATGTAGAAGTTGGTAAGAAATATACGGGTGTTGTTAAGTCTCTTACAAGCTTTGGTGCATTTGTTGATATTGGCGGAGTTGACGGACTTGTTCATATCAGTGAACTTTCATGGAGCAGAATTAAGCATCCTTCAGAAGTAGTATCAGTTGGTGATACAGTTGAAGTATATATCAAAGACCTTAATGCAGAAACAAAGAAAATCTCACTTGGCTTCAAAAAGGCTGAAGACAATCCGTGGGTTGTTGCACAGAGCCGTTTCAATGTAGATGATGTTGTAACTGTTAAGATTGTAAGAATGCTTTCGTTTGGTGCATTTGCTGAACTTATTCCTACAGTTGACGGTCTTATCCACATCTCACAGATTGCTGACAGAAGAATTGAAAAGCCTGAAGATGTTCTTTCAATCGGTCAGGAAGTAGAAGCTAAGATTACAGAAATCGATTGGGAAGCTAAGAAAATCAGCCTCAGCATCAGAGCGCTTATCGTTCCTGAAGTTGTTGAAGAGCCTGTTGTTGAAGAACCGGTTGCTGAAGAAGCTGACGGTGAAGCACTTGTATATTCAACAGATCCTGAAGTTGAAGTAGAAGAGCCTATCGAGGTTGTTGAAGAAGCTGCTGAAGAAACAGCTGAATAATTTTAATAATACAGTGCAGGCGTTCGGCCTGCACTTTTTTCTGGAGGAAAAATGGAAAATTATCATGGATTTAAAGCGGAAAAGAAAACTCTTGAAGAAAGAGAAATTTTAATTGTGTTCCCGAAAGACGGAACTGCAAACGGAAAATGGGCGTTGAAGTCTGAGTATTTTGACGCATTCCCTGATGTTCAGATTAAGTTGCTGGAAAAAGGATATCACATAGCCCACGTGTTCAGCAAAGCGAGACTGTGTTACGATGAAGATACACCTTATCGTGCAAAGCTTGCGGAATATATGCATGAAACATACGGACTTTCAAAAAAATGTGCAGTAATAGGCATGAGCTGCGGCGGATTGCAAGGCGTGTATTTTGCCGCTCGGTATCCCGAATATGTATCATGTCTTTATCTCGATGCTCCTGTTATAAACCTTCTTTCATGGCCTGCCGGAGTAGGAAACTGTAAAGAGCCGTTGCTTGATGAGCTGAAAGAAGCCACGGGAATGAATCTTATTGACCTTATGTCATACCGAGACCATCCGCTTGATAATATACCAAAGCTTATTGAAAACAAGATTCCTGTTATCCTTGTGTGCGGAGACTCTGACGAAACCGTTCCGTACGAAGAAAACGGTAAGCTTCTTGATGAAGCATATGCAAAATCAGGACTTCCCTATAAGCTGATTATAAAGCCGGGATGCGGACATCATCCGCACAGTCTTGAGGACAACACTGAAATTATCGATTTCATAATGGAAAATGACCGCTGATTTAGCATAAAATGTACATTTTAAAGGGATTAATCAAATCAAATATATGTAAAAAACATAAAAATTTAAAAATCCGTTGAAATTCATAAGAAAACATGATATAATAGGACGGATATTAGAATTTGGTAAGAGGAGGATTTCACAAGATGGCTGTAAAAACAGAACAAGTTGAAAAGAATCTTGTAAAATTGGTTTTTGAAGTATCGTCTGAAGAATTTGAAAAGGCAGTAAATAAGGTATATCTCAAAAACAGAGGAAAAATTAATATAGCAGGCTTCCGTAAGGGCAAGGCTCCGAGAAGTGTTGTAGAAAAAATGTACGGTGCAGGTGTATTCTATGAAGATGCAATCAATATGGTTCTTCCTGAAGCATACAGTGCTGCAGCAAAGGAATCAGGACTTGATATAGTTGCAAGACCTGAAATTGATATTGAAGGTGAAATAGAATCAGGCAAGCCTGTTACATTCGTAGCTCTTGTTACAACAAAGCCGGAAGTAAAACTTGGTAAGTACAAGGGTATAGAAATAGAAAAAATCGAACATACTGTTAAAAAGGCAGATGTTGACAATGCACTTCTTGAAGAACAGAAGAAGAATGCAAGAGTTATTGTTGTTGAAGACAGAGCTGTTAAAGCCGGAGACATCGCAACAATCGACTTTGACGGTAGCGTAGACGGTGTTCCTTTCGACGGCGGAAAAGCTGAAAACTACGAACTCGAAATCGGTTCCGGTTCATTTATTCCGGGATTTGAAGACCAGCTCGTTGGTGCAAATATCGGCGATGAAGTTAAAGTTGAAGTTAAGTTCCCTGAGGAATATCATGCTGCTGAACTTGCAGGAAAAGACGCAG
Source organism: Clostridia bacterium (assembly GCA_045603225.1). Lineage (GTDB taxonomy): Bacteria > Bacillota > Clostridia > UBA1381 > UBA1381 > RGIG9115. The sequence goes on along the minus strand of JAZULT010000022.1, from coordinate 31,681 downwards.
TGTTTATGGTAAAAATCAATGCACTTAAAGAAAGACAGCTTCCTGAACTTGATGACGATTTCGCATCAGAAGTAAGTGAGTTTGAAACACTTAAAGAATATAAGAAGAGCGTAAAAGAAAAGCTTACAGCTCAGGCTGAAGAAAGAACTAAGGTTGAAACAGAAGATGCTGTAGTAAAAGCTGTTGTAGAAGCTGCAGAATTCGAGCTTCCTGAAGCAATGGTTGATGCTGAAATAGACAACCGTCTTAACGACTTCGGTCAGAGACTTCAGTATCAGGGACTTGATCTTAAAACATATCTTTCATATCTTGGTACAACAGAAGAAGCGTTCCGTGAAAACTTCCGTGAACAGGCAGTTGCAACTTGCAGCTCTTCTGTAGTAATAGAAGCAGTTATGAAAGCTGAAGGAATTGAAATCGGACCTGAAGAGTACGAGCTTAACCTCGTAGATATGGCTAAGAAGTACAACATGGAACTTGACAAGCTCAAAGAGCTTATCCGTGAAGAAGAAGCTGAAAGAATGAAGAAAGACATGGCTATGAGCAAAACTGTTGAAATGCTCGTGAATAACGCTGTAATGAAATAATTGATTTTAAGGGGGACTGTCGCTTTTAACAAAACGGTGACTGTCCCTTTATGTTTAGAAAGGAATGATATTTATGAGTTTAGTACCTATGGTAGTAGAACAGACAAACAGAGGTGAACGTTCATATGATATATATTCACGTTTGCTTGAAGACAGAATAATTTTTCTGAGTGATGAAGTAAATGATGTAACAGCAAGTCTTGTGGTTGCACAGATGCTTTTCCTCGAAGCTAAGGATCCTGATAAGGATATCCAGCTTTATATTAATTCTCCCGGTGGGTCAATCACATCGGGTATGGCAATTTACGATACAATGCAGTATATCAAATGTGACGTTTCAACAATTTGTATCGGTATGGCGGCAAGCATGGGCGCGTTCCTTCTTACTGCAGGGGCAAAGGGCAAGAGATTTGCACTTCCTAACAGTGAAGTGATGATTCATCAGCCTCTCGGAGGAATGCAGGGTCAGGCAACCGATATCAAGATTCATGCTGACAGAATTATAAAAATGAAAGAAAAGCTTAATCAGATAATGAGCGAGAGAACAGGTCAGCCTCTTGAAAAGATTACGGCGGATACAGAACGTGATAATTTCATGAGTGCGGAAGAAGCTTGTGCTTACGGACTTATCGATGAAGTAATTACTTCAAGAAATAAATAATTAATTAAGGAAGCTGGATATGGACGAAAAAAAAGTAAAAAAATGTTCTTTTTGCGGCAGACCTGAAAGTGATGTCAGTCTGGTCGCAGGTCCGAATGTGTTTATTTGTCAGGACTGTGTAAAACTGTGCAATGAAATATTTGACGGTATGTATAAAGAGAATGAAAACCGTTATGACGGCGGAGATTTACCGAAGCCGAAGGAAATAAAGGCTTTTCTCGATGATTATGTAATAGGTCAGGAAGAAGCGAAAAAAATTCTGTCTGTAGCCGTATATAATCATTATAAGCGTATTGCCTACAGCGATTCGCATCCTGAGGCGGATGAGCTTACAAAAAGTAATATACTTATGATAGGACCTACCGGTTCGGGTAAGACGTTTCTTGTACAGAATCTTGCCAGAATTCTCAATGTGCCTTTTGCGATAGTAGATGCTACATCTCTTACAGAAGCCGGATATGTCGGTGAAGATGTTGAAAACATACTTCTTAAACTGATACAGGCGGCTGATTATGATGTTGAAGCCGCTGAAAGAGGAATTATTTATATTGACGAAATTGATAAGATAGCAAGAAAATCAGAAAATCCGTCAATCACACGAGACGTAAGCGGAGAAGGCGTACAGCAGGCACTTCTTAAGATTCTTGAAGGAACCGATGCGTCTGTACCTCCTCAGGGCGGAAGAAAACATCCGCATCAGGAATTTATACAGATTAATACTACTAACATACTTTTCATCTGTGGCGGTGCTTTTGATGGAATAGAAAAAATAATCGGTCAGAGAGTAGGAAAGTCGGGACTTGGTTTTGGTGCGAAGGTGGAAAGTAAAAAGGAAATCAATATTGGCGATTTGCTTGAAGATATGATACCTGAAGACTTACTTAAATTCGGTCTTATTCCGGAATTTATCGGACGTCTCCCTGTGTTTGCAAAGCTTGACAGACTTAACCGTGAAGCACTTATTGATATAATAACAAAGCCGAAAAATGCACTTGCAAAACAGTATAAGACACTGTTTGAGCTTGACAATGTGGAGCTTGAGTTTGAAAAGGCGGCAATTGAAGCAATCGCTGACAAGGCTGTGGAAAGAAATACAGGCGCAAGAGGACTTCGTGCAATTGTAGAAGAAACAGTAATGGATTTGATGTTTGAGGTTCCGTCAGACCCCACTGTCAGACGTGTAGTTGTTACAGGCGACAGCGTTAAGGGTCTCGGCAAGCCCAGAGTGGTAAAAAGAGCACGTAAGAAAATAGAAGCTCCGAAAGCAGAGAACGCATCGCAAATAGAAATTGATGCATAATTATATATGGAAGGAAAATACAAATGTTTATAGCTGAAAATTTATCAATAAACGAAAAGAATCATCTTGTTATAGGAAAAAATGATACAGTTGAGCTTGCAGAAAAGTTCGGAACACCTCTTTATGTTCTTGATGATGATATGTTCCGTAAAAACTGTAAAACCTATAAGAATGCTATTGATAAATATTATAACGGTCACGGACTTGTGCTTTATGCAAATAAATCTCTTTGCTGTCTGCATACCTGCCGTATGTCGTATGAAGAAGGTCTCGGCTGTGATGTTGTGTCGGGCGGAGAACTTTATACGGCGCTGAAAGCGGGCTTCCCTGCTGACAGAATATATTTTCACGGAAATAATAAAACAGCAGATGAAATTGAGTTTGCAATAAAATCCGGTATAGCTAATATAATAGTAGATAATGAAACTGAGCTTGAGACTGTAAACCGTATTGCGAAAGCTAACGGAGTTGTTCAGAAAATAATGTTCAGAATAAAACCGGGTGTTGATGCACATACACATGACTTTATCAAAACAGGTCAGATAGATTCCAAATTCGGAGTTGCTCTTGAAAACGGAGAAGCGTTCGACATTATAAAAAAGGCTGTGACATTTGAAAATGTGAAGGTTGACGGTGTTCACTGTCATATAGGTTCTCAGATTTTTGATATTGACCCGTTTTGCCTGACTGCTGAGGTTATGATGAATTTTATCGGTGAGCTTAAGAGCAAGCTTGGTCTTGAAATCAATCAGCTTAATCTCGGAGGAGGATTCGGTATAAGATATGTTGAAAGTGATGACCCTGTTCCGTATGACAATTATATAAGAAGCGTTTCGGAAATTATAAAGAAATCTGCGGCAGAAAATAACGTGAAGGTACCGTTTATGCTTATGGAACCGGGACGTTCAATTTCAGGTCCTGCAGGAATAACACTTTACACAGTCGGAAATGTGAAAGATATCAAAGATGTCAGAAAATATGTCAGCATTGACGGTGGCATGGGCGACAATCCGAGATATATTCTTTATGAAGCAGATTATACGGCTGTAGCCGCGAATCATGCGGACAGTAAATACGATGACCTTGTGACGGTGGTCGGAAAATGCTGTGAGTCGGGAGATATCATTATAGAAAATAAAAAACTTCAGAAATATGAAGAAGGAGATATAATGGCGGTTCTCTCAACCGGTGCATATAACTATTCAATGTCGAGTAACTATAACAGAATCCCACGCCCGGCAATGGTATCCGTGTCGGACGGAGAGGCAAAAGTTGTGGTTAAACGCGAAACATATGAAGATATATTGAAAAACGATGTGTTGTAATTATCCTGAACGAAAACCCACAAGGTTAAAAGGGTATGATTATTCCACAACCGGGGCGTATTTTGTTACGGTGTGTGTGAAAGATAAAAAGCAAATATTAGGTGAGATTGTAGGGGGCGGCGATTTCGACGCACCGCAAATGATGTTATCGTATTATGGTCGTATTCTTGATAGGTATATTGTTTTGATGGACAAAAAATACGATTATATCAGTGTAGATAAATATGTAATTATGCCAAATCATATCCATTTGATTCTTAATATAACGGATGACAGAAGTCGGAGAAACGGTTCGTCGGAAATCGCCGAACCCTACAATAATGAAATTTCAAAATTCGTATCACTGTTAAAACGGTATTGCAACAGGGAATACGGGAATAATATCTGGCAACGTTCATTTCATGACCATATAATCCGTGACGAAAAAGATTATCGGAAAATATGGGGATATATAGATTCAAATGTACAGAGATGGGATAAGGATTGTTTTTACATTACCCAAACGGAGCAGTAGCCGCTGCTCCGTTTGTTGTATATTGAAATTAATTTACATTCCAAAATATTACAAAAATATTACAATTTTAATATTTGACATGTTTTTAAATGTAGAAAATCATCAAAATACTGTATAAAATCAAGGTTTTTGAAAAAAAATAAAAAATATTAAATTTTTTTTCGAAAAAGTGGAACAAAATGAATTTATATACGTCTAAAGTAATGAAAGTTGTAAAACAGCTGAATAATTCCTGTTCGGCTATGTTAAGTTGACGAATAACTTTCAGAATGAAATATTTGGTTTGCTACATATTAAACAAAATATATTTGTTCATAAATTATTTGTTGACATTAAGTTATATACATAGTAAAATAGGAAATGCAGTTTCTCGTAATTGGGTAGAAGCGTTACAGAGATCTGTACGTTTTTAATTACCGGAAGATGCTTCGTGCAGGTGATTGTGTCGGAAGGTAAATCTTTACAGTTTTTTTACAACTGTGAAAAAGTATTTGACTTATATCATTTTATGTGATATAATCAGGTGCGTAAGACCTTTAAGGTCATCCGGCGGTGTTGGAGAAGGAGGATATCGGCGGATAAAAATAACTATCTCCTTCGGAAATTTATTAAGGAGGAATTGAGACTATGAACATGAATCTCAAGAAAATGATTTCTTCAATTGCTGCTCTTGCTCTTTCAGCAAGCTGCTTCACAGCTTTCGCTGCTGATTTCTCAGACGTAGCTGCTGACAATGCATACAAGAATGCAATTGACGAATTGGTTGCTCTCAAGATCGTTAACGGTTACGATGATGGTACTTTCAAGCCTGACAACGAAATCACAAGAGCAGAAGTAACAAAGATGGTTGTTGCTGGTATGGGCCCAAGCTACACAAGCGCTGCTGAAAGCTCAGCTGCTACAACAGACTTCACAGACTGTGCTGGACACTGGGCAGTAGGTTACATCAACGTTGGTGTTGCTCAGAAGTTCATCAACGGTATGGGTGACGGTACATTCTCACCTGACACAAACGTAACATATTCACAGATCGTTAAGATGCTCGTTGCAGCTCTCGGCTACACATCAGCAGCTGAAGCAGCAGGTGGCTATCCTAACGGATATCTCCAGGTTGCATCTTCAATCGGTGTAACATCAGGCGTTGCAGGTATCGATGCTGATACAGCTGTAACAAGAGGTCAGGTTGCACAGCTCATCAACAATGCAATCAAGACTCCTATCGTAGCTATCACAAGCTGGACAACAGACATTTACGGCAAGCCGGTAGCTGAAACAGAAATCATGGACGGTAACGGCGACTCAGGTAAGTATCAGACACTCCTCACAGAGTATCATGATGCATATGCTGTAAGAGGTCGTGTAACTGCTACACATGCTCAGGGTACAGTAGAAGCTGATCAGGTTGCATTCGATGTAGAATACGCTGACAACTTCGACGAAGAAAAAATTGCTTTGAACAAGAACAAGGCAGACTACAGCGATGAAGCAGTAGGTATTGACGCTTACTTTGGTGATACAGCAGCTGCTGATTACCTCTTCACATACGCTGAAGCTCTTATCCAGAAGGATGAAGATGATGAATATCACATCATTTCAATCTATCCTTACGGCAAGAACGATATCGTAGAACTTGCTACAGATCTTTTCGAAGAATATGATTTCGAAAGCGATACAAACACAATTGACTTCGCTATTTCAGAAACATCTTCAAAGACAAAGACATACAAGCTCAGCGATGACTTCAAAGCATATGTAAACGGTATCGAAGCTAATGATGCAGAGGTAGCAATCGATACTTATGTAGATGGTAACAAGATTGGTACAGCTACACTTATCGATACACCGATGGATGGTAAAACATCAAAAGACGGTAAGTACGATTACATGATGATTGATTATCAGGAATGGGCAATCATCGACGGTACATCAGTAGGTTCTTCAGTATCAAAGGTATTCTTTGATAACTACCAGGCTGGTAACCTCCAGGCTACACTTAACGTTGATTACGAAGATGAAGACAAAGTTTACACATTCGTTAAGAATGGTGAAGAAGTTGAATTCGATGCAATCGCTGAAAACGATGTAGCTCTCGTAACATACGATGTAAACGGTAAGCTCAATGACTCAGCTTTCGTAAAACTCGAAATCACTGACACAGTTGTTGAAGGTACAGTATCTTCACGTTCAAAGGACAACAACGGCAGACCTGTTTATGATGTAGACGGAACAGACTATGCATATGTTGGCGATGAACCTGATAATAATAATAAGTATGAATACTCATTCGAAGTAGGTACAAACTACATCTTCTACCTCGACGCTAAGGGCAGAATTATCGAAGCTGATGAAAATGCTACAGCTAAGAACTATGCTATCATCGATAGAGTTTGGGTTGACAACAACGATGATAACAAAGTAAGAATGATCCTTGCAGACGGTACAAGAGTATCTTATGTAATTAAGAAGACAGACGTTGAAAAAGCTGATGATATCGCTTATGAATCAGCAGGCGTTCTCAACGATGTTACAGAACGTTTAGTATCATTCAAGCTCAACAGCAAGAATGAAGCTTACGGTTTCGAAGCTATTGAACTCGCTGGTGGCGAACAGAAGAGCGAATATAAGGCAAGCACAAACAAAGTTGGTTCAGCTAAGATGAACGAAGCTACACAGGTATTTGACCTTTCAGCTCTCGAAGCAGATGGAGAAAACTCATGGAATGATCTCTGGAACGATACAGACAACTATTCAACATCAGACCTCGCTGCAGGTTCAGCTGAAAGCTTTGAAGATGGCGAAGAATACGTTGTATACTATGGTGACAAGAGCACAGCTGGTTACTCAAGAGTAGTAGTAATCAAAGAAGGTGTTGCATCTGTTGGTGTAACAGCTGCAATCGCAATTGTTGACTCAGTAAACGAAGGTATGGTTGACGGTGCTGAAAGATATGCATTCGACCTCCTCACAGCTGAATCAAACGGCGAACTCGTATCACTCTACATCGATGAAGATGAAGTAATTACAGCAGAAGACTACAGCCGTGGTGACGTTATCGTTTACTCACTCTCAGCTGCAGGCGAAATGAAGAAAGTTACAAAGATCTTCAGCGTAGCTGATAACTCAGATGGCGAAGTTATCTCTTATGCAGATGCACTCAAGATCTTCAAGAAGTCAAACTTTGCAGATCCTAGCAAGAAGTATGGCGATAGCTGGTACTTCCAGTCAGGTGTAGCATCATGGGATAGCTCAGATCTTACATCTAACAACGGTTACGCAAGAGTTGGTTTCGGTGCTATCGTAGATAGAACAAGCAACTCTGTAACAATGGCTCAGTTCGGTGAAGACAAGATTTCTAAAGGCGACGACATCCAGGAAATGGATCTCGCTTCAGACGTAAACGTATACGTTTATGACTTCAACGAAAGAGACAGAGCTGGTTCAGACAGAATCACAGCTGGTGCTGTAGGTAACATTGTTAAGACAACTGTTCCTGCAGGTCAGATTGACGAAGATGAAGATGGAAACGATGTATATAACTGGAATACTATCGAAAGTGTTAAGAATGCTAACTATGCGTTCTTCAAGACAGTTGATGGCGAAATCACAGATATCCTCGTTATCATCCCAATGGAAGACTAATGTCTGTTCATAGGCTTAGTAAACCTATATAAATACTGCCGCTGCGGATTTCCGCGGCGGTAGTTTTTTGCGTAAATATATTAATTTCTGCTGTACAATGTGATATAATACTTGACAATATCCTGTAATTTGTATATAATATAAATTATAGGATATATTTATTGTATAAAAAATAGGAGGTAGCTATGATGAATATGAATACTGATATGATTACAACAATGACAGAAGCAAATCAAAATTTTTCAAAGGTTGCCAGAGTTGCAGAGAGTAATGGTCAAGCGGTGATATTTAAAAACAATAAACCGAAATTTTTGCTTATAGATGTAGATTCTGATTCGTATTTTGATATTACCGATGATGAGAAAATTGATATAGCGGCAAAAAGAATTATGAACAGATTTAAACCTGCTTTTGAGGAGTTGGCGAAATGATTAAATTAAGTAAAGAAAAAGTTTTACTTTTGCATCAATTGATATCAGAAGAAACTGGCGGAAGTGTTGGAGTAAGGGATATAGGGTTACTTGAAAGTGCTCTTAACAATGCATATGCTACATTCGGCGGAGAAGAACTTTACAAAACAAAAGAGGAAAAGGCAGCAAGCCTTGGGTTTTCTTTAATATCTAATCATGCTTTTGTTGATGGAAATAAAAGGATAGGTGTATATGCTATGCTTACATTTTTAGAGGCGGAAGGAATAAAAATGAATTGTACCAATTCGGATGTAGTTGATCTTGGATTATCTGTTGCATCAGGCACCATGAAATATGATGATGTTTTAAAATGGATAAAAAAATTCAGAAGATGATTTTAAATGGTTAGAATGGGGATGTAAAAAAATAGTGCAGAACGGACGAAACGAAGATTTATGTGATGAAATCACATAAATCCCTGCCCGAAGTCGTACGTGGGTACGTCGAGCGGTTCGTTTCGTTCGTAGTTCAATGGCATAAAACTCAGGAGAAATCCGCAATTTGCGGATTTTAACCAAAATTTTATTGTTTTTGATAGAATTTTGAAAACGTGACTACGCAAACAAGCCATTGAACGGTATGTGCATTTTTTTACATCTCCGATTAAAAGGAGGAAAAAATGCGACTTGACAAATATCTTGCGTCTGTTGGAACGCGCAGTGAGGTAAAGAAAATATTAAAAACCGGTGTAATTACCGTAAATGGTGAAACGGTCAAAAAAGGTGATTTTCAAGTAAAAGAAAATGATGTTGTATTATGCAGTGGGGAACCTGTGATATACAAGGAATTCATTTATTTGCTCTTAAATAAGCCTGCAGGTTATGTTTCTGCTGTATGGGATAAGAAATACCCTGTTGTAGTTGATTTGATTCCTGACGAATATAAGCGTTATGAGCCTTATCCTGTTGGGAGACTTGATATAGATACGGAAGGACTTCTGATTATTACAAACGACGGTGAGCTTACACACAATCTCACCTCTCCTAAAAAAGATTTGAACAAGAAATACTTTGCCGTAACAGATATTCCCCTTGAAGAAAGTGACAAAAAACTGTTCTCAGCCGGTATGGACCTGGGCGATTTTGTGGCAAAGCCGGCAACGCTTGAACTGACGGAAAATCCGCTTGAAGCATATATCACAATCTCTGAAGGCAAATTTCATCAGGTAAAAAGAATGTGCGAGAAATGCGGAAAAAAAGTCACGTATTTAAAACGTGTTTCAATAGGGTGTCTTGAGCTTGACAATAACCATGAAATTGGTGATATTATTGAATATTCAAAAGATGAATTACTGGATAAAATATATGCAATAAAATAGGAGCTGTCGCCTTTAGCATGTACTGTATCTGAACTCGGTCAGTCACTTGCTTAATGCGACAACTCTTTTTTTAGCAATATATTATATGTTTATGACTTTTACTCCCAGTCGTATTCGTCTTCGCCGAATTCACTCTTCCACTTTGTCGGAGTTTTTGTTTCCATCCAGTCAATAGGATATGAAGGCTTATTATTAACTGCCGCTCTGTCAAATGCTACCTTGATAGCTTCCTTTACTTCTTCTGTCTGACAGTCATCTGCAACTGAAACGAATAACGCTGTACCGCTCTTGGAGAGAACATCAAGCCATTTTTTTGTCTTTTCAAAATCAACCTTCTTTGTAATTCCGACACAGTCTGCGTCATGGTCATAGAAGGTATGGTGCTGACTCATTCTGAATGCAAGAGTATTTATGCCCATTTTCTTCGTTCTTTCCCATTCCAGACCGCTGGTATCGTCACCGGTTCTCTGAATTTCAAAAATTCCTGCAGACAAATGACTCGAAGTGTTACAACCGATAATATAGATATCATCGCCTGCCGCTTCTCTTATTGCCATATAAAGACCTTTGATGATTTCTGCAGTTGTTTTGCTTCTGTCACTGAATGACCATCCTTCGTCTGCAAGGTGGTCTTCCATCATCTGAAATCCCCATTTTCCATATACATCAAAATATGTAAAGTCATGCTTAATGAGCTTATATCCCCATTCTCTTATTCTCGTAACATCTTCCCGTACAATATCAAGGACTTCGGGAACGGATGGGTCAAGTGTATATTTTGCAAACTTAAACTTCAATATATATTCCGGTGGAAATTCTTCTGTTGTCCAGAGTGGTCTGAACCAGATACCCGGTATTACATCGAGTTTTTTAATCTCATCCGCCATCTTTTTCATATCACCGAATTTACGGTTAGGAATCCACGGACCACCGATAAAATACTCATCGTCATTATCACTCATATGATGACAAAGCTCCCAACCGTCATCAATAACCATGTACGGGCGGTTTTCCTTATCTCCGGCACAGTCAGCAATAAATTCAGCATGAGCCTTTATTTTATCAAATGAGTTTGAGCCGTAATTGCAGTACCAGTCATTACCACCGTAAATCGGATATTTAACAGTTCTCGGATTCTTACACATAAGCTTACAGAACTCACGGCAGGCATCCATAACGTTACCTGTATATTCGTTCTGAACCATAACAGCCGCTTTCATGCATCTGCCTCCAAGAATTACGCCAAGTCCTCCGCAGCGCACCTCAGCTGTAAATTCAAGACCTTCGTCTGCGATTGTCCACCAACACATAGCATTCGGACAGGTTTCAATTCCGTAACACTCTGTCATACCGTCTTTATATGAATAGAAGTACCATGGCATCATTCTGCCGATGGTCGGTGCAATCCACTCCATTTCACCGTATCCGCGTTCCCATTCATCATGAAGAATTTTCGCATCAGCGGAAATATGCCCTTTCCATAAGAGCTTAACCTCACAAACAGGAGTTTCATCTGCTTTCACGCAAAGAGTTCCGTCATATGTAATGTTTACATCCTCTTTTTTTAATTCTGCAGCGCCTGTGACACTGTCTTTCCATTTTTCAGTTATAACCGTAATTTTATCTGGCGTTTTTAAAATATCAAATACCATGATGATCTCCTTTATATGTTTTTTTTATTGTACCATAAATTCCTATATTTGTCAATACAAAAAACAGCAATCTCAAAACGAGTTTGCTGTTTTTATGATTTGATATTTTGTAGCAAGTTCTGCTGAAAATGCCGTTGCACTTCCGGCAGCTGTTCCAAGCTTCAGAGCATATGAATAATCTCCTGTTTCAAGATATCCGGCAATAAATCCTGCAACCATAGAATCACCTGCACCAACGGAATTAACTGCCTTTCCTGAAGGTGGAATGATTTTATGAACCTTCCCGGTTTCATCTACGAGGATGGCTCCCTTGTCTGCCATTGATACAAGAACATTCTGAGCTCCCGAATCATGCAGTTTTAAAGCATATTTGGTTATATCGTCATCAGATTTCAAATCTATACCGAATATATCACCAAGCTCATAATTATTCGGCTTTATAAGAAACGGCTTATATTTAAGAACGTTTACAAGAAGATTTCCTGTTGCGTCAACAACAGTTTTTACGTTTTTATCTTTCATAATTTTCATGATATCTTCGTAAATGGTTTCGGGCAGTGAATTCGGTATACTCCCGGCAAGAACGAGAATATCACCGCTTTTCAAACCGAGAAGCTTCTTATATAATAAGTCAAGCTCTTCAGAAGCTATTTCGGGGCCATTACCGTTTATTTCTGTTTCCGCATCTGATTTGATTTTTACATTTATACGGGTATTCCCGTTTTTCAGCTTTATAAAGTCTGATTTTATGCCTTTATTCATCAGATTATCCACAAGTGCATCTCCGGTAAACCCGGCACAGAATCCGAGTGCAACGGAATCAATATCAAGTTCTCTCAGGACACACGAAACATTGATTCCCTTGCCGCCGAAATAAATTTCTTCATGATTTGACCTGTTGGTCATTCCCGGTTCCATTGATTCTACGTTCATTATATAATCAATCGCAGGATTGAAGGTTATTGTGTAAATCATTTTATTCTAACCGTCATAATTTTCTTAGCCGGAACAGTATAAGTCCTGCTTATTTCATGCTCTGTTGTTTCGTCAATCTTACATTTGTAAAGCTTGCCTGCGGCATTAAGAGTAACTGTCTCTTCTTTTTCGGAAGGATTGTAATATCTTACAATTATTCCGTTTCCGTCTTCTGCATTCTTAACAGCAGTAACATGAACATTTTTATTGTCAATATCGAACAGACTGTTTTCGAGTCTGAGATTTCCTTTACCTCTTCCGCAAACTGCGCATTTAACATTTGCAAATATATCAGCTGCACAGTTAGGAAGCTCATTAACATTACCCTCATTGAAGTGCATTGCGTATTCAAATGTATGCTTGCCCGGACACTGTACGCCTTCATCTTCAAGCTCAGTAACTTTTTCTTCTGAAACAGCAAGCTTGATACGGCATGCTCTTATTAGTGTAAGTGCCATTGTTGTATCGTCAAATACTTCATATTCGAACAATCCCTTAGGCATTACAGCAAAACCGTCTTTGCCGTCGGTAACCTCAGCAAAAGTACGAAGCGGCTGTGTCCCGAATGCTTGTTCAACCCAGCCTGTTGAGTCAGGAATCGCAATAGGTCTCTTCATAATGTCGAAATGACTGTCTGTTACAGAGAACTCTGTTTCAATGCCTGTCGGGAAGTTAGCTCTGAACCAGTGGTCTTTTGCATTATTCACAACTTCAACCTTAACCTTGATGTAATCAGCATCAGCGTCAAGTGTATATGTAGTTTTAACAGGTATCTTAGTATAGATATCGCTCGGATTAACCGCACAGCTTTCTGGAACTTCAAAATCACATTCAGCCACAATGCTGCCGCTGAGTGCTCCGCTTTCGGTTACATATATTCTTGCGTTTGTACCGATTGTTGAATACTTTCTGTCAAACTCAGGACTTACATGATTCCATGCATTACCAACTTCACCCTGTGATGTGTAGAAATTAAGTCCCTTATACTCTTTACCTGTTTTCTTGTAAATAACATCAACTGTACCGTTCGGATTAACAGTAGCTTTCAGCTTGCTGTTTTCAAGAACGTTTCCGAGTGCAATACCGGGACGTTTGCGCATTGCATTAGGATTACCCTTAATTTCAAAAGTTTTGTATCCCATTGCCGGTACATTCTGAATCTTAGCATATACTCTGTGATGCATACTGTTAAGAATAGTTGGTACTTCCCATATATTATCAACAAATATACTTGATTTTTCGCTCTGAATAGGCTGAAGCTCAACACCGTCAATTTCGAAGCTCTTACCGAGAGTATCAGGAAGCTCAATATCAAGAGGAACAATTACATCTCTTGTAAACGGAAGAGTGTTATAAACCACAAGCTGAACAATATCCTTGTCCTGCCCGTTCGGAGAAAGATTTTTTGCAATTGTAACCATTGAATCCTCGGCAACGATTTCAGCAATATCCTTAGCTTTTCTGAATCTGTATTCTATATCCTTACATACGCAGTCAGGAGCACATCCACCGTTTGCGTCATGAGTATGATTGGAGATAAGATACTGCCATCCGCGGTGGAGATATCTCTTGCAGTCATTTCCCGCCATAACGTTAAGCGGTTCTGCAATATATGCAAGCTGTGTATAAGCATCGAAATCTGCCTGTTTCAGATATGTTCTTGCACTGATTGTTGCCGGCATAAGATATGTCCACTTACCTTCCTTAAGGTATGCACGTCTTTCGCCTTCAAGAACTGTCATTTTGCTCTTGTCAAGATACTGTTCTACATCCTGCCAGAACTTTTCAAGATTTGTATGTTCAATTTCAATTTCACCGTCAAAAAGCTCTTTTGCATCCTTGATGATTTCGCTTTCTCTCGGGAATCCGACTGAGATGTCGTGTCCGTTCATGCCGAGGAATACCGGTGTTGTAAAATGTCCTTTTTCCTCTTCAAGCATGTCGAGAATTGCCTTTTTAAGATTTTCTTTTTCGTAGTTTGCAATAGGTGCTTTCAGGTCATAGTTAATAGACGGGCCGACAAAACCGTCTGCACGTCTGAACGGAACTTCATCAAATTCGCCCCATTCATAGTCCTTTGACCATACTCTGTTTCTTGAAACTGCTCGATGAACCTGGTAATACCAGTTATAACGGCAGTAAAGTGCAAATCTGTTTGCAAGGATTTCTGTTCCGTCAGGAGCACGCCATATATATTCTGATTTGGATTCATGGTGTGAGACTCCGCGGTAGAACATCATATAATTAATACCGAAATCCTTAAGTATCTGCGGATACTGACCTGTCTGTCCCCACGAAGCAGGAGTATATCCTACTGTTGGCTGCTTACCGCCATACTTTTCTATTGTTTCTCTTCCGAACATCAGGTTACGGACAAGTGATTCATGAGAAATTGTATATTCCTCAGGAAGTGTGTAATAAGGACCGATTATAAGTCTGCCCTCTTTAACAAATTTTTCTATCTGCTCACGTCTTTCAGGACGCATTTCAAGATAGTCATCAATCATTATTGAATGACCGTCCATTGTGAATGAATGGTATTCAGGATCTGCTTCCAGTATATCAAGAGTTGTATCCATCATTACAAGAAGATTATGTCTTGTCTTCTCAAAGCTGAAACGGAATTCTCTGTCCCAGTGTGTATTTGATACAACATCAATTTTCTTTACATCCATTTATATCTCTCCCTTCTCAAATGAACAGGACGACATTTATGCCGCCCCGTAATTATTAACCTTTAACGCCTGACATATCAAGTCCACCCATAATCTGTTTTGAGAATAAAGCAAACATGATAAGAGGTACTATCATTGACATCATAAGGACAAGCATTCTTGAATCGACTGTAAGACCGTAACCGCTCTGGGCAACCTTGTAGAGCTTAACACCGATTGTTTCAGCAGTCGGCATAACAAGCATCGGCCACAGGTATGCACCCCATTGTCCCATAATTGTGAAAATTGAAAGAACCATGATTGTCGGTTTAATAAGAGGTACTATTATCTTAAGGAATGCTCTGATATTTGAACATCCGTCAAGCTTTGCAGCTTCGAAATATGAAGTCGGAATTGCATTTACAGCATTTCTGAAAAGAAATACATGGAATGCATTCGCACCGGCTCCCATCCATAGCGGCCAGTATGTACCCATAAGATTAAGATGAAGCGGTGTAAAATCAAGGTATGTCATATAAAGAGGTACCATACTCATACCCGGAAGCATCATTGACCAGAAAATAAGTGTGTCAATAGCAGCCGATCCCTTCGGTCTTACCTTTGAAAGAACAAAGCCTGTAAGTCCGTTTATACCTATATCAAAGCAAAATACACCGACAACTATAATAAGCGTATTCTTAAGACCGTCAAACATTTTTACTTCATTCCACGCCTTGACCGCCTTGCCCAGGTCTATCTTAGACGGGAAAAACTTAGGCGGAACGGCAAACATTTCTTCAGTTGTCTTGAATCCCGACAATGCTGACCATATGAAAGGAATAACAGTTACAAGCGTGAAGAAGAACAGAACTCCGAACATTACCCAATATAAAAGCTTATATTTCGGGGTTCTCAGGTCCATCCAGTTAAGTAATCCGTTTGATTTTTTGCTGTAATATGTAAATTTTCGTACATTTTTAACGTTACTCATAACTATCCCTCCTTATTCCCCAAATTTTTTCTCTGCCTTAAAGTATACGAAAGTAAGCCATATAAGGATAAAGAACGTAATTACGTTAAGTGCAAGAGCTTCGTCGGCTCTGTCAAATCTGAATGCGTATTTATATGCTGTAAGAGCTAATGTTGTTGATGCTCCGTTAGGACCACCGTCGGTCATAACCATAGGACCGTCAAGTGTCTGGAACACACCAATCATCTGCTTAATTGTCATAAGAAGAATAATCGGAGTCAAATGAGGCACGATTACGTGTCTTGCACGCTGCAGGAAGCCTGCACCGTCAAGTCTGGTAGCCTCATAAAGCTCTGTATTAACACTCTGAAGTGTGGCAAGGTAATAAAGAATTGTACCACCAAATCCCTGCCATGTCATGGACACGATAATAAGCGGTATAACCATCGTCTCACTGTTAAGCCAGGGCTGTACACCTATACCAAAATTACTTAAAAGCATATTAAGAAGACCGGATTCGTCAGCCGCATATATATTTGTCCACAAAAGTGAATTGGCAACAGCCGGAATAACTGCCGGCAAGTAGAGTGCTATTTTAAAATACTGTTTTAAACTAATCATTTCATGGAGCATAATCGCACACAAAATAGGAAGCGGAAGACCGATAATCAAGCTCCATAAAACATAAACTGCTGAATTTTTAAGAGTTTTGAGAAACTCTGTATCCATGATAACACGCTGATAGTTTCTGATTCCTACAAAACTATCAGGATTAAATCCCTTCAAGTCAAAAAAGGAATATGTAATTCCTATAAAAATAGGTCTCCATACAAGATAGAAGAACAAAAACAGTGAAGGAACAAGCAAAAGCCAACCCGGTACATTCGCTTTAAATATTTTAACTGTTCTGTTCAGAAGACCTTTTCTCTCTCCCAATACCATTTCTTTATCATCCCTTCAAGACGTATATTGTTTTTCTGTAAAAACAAGCTCCCGGGATGCCTGCAGGCATCCCGAAAACCAATTAAATATGTACAAATTATTCGAGATTGTTAAGATAATTTGTCTGCCACTGATGTGCTGCATCCTTAATAAGTGCATCAAGGTCAGCATCAGCATCTGCAATTACAGACTGAAGCATACCGTCAAGAATAGCATAAAGCTCCTGACATGCAACTTCAGGCTCAGGTCTGATTGTTACATCTTCACCTTCGAAGTATGATGCATAGTCTTCTGCATTAACATTTGTATGTTCTGCATAGATTTCCTTGATTTTTTCTTCTCTTTCAGGATTGTTCCAGATTGTGAAAGCTTCCTGTGTAAGAACGATACCGTTTTCGTCGATTGTTGCCTGGTTAGAATCTTTAATCTTCTGAGCATTTTCGTCTGTAAGACGTGGTGTTTTACCTGTAAATTCAAGCCACTTCATACAAGCATCAAGCTGCTCGGGTGTAGCGTCAGCTCTGAACATATAAACGTTTCCGCCGAGCTGTGAATATCTGCCTTCAGGACCTGCAGGCATTCTTACAACAAGTATATCTTCCGGATTCATTCCGTATGTTGATGTAAGACCACTATTCGGCGGATTTGAGAACATCATAGCTGCCTGATGAGTAGCAAAGATTTCTTTCATCTTTTCCTGACCGATTGTGCTTACGCCTGTCGGGAATGCATCAGCCTTCTTCATATCAGCATACCACTGAAGAGCTGCTTTCATTTCCGGTGTTTCAAATGCTGCAGTATACTTGCCGTCTTCGCCTTTTTCAACAAAGTTTGCACCGTATGACCAAGCAACGTTTATAAAGTTCCAGCCGCCGCAGTTATCTGCATTCGGGAATGCAAAACCGGCTTTACCTGTCTTTTCTCTTATAGTCTTTGAGAACTCAAGAATGTCTTCGTATGTCTCAGGAACCTTAATGCTTCCGTCTTCATTTACGAGACCTGCTTCTTTAAATAACTTCTTATTAATATATAATCCCTGGTTGTATGCATCAGTTGTGAAAGCGTAAATCTTACCGTTTTCATCTGATGTATACTGAAGAAGATCTTCGCTCATGTATTCTCTGAATTCAGCTTTTTCAAGAGCTTCTGTGATGTCTGCGGCATATCCGTTATTGATAATGCTTTCAATCTGTGTATACCACGTGTTGTACATTGTAGGCAATTCTCCACCTGATGCAACAGCTGTGAATGTGTTGAGACCGAAGTTGTACGGATCGCCTTCTACATAAATATCAGGATACTTTTCCATGAACTCTTTACGAGTCTGCTCCATTTTTTCATAGTTTTTAGCATCCTTTGCCGGCCATGCACAAATTGAAATGACAACCTTTCCATCCTTAACGGCCTGTTTTGCCTCTTTAGAAATGTTTGATCCTAATCCGGCAGTTTTTGTTCCGCCGCAAGCTGTCAGACAACCAATTGCAGTTGCCATAGCAAGACCTGTGGCTAATACTTTTTTGAGATTCATAAACTCTCTCTCCTTTATAATTTTTATTTTCCCGTTCCCGGGATTCTGTAATTATTATAATATATTATTAATTTTTTGTAAATATAATGATTTATTTTTTTGCACAAAATATCCACCATTATATGCACGACTTTTCTACCTATGCAAACTTTTTCTCTGATATGTCGGAAATGAGGACGATTTTCCTTGACAAAAACGAAAATCTGTGCTATTCTATTACTATAAAAAACTTATTAGGCGAAAATCTTGGAGGGTGACATGAAATTTTTTAAAAACACAAAAAACAATACTTTTTTAAGATTTTTTTCGTATGTTTTAATACCTGTCATACTTATGATGGTTTTCTTAATCATAAATATTTTATATTCGACTGCAAATTACAAAAAAATGTTAAAGGATAATTATTCATCGTACTTATCCCATATGTACACAAATTGCGAAATGGCTCTGCAAAATATTGCTCAGCCCATACCAACACTTGAAGACAATTCAAATTTTATGGATGTTGTAACAGGAAGGACAAACGATCCGAACGCAATCAATGCAGTACGTGACAAACTTACGGAAATCAAAAAAAATAATGATCTTATAGACAGTATTTTCATTCTCGACCGTTCTGTCGAGAGGAATATTATTACAAAAGACGGGATTTATTATATGCCGGATTTTCTGACCAATAACTACAAATATTCAGACTACGGATACGGATACTGGCACGAATACCGTTCAACTCAGGAAAAAAGATATCTTGCACCAACAAATGTGTATACTGATTACAGTGCCAATAAGAAGCTTATTCTGCCTCTGGTTTTTTCAAAAATAAACAACACCCATATACATAATCTTGTAATTGTAAATATAAACCTTGATAAGCTTCTGGAATCCGTTCAGAGTGACGGAATCTCCAAAGATGTAGTTATGGGTATAATCAATCGCTATAAAAAGACATTTTACACAAATTCACCGGGATTTAACACAAAATTCAGTAATGACTTTTTTACCCATATTTATTCAGACAAAAAACAAACGTTCGATTATACAATAAATGGAGAAAAGAGTTTTGTTACGACTTATTCCCCGAACTATTCAATTCTTGGATATACATATGTTGCAATACTTCCTCAAAACAAAATAAATGAAGGTATAAAACCAATTGTCCTGAGTTCTGTATTGTTATTCTTAGTAGCAATACTGATACTTATATTCGCTGCATATATAAGTACAAAAAGAATATATAGTCCGATAAAAAATCTTGCATCTATGTTTCCTGCAGAAAAAGGCGAGCAGGACTTAATCAAGCAGTTAAGGGATTCGATTACCGACCTTGCCGAGCTTGCAAAAAATTCCACACCTCAGAATTTAACATCAACCCTTCCGTATTCTCAGGAGCATCTTATAATAAATCTGCTCAACTCGGAAGAGGATTCGTCAGTTCCGCATCTTGATGAAGTAAGAAGTGAAAATCTTGTTGATTTCAAACACGACTACTTCTGTTCGATAATCGTTAATCTACGTCTTTCAGACGAGTTTTACGATTCATATAATGCAGTTGACTACAATTCAATCATAAACGGATTGTACAATATTATACAGCCTTGCTTCGGAGAAAAATTCAATACTTTTGTATTGCCGAGTAAAACAAACACACTGTATCTTCTTCTGAATCTTCCGGGAAAGGAATCAGAAGAGGAAATAAACAATACCGTTTCATATATAAAAGACCTTCTTGAATACGACAGTATTTATATAAGTATAAGCTTTGGTATAGGCGGTATACACAAAGATTTAAAAGGATTAAAAGTATCACATCACAAGGCACTTCGCTCCGTCGATTTAAAAGATGCACATACATTGGTAAATCTCGAAAAAACATCTTCCGACTCAGTTCCGACATATATTTTCAAGGTTTCGGATGAAGAAAACCTGTCAAATCTTTTACTTACAGGAAAAACAGAGCTTGCATCAGAATTAATTGACCGGATTACGGATGACAATGTAAAAAAAGGAGTACCGGATTCCTCAATCATGCAGATGCACGCACAGATTATAGGTATAATTTTTAAAATACTGCAAATAAAACATATAGAGTACGACACAGAAAACGTCGGAGACTATGCACTGATTTCGGAAGCTGTATCATTCTCTATAATAAACGCAAGAGATTATATAGGAAGTCTTATAGAAAAAATTTCGGAACAGAGTCCTGTGACAAGTGCAAAGGTTGATATAAATGCTATTATTAATTATATAGAAGATAATTACAAAGATGAGCTGTTCCTCGATAATCTTGCAGAAACATTCGGTACAACTCCTAAATATCTGTCAAAGCTTATAAAAACACATCTTGGCGTTACGTTCCTTGCATATCTGTCAAATCTCAGAGTAAACAAGGCCAAAGAGCTTCTGACCGAATCTTCAAAAAATATAAATGAAATTTATACCGAAGTAGGATTTAATAACAGAAACTCATTCACAGCCACATTTAAAAAAATTGTTGGTCTGACACCCTCAGAATACAGGCGTTTATCATATTCGAAAAATGATGAAACTGAAAGTTAGCCTTAACGACAAATACTAAAGGCGCCTGAAACAGCGTAATTCCGCCATCTTTCAGCTTGTCGTCTTTGAAAGGCGAAAGCATTCCTTCATCCTCCGCACTAAAATATGTCTGAAATTCCATCCGTTTCAGGTCGCAGAGTTTAAAAATAATAAATTTTTGTTCCGGCAAGGCAAAAACACAGGGAATACTCTCGTATTCGCGAGGATTTTAACACAGGCGGAGCGAGAATTTATATTTTTAAACCGCCTTTAGCATTGGTCGTTAAGGCTAGCCTTAACGACCAATACTAAAGGCGTCTTTGGTGTTGGCCGCTTAGGCTGGCAAAACCACCAAAAACAGCTATTAATTTTTGGATGACGGAAATCTTCGACTTATATTGACAAATCATCAATTATGTGATATATTTCTAATGAATATATTTTAACTTTAGGAGGAAATTCCAATGAAACTAATTTACAAAGTAGACGACAAACCCAAATTTGCACAGCTGATTGTTTTCGCAATACAACAGCTTCTTGCTATTATGACAGCAACACTCGTTGTTCCGGTCATAATCAATCAGACATGCGGAACCTCAATGGACTCTGCAGCAGCCCTTTTTGGCGCAGGGGTTGGAACTCTTGTATACATCTTCTTTACAAAACGTAAATGCCCGGTATTCCTGGGTTCATCTTTTGCGTTTATCTCTTCAATGATAGCCGCTTTTGCCGGTGCAGCATCCATGTCGCTCGGTTATCTCGGTCTGATTATCGGTGCATTCTTTGCCGGCATGGTATATGTAATCATTTCCGCTGTAGTAAAATTTGCAGGCGTAAAATGGATTGACAAGCTCATGCCTGTAACAGTTATAGGCCCTACGGTTGCAATTATAGGTCTCAGTCTTGCAGGAAACGCTATAGGCGATATTTCCAAAGGAAGTGTTCCCGAAATTACAGCTTCTCCTCTTGCAACAGTTCTTTGCGGTGTTGTTACTTTAATTATAACAATAATCTGTTCAACATACGGTAAAAAACTCGGAAAGCTTATCCCGTTCATTTTCGGCATCCTCGGCGGATACGCATTATCAGCAATTTTCACTGTTATCGGATACGCTGCAAACGTAGACGCAATAAAAATTCTTAATATCGAACCGCTGACAGCACTTTTCGCAAACGGCATTACAATAAGTTCATTTTTCTCAGTTCCTGATTTTACTTTCCTTTCAGTAGCAGACGGATTAAAAGAACTTAATGCAGCATATATAGGAACTATCGCAGTAGCATATATCCCTGTAGCATTTGTTGTATTTGCAGAGCATATTGCTGACCATAAAAATATTTCTTCTATTATAGAAGAAGATCTTCTCGAAAAACCGGGACTTCACAGAACTCTTCTCGGTGACGGTATAGGTTCTATGATCGGCGCATTCTTCGGTGGATGCCCGAATACAACATACGGTGAATCGGTAGGATGTGTAGCAATTACTAAAAACGCATCAGTATCAACAATAATTACAACAGGCATACTTGCAATTCTCATTTCGTTCATCTCACCGTTTGTCGCATTCGTAAACACTATACCATCATGCGTTATGGGCGGTGTATGTATGGCTTTATATGGATTTATTGCGGTTTCAGGTCTGAAAATGATTCAGAAGGTAAATCTTAACCTTAACAAAAACCTCTTTGTTGTATCTACAGTTCTTATTGCGGGTATAGGTGGACTTACACTTAATATAGGAAAGGTCACAATCACATCTATTGCATGTGCATTAATTCTCGGTATAATTGTAAATATAATAGTATCAAAAGCATCTGACCAGGAATAAAGGAGAATAACATTATGGAAAAAGTCACTGTATTTGATCACCCTCTTATTCAGCATAAAACTACAATTCTTCGCCAGAAATCAACGAATAATAAAGAATTTCGCGAATTGGTAGAAGAAATAACCATGCTTATGTGTTTTGAAGCACTGCGTGATTTGCCTCTTGAAGAGGTAGAAATAGAAACACCAATGAAGAAAACAAAACAAAAAATGATAAAAGGAAAGAAACTTGCAGTTGTTCCTATTCTCCGTGCCGGTCTCGGTATGGTAAACGGTCTTCTGAGTCTTGTACCTGCCGCAAAAGTAGGACATATAGGAATGTACCGTGACGAGGAAACAATGCAGCCTCAGGAATACTATTGCAAGCTTCCGCCCGATATTGAAGATAGGCTCATAGTTGTAGTAGACCCGATGCTTGCAACAGGCGGTTCGGCAATAGATGCAATCCGTCAGATAAAATCGTATGGCGGAAAGCATATTAAATTCTTGTGCCTTATAGCTGCACCGGAAGGTGTTGATGCTTTGTCAAAAGCTCATCCGGATGTAGAAATTTACTGCGCTAATGTTGACGAAGGCCTTAACGAAAAATGCTATATTCTCCCCGGCCTCGGAGATGCGGGAGACAGAATATTTGGTACTCTATAAAAGAAAAAACCTCTGACGAAGTGTAAAAGCTTTTCAGAGGTTTTTCATATATCGGGGCATTTATTATGTGCTTTAAACAAATCAGATTCTGTTAGATTGCGTTTTTAAGTGCATATTATACAACTTTAAATTTTTTTGTTGACATTTGAATAATTTATGATATAATTAAATTAACGATAATGATTATCGTTATTGATAAGAAAAAAGAAATGAGGATACTAACATGATTACCAGGTATTCCAGACAGAGAGAAGCTTTAATGCAAATCCTTCAGAATACTGATACTCATCCTACAGCTGACCGGTTATACGATGAACTTAGGAAAGTATTCCCAAATGTCAGTCTTGCAACTGTGTACAGAAATCTCAAACAGCTCACCGAGCAGAATCTGATTCTGGCAATAGATGCAGGGACAGGCTCGGAGCATTATGACGGAGATGTTTCTCTTCATTATCACTTTGCCTGTAAGTCCTGCGGCAATGTATACGACATTCAAACATCGCCATTTACCGGTCTGAATGATGAGATAAGTAATAAGACAGGATTTGACGTTGATACTCATTCTCTTATTTTCTTCGGAAAATGTAAAAATTGTAAAAATTAAAATTTATGGAGGTTTTTGTTATGAAAAAGTATGTATGTTCAGTTTGTGGTTATGTTCATGAGGGAGATGCTCCCCCGGCTAATTGCCCCGTATGCAAGGTTCCTGCTGAAAAGTTCAATGAAATGGTTGAAGGTGCTGCTCTTGCAGCTGAGCACGAATACGGTGTATACGGCAAAACAGTAAAAAATAATCCTGATATCAGCGAAGAAGATAAGAAGTTTATCTTTGAACAGCTCATGGCAAACTTCAATGGTGAATGTGCTGAAGTCGGTATGTATCTGTGCATGGCAAGAATTGCACACCGTGAAGGCTATCCGGAAGTTGGTCTCTACTGGGAAAAAGCAGCTTATGAAGAAGCTGAGCATGCTGCTAAATTTGCAGAGCTTCTCGGTGAAGATTTAGAGCCTAACATGAAAGCAACAACAAAGGATAACCTTAAATGGAGAGTTGACTGCGAATATGGTGCAACTCAGGGTAAATTCGATCTTGCTTCATGCGCTAAGAAAAACGGACTTGATGCAATTCATGATACAGTTCATGAAATGGCAAGAGACGAAGCTCGCCACGGTAGAGGTTTAGAAGGACTTTTGAAGAGATATTTTAAATAAGGACCTCACGAAACATCACGAAATCAAAGATTTCTATGTTTCGGAGAACCTTGATACTTGCTTAACTCGTATTAAGATGATTTTTCAGTACCTGCTGTTTTTGTGCGGCAGGTATTGTTTTTTTCAAATGGTGTGGTATAATGAAAAAAGAGATATTAACAGGAGAAACAATATGGAACACATAAATTTATTTGAATTAGGAAATTATGGTGCTGATAAATTCAAGCGAGTAAAATTAAATGTCGAGAATGGTGTATTATATATTCATGAGGGTGAATTGGTTTGGAAAGGCGGAGGATATGATTCTATTGAGAAGAAAACCCCGATTACTTTTTCTTCATTGAAGGATTATGCCAAAATCATTTCAGATAATCTGTTTAAATTATATAAAAATGTAAACGATGAAAACTGGAAAAATACCATACCGCATCTTGATGAAGATAAAATTGTACTTTTTGAATTCAAATACCACGAT
The DNA here is from genome assembly GCA_045603225.1 of Clostridia bacterium. Lineage (GTDB taxonomy): Bacteria > Bacillota > Clostridia > UBA1381 > UBA1381 > RGIG9115. The sequence continues at coordinate 6,448 of JAZULT010000022.1, read as the reverse complement.
TCTGATAAGGAAAAATCATATTTCTGCATTGATAGAAGAATGGGAACAATTTTATTAAGTAAGATGGGGGCTATATACTTACAATATGTTGATTATGAAAGATTCAAATTAATAGGAGAAAGATTTTCTTCTGAACAGATTAAAAAGTATAAAGATATGAATGAAACAAACTGGAAAGAATACATATAATAGTAATATGGTGGGCACAAAGAAAAGGTGGGCAAAATGAGATTGAAAATCACAGAACCCTTGATTTTACTGGGTTTCTGTGAGGAAGTCCCATTGTGAAGCTCGTCACGGCAAAGGTCTTGAAGGACTTCTTAAGAGATATTTCTAAATAAGATGATTTTTACAATACCTGCTGTTTTTTTGACAGCAGGTATTGATTTTTTTAGAATAATGTGGTATAATAATTACACCAACATACAGTGGGGTGATTATGTGAAAGAAACAGATACATTTTATTTAACTGAAAAACAACTGGAACAAATAAGAAATGCAAAGAAGAAGAAACCAATAAGAGAAATAGTGACTGGTTTATTATTTGTTTTTTCAACACTTTGCGGAATATTAGCGTTGTTTTTAGATAGATTTGATGTAATATTAAATGGGATTATGGGAATAGGAATTTTGGTGAGCATTGTAATCATGATGACATCACAGGATAAGTTTTTTCCTGTAATTTCAGATTCTGAAAAAAAAGAAATATCGACAGAAGAAATCGGAAGAAGTAAATTTTAGTGAAAAAAGTATAAAAGTGAACACAAGAAAATGGTGGGCAATTGGTGGGCAAAATGAGAGAAAAATTGCAGAAACCCAGTAAAATCAAGGGTTCTGTGAGGAAGTCCCATTGTGAAGCTCGCCACGGGAAAGGCTTTGAAGGACTCCTTAAGAGATATTTTGGATAAGATGATTTTTACAATGCCTGCTGTTTTTTGACAGTAGGTATTGTTTTTTTGTGGCATATGTGATATATTATAAGTATCATAACATATAGGAGAAAACAAATGGGAACATTTTTTTGTTCAAATTGTAAAAGAGAATTAAATACAAAGTATTTACATAAAAATGGTCTGTGTATTGATTGCGCTATGAATCCCCATAAGTACAGAACAAAAGAAAATGTGAGTTGTTTTTCATGTGGTATAGACGTTGATAAGGCGGATGCAGTTTCAAATGCATGTTTCAATTATTGCAAAAACTGTGCTGAAAAATATTCAATTTCGGAACATTCAAAGAATTCAAAAGCAAGGAACATTAAAGTGCTTTTTATCAAAGAAGAAATACCATATGAATGCACGATAAGTATTTGTATAGAAACTGTTTTAGGAAAGCCATGCATTGAATATGACAGATGTGTTCGTCGAGAAGTTGGAATATTTTCTGAAATATCATATAATGAAATTTCTTTTGAGCAGTTAAAAGATATAGCAAAAAATATTTCAGAAGAAGTATACGAGCAATATAAAGATATGAATGAAACAAACTGGAAAGAATACATGTAATAGTAATATGGCGAATACAAGAAAATAGCGGGCAGTCGCTGGGCAAAATGAGAGAAAAAATGCAGAAATCCAGTAAAATCAAGGGTTCTGTGAGTAAGTCCCATTGTGAAGCTCGGCACGGCAGAGGTTTGGAAGGTCTTCTTAACAGATATTTCAAATAATATATGTCATGTAATATTTATTTGACTTTCTTAAAATTTTGCGAAAATGTATTGAATTTATATATTTATTGTGATATAATAATTACGATATGTGTGAATTTGTAAAGGAGGAAAAGTAATATGAACTTTGAGAGAATACAAGAAAAGAAACTTAAGTACGAACAAAACAAGCATAAGATAAGTCCGATTACTTTATCTTCCTACGAAAAGGATTTTGAACTTACTTTTACTCACAATTCAACTGCTATTGAAGGAAATACTCTGACACTCATGGAAACAAAAGTTGTTTTGGAAGACGGGGTTGCAATAGGCGGAAAAGAGCTTCGCGAAATATACGAGGTTATTAATCATAAAAAAGCATATGAATATGTAAAAAAATGTATTGCTGAAAAGAAAACCTTGGATGAAAATATTGTTAAGGATTTGCATGCGATACTTACACAAAATATAATAGTTGGTGGAATATACAGAAATGAAGAAGTTCGTATAAGCGGTGCAGGTTTTACTCCTCCTGCCGGAAACGAAATGTATATGCAGATTAAAAATTTCTATGAGGACTTAAAAATAAAAGAAAAGGAATTTAATCCCATAGAACTTGCTGCATGGACACATGCTGAATTCGTACGAATTCATCCATTTGTTGACGGGAACGGCAGAGCAAGCAGATTGATTATGAATTATCAGCTTTTACTTAACGGATATTTACCCATTTCTGTTGCTAAAGAAAATAGACTGGATTACTATAATGCACTTGAGCAATATGCAACAGGCGGAGATTTAACTGTTTTTGCTAATTTTGTTGCAGAATTAGAAGAAGTACAGTTAGATGAATACATGAAGTTGATGTAATACAGTTAATTATATTAAAGGAGCAAAAAAATGAATAAAGTACCAAAAACAATTGAAAATCAGGTTAATGAATTAACAGAAAAGCAAAAAGACACCATTATAAAGGTAGGAAAAGTGGCACTTACACTCCAGCTTATAGTGGTTATCCCAATAATCCTGCTCTGTATTATAGGATTATTTTGTATGGTCAATCCGCCATCAGGATTTGATTATTCCGATACAGATAAGATGTTTTCCGGAATAATGATTTTGCTTGTAATAATGGCGGTATGGGTTATTGGTCTTTTGGCATTCGTTAAGATTAAATGGCCATATTACAGTGATAAAAAATGGCAATACATAAATAAAATTAGAAAGCAGAAATAAAGAGATATTTCTGATAATACATATTATGCGGAGGTTGGACGGTGTCTGGTCTCTTTTCGCATAAAACACATAAAAAAGGAGATGTTTATACTATGAAAAAACCTATATTAATTGTAACTGTTATTTTATTGGCCGTATTATGCATATTAATCGGAATGTTCATAAGTCCTTTCGGAAATTTCATTAAACATGAAATCAAATCGGAGATAAACGAGGCAAAAGGTGATATTGCTGAAGAAATTTCAGAAATATCCGATTATAACTCACTGCCGCCGGAATCTTCACAATCCGCAGAGAACATTATTTCGGAGGAGGAAGCAAAACAAATCGCTCTTAATAAAGCAGAGATTACCGCTGACGGAGTTTTTTTTGACAGGGTAGACCTTGAAAAAGATGACGGCATATGGAAATATGAAATAGCGTTCAGAAAAGACAGAACTGAATATGATATTGACATTAATGCCGAAAACGGAGAAATTGTATCATGGGAAATTGATACAGATGACTAAAATCTAAGGTTTAAAATTTTTTTTGAAAAAAAATTAAAAAAACACTTGACAAGAATAAAATTATATGTTATAATATTTCTTGTCAGTTTCGGAGAGATGTCTGAGCGGTTGAAAGAGCCGGTCTTGAAAACCGGTGACGTGCGAGCGTCCGTGGGTTCGAATCCCACTCTCTCCTCCATGTAAGACGGTGGGTTTTTATCAAAACCTACCGTCTTTTTCATCAGGCGTTTCTTAGGAACATTAAGTCGCATGTGCTAATGAAGTTGCCTTCGACAATGAAGTGTTTCTTCTATGATTGCCAATGCCGAAGATAAGCCGCCGGTTATGGACAGCACTGATGAATTATATACGAAAATAAGGTGTTTTAAAAATGGATAACAAAAAAGAATTTTTAGCCATTGAACCTATCGGTAAGCTCTTGTTCAGATTATCGATTCCGACGGTTGTTGCACAGCTTATCAATATGCTTTACAATATAGTTGACCGCATATACATAGGTCATATGCCCGGCGACGGAAGTATGGCGCTTACCGGGGTTGGTTTGTGTATGCCCTTAATTATGCTTGTTGCGGCTTTTGCAGCTCTTGTAAGCTCAGGAGGTGCACCGAGAGCATCTATATTTATGGGCGAAAAGGATAACGAGTCTGCCGAAAAGACGCTTGGCAACTGCTTTAGTTTGCAGGTTGTTGTTTCAATTATTTTGACGGCTGTTTTGTTTATCTGGAATAAGGATTTGCTTCTTGCCTTTGGCGCAAGCGAAAACACAATCGGCTATGCAACCGATTATATGAGCATTTATGCTATTGGAACTCTGTTTGTGCAGATGACTCTGGGTATGAATACATTTATCACGGCACAAGGCTTTACTACTATATCAATGGTTTCTGTAATTATCGGTGCGGTGTGCAATATTGTGCTTGACCCCATATTCATTTTTGGATTTGGTATGGGCGTAAAAGGTGCGGCACTCGCAACCATTATTTCGCAGATGCTTTCCTGTGTATGGATTGTCTCTTTCCTTTGCGGTAAGAAGACACAACTCAAATTAAAAAAAGAAAACTTAAAACTTCGGGCAGACATTATTTTGCCTTGCATTGCACTCGGAACGGCGGCATTTGTTATGCAGTCAAGCGAGAGCGTGATTTCCGTTTGCTTTAATTCTTCGCTCCTTAAATACGGCGGAGATATTGCAGTCGGTGCTATGACCATTATGACAAGCGTTATGCAGTTTGCAATGTTACCTTTGCAGGGAATTGCGCAAGGCGCTCAGCCGATTACAAGCTATAATTTTGGGGCAAAAAATGTTGGCAGAGTTAAGAAAACCTTCCGTTTGCTGTTAATCACTTGTTTAACATATTCCATAGCACTCTGGGCGGCGGTTATGATAGCACCCGGGGTTTTTGTTAAGATATTTACATCGGATGCATCTCTTGCACGGTTTGCATCTCCGATGCTGAGAATTTATCTTGGCGGACTTGGACTCTTTGGTATTCAGATTGCCTGCCAGATGACATTTACTTCCCTCGGAAAAGCGGCAAATTCCATTGTGGTTGCTGTTGTAAGAAAGTTTGTGTTGCTCCTTCCGCTGATTTACATTATGCCAAACCTTTTGGCAGACAAAACAAAGGCGGTATATATGGCAGAACCTGTAGCTGATATTATCGCAGTTACATTTACAGCAATACTCTTTACATTCCGATTTAAGAAGGCATTAAAAGAAATAACGGAGGTATAAAAATGAAGATAGTTATCGTTGGAGGAGTTGCAGGCGGAGCTACGGCTGCAGCAAGAATCAGAAGACTAGATGAAAATGCAGAAATAATCATATTTGAGAGAAGCGGGCATGTTTCTTATGCAAACTGTGGACTCCCTTACTATATCGGAGGAGAAATCGATGATAAAGAGGACTTGTTTTTGCAGACACCCCAAGGATTTTGGTCGAGATTTAAAATTGATGTAAGAACTCTTCATGAGGTAACCAAAATAAACCGTGAAAGAAAAACTGTTACAGTTTTGGATAAAATAAGTGAAAAAGTGTTTGAAGAAAGCTATGACAAACTTATTTTATCTCCCGGTGCAAAGCCTGTTATGCCTGATTTTTGTAAGGGCACCTGCAGTAATATTTTCACACTTCGCACGGTTGAGGATACACTCAAAATCCGTGAGTTTACAGATAGTAATCCGGTTAAGACAGCTGTTATCATCGGTGGTGGATTTATAGGACTTGAGATGGCGGAAAATCTTAAAAACCGTAGTATGGAAGTTACTGTTATTCAAAAAGGAGACCATCTTTTAAATACAGTAGATTCTGATATTGCATCATTTATTCACACAAATTTACGGACAAAGGGTATTAATATTCTTTTAAATGCAAATGTGAAAAGTATTGAGAATGACATAGTTGTTACCGATTGTCAGGAGATTCCTGCCGATATGGTAATTGTATCTGTTGGTGTTACGCCTGAAAATACACTTGCAAAGGATTCGGGTCTCGCATTGGGTGTAAAAGGTGCAATTGTAGTTTCTGACAATTTGCAAACCTCGGACGAGGACATTTATGCAGTTGGTGATGCGGTAGAGGTGGAAAACTTTATTTCAAAAGATAAGGCAGTTATAACCTTAGCAGGTCCTGCCAATAAGCAAGGGCGAATTGCGGCAGATAATATTTGCGGAATTCACAGCACTTATAAAGGTACACAAGGTGCATCGGTTATTAAACTTTTTGATATGACAGTTGCATCAACAGGAATGACTGAAACTCAGCTTAAATTAAGCAATGTCGCTTACGAAAAAGTCATTCTTTCGCCCCTTTCGCATGCAGGATACTACCCGGGAGCAACGGTTATGACCTTAAAGATTATATTTGAAAAGGAAACCTATAAAATCCTTGGTGCACAATGTGTAGGCTATGATGGTGTTGAAAAAAGAATTGATGTAATTGCCACTGCAATTTTTGCAGGACTTACAGCGGACAAGCTAAAAGACCTTGAGCTTTCCTATGCACCGCCGTATTCATCTGCAAAAGACCCTGTGAATATGGCAGGCTTTATCATTGAAA